>JBBASR010000049.1:0-18059 GCA_040399125.1 Cyanobium sp. | reverse complement strand
CAGTCGCTGCATACGGCGGTGATCGGCCGCCACCGGCCGATCGAGGTGCAGATCCGCACCACCGAGATGCACCAGGTGGCGGAATACGGCATCGCCGCCCATTGGAAATACAAGGAGGGGGGCTCACCCGCCGCCGGAGGCGACACCGAGCGCTTCAACTGGCTGCGCCAGATGGTGGATTGGCAGAAGGATGACGGCGGCGAGGACAGCAGCGATTTTCTGGCCGCGATCAAGGAGGACCTCTTTGATGAGGAGGTGTTCGTGTTCACCCCCAATGGCGATGTGGTGGGGCTGCGCAAGGGTTCCACCGCCGTGGATTTCGCCTACCGGATTCACTCGGAGGTGGGCAATCACTGCCAGGGCGTGCGCATCAACGACCGCCTCTGTCCCCTGCCTACGCCGCTGCAGAACGGTGATTTCGTGCAGATCATCACGGCCAAGTCTGCCCATCCCAGCCTCGACTGGCTCAATTTCGTGGCCACCCCCACGGCCCGCAATCGCATCCGCCAGTGGTACAAGCGCAGCCATCGGGAGGAGAACCTCACCCGCGGCACCGAGATGCTGGAGCGGGAGCTGGGCCGTGAAGGCTTCGATGCCCTGCTCCACGGCGAGGCGATGGCCCGGGTGGCCCGCCGCTGCAACCTGGTGAACACCGAGGACCTGCTGGCGGCCCTCGGCTTCGGCGGAGTGACGCTCCAGCAGGTGCTCAATCGCCTGCGCGAGGAGATCCGCCTGGCCACCGCCGCCAGCGCGCCGGTGCTCAGCAACGAGGAGGTGGCCCGCCACGTGTCGGCCCAGGCCGACCAGGCGGCGCCGCAGCCGCCCGCCCACCACACCGAGGCCGGGGCGGCCAGCCCGATCCTCGGGCTGGAGGGGCTCGAATACCGCATGGGCGGATGTTGCAGCCCGCTGCCGGGGGAGCCGATCGTCGGCTCCGTGGCCCTGGGCAACCATGGCATCACCATCCATCGCCAGGATTGCGCCAATCTCCACCAGGTGCCGGTGGAACGCCGTCTGCCGGTGCAATGGAACCCTCTGGCGGATGAGGCCCGACGCCGCTATCCGGTGCAGCTGCGGATCGAGGTGCTTGATCGGGTGGGCGTGCTCAAGGACATCCTCACCCGCCTCTCCGACAGCCGCATCAACGTGAGTGACGCCCGCGTGCGCACCAATCCCGGCCGGCCCGCCCGCATCGATCTGCGGGTCGAACTGGTGAGTGCCTCCCAGCTGCGCACCACCATGGATCAGATCCGCTCGATGGCCGACGTGCTGGATCTGGCCCGCACGGGGATCGGCTGAAGCCGGTCCGGGGTCCGGGGGGCGCCGGGTTCAGAGGTTAGGGAAACGCCGCTGCACCAGGGAGGGGCGTTCGCCGTAACGGGTCAGGTAGTCGCGGCTGAAGGTGGCCAGGGAGAGGTAGCCGCAGGCATGGGCCACTTCGGTGAGCGTGATCCGGCGCCCCCGCTCTTCGAGCAGGGCCTTCGCCTTGGCCAGCCGCTGCTGCCGGAGCCATTGCATCGGGCCCACGCCGAAGCGCTGCTTGAACGCGTACTGCAGGGCCCGGCGGCTGTAGCAGCTGCGCTGTTCCAGTTCCGAGAGGCTGATCGGTTGATCGAGATGGCCCAGCAGCCATTCCACCAGGTCGGCATGGACGAAGGGCCTGGCCTCGCCGATCGCTTCGGCCTGCGGTTCGAGCAGGTCGGGCACCAGCAGCATCACGATCAACCGACGGATCAGGTCGTCGAGATTCAGCATCGGGTGGATGCCGCCGGAGAGGTGCACCGCCTGTTCGGCAAAGGCCATCGCGTCCATCAGCAGCCGCTGCAGCTGGTCGCGGCGGGGATCGGAGCGTCGGTTCAGAATGGCTGGCTGGGCGAGGGCGGCCTGCAGCAGGTGGGTATCGAACCTCGGGCCGGCGATCGCGTGGGCCACCGGCAGCAGGCACTCGGGCGGGAAGCTGATGATCACCCCGGAGCAGACGGTGCAGTCGATGCGGATGCGATTCCGGGTCGCCGGCAGGAACAGGCACGAGGTTCGGAAGGTGAACCTTCGGCGATTAAGGGTGAATTCATTGATGCCTGCCACATACGGCACCACCAGCTGGGCTTCGCATTTCTGCTCCACCACCCCTTGGATGGCTGAGCCCCAGGTGGAGAGCAGGGTGATCTCCCCCAGGCGGATGCAACCCGACTTGTTGAGGAAGGGTTGCTGGTGTTCGGGATGCTCCCAGCTGTGGACATGCAGCGGCAGATAGGTGCCCACCACCGAACCGAAATCCACCGGGCTGCTGGACGCCAGGGAGGCCTCCGGCAGCTGGATGAAGGGAAGGTTTGCCGGAGCTTCCATGGGGCCGGCGGGCATTGCTGCGAGTCGGAGCTTTCCAGAAAGTTAAGGACCAGTGCAGCCCGCCACACAATCACCGTGCAAAAAGCGCGCGGAGTGACGGAAAACGCAGTCGGATCAACGCGCAGGGGCGGGCAGGACAGCGGCGGAGGGAATTAAGAAAAACCTCGGTTCCGGTTCCCTCCGGCATCGCTCGCCAGATTTGAACCACTTCACCCTTGCGCCTGAAGCCTGTGCAGTTTCGAGTGGTTGCCCTGTTGGCCCTGGCCACCTTCGGCAGCGGCTGGGCCGTTCCCCTGCCGGCCCGTGCCGAGACGGTGATCGAGCATGTGGCTCGCACCGGCGAGCTCACGATGGGGGGCACCGCAGCTGGCAGCCCCTACTCCTTTCTCAACAGCAGAAAGGAGCTGGTGGGGTACTCCATGGATGTGGCCCGCCTGATCGCGGCCGAGGTCTCCGCCTATCTCGGCAAGCCCGTGAAGCTGGCGTACATGCCGAGCGAGGATCAGGCCAGCACCTTCCGCCAGGTGAGCCGTGGGGAGGTGGACCTCTCCTGCGGCGCCCAGTTCACCTGGGAGCGCGAGATGTTCGTCGACTTCTCCCTCCCCTACAGCCTCTCCGGCATTCGTCTGCTCACCCGTACCGGCAGCCTGGATGGCTCCCTGGCGTCGATGGCCGGCCGCCGCATCGGCGTGGTGGCGGGTTCGCTCGGGGAGAGCACGATCGCTGCCCTTCAGCCCAAGGCGGTGAGGGTGCCGCTTACCTCTGTGGATGCGGCCATGAAGGCCCTGCTGGCCGGCAAGGTCGATGCCGTGGCCGGGGATTCGATCCTGCTGGCCGCCAGCCTGCGCAACAGCTCGGCCAAGGGATACGGGCTGGTGCCCGACGAGGCCTACTCCCGCTACGCGGTGGGCTGCATCCTGCCGGAGAACAATTCCACCTTCCGCAACCTGGTGAATCTGGCGATCGCCAAGTTGCTGCAGGGGTATCTCAACGGCGATCCCACCGCCGTGGCCACCGTGGATCGCTGGGTGGGTCCCAGCGGCATTCTCGGCTTGCCTCCCGAAGTGATCCGCCTCTATTTCCAGACCGTTCTGCTCAACCACGAGCAGATCCAGCTCCCGGCCGCCGGCGCCGCCAAGCCTTCCGTCAACTAGCGCGTCAACCAGCTCGCGCGCCAATCCACTCGCTCGCCAACCAGCTCCGCCCCCTGGCTCCTCCCCATGTCGATCACTTCCCGCACCTCCCTGCTCGGTTTTCTGCTGGCGCTCTCGGCGCTCGGGGCCCCCAGCGCCCAGGCCACCTCGTCGCCGCTGCCCGCGACCCTGGCCAGCGGCCAGAGCCAGCCTTCGATTGAAGCAAGGCTGAGCCGGATCACCGCGGCCCTGCGCGAGCAGGAGGGCCAGCGGCAGCCGGGTGACCAGGAGTCGATGTTGATCTCGGCCGGGTTTGTGAACGGCCGCGGTGGTGGCTGGGTGAATACCCCGCACTACGGAGGCTTCAGCAACCATCCCTATTACGGCACCGGTCACTTTGTGAACGGAGGCGGCGGTTTCGTGAATGCGCGGCCCGGCGGCGGGTTTGTCAATGCGCGGCCCGGCGCGGTCGGGTTCCGCAACTGGTGAGTTCCGTTCCGTTCGGGCCCCTCTCGTTGCTGGTGGTCCAGCCCACGCCCTTCTGCAACCTTGACTGCGACTACTGCTACCTCCCCGACCGGGGCAACCGGGGCCGGCTGGGACCGGAACTCCTGGATCCGATTCTGGACCGGGTGCTGGAAAGTCCCTATGCAGGCCCCGAGCTCACCCTGCTCTGGCACGCGGGAGAGCCGCTGGCGATGCCCCGTGCGTTCTATGACGAGGCCACCCGGCGGATCGAGGCGGCCCTGGCCCGCCATCCAGACGTTCCGATCACGATCACCCAGAGCCTGCAGACCAATGCCACGGTGATCGATCAGGCCTGGTGCGAGTGCCTGCAGCGCAATCGGATCCAGGTGGGGGTGAGCCTGGATGGGCCTGCCTTCCTGCACGACCGCCATCGCCGGACCCGTACCGGTCTGGGCAGCCATGCCGCCGCCATGCGGGGCATCGGTTGGCTGCAGCGCCACGACATTCCCTTCCATGTGATCGCCGTTCTCACCGAGGAATCGCTCGACCATCCCGACGAGATCGTTTCCTTCTTCCTGGAGAACGGCATCACCGAAGTGGGGTTCAACATGGAGGAAACCGAGGGGGCGAATCGGGTGTCCAGCCTGGATCGCCCCGGGCTGGAGGGCCGCTACCGGGCGTTCCTGGAGCGTGTCTGGCAGCTCAACGTCGCCACGGGCGGCCGGTTTCAGCTGCGGGAGTTCGACCTCATCTGCTCCCTTGCCTATGCCGACGTGCGGCTTGAGCGTACCGATATGAACAATCCGTTTGTGATCCTCAATGTGGATCACCGCGGTAATTTCTCCACCTTTGATCCAGAGATGCTGGCAGTGAAAACTGAGGAATATGGTGATTTCGTGCTCGGCAATGTGCTGGAAAACAGCCTGGAATCGGTGGTGCATACCGAGAAGTTCCAGCGCATGCAGCGCGACATGGCCGCCGGGGTGGAGCGCTGCCGCCGGGAGTGTGATTACTTCGGGGTCTGCGGCGGTGGGGCGGGCAGCAATAAATACTGGGAGCATCGAACCTTTGACTGCACCGAAACCCAGGCCTGCCGCTATCGGATCAAGCTGGTGACGGATGTGGTTCTGCAGGAGATGGAGCGGTCGCTGAAGCTTGCGTGAGCATCCGCCCACAGCCCCGGGGGCCCGTGTCAGTGACTACAACCCGCCCCAAGGACGTCCCCTAGAACCGATCCCATCAAGGAAACGTTCTTCGCCGCCCAGCCCATGACCTCTGAACAGGCCGCCCAGCTGATCGACAACACCCTGGATCTGGTGCATCAGCGCCTGCAGGACCTCGAAGCCCAGTCCCTTTCGCAGGAGCAAAGGGCTCTGGCCGCCGAGTTCCGGGAGTGGCGTCAGCCCAGTGGTGGGCACATCGATCTGATGATCTTCCCGGGTTTGAGCGGGTCCTGACCTGCGTTCGCCCAGGGGTCCGGGCCCACCGGGTCGGACACTGGTAGACCGAATGCCAGCCACCGCCGGTGGGCTCTGCCAGCTCCCCTTCCTCCCCTGCTGCTGTCGACACGATCGCGGCGATCGCCACGGCGGTGGCTCCGGCCCAGGGCAGTGTGGCGATCGTGCGACTCTCCGGTCCCCTGGCCGAAAGCATCGCTCGACGCCTGTTCAAGGCCGCCGGCCACCAGATCTGGGACAGCCATCGGGTGCTCTACGGCCATGTGGTGGATCCGATCACAGCAGCGCGGCTTGATGAAGTGCTGCTGTTGCTGATGCGGGCTCCCCGCAGCTTCACCCGCGAAGACGTGGTGGAATTTCACTGCCACGGCGGTCTGGTGGCGGTGCGTCAGGTGCTGGAGCTCACCCTGGCCGCCGGGGCCCGACCGGCAGGCCCTGGAGAGTTCAGTCAGCGGGCCTTTCTCAACGGGCGCCTCGATCTCACCCGGGCGGAGGCGATCGGCGAGATGATCGCCGCCCGCAGCCGGCGGGCCGCCCAGCTGGCGATGGCCGGCCTCGATGGTGGTCTGCAGCGGCAGATCTCGGCGCTGCGGGAGCGGCTGCTCGACCAGCTGGCCGAACTGGAGGCCCGGGTGGATTTTGAAGATGATCTGCCGCCCCTGCCGGTCGAGGCGGTGGTGGCGGAACTGGTGGCGGTGCGGGCTGCCCTGGAGCAGCTGGTGGCGGAAGCGCGGCAGGGGGAGCTGCTGCGGGAGGGGCTGCGGGTGGCGATCGTCGGCCGCCCGAATGTGGGCAAGAGCAGCCTGCTCAACCTGCTGAGCCGCAGGGAGAGGGCGATCGTGACCGACCATCCGGGCACCACCCGCGATCTGCTCGAAAGCGACCTGGTGCTCGACGGCGTGCCCCTCACCCTGCTCGACACCGCCGGCATCCGCTCCACCGACGATCCTGTGGAGCGCCTCGGGATCGCCCGCAGCCGCGAAGCCCTGGCGGCGGCCGATGCGGTGGTGCTGCTGTTCGACCTAAGCGTCGGCTGGACGCAGGAGGATCAGGCCTTGCGAGAGCTGGTGCCGGCGACGGTGCCGCTGCTGGTGGTGGGCAACAAGCGGGATCTGGCGCCGGAGCGGCCGTTGCCGTTGCCTGCGGCCGATCTGGCGATCAGTGCCCTGGAGGGGGCCGGCCGCGATGCGCTGGTGCAGCGGTTGCTGGCCTGTTGCGGCGCCGGCGATCTGCAGGGGATTCAGGTGGCGCTCAACGGCCGCCAACGGCAGCTGGCCGCCGAGGCGGCCCTTTCCCTGGAGCGCAGCCTGGAGGCTGCCGCCCAGCAGCTGCCCTGGGATTTCTGGACGATCGATCTGCGCGTCGCCGTGCGTGCCCTCGGGGAGATCACCGGCGAGGAGGTGAGTGAGGCGGTGCTGGATCGGGTGTTCGCCCGTTTCTGCATCGGCAAGTGACGCCCCGGCCGGCCAGCGTTGATCATGGAGCGAACCCCGCCTCCCCTGGGACGGCATCGCCGTGATGGCTTCCCCTGCTTCGCTTCCTTTCACCCCAGTTCTGCTGGAGCAGCTGGGCGCCTGGCTGGCCGAGGATCTCGGTCGCGGCGACCTCACCGCCCCCGCCCTGCGGGGGCGCAGCGGCCGGGCCCACTGGATCGCCAAGCAGGAAGGCCGCTTCTGCGGCGGGGTGCTGGTGGAGCCCCTGTTTCGCCTGCTGGATCCCCATGTAGGGGTGCGGCTGCTGGTGGCCGATGGTGAGACGGTGCGGCAGGGCCAGCGGCTGCTCGAACTCGAAGGCAGCGCCGCCGCCTTAGTGGCGGGGGAGCGCACCGCCCTCAACCTGGCGATGAGGTTGTCCGGCATCGCCACCGCCACCGCGAAGCTGGTGGCGGAGCTGGAAGGCAGCGGCGTGCGCCTGGCCGACACCCGCAAGACCACCCCGGGGCTGCGGGTGCTGGAGAAGTACGCCGTCCGCTGCGGCGGTGGGGTGAACCACCGGCTGGGGCTCGATGATGCGGCGATGCTCAAGGAAAACCATCTGGCCTGGGCCGGTGGGGTGGCCGGAGCCATCGTCGCCGTGCGGGCGGCGAGCCCGTGGCCGGCCCGGGTGATCGTGGAGGCGGAAACGGAGCAGGAGGCCGAAGCGGCGCTGCGGGCCGGGGCCGATGCGGTGCTGCTGGATGAATTTGAGCCGGAACGGCTGCAGGCCCTGGTGCCCAGGCTGCGCCAGCTGGCCGCCGCCCAGGGCAGGGCCGTGGTGCTGGAGGCTTCCGGGGTACAGCCCGGGCGGTTGCGGGCCTATGCCGCCACCGGTATCGATCTGATCTCCACCAGTGCGCCGGTGACGCGCAGCGCCTGGCTGGATCTGAGCATGCGGTTTGAGGTGTTCCTGGTCTGAGGGGCCGGGGTGGGGCCAGCAGAAAAGCCCCGGGATCGCCGGGGCTTGGAGAAAGAGGAGAAGGAAAGGAGCCGTGTGCGAACCGGCTGATCAGAGCAGCGACTGGCCGCTCAGCAGCCAAGGGGCGGCGGGGTTGGCGGCGGCGAGGAAGAGGGAGAGGGTCTGGCCCATGGGCTCCACCGAGCCACCGCCCAGCAGCAGGCCGGCGAACGGGGTGATCTCGGCGTTGTCGAGGCTGGCGTTCGCCTTGGCGGTCGTGCCCTGGCCGTTGCCGCCGCTGCCGGTGATCGTGTCGAAGGCGCGGGCGGCCTGCACGGTGTTGCCGGAGAAGAGCAGCTGATCCACGTAGAGGCTGTCGCGCTGGGTGTAACCGCTCCTGCGGTTGGTGTCGAGGACACGAACCTGGGCGGAGCCGGTGATCGGGGTGGTGAGGGCGACCGTGCTGGTGGCTTCGGTGGTGTTGCTCACCGTGAGCAGGCTGCTCCAGGTGCTGCCGCCGTTGGTGGAAAGCTGCAGCTGGAAGTTGTCGGTTTCGCTGTTGGCGGAGCGGAAGCCCTCGAAGCTGAACTGGCTGGCGTTCTGCAGGTTGTTGAACGACCACACGTAGGACTGCAGGGAGCTGGTGCTCTTGGCCTGCCTGCCGCCGCCGGTGCTCATCAGCCCTTCGGTGATCACCTGGCGCTGGTCGTCGCTGCCGGCGGTGGCGCTCACCAGCCCGCTCACCACAGGAGCCGAGGTGTAGGTGACGCCGTTCACCAGGGCGCCGCTGGCGGCGACGCTGCTGGTGGCCACCAGGGTGTCGTTGTCGGCGTTGGTGACGCTCAGGCTCGAGGGGGCCAGGGCGTTGTAGGCGGCATCGCTGCT
This sequence comes from Cyanobium sp., assembly GCA_040399125.1. Taxonomy (GTDB): domain Bacteria; phylum Cyanobacteriota; class Cyanobacteriia; order PCC-6307; family Cyanobiaceae; genus Cyanobium. The sequence goes on along the minus strand of JBBASR010000049.1, from coordinate 9,397 downwards.
GCTGGCGGTGATCTGGATCGTGGCCGTCTGATTGCCGTCCACCAGGGTGTCGTCCAGGCCCACCAGGGTCACGGTCTGGGCGGTGGCCCAGTTGGCGGCGGTGAAGGTCACGGAGGCGGGGGCGCCCACCTCGGTGGTGTCGCTGCTGGCGAAGCTCACCACCACATCGGCGGTGGGGGCGGCGGCCAGGCTGAGGCTGAAGCTGGCGGTGCCGCCGGCCTCGGTGGTGTTGAGGCTGCCGGCGGAAATCAGCAGGCCGGCGGGCACCACAGGGGTGGTCGTGCCCACCACCGTGCCACTGAGGAGGTACTGGCCGAGGCTGCCGTACTCGGTGTAGCCGGTGGGGGTGCTGGCGAAGGGATCGCCGACGCCGGTGCCATCCACCGAAAGGTAGTAGCTGCCTGCGTCGAGGTTGAGGTTGAAGCTGGCGGAAAGCAGGTCCACCGGATTGCTGCTGGCCACCAGGGTGCCATCGGCGCGGTAGAGATTGGCGGAGATGTCGAGGTTGGCGCCACGGGCGGCCAGGTAGTCGGTGGTGAAGCCCCCCAGACCATCGGCGGCGAACACGCGGGCGGCATTGGTGAGCGAGAGGGTCACGTTGCCGGTGCCGGTGTCGAAGCGGAACACATCCACGTCGCTGGTGCGTTCGATCACGCCGAACTGGCTGAAGCTCACACCGGAAACCGCTTGGGCCGTGGCAAGGCTGTTGCCGTAATCGTCGGCCCGGAAGGAGAAGCCGTTGTTGGTGGTGATGACGGAGAGATCGTCCTGCTTGTTGTTGGCGCCGATGTAGTCGCCCTTGCTCCAGGTGGTGACGTTCTCGTCGGCGTTGATGTAGGGGGCGCCCATGATTGTGCCCCAGCTGGTTTCCACGGTGCCGCCGTGGCCTTCGTAGTACTCGGCATTGCTGCCGTAGCTGCCGCCGTCGTGAGTCAGGTTGAGGGTATGGCCCACTTCGTGGCTGGCCGTGGCGGCTGCAGAGTATTCACCACGGTTGAACACCAGGGTCACATCGTCGGTGCTCCAGTTGAAGCTGTCGTAGTAAGCGGTGCCACCGCCGCCGGCATTGGCGATCGTCAGGCCGGTGAGCTGGTTGGTGTTGTAGGTGAAGGCCACCCGGATGCCCCAGCGGCTGTCACCGGTGCCGCTCTTGCGGAGATCCTCCACATTCGGCTGCTGGGTGGTGACATTGACATTGAAGGGGGCGAAATCCTCTGCCACCCGTTGCCAGATGCGCTGGATTTCGGTCTGGGTGGTGATGGTGGTGAGATCGGCGTAGAAGGGCTTGAGGCTCAGGGCACCACCGTTCTCCCAGGGGGTGCTGGCGATGTCGAAGCCGTCGAAATCGAGATAGATCGTGTGGTTGGCAGTGGGATTGCTGTGCAGCACGAAGGTTTTGCCCAGATCCAGCGAGGTGCCGAGGGTGATGCTGGTGGAATCGGTGCTGGTGGTGGCCCAGGCGGCTTCCAGGGTTTCCACCCCGGCGTTCTGCACCGCCAGCTGGGAGCACACCGGGCAGAGGCAACCGGCACTGCTTTGGGCTGAGGCGGCGCCGGGGGCGGAGTCGGTGGTGGGGGCGTCTGCCGTGGATTCCGCGCCTGCGGTGGAGCCGCTCAGCAGTTCGTGGCTGCCGATCGTGCCGGCGGTCGTTTCCAGGGAGAGGCGGATTTCGGGAGCTTCGGTGCCGGCCTTGGCGAAGGCGGGGGCAGTGGTGGAGGTGTTGGCGACTTCCCGGGTCACCGCGACGCTGATGGCGTCACTGGCGGTGAGCAGGGAGTCGTTGAAGTTGCGATGACGGGAGACTTCAAGACCTTCGAGCAGGAAGTTGAAGGAAGAAGTGGTGGTAGTGGAGGTCATGGCCGCTCTCGGGTCTCTTTCTGTACATATCTTCGGCCGGTTAAGACATCCTTTCCAGTGCAAATAGCTTCCGGTGCGGTGAAGCTTTTCGGAGAATATTTGCTGTGAATTGCTTTATCTAATCTGGGGAAGGGGCTGGTGTGGGGTGAGCGTGTGGTGAAGATCGGCCCGCTCGGAGTCCTGTTTTTGGGTGCTTTCTGAAGCTCGGCGGCCGGCAAGGCGAGCCCGCGCATGGCTGTCACTGGCTTTTGGCCGGCGCCAGGGGGAAAGAGGGGGGCTTCGGGTCGGAATGAACGGTGAGGAGGCGTGTTCGGTAATCCGGCGTCGGCGCCGCCTCTGCACCTTCAGTTGTCTTCAGGAACCAGGCGCTGGCTGAAGCCCGCTGCGGCTGGAGCGCGGGGAGGGATGATCGGAGTCAGTGCCGGCCGCTGCAGCGGTTTTCCTGCCCATGCTGTCGATCCTCCATGTCCTCAACGGTCAGCTGCAGGCCGCCATGGAGAGGGCCTTCCCGGAGGCAGCGGCTGCCGCCCGCCAGGCCGGCCAATCCCTTGATCCCCAGCTGGCGCCCGCCTCCAAGCCCGAATTCGGCGATTTCCAGGCCAACGGCGCCCTGCCCCTGGCCAAGCCCCTGGCCCAGCCCCCCCGGGCCCTGGCCACGGCGATCGTGGAGCAGCTCCAGGCCGATCCGGCCTTTGCCGCCCTCTGCCTGGAGCCCCAGATCGCCGGCCCGGGCTTCATCAACCTCACCCTCCGGCCGGAGACGCTGACGCAGGAGGTGCGCTCCAGGCTCGGGGATCCGCGCCTGGGGGTGCCCAGCGTGGCCGAGGAGACCGCTGCTGCCGGCGGGGCGGCAGCGGCGCCGGTGATCGTTGATTTCTCCAGCCCCAATATTGCAAAGGAGATGCACGTGGGGCATCTGCGCTCCACGATCATCGGCGAATCGCTGGCCCGGGTACTGGAATTCCGGGGCCATCCGGTGCTGCGGCTCAACCATGTGGGCGACTGGGGCACCCAGTTCGGCATGTTGATCACCCACCTCAAGCAGGTGGCCCCGGAAGCGCTCGATACCGCCGATGCGGTGGACCTGGGCGATCTGGTGGCCTTCTACCGCCAGGCCAAGGCCCGCTTCGATGAAGACGAAGCCTTCCAGACCACCAGCCGCGAGGAGGTGGTGAAGCTGCAGAGCGGTGATCCGGTGTCGCTCAAGGCCTGGGGACTGCTCTGTGATCAGAGCCGACGCGAGTTCCAGCGGATCTACGACCGCCTCGACATCCGCCTCGGTGAGCGTGGGGAGTCGTTTTACAACCCCTACCTGGCGGCAGTTGTCTCCGATCTGGAGGCCGCCGGTCTACTGGTCACCGACGACGGGGCCCGCTGCGTCTTCCTGGAGGGGGTGAGCGGCAAGGAGGGCAAGCCGATGCCCGTGATCGTGCAGAAGAGCGATGGGGGGTTCAATTACGCCACCACCGACCTGGCCGCGATCCGCTACCGCTTTGCCCCGGCGCCGGAGGGCGATGGCGCCCGCCGCGTCATCTACGTGACCGATGCGGGCCAGGCCAATCACTTCGCCGGTGTGTTCCAGGTGGCCCGCCGGGCCGGTTGGATCCCTGAGGGGGCTCGCCTGGAGCACGTGCCCTTCGGGCTGGTGCAGGGCGAGGACGGCAGGAAGCTCAAGACCCGCGCCGGCGACACGGTGCGACTGCGGGACCTGCTCGATGAGGCGGTGCAGCGCGCCGAAGCCGATCTGCGCCGCCGCCTGGCGGAAGAGGAGCGCAGCGAGGACGAGGCCTTCATCGAGCATGTGGCCACCACCGTCGGCCTGGCGGCCGTGAAGTACGCCGACCTCAGCCAGAACCGGATCACCAATTACCAGTTCAGCTTCGATCGGATGCTGACCCTGCAGGGCAACACGGCCCCCTATCTGCTTTATGCCGTGGTGCGCATTGCCGGCATTGCCCGCAAGGGGGGGGATGCCGGCAACGATCCGGCGCAGTCGCTCCGCTTCACCGAACCCCAGGAATGGGCCTTGGTGCGCCACCTGCTGGCGTTTGATGCGGTGATCGCCGAGGTGGAAGAGGAACTGCTGCCCAACCGGCTCTGCACCTATCTGTTCGAACTGAGCCAGGTGTTCAACCGCTTCTACGACCAGGTGCCGGTGTTGCGGACCGAGGAGCCCGCCCGCTCTTCCCGTCTGGCCCTCTGTCACCTCACCGCCGACACCCTGCGGCTGGGGCTGGATCTGCTGGGGATTCCCAGCCTGGATCGGATGTGAGCGGTCCGCTGCCAGGCGCCGCGGGCAGGGGCCAGGCAGGCGCTGCCTACGATCCCCTTGCGCGCTGAGCGGTGATGCCCTCCAATCCTGTGGATTCCAGCTCCTTCGGTTCCCCGCCCCTGGCGCGGCCAGAGGTGGAGAGTCTCAAGGCCTACAGCGCTCCGCTGGAGGGCCGCCGAGGCCTGTTGCGGCTGGATTTCAACGAGAACACCGTGGGCCCGAGCCCTCTGGTGCTGGAGGCACTGCGGGCGATCAGCGCGGATCAGATCGCCGTCTATCCCGAATACGACGGGCTGCGGGAGGCGGTGGTGGCCGCCCTGGAGCGCACGCCGGGGGGCATGGCCAGCGCCCCCATGGCCAGCACCCAGGCAGCAGGCCAGCCTCCCGCGGGCCTCAGCCCTGCCCATGTGGGTCTGTTCAACGGCGTCGATGCGGCCATCCATGCCCTTTTCCATGCCTATGGAGATCGGGGGCAACGGCTGCTCACCACCGTTCCCACCTTCGGCTACTACACCCCCTGCGCCCAGATGCAGGGCATGGAGATTGAGGCGATCCCCTACGAGGGGCCGGATTTCGCCTTCCCGCTGGCGGCGATCCGCACGGCGCTGCAGGGTGGGGCCGGGGGGATCCTTCCCAGGCTGCTGCTGCTTTGCAATCCCAACAACCCCACCGGCACCCGCCTGGCGCCCGAGCCGATCCTCGAGCTGGCGGCGGCCGCCCCTGGCACCCTGGTGGTGGTGGATGAGCTCTACGAGGCCTTCAGCAGCGACAGCGTGCTGCCGCTGCTGCTGCAGCGGGCCCGGGCGGCGGGCTCCGATCCCTTCGCGGCCCATCCCAACCTTGTGGTGCTCCGTTCCCTGGCCAAGACCGCCGGCCTGGCTGGGCTGCGCATCGGTTTCGCCATCGGCCATCCCGCCGTGGTCGACCGGATCAGCCGGGTCACGGGCCCTTACGACATCAACAGCTTCGCCGTGACCGCCGCCCATGCCGCCCTGGCGGATCAGGCCTATGTGGATGGCTACGTCACCAGTGTGCTGGCCGGCCGCGACTGGCTGCTGGAACAGTTCGCCGCCGCGGGCGTGCGTCACCACTGCGCCGGCGGCAACTATCTGCTGGTCTGGCCCCGCGGCGAGGCCGCCGCTGTGGATGACGCCCTGCGAGAGGCGGGCATCCTGGTGCGTTCGATGGCCGGCAAACCCCTGATCGACGGCTCCCTGCGGGTGAGCCTCGGCACCCGTGAGCAGTTGGAACTGTTCTGGAACGCCTACCGGACGATCGAGGGGCTCTGAGGAGCCGCCTGCCTTGCCGGCGAAATCAGCGCATCAGTTCGATCACGGTGCGATCGCCGGCCGGCGGGGTGATGCTGAGGCTGGGTCCCACCCGGCGCACGGTGGTGCCCGCCATCGCCTCGAGGAACGGCTTCACCGATCCCTGGTCACAGCTGGCGGTGGGCCCACCGCCGTACTGCACCGGAATCACCCGGCGGGGCTGCAGCTCCCGCACCATCGCCGCCGCTTCACTGCCGGTGTACACCTTGGCACCGCCACCCACCCCGATCACCAGCACGTCCGGCCGCCCGAGCAGCACCCGATCCGAGGGACTCAGCTGGGCGGCGGTACCCCCCAGATGGGCGAACTCCAGCCCTCCCTGCTTCCAGCGCCAGAGGGTGGAGGAACCGAAACGTCGTCCCCCCACCCGGTCGTGGGGGGCGCCGATGCCCTCGATCTGCAGTCCGGCCACCCGGTACGACCCGGGATTCACCAGCAGGCGGCCCCGGGCCACCGGGGCGCCTTCATCGCGCAGGCGGCTGCTGGCCAGGATCACGTCAGCCGCCACCCGCGGTTCGGCGAGGCCCGCCGCACAGCCCACGGCCTGGAACGGATTGAGCAGCACCGTGGCTCCACCGCCCTGAATCAGCAGGGCGCTGTGGCCGTAGCTGGTGATCGTCACGCCACCACCGGCCGCCGGGGTGGCCGGCGCCGTGCCCAGCACCGCCAGGCCCACCGCCAGAGCCGCCACGGAGCTGTTCATGGAGGCCTGAATTCCCTGCCGGGCGAAGCCCACCTGCGCCAGAGCCATGGGGTGTCGGTGGCCGGAGGCCCTGAGGTTCGGGCGCGAAGCTAGCAGCGCTGGGCGGCCGCTTCCCGCAGGAAGTTGGCCAGCAGGGCGTGGCCGCTCTCGGTGAGCACACTTTCGGGATGGAACTGCACCCCCTGCAGATGGGGATGGTCGCGGTGGCGCAGGCCCATGATCGTGCCGTCCTCCAGCCAGGCCGTCACCTCCAGGCAGGCCGGCAGGCTTTCGCGTTCGGCGATCAGGCTGTGGTAGCGCGTGGCGGTGAACGGGTTGGGCAGACCGGCGAACACCCCCTGCCCCCCGTGGTGGACCGGTGAGGTCTTGCCGTGCATCAGCTCGCGGGCCCGCACCACCCGGCCGCCGTAGGCCTGGGCCAGGGCCTGGTGCCCCAGGCACACCCCCAGGATCGGCACGCTGGGTCCCAGTTCCCGCAGCACCTCCAGGCAGACTCCGGCCTGGTCGGGATCGCCGGGCCCAGGCGAAATCAGGATCGCGGCCGGCTGCAGGGCCCGGATCTGCTCGAGGCTGAGGGCATCATTGCGTTCCACCCGCAGGTCGGCCGCCAGGGGATGGGTGGCGGCAAGTTCGCCCAGGTACTGCACCAGGTTGAAGGTGAAGCTGTCGTAGTTGTCGAGAACCAGGAACATGGCGCCGCCCGGCCGGGTCAGGTGCAGCCATTCAAGCCTTCAGCCCGCAAGCCTGTGCCACAGCGGCGGCACCAGCAGCAGCAGGGCGATCATCAGCGAGGAAAGCGCCGCCACCAGCACGGCGGCGGCGGCACAGTCCTTGGCGATGCGGGCCAAGGGGTGGAACTGGCGGCCGATCGCCAGATCCACCACCGCCTCGGTGGCGGTGTTGAGCAGCTCCAGCACCAGCACCGCCGCCACCGTCAGCACCAGCACCGCCATGCGGTCCGGACCGAGCCCCAGCCACAGCCCCAGCCCGAAGACCACCAGGCCGGTGAACACATGGATCCGGAAGTTGCGCTGGCTGGCGAAGCCGTAGGCCAGCCCTTGGGCGGCGTAACGAAAACTGGCCGGCAGGTCGCCGGCCACCTTCCAGGCTCCTGCCCGCAACCGCCGCCCCCGCAGATGCACCTCGTTGCTCACTTCCTGCAGCGGCGGGCGGGGGGGAAGGGGGGCATCGTCACGGACCACCATCGGCATTGGCGTGAACCAATCCACCTTTGATTCGGCACCTTAATGCCGTCAGGTGGGGATGATCCGTTCCTTGTGGGCGGTCGTGGGGAATTGCTGGTGGCCCGCCAGCAATTCCTCCTGGCGGGCCAGCATCGCCGCCAGGCTGGCGTCGTCGGGATGGTCCCAGCCCAGCAGGTGCAGCAGGCCGTGACTGGCCAGGAACAGCAGTTCCCGCTCGAGGTCGTGGCCCTGCTCAGCGGCCTGGCGGGCGGCCGTCTCCAGGGAGATCACGATGTCCCCCAGCTCCAGGGGGCAGAGGTCATCCTCCCCGAGATCGGCTGGCAGGGGCATCGGGGGGGCGTCTTCGAGCCCCCCATCCATGGCGGCGAAGGCGAGCACGTCGGTGGGTCCCTCCTTGGCCCGCCAGTCCCGGTTGAGCTCGGCGATCTCGGCATCCCCCACCAGGCTCAGGCCGAGGCTGTAGGCAGCAGAGCGCAACTCTTCGGGAAGTTCGGCGATCAGAGCGGCGAGCCAGGTGGCCAGCACGTCATGCCACACCTCGGCGCCCAGGGGGATGGGCAGGCCGTCATCGGCCTCGAAGGCCAGATCCAGGTCAGGCAGATCGACCATCGATCAGCTGCCCGGCAGCTGGGGGCGGCCCAGCCAGGCGATCAGCACCAGAAACCCCACCAGGCCCAGGGCTGTGAGCCCGAAGTGAACCAGGCTCTGGCGGCCCTTGCGCACCATGTTGCGCATGGCCAGCTTCACAAAGCTGTCGTCGCTCATGACGAGGCCTCCGCACCCACTTCCACTCCCTGGCGCAGCAGCGACTGGATGAAGGGATCCAGATCTCCGTCCATCACGCCCTGTACATCAGTGGTTTCCTCGCCGGTGCGCAGATCCTTCACCATCTGGTAGGGATGGAAGACGTAATTGCGGATCTGGTTGCCCCAGGCCGCCTCCACGATGTCGCCGCGGATGTCGGCGATCTCGGAGGCCCGCTGCTCCTGGGCGATCACCAGAAGCTTGGCCATCAGCAGGGCCATCGCCTTCTCCTTGTTCTGGAGCTGGGAGCGCTCCTGGGTGCAACGCACGGCGAGGCCGGTGGGGATGTGGAGGATGCGCACGGCCGTCTCCACCTTGTTGACGTTCTGGCCGCCGGCACCGCCGGAGCGGGAGGTGGTGATCTCCAGGTCCTTGTCGGGGATGTCGAGCTTCACTTCCTCCTCCAGCTTGGGCATCACCTCCACGCCGGCGAAGCTGGTCTGGCGCTTGTCGTTGGCGTTGAACGGCGAGATGCGCACCAACCGATGGGTGCCCTTCTCGTTGCGGAGGTAGCCGTAGGCATAGCGGCCTTCGATCTCGATCGTGCAGCTCTTGATGCCCGCCTCCTCGCCCTCGCTGAGTTCGTCCACGGTCACCTTCATGCCGTGGTCCTCGGCCCAGCGGGTGTACATGCGCATCAGCATCAGGGCCCAGTCCTGGGCGTCGGTACCGCCGGCACCGGCATTGATGCTGAGTACGGCCCCTTCCTTGTCATAGGTGCCGCTGAGCAGCCGCTCCAGTTCCCAGCGATCGAGATCGCCTTTCAGGGTCTGGAGGGCGCCGTTGGACTCCTGAAGGAGGTCGTCGTCGGGTTCGAGGTCGTAGAGCTCCAGGGTGGCCCGGCCGTCCTCGATGGCGGACTGCCAACAGCTGAGTTGCTCCAGCTGGGCCTTCACCTCATCCAGCTGGCGCATCTTCATCTGGGCCTCCTTCTGGTCGTCCCAGAAGGAGGGTTGGGAGGCCAGCTGCTCCAGGTCCTGCTGGCGGGCTTTCAGGGCCGGTACGTCAAAGACAGTCCTGGGCATGGCCCAGGCGGTCGGTGAGCTCGGAAAGGTCGCGCTTGAAGTCGGTGAGGTCGAGCACGGGAGGCGCCATCACTTCTCCGACCGTACCCGACCGCAGCGGGACTCAGCCCCAGGCCGCTGGACCTTGCTTTTATGCAGCCAGGCAGGACTAGGGAGCCTCTGGGCAACAGGGGGTTGAGAAGTCGCTGAGATCAGCAAAGCTG
>JBBASR010000048.1:0-18165 GCA_040399125.1 Cyanobium sp. | reverse complement strand
ATCTCGGCCTCGATCGCCGCCAGGTCCGCCGCCTCGGCAGCGGTGACGGTGGTAGCGGTAGCGGTGGCAGCAGAGGCAGCAGTGCCGTAGATCCCCACGGTGGGGGCGGGTGTTGCGGCGATCGCTTCCAGCAGGCCGGCACGGTTCAGGGCGCTGTAGCGCGGCACTTCCAGGGAGCGGGCCAGTTCCCGTAGCTCTCCCATACTCAGCGCCTCAAGGCTGGTGGTGGAGAGGCTGGCAGGGAAATTGCTAAGGGAGTTGTTGCTCATTCTTTCCGGAATCCGAAATATTTCGATCCATGTTCCGGGATCAACAGCGTCCTCCGGCCGCCTGTCAGCAGATGGCCACATCCAAGGCCCGGTCCTGCTCCCGAGTTGCTCCCAGGCTTGTTTCCGTGGTCTGCCGGAATCGATGCCGTTCCAGGGGCGAAAGACTGCGTTCCTGCAGACCCGCCAGCACGGCAGACACGGCGATCAGCGCCGTCAGCCCCAGCCACAGCCGCCAGTGCTGTCCCGTGCCCCGTCCGCTGCCCAGCCGCCTCCGGGCCCCTATCCCGAGGGGTTCGCCGCAGCGGCCACACACCATCCTTCCCGAAAGGCTGCGATCGGCCTTGATGGCCCAGCTCCCACAGTTCGGACAGGCCATGCTCCCGGCGCTCGCTTGCTCCATGCTGACCGATTCGGGCGCGGTCGGTTTGCTCACCTCGCCAGAACGTATGTACTGTCCGTGGTGGTGGTGCCTGCGGCCGGCGTGTCCTTCTCCTCTTCTGCTCCCGGGTTCTGGTTGTCTTCCCTGCCGGAGCCGTGGCGTTCGCTGCCCCCCGGTCTACCCGTGCCGCTGCGGCCCGATCCGGAGCCGCTTCCCTTTCCGCTGGCCGCAGAGGCGGTGGCCGCCGGCTTTCCCAGCCCGGCCGATGACTACGTGGAGGCCAGCATCGATCTCAACCTCGAGCTGATTCCCCGCCCGCTTTCCACCTTCTTCATGCGGGTGCAGGGGGATGCGATGGCGGGGGATGGCATCGTTGATGGTGATCTGCTGGTCATTGATCGCAGTGTTGAGCCCCGCCCCGGAATGCTGGTGGTTGTGGTTCATGAGGGGGGATTCCTGCTGCGGCGGCTGGTGCGCCATGGTGCCGGCCTGGGCCTGGTGGCCAGCGATGGCGTTTCCCCTCCCCTGCCCCTGGCCCAGGGGGAGGAGCTGGAGGGTGGCGAGGGAGCCCAGCTGTGGGGAGTGGCCCTGCATGCGGTGCATCACCTGGCGGCCGCCCCTTCGCGGCGGCGCTGATCTGGCACGGCGAGAGGATGGCGATCACGAACAGCTGCAGGCAGAGTCGGGTCACGGCCCGGAACTGCACCAGCCAACACGCTATGTCCGATCCCCTGCCGCTGCTCAGCAGCGCCGACCTGGAAACCCTGCTGGCGGCCCTGGATCCGGTGCTCGATGGCTTCGCGGCCGGGGGCTCCTGTCTGGATGATGCCAGTGCCTATCTCGACCGGTTGGGGGTGCCATGCCAGGAGGGGGAAGGATCCTCGCCGCTGCTGGCCTGGATCGAAGCCTGGCGCGACGCCGGCGGCAACCGCGAAACCCTGCGGTTGATGGTGCGCACCCTCATCGCCGATCGCGAAGCCCAGGCCTGATCCGGAGCGATGCGCCTGATCCGGAGCGAAATGGCTCACCGTGCATATAAAGGTGGAAGAACGTTGACCAGGCCATGCTCGAGTTCCATTCCGGCAACACCCGCGCCGTCAACCCACAGCGCGCCGTGCTTGAGGCCCTCGAGCTCGCCTATGGGGAAACCGATCCCCAATGCGATCTGGTGTTGATCAATGCCACGGGCGGCCATGACGTGGCCGCCCTTTCGGAGGTGGTGCGCAACCAGTGCCCAGGGGCGAGGGTGCTGGCTGCCTCCTGTGCCGGCGTGGTGGGCCGCGACGGCCCCGGTGAGTCGATGCACGACATCGCCCTGATCGGCCTGCGGGGGGAGGGATTCGTGGTGGCCCATGTCGACGGCCTCTACGGCCACACCTCCTATGAGAAGGGCGTGGAGCTGGCGCGGGGGCTCCAGCAATCCGAGCATCCGCTGCGGATGATCTACCTGCTGGCCTCCGGCATCGACATCGCCAACGACCAGCTGATCGCCGGCATCGAATCGGTGCTCGGCCCGGATGTGGTGATCTTCGGGGCCACCTCCTCCGACCAGATGCAGGGGGTGGCCACCTTCCAGGCGATTGATGGCCAGCGTTTCCAGCACGCCGCTTTCGCTGTGGGGATCTGGGATCCGGGACTGGAAGTGGAAACCCAGGCCACCCATGGCTTCGTGGCGGTGGGCGAACCGCTGCTGGTGACCCGTTCAGAAGGCAACCGGATCATCGAACTCGATGGCCGGCCCGCCTGGACCACCTATCTGGAGCGGTTGCAGTTGCCGGCCACGGCCACCGAAGGGGACACGATCCCGATCGGGGCCCTGGCGGAGAAGCTGCCGGGGAGCCTCTCGGAAGAATACGGGAACAGTCACATCCTGCGGGTGGTCACCCATCACTCCCCGGAAGGTGAGATTATTTATGCAACCGATTGCCCGGAGGGTTCGCAGCTGTGGCTCACCGTCCGCGATGAAGACCTGATCTTCCGAGACATGGATCGGATGATGCAGGCGATGGTGACCCGTAAGCCCGGGCGCAAGCCGGTGGCTGTGTTTCATGCTGACTGTCTGGCCCGTGGTCGTCGTCTTTTCAATCGCGTGATGAAGGAGGAACTGGTGCATCGGATGCAGGAACCTTTCTGCAGTAATGGCGAAGTGCCGCCCTGGTTCGGGATGTATGGCTTCGGCGAATACGCCCACCTCGGCGGCCGTAATGCCTATCACAACTACACCACCGCCCTGGCCGCTCTCTACAGGAGCGCGTGATTGATGGTGGAGACCGGCGCTGACCAAGGCAGAAACTATGGAGCCAGCGCTTACAACCTGCTGCAGCAGGAACTGATCGCCGTCCGTGCCCGTCTCGATCGTCAGATTTCCCAGCTGATTCGTCTGAATCGGTTGTCCAACACCCTGCTGGCTGATTCCCATGGCCAATCGGTGCAGGAGATGTTCGCCGAGGCGATCGTGGATGTGCTGGATATCGCGATCGGGGCCGTCTGGCGCCTGGGATCCGGCAGTTCGGAGCAGGAGAGCTTCGCCGTGTGCGGCATCAGCATTCCCGAGCGGTCCTGGGCCGCTGCCGGGGTGGCGCTGGAGGGTCAGATGGCGGCTCAGATGGAGGGCCGCAACCGGCGCCGCTCGGTGCGGCTGGCGCCGGAACACTTTGCTCTGCTGCCGGGGCCGGAACTGGAGGATGTGCTGCTCTGCCGTTGCGTCGGCCGGGATGGCAGCTGCATCGGGCTGGTGCTGGCAGCCAACAGCAACACCACGGCGGGCATGTTTGATCCGATCAGTGATGAAACCTTTGAGGTGCTCACTCTGATCGCCGAGAAGTTCGCCGCCCACCTTGATCACGAGGCCGATCGCAGCCTGATCGATGCCCAGGTGCATCAGTTGCAGGAATCGGGACAGCGGTTGGAATCGGTGCTGAAGGGCACCAACGATGGCTGGTGGGATTTTGATCTGGTGCATAACACCACCTTCGTTTCACCCCGCTGGCTGCAGATGATGGCCTGTCCGCCAGGATCGCAGAAGCTCGAGGGCAACTTCTGGCAGCAAAGGATCCATGCGGCCGATCGTGAACGGTTCGAATGGCAGTTTCTGCAGGCGCTCAGCGGAGTCCATGAGAGCGTGGAGAGTGAAATCCGGCTGCTGCGGGATGACGACCAGTACCTGCCGGTGCTGGTGCGCGGCACCATCTTCCGAGATGAACAGGGGGTGCCGGTGCGCTTCTCCGGTTCGATCTTTGATCTGAGTGAACGCAAACGCCATGAGGCCCATGTTCACCAGCTGGCCTTCTACGACGGCCTCACCGAACTGCCGAACCGCCGCTTCCTGCGGGAGCGGCTGGAGACGGCGATCTCCGAGGCGTATCGCACCGGTCGCCTGGTGTCGGTGCTGATGATGGATCTGGATCGTTTCAAGACCCTCAACGACACCCGTGGCCATGCCGCCGGCGACCAGCTGCTCTGTGCCGTGGGGGAGCGATTGCGTCGCCATGTTCGCGCCCATGACACCGTGGCTCGGCTGGGGGGCGACGAATTCGTGGTGTTGCTCGAAAACCTCGGTCAGGACGTGGATCTGGCCACACAGCGGGCGATTGAGGTGGCTGAGAAACTGCTGAAGGCCATCAACGATCCGTTCATGATCGAATCGGGTCTCACCCATCACAGCGCCAGCTTCGGGGTGGCTGTTCTCACGCAGATGGGGGTGAGCATGGACACACTTCTGCAGCAGGCGGATGTGGCTCTGTATGAGGCGAAGGCGGCCGGCCGCAACACGGTTCGGGCGTTCCAGGACGAGATGCAACAGCGGGTGGATCGCCGTTCAAAGCTGGAGGCGGAGCTGCGCGAGGGGTTCCGGGAGCACCAGCTGGCGATCGCGTTTCAGCCCCAGGTGACCATGGAGGGCACCCTCTACGGGGTCGAGGCATTGATGCGATGGCAGTCGCCCGATCAGGGGTGGGTGTCGCCAGCCGATTTCATCCCGATTGCCCAGGAATCAGGCCTGATTCACCCGATGGGCGAATGGTTGCTGCGGCAGGTATGCGAGCAGCTGCATGCCTGGGGCCCCGACCTGCCGCCGGGCTTCCGGGTGGGCGTGAACCTCAGCGATTCCGAGTTTCTGCATCCCGACTTTCCCGAGCGCGTGATTGAGGTGCTGGCGGAAACAGGGGTGGATGGCAGCCGACTGCTGTTTGAGATCACCGAAGACACGGTGCTGAGCGACCTTGATTTCGCCGCCAACCGCATGCACAGGCTGCGCGATCATGCCATTGAATTTTCCCTTGATGATTTCGGGACCGGCTATTCCTCCTTCACCTATCTGCGCCATCTGCCCGTGAGTGAGCTCAAGGTGGATTGCAGCTTCGTGCGCCGCTTTCTCTCGGACCCCCAGGATGCGGCGATCGTGCGGGCGATCCTCACCCTCGGGTTGTCGATGAACCTGCGGGTGGTGGCGGAGGGGGTGGAGACCCTCGAGCAGCGCCGCAGCCTGATCAAGGAGGGCTGCCGCCACTTCCAGGGTTTTCTGTTCGGCAGGCCCGAGATCGGTTTCCATCCTGGGCGGAGTCCGGTGTGTTCCCTGGGCAAGGGGCCATGAAAGGGCGCGAAAGGAGGGTGCTGCGGGGGCTGCCGAGCCTGTTTCGCTCCTGGCGCAAGGAGGAGCAGCGCACATTCCCATCCCCGGACAGCCTGCGCCGCTGGGGGATGCTGCTGGCACTTCCCGCTCTGCTGCTGCTGGCGGCCGAGTTCAATCGGCGCGAGGTGGACCTCAAGCAGCGGCAGGAGCTGCAGCGGCGGGAACCGCTGGCGATCGTGGTGGCCTCCCTGGCCTCGATCCGCCGCAGCGCCCTCGACTGGGGCCACTGGGACGACCTCTATGCCTATGTGAAAGGAGACAATCCCCGCTTCCTTGAGACCGATATCAGCACCACGTCGCTGTTCGAGGAGGACGGGGTGCTGGTGCTGCTTTCTCCCACCGGTGTGCCGCTGCTCACCTACAGCGACCAGGGGCAGGATCGGGCGGAGCACCTGCCCCTGGTGGCCTGTGCCGAAAGCAGCCGCGGCCGCCTCAAGACGGTGAGCAGCACGGTGCGCCTGGCCTGCCGTGCCGGCAACGGACGCACCTATCTGGGGGTTTCCACCCCGATCAGCAACAGCAACAGCAGGGCACCGATGCAGGGCACCCTCACCCTGTTCGAACCGCTGCTCAAGCAGGAGTACGGCCCGGCCATCAACACGCAGCTGAAGGACCTGGCGGCCAGCTTCGTTCCTGGCAAGGAGCAACGGCTGCAGCCCGAGATCCATGGCGAGGGCGGGGTCTTTCTGGCCCTGCGGCCGACGCAGTGGCAGCGGCCGCTGCTGGCTGGAGTGCTGCGCGATCTGCTGCGGTTGCTTGCCGTGCTGGCGGCACTGTTGCTGATCCGGGGCCTGGTGGTGCTGGATCGGCGGCGGCGCCTGCTGCTGCAGCGTCGCGGCGAGCGCCTCAGCAACCAACGCATCCGCCGGGCCAGCCATGAGCTTGATCGACTGCTGGAGCGCATGGGACTCGACAGCCGCTCTTCCGCCCCCGAGGAACGGATCCTGGCCCGGCTGCTCACCGCGGAGGGCTCCGCCCAGGCCTATCCCTCCTGGCGGGAGCCAGCGGTGATCGAACGCAAGCTGGAGGAGCTGGGCGATCGCTTTCAGCATTTCCTGGTGAATGCCCGGAGCCTGGCTCTGCTCGATTCCCTCACCCAACTGCCCAACCGCCGCTACTTCATCGAAAGGCTGGAGCTGGAGAGAGAGCGGCTGCGGCCGCTGGGGCGCTCGTTTGCCCTGCTGTTCGTGGATGTGGATCGCTTCAAGGTGATCAACGACACCTACGGCCATGGGATCGGGGATGCGGCTCTGTGTCTGGTGGCGGAGAGGCTGCGGGCGGTGCTGGGGCCCCACGACTTCCTGGCCCGCTATGGCGGCGATGAATTCGCCATCCTGATCGGCCTGGAGGAGCTGGCCCCGGGCACCGATCTACGCAGCGAGGCCCATGGCTTGGCCACCCGCATCGCGCGAAGCTTCGACAGCCTGGCGCGGCTGCAGGAGATCGAGGTGGATCTCAACATCAGCATCGGCGTGAACGTGGTGAACCCCGCCGAATCCGATTCGGCGATGGCGATGAAACGCTCCGATATCGCGATGTATCGGGCCAAGCAGCTGGGCCATACCCGGATTGCCATCTTCGATGTGGACGATGGCGCCGTTCAGCTGGACAACTACTACCTGTTTGTGGATCTGATGGCGGCGA
This sequence comes from Cyanobium sp., assembly GCA_040399125.1. Taxonomy (GTDB): domain Bacteria; phylum Cyanobacteriota; class Cyanobacteriia; order PCC-6307; family Cyanobiaceae; genus Cyanobium. The sequence continues at coordinate 11,243 of JBBASR010000048.1, read as the reverse complement.
TCCGTGACAGGGGATTGCGGGTGGAGTTTCAGCCGATCGTGGATTGCGGTCTGGCCCTGCACAGCGTGGAGGCACTGGCCCGCTGGGACCACCCGCGGCTGGGTGCGATCGCACCGGATGTGTTCCTGGATCTGGCCGAGAACCATCGCCGCATGAACATCCTCGGCGATGAGCTGATCCGCCTCTCGCTGCAGGGGTTTCGGGAGTTGAAGGCCCATTTCCCCGGGCTGCGGCTGTCGCTCAATCTCTCCCCATCCAAGCTTTCCGATCCCGGCCTGGTGAGCCGATTGCGTCATCACCTCAGCCAGTTCGACATTGATCCCCACGCTCTCACCGTGGAGCTCACCGAGCGGTCGGTGCTGATGTCCAACGAAGCGGTGAAGGCCAATCTCGCCGGCCTGCGTGACCTGGGGACTCGCCTGTCTCTCGATGACTTCGGCACCGGGTATTCATCCTTGAGCTTGCTGCAGTCTCTCCAACCGGACGAACTGAAGATTGATAAGTCGTTTGTGATGGCGGCAGAGAAGGATGTGTTCGCCCACCAGATTGTGATCCTGGTGGTGCAGATGGCCAAACGGATGGGGCTGGAAATCGTGGCCGAAGGGGTCGACAATGAACGCAGCGTACTGCTGCTTCAGCAGTTGGGCGTTGCCTACTTCCAGGGTTATTACTATTGCCGCCCGCATTCAGCCGCCGAGCTGATTCGTCTCGCCCAGGAGCGCAGCGTCTCCCGCCTGATCCGCCCCGGCTCCGCAGCGGATTGAGAGCGTCAATTCCTCGGTGATCACCTCGAAACCAGTGAGCTGATGCGCCCCGAAGGAGCGGAGGAAGGGCACATCGGCGGCATCGCGTCCGCGGGCGATCAGCACCCTGCCGCAGCGGGGGATGTTGTGCCGTGCATCAAAGACATACCAGCGATCGGTGAGGAACACCTCAAACCAGGCGGAGAAATCAACCGGAGCCTCCCCCTGGGGGATGCCGGTGTAGCCGAGGTAGCCGGTGCAATAGCGGGCGGGGATATTGAGGCAGCGGCACAGGGTGATCGCCAGGTGCGCATAGTCGCGGCAGACTCCAGCCCCCTCGGCGAGGGCATCGCTGGCGCGCTTTTCCGGGGTCACGGCTGCGTAATCAAAACGGATCTGCTCGTGCACCCAGTCACAGATGGCCTGCACCAGGGGCCAGCCGCGGGGGATTGCCGCGAAGCGGCTCCAGGCCAGATCCATCAGGGCGGCGGTATCGCAATAGGTGCTGGCGTTGAGGAAGCGGTAGGTGTCGATCGGCAGGGCTTCGATCCGGCAGGGGCCCACCGTGGCGCGCACCGGATCGGTCTCGTCCGGGCAGTGGATCGTGGCGGCGTAGTGGAGGCTGGTGCGGCCTGGGGGGGCCAGCAGGCGGCACCAGCGGTTGCCCGCCTGATCGGCCAGCACCTCATAGGCGCGATCGGGCTGGACCTGCAGTTGCTCCGGGGATTCAAGATCCGCAACCAGGCTGCTGTGGGGATGCACGAGCGCCAGCAAGGGCGTGGCCGTGTCGCAGTGGAATTCAATCTGGCAACCGATGCGCAGATGCACAGGAAACGGCCGTGGTGTCTTGATCCTGTCGCCGCAGAGGCCGATCTGCTGTGCTCACAACGCCCACAACAGCAAGTGCTGATGCCGCGCTGCTACAGGGGGTGTGACGGCCGGGGGCATTGGCTTCTGTGAGTGCTTGCGCTCCTGCAGTTGCCCCCCGTGGTCATGGTTTCTCCCTCAATCTCCCCCCCAGCGCCAGGCGCTGCCTCTGCGGCGAAGGCTGCCTCTGCGGCGAAGGTCTCGCCGGAAGAGAAGTTGGTGGCTTCCCTGATTGCCCAGCTGGAGGCGGGCACCACTCCCTGGCGCAAGGAGTGGGACAACGCCGCTGGCGGGCACCACGTGAATCTGCTCTCGGGTCGCCGCTACAGCGGTGCCAATCCGGTGCTGCTCACCCTGGGCATGCATCTGCGGGGCTCAGCCTTGCCCTATTGGTGCGGCTTTGCGGAGGCCAAGGCCCTGGGGCTCGTTCCCCGTAAGGGAAGCAAGGCCGTGCATGTGTTGCGGCCCCAGGTACATCAGCGGGAAGAAGACCAGCTGGGTGAGGCTGCTGGCCGCAGCTGGGTGAGCTACAGACCTGTGGCGGTCTTCAATGCCGCGGATCTCGTGGGGCCGGCTCTGCAGGAGCTGATCCACAGGCGCCGGCAGGCCGAAGGGCTGAAGCAGCGGCCCGAGCCCGAGCGACTGGCCGCCGCCGAGGCGGTGCTCAGCGGCTGGCCGGTGCCGGTGCGCTTCGGCGGTGATCGGGCCTGTTACCTGCCGGCGCTGGATCGGATCCAGCTCCCCGATCGCGGCGCCTTCCATTCGGCGGCGGCTTTGTATTCCACCTGGGCCCATGAAGCGATTCATTCCTCCGGCCACAGCTCCCGGCTGGCCCGGGATCTCTCCGGCGGCATGGGGGAAGGCGGGGATGGCGGCCGGGCCTATGCCCGCGAGGAGCTGGTGGCCGAGCTGGGGGCGGTGTTGCTCGGGGATCGCCTCGAGATCGGCAGTGCCATGGCCAATCACGCCGCCTATCTGGGCCATTGGATCGAGCTGCTGCGCGCCTCACCGCGGATGCTGCTGCAGGTGCTCAGCGATGCCCGCAAGGCCGCCGATCTGATCTTCCCCGAGCCATCGTCAGCGGAATGACCTCAATGGTGATGGCGGTGATGGGCATCACTGCCATGGGGATGGGCATGGGCCGTTGCGTCATGGTCGTGTTCATGGGCATGCCAGTAAGGCCGATCGCGGCGAATCTCCGCGCTCTCCTCCTCGCTGTGGCCGTGGTCGTGGTGGGGATCGCCATGGCGTGGCTCATGGCGTGGGTCATGGCGATGACGGTGGGCGTGCCGCAGCGGTTCGTGGTGATGCCAGTGGCTGTGCTGCTCACCGAGCAGAAGCGCCACGCCGAGGACCATCAGGGCGGCGGCGGCAGCCAGGGCCGCCGTTGGGGCTTCCCCCAACACCAGAACGGCGAACAGAGCACCCACGAAGGGGGCGCTGGCGAAGATCACCGCTTCCCGCGCCGCACCCAGTGCCCTCAGGGCCAGCAGATCCAGCCAGATCGAAAGGCCGTAGCCCAGCGCTCCGATCACCAGCAGCGCCGCGATCACCGGTGCTGCTGGGAAGGGGTGCCCCAGCAGCACGGCCCCCGCGAGCATCGGCAGGCCGGCGCCGATCGCCTTGATCGAGGCGATCTGCATCGGATCGCGCAGGCTCAGGCGTTGGCTGATGTTGTTGTCGATCCCCCAGGCCAGCGTGGCGAGGGCGATCAGGCCGGCGCCCTGCCAGTTGGCTCCGCTGAGGGAGCCCTGGGACAGCACCACGGCACCGGCGATGGTGAGCAACGCCGCCAGCAGCGCGCGGCGGCCCAGGTGTTCGCCGCCCACCACCACGGCGATCAATAGGGTGAACACCGCTTCCAGGTTGAGCAGCAGGGAGCTGGAGGCCGCCGGTAGGTGCGCCAGGCCGAACACCAAGGCCACCGGTGCGACCACCCCGCCGAGCAGGGTGAGGAGCGCCAGCCCTGGCCAGTCGGCCCGTTGCAGGGGGGTCTCCTGAGCCTTGCGGGGCTGGGCCAGGCGCAGCAGCAGCAGACCCAGGCTGGCCCCGGCGTAGAGCAGGCCGGCGATGCTGAGGGCCGAGCCATCGGCCGTGAACAGGCTGATCAGCGGTGCGCTGCAGCCGAACAACAGGGCGGCGGCCAGGGCGGCCAGCTGACCATGGCGCTGATTCATGGCAGGAGGGTGGTCAGGTGCCGTCCACATTCTTCATCGGCTTCCAGCCGGCCGGCATGGCAGCCGGCTCAGAAGCCTGAGCCCGGTCCACCCAGCGCAGCACTGCCTCGGCTGTGGCGATCGCTTCGCGGGCGTCCTCCGGGTCGAAGAGGTCCAGGGGCGGCGTGTCGTCGAGCGGGTAATGGCTGGACACCGTCATCCGGGTCAGCGCCCGCAGGGGCAGAGCCGCCAGGGGCTCGCCGTTCACCCCCTGCGTGATCAGCACAGTCAGCAGTCGATTCAGCACATGGGTGTGGGGCGGTTCCTGGCCCAGCTCCACAATCGCCCCCTTCAATGCCTTCTCCGCAGCTTGGGCCGCGAAGAAACAGGCCTGGGGACGCGCCTGGCTCATGGCTCCGGATGCAGCTGCAGCCGCTCCCGCAGCTGGCGCAGCCGGCTCTCGCGCTCGCTCTGGCGCAACCGCTCGAACGTGCTGAGAGGGGGAATCATCCTCTCAGCCTAGGCATCGGGATCAGGTCAGAGGTAGCGATGATGAACGGAGTGTCAGGGCCAGGCCCCGACAAGCCCAGAACCCGAGAGCCCCGTGCTGACAACAACCTTCGCTGAGTTTGCACAACGGGCCGATTATTCGCTGCTGGATTCCCTGCAGGCCGATCCTCAGGCCACCGGCGATGGTCACGATCACCGGCCCCGCCAGGTGTTCTCCGGGCATTACGTGCCGGTGACGCCCACGCCGCTTGCCGCGCCGGAACTCGTGGCGCACAGCAGCACCCTCTTCCAGGAGCTGGGGCTGAGCGAGGCGCTGACCCACGACGAGCAGTTTCTGCGGCTGTTTTCCGGCGACATCAGCGTGGCGCGGCAGCCGATGCGGCCCTATGGCTGGGCCACCGGCTATGCGCTATCGATCTATGGCACCGAATACATCCAGCAGTGCCCGTTCGGCACCGGCAATGGCTACGGCGATGGCCGGGCCATGTCCGTGTTCGAGGGCGTGTTCAACGGCCGGCGTTGGGAGATGCAACTCAAGGGCGGGGGGCCGACGCCCTACTGCCGCGGCGCCGATGGTCGCGCCGTGCTCCGCTCCAGCGTGCGCGAGTTTCTGGCGCAGGAGTTGATGCACGCCCTGGGGGTTCCCACCTCCCGCTCGCTGACGCTCCTGATGTCGCGAGCGGAAACGGTGCGCCGGCCCTGGTATTCGCCGAACTCCCGTTCGTTTGATCCCGACATAGTGGTAGACAATCCTGCGGCGATCACAACCCGGGTGGCGCCGTCGTTTCTGCGGGTCGGCCAGCTGGAGCTGTTTGCGCGGCGCGCGCGCAGCGATGCGCATCCGGGGGCGCTGCAGGAGCTGCAGATGATCACAGCGCACCTGATCGAGCGGAACTATCGGCTGGAGATTGACCCAACTCTGGCGTTCAGCGAGCAGGTGGTGGAGCTGGCGGAGTTGTTTCGCGCACGGCTCACCACCCTGGTCGCCAACTGGATGCGTGTTGGCTACTGCCAGGGCAATTTCAACAGCGACAACTGCGCCGCCGGTGGCTTCACCCTCGACTACGGCCCCTTCGGCTTCATGGAACTGTTTGATCCCGGATTTCAGCCCTGGACCGGTGGCGGCGAGCATTTCTGCTTCTTCAACCAACCGTTGGCGGCTGAAGCCAACTTCCACATGTTCTGGACAGCCCTGCGGCCGCTGCTTGAGGGCAATACCGAGGCATTGGCAAGGCTCGATCAGATCCGTGAGGGCTTCGCCGAAGCGATGCAGCAGCAGCTCGAGGCGATGTGGGCCCGCAAGCTCGGCCTGAGCCGCTACGACGCCGACCTGGTGAACGAGCTGCTGCAGCTCTTGGTGCTCTCCAGGGCCGACTACACGATCGTCTTCCGCCGGCTGTCGGCTATTGCTGCTGACCCTGCTGCTGAGATCGCAGCGCAGCTCTCAGCCCTCAAAGAGAGCTTCTACCAGACCAGTTCCGAAGAGCTCGATGGGCAATGGACCCGTTGGCTGGGACGCTGGCGCGATCAGATCACGGCCAACGGCGACCCCAGCGAGATATCTGCCGCGATGCAACGCACCAACCCGGCGATCACCTGGCGCGAATGGCTGATCGCTCCGGCCTATGAACAGGCCGGGCAAGGAGACACCACCCTGATCCAGGAGCTGCAGGAGCTGTTCCGCCATCCCTATGACGCGCCATCACCAGAGCTGGCGGCGACCTACGACCGCCTGAAGCCCCGGGACTTCTTCAACGCCGGTGGCGTGTCGCACTACAGCTGTTCGTCGTGAGCAGGCACGTCCTGGCGGACGCCCAAAGACCCAGCTCACTCCCCGAGCAGATGCAGGCTCAGCTGCCGGAGCTGGGCCTGGGCCCGATGCTCCCAGAGATAGACGGCCTGCCAGGTGCCGATCACCAACCGCCCGCCCCGGAACGGCAGGGCGAGGGTGGTGCAGGTGAGGGCCGTGCGGATGTGGGCGGGCATGTCATCCGGGCCCTCGTCGTCGTGGCGATAGGGGCGCAGTTCGCCCCGGCCGCTGATCGGTCGCACCCCCTCCTGGGGCACCAGGGCCTGGAGGTAGGCGGCCAGATCCAGCAGCACCCGCGGATCGGCGTTCTCGTTGATGGTGAGCGAACAGGAGGTGTGCAGACAGGCCAGGTTGGCCAGGCCGGTGGCCAACCCGCTGGCCCCGATCTCCCGGTTGAGGGCGGCGGTGATGTCGGTGAAGCCTTCGCCCCGGGTGTGGAGGCTGAGCTGGTGGAGGCTCTGGCGCAACATCGCCGCATCGGCAGGGCTGTTCTCCATAGCATCACTCCATAAGCACCACTCCATGGAGAACCAGGCGGCGATAGGCGGGGTACCAGAGGGAAGGCCCGCCGCCGCCACCGCGGAGAGCCGGTGCCAGATCTGAACGGCATGCCGCCGGCCCAGGGGCCGGATCTGGTGGTGGTGGGCAGCGGACTGGGGGGGCTCTGCGCCGCCGCCATGGCCGCCCGCCATGGCCTCGAGGTGCTGGTGCTCGAAGCCCACGACCAGCCCGGCGGCGCGGCCCATGGCTTCCAACGCCAGGGCTTTGCCTTTGAATCCGGGCCCTCCCTCTGGAGCGGTCTGGGGAGCTGGCCCAGCAGCAACCCCCTGGCCCAGGTGCTGCGGGCGATCGGGGAGGAGGTGCCGGTGCACCGCTACCACGAGTGGGGGCTGCTGCTGCCCGAGGGCCAGTTGCAGGTGGGTGTGGGCCTGGAGCCCTTCCTGGCCGTGGTGCGCGACCTGCGCGGAGCCGCCGCCGCCGACGAATGGGCCCGCTTCATGCAGGTCCTGCAGCCCTTCTGCGCCGCCGCCCGCTCCCTGCCGCTGCTGGCCCTGCGGCCGGGGCTGGGCACGGCGGCTGTCCTCGGCGGCCAGGGTCTGGGGCTGCTCGCCCAGGCGGGCCGGCTGGGCCAGCTGGGGGGTGCCTTCGGACCGCTCGCCCGCCGCCACCTGCGCGATCCCTTCCTGCTCCACTGGGTGGAGCTGCTCTGCTTCCTGATCTCCGGGCTGGGGATGGAGCAGACCAGCGCCGCGGCGATGGCCACCCTGTTCGGCGAGTGGTTCGAGCCCGACGCCGCTCTGGACTACCCGATCGGTGGCAGCCCCGCGGTGGTGGCGGCCCTGGTGCGCGGCCTGGAGCGCCACGGCGGCCGGCTTCAGTGCCGCTCCCCGGTGGCGGAGATCCTGGTGGAAGGCGGCAGGGCCTGCGGGGTACGGCTCACCGGGGGCGAGCGCGTGGGTGCTCGGTTGGGCGTGATCGCCAACCTCAGCCCCTGGGATCTGCCGGCCCTGCTCAGCGAAGCCGCCATGCCTGCCCGCTGGCGTTCTCGCCTGCAGGCCACCCCGGCCTGCGCCAGCTTCCTGCACTGGCACCTGGGCCTGCGCGGCGACGACCTGGCTGAGCTGCCGATCCATCACGTCTGGGTGGGCGACTGGCAGCGGGGCATCGGCGCCGAACGCAACATGGTGGTGCTGTCGATGCCATCACTGCTGGATTCCTCCCTGGCGCCTCCGGGGCATCAGGTGCTGCATGGCTACACCCCCGCCAACGAACCCTGGGAGCTCTGGAGCGAACTGGAGCGGGGCAGTGCCGATTACAAGCGCCTCAAGCAGGAGCGCTGCTCGGTGTTCCACCAGGTGTTCGATGGCGTGCTGCCCGACTGGCGGGAGCGGGTGGTGATCGAGCTGCAGGGCACGCCCCTCACCCACCGCCACTTCCTGCGGTTGCACCAGGGCAGCTACGGCCCGGCCTGGCCCGCCGATCGGGGGCCATTTCCCGGTGGCGGCACTCCGGTACAGGGGCTGGTGCTCTGCGGCGCCGGGGTGTTCCCCGGTATCGGCGTGCCGCCGGCGGCCGTGAGCGGCGCCATGGCGGCCCACCACTTCGTGGATGCCCGCCGCCAGCGGCTGCTGCTGCAGGAGACGGGCATCCTGGGCGGCCTGAGCTAAGCAGATAGGTCAACGATTAAGTTGTGGAAGGATCGTTATTCAGCATTTCCAGAAGGCAGCTTCGAAGGCTGGGGACAATCCGGCGCAAATCCGGAATGGCGTTGACCAAGTTGGGATCAGCTTCCGAAGCTCGTTTCAGGGCTTCTCCGATAATCTCGAACTTACGTTCCACGGCTGATTGGATCAGTTCATAGTTGAGGTATTGATCCAGCGTGGAATTCGCGATGAACCGCTCGATCGACTCGATGGCCGTGAATGCGTCAAACAGACGTTTCGGGCCTCCGTTTGCATGTCAGCGTTCCAGGAGAAGCCGGCGAGATGCGTCCACGTCTTTGCGGAAATAGGGATTGTGGATCATGGATTCCGTCAATAGATCCACCGGACGGCCGAAGAGAGCTTCCAATTCATCCGCGAAGTCACAGAAGCGCCGGGCATAGCCCGGTTCTTTTTGGCCCTTCATCTGCACGATGAAGTCCAAGTCACTGCTGGCAGGGTCAAACAGGCCCTTCGCCGCCGAGCCGAACACTTCAAGCCGATCGACCCCGTAGCGGTCGCAGAGGTGCCTGAGCGGTTCCAGCCGGTCGATCAGCAAGGGCAGAAGCGGGGCAGCCGTATTCATGGGTCCACGCTAACGGAGCCCTTAGGCATGCCAGAGCACCGCCAGGGCCTGATCGAGGGGCCGCCACAGGCGGCCGGTGCCGAAATCCGGCTCCAACCCTGCCGTTGTTGATCCTCTGCTGGATCCGAGGACTCTCCTGCTGCCCACCAACCCGGCTCCTGCTGCAGCGTGCCGAGAGGATCGTGGCCTGTCCTGCGAAGCTTCGCGATGATGAGCCTATGACCACCACGCCGACCCCTCTGGTGACCCGCGAGGCCCTGCTGGCCTTTACGCAGCAGTTGGTGGAGCACTACGCACCCGAAAGGGTGATTTTGTTCGGTTCCTTGGCCCGTGGTGAGGCGCGCTGGGATTCTGATGCCGACATCCTTGTGGTGATGCCCTTCGAGGGTCGCCACCTAGCCAAGATCCGTGAAATGCGCCGTCTCTGCCCGGTGCGATTCCCCCTAGATTTGTTGGTCCGGCGGCCTGAGGAAGTTGAGGTTCGCTATCGGGGGGGTGATCCGGTCGTGCGCGAGGCGCTTGACCATGGAGAGATGCTGCATGGTTGAACCCTGGTCGGCTGCAGAGTCAACTAGCGCCGAGGCTGGCAAGGATCTTCCGGGCCAGGGGTTCCTTGATTTCGTTGTGTCTGGGCACAGCTTCCTTCACACCGGTGGCGGGATTGATCCAGATGGAATGTGAAGCACCTTCCCTTTTGAGGAGGCAGCCAGCCATGCGAAGCCTCCGCTCCAGATCGCGGCGTTTCATCCGATCTGCAGTGGCATGCGCATGGCATCAGGCGGCAGTCCACGACTGATCTCAGCCTCACGATCCTCAAGCAGAAGCTCAATCGCTGCCTGCAGATCTTGTTTGGCTTCCTCGATGGATTCACCCTGTCCATTCGCGCCCGGGATCTCCAGGCAGATTGCCCAGAAGCCTCCCTCTGGAGCCGGCTCAATCACGGCGGTCAGCTCCCCCTTCATGAAACCAGCCCACACCGCGATCTCGTCATTTTAGGTGGGAAGACGTTGTTCAGCAGCCAGGGTTGATCAGGCGCCGTCCCACGTGGCCTACTGCTCTGCCCCTCCCCCCCCCCCTCAAACCGCCAAAGCCATCACTGGCAACCACGCCGCCGGGATCTCGCGCTCCAGCCGCCAGCGAATCGCCATCGGCCGCTCGCCTTCGTGGCTTTCGTAGCGCGCAAACCCCAGACACACGAACGGTTCGGTGGGGGCGCCGGGGCGGCCGTCCTGTTTGCGTTGTTCGCGCACGAACAACAGCACCCGTGAGCCGCGGGCGGCATGGTGGATGTAGCGCTGGCCGGTGGGGGAGGACGCGGTGGTGGTGCTCTGGCTTTCCCAGTGGAACAGGGCGGGGCCGAGGGCCAGGTCGCGGTAGCGGGTGGAGGGGGAGAAGAGGGCTTCGCTGTTGCGCAGGGTGATGAACAGCAGGTCGGTGGCGCTGGCTTGGTGAGCGAGCACGCCTTCGCGGTGGATCCAGGGGGCTTCGGTGCTGAGCACGCCATAGCCGCAGGCTTCTGCGTAGGCGCAGCCTTCTCGAAGAGAATCACTAGGCCGCTTCGATCTCGGCGCGTGTGTAGTGGCCGTGCACGCGCAGTGGCACCGGCAAGGCCCAGGGCAGCGGGTGCAGTTCCGCTCGCCCTTGGCCGTCAGAGCAGCTGGCGGAACTGCTCAGGCGTCAGACCTGCATCACGGGCGATCGCGCCCATGGTGATGGCGTTGATCGGGTCATGGCGCGGAATCACAAGACGCGAGGTGCCATTGCTCATGATCAGGTGACCTGATTCCCGCACGACGCGATAGCCGAGCTTCTGGAACACCCGCACGGCCTGCTTCTGGCTGATTCCTGGCAGCCGGGGCATTACAGCGCTAGTTCGAGCGTTTCCACGCTTTTCACGCCAGCCTCCTCGGCCTCCACCTCAAGCCAGAGGGCGATGGCCTCACGGATGTGTTCCAGGGCCTCATCGCGGCTCTCCCCCTGCGAATGGCACCCGGGCAGATCCAGACAGCTCACGGCCCAGCCTTCTTCCGTTTCCAGCAGACGAATGCGATAGCTCATGGTGTGGCCCAGTCCTTTTGACCACCAGTCTGGCGGGCCTCAAACCGCCAACGCCATCACCGGTAACCACGCCGCCGGGATCTCGCGGTCCAGCCGCCAGCGAATCGCCATCGGGCGTTCGCCTTCGTGGCTCTCGTAGGTGGCAAACCCCAGGCACACGAACGGTTCGGTGGGGGCGCCGGGGCGGCCGTCCTGCTTGCGTTGCTCGCGCACGAAGAGGAGCACCCTGGAGCCGCGGGAGGCGTGGTGGATGTAGCGCTGGCCGGTGGGGGAGGACGCGGTGGTGGTGCTCTGGCTTTCCCAGTGGAACAG
>JBBASR010000047.1:0-18594 GCA_040399125.1 Cyanobium sp. | reverse complement strand
TCAGCGAAGGCTTCTGGCTGAGGATGCAGGCCAGCCATGATCTGAAGCTGGCCAAACAGGCTCTTGGGGGCGTTCTGCACTCCATCGAACCGTTCCAGCCCACCTGATCTGGTTTCGGGATCCATGCCGCCGCGGGTTCACCAGGCTGCGGCCAGGCGTCACCGGATCGGCATCGGCGATGCACAGCGCCAGTTCGTTTTCCAGCAGCACCCGGCCGCTGCCCTCCAGCGCGCAGAACCCACAGCCCGCCTCGCGCCTCCCATCGCTTGGCGGCGTTGCAGCGGAAGCAGAGGTCCTGCAGGTTGCTGAGATCGTCCGAGCCGCCCTGGTTCCTGGGCACGATGTGGTCCACCTCCAGGGCCCTCTGGTGCGGGGTTTGCCAAGCAACAGTGTGCCCCGCAGCATTCGCAGCGGCCGCGGGTACGGGTGAGCACCCGGACTTTGATCGAGCCGCTGATCGGGGTGCGGTGGCGGCTCCTGTGGGCGAACACCTCCTCGCCGCGTTGCTCTCGGAAGGCATCGAGACGCTGGCGGCAGAGCTGCAGCAGCTCTCCGCGCTCGGCGTCGCTCAGCTTCTCGCCGCCCACAAGGTCGTAGGCGCCCTTGTCGTAGCGGGTGATGCCGTTGAAGGTGAACCCTTGCCCACCATCCGCTTGACGCGTTCGGGTAGACCTCGATCTGGGTCACGTCCTCCCCCAGGATCCGGCGGGCTACGTCCTGCGCGGGAGCCGGGCTGGCTGTTGCCTGGCAAATCCGTGGCCCAGGAGCTCCATGAGCATCAGGGGTTGGTCAACGTGGCTCATGCGCATGCGCTTGGCGATGGTGTCGCGCAGGCGCTCGTAGGTGGGGGAGGGGGTTGGGAACATGGGGGGATCTTGGCGCTGTGGGGGGCCAGTGCTGGGGCGGGGGGTGTGACAGGGGGTGCTGCGCCCAGAAGGGAAGGGCAGGGCAGAATGGACCCATGATCAGCACCGTCCCGCCTACTCCGCTTTCGGCCGAAGCCGTGCTGAACCAGTTACGCCTGCATCAAGCGGACTGGCGACGTCGCTTTCATGTGGTGGAGCTTGGTCTCTTCGGTTCCGTCGCACGCGGCGAAGCGCGCCCAGATAGCGATCTCGACGTATGGGTCCAGCTTGATCCGCTCACTCCCTATGCCCTGGTGCACCTGAAGCAGGAATTGGAAGAGCTGCTGCAGCATCCCGTTGATCTTGTGCGCCTTCGTGATCGCATGGCCCCAACCCTCCGGCAGAGGATTGAATCGGAGGGCCTGAAGGCGTGATGCCTGAGCACAAGGACCTTCTGTTGGGCCTATTGAGAGCTCTTCAACGTGCCCATCGCAAAGCACAGCCGCTGATCGCCAGCCCTGAATTACTGGATCTGGAGGTGGGAGAAGATGCTATGGATGTGATTTGCATGCAGTTCCTTGCAGCTGGCGAATCACTGAAGCGATTGGATCGCATGGTCCCTGGACTGCTCGAGAATCGTTATCCCCATATCGACTGGAAAGGAGCCATGGGTTTTCGCGATGTCATCGCTCATCAATACTTTGATCTTGACGTTGAACAAGTGCTAGTCATCTGCGATCAGTCCCTCCCAAGCCTGATCCTGGCGGTTGAAGATCTGTTGAAGAACTGACACGTGGCGGCTGCGGTGCACGAAGCCGCAGGCTTCTCAATGAGCAAACAAGCCACCTCCTCGCCGCGCTGCATGTGGAAAGCATCGAGCCGCTGGCGTCACAGCTCCTCCCCGCCCACAAAGGTCGTAGGCGCCCTGGTCGTAGCGGGTGATGCCGTTGAAGGTGAACCTTGCCCACCATCCGCTTGACGCGCTCTGTGTAGTCATCGATCTGGGTCACGTCTTCCCCCAGGATCCGGCGGGCTACGTCCTGCGCGGGGGCTGGGCTGGCTGTTGCCTGGCAAATCCGTGACCCAGGAGCTCCATGAGCATCAGGAGCTGGTAGATGTGGCTCATGCGCATGCGTTCGGCGATGGTGTGCAGCAAGCGCTCGTAGGTGGGGGAGGGGGTTGGGGGCATGGGCACTCAGGTGCTTGACCGCTTTTGCCAGAGCTTGGGGTCGCGGCCGCAATGCATAACGGCCAGCACAACGATGGTGTCCTGTCCGGGAATGGGTAGGTAAACCACGCCGTAGGGGAAGCGCCGTATCAGTGCACGGCGGGTGTTCCGATAGCCCGCGGGGTAGGCCTCAGGGTTGGTTCGAATCCGCTGAAAAGCCTGGCGCACCTCCTGCACAAACATCCGGCCCAGGCCATTTTCCTGTGCTTCGTACCAGCGGACTGCTGCTTCGAGATCGAGCCGGGCTTCAGGCCGCAGCCGTAGCACCATGATCAGAGCGTCTGCTCCAGTGCGTTAAGCACCTCATCAGCATCGAGCCCAGCGTCGCCGTCAGCCAGGAACCGCTCCAAGCGATGATCGATCAGCTCGCGCTCGGATTCAGTCAGTTCCGGGCCGATCTGTTCCGCAGCGATGGAATCCCATAGGGTCTGGACCAACTCCAGCCGTTGCGCCAGGGGCAGGGTCAGCAGATTGTTCACCACATGCCAGTCCGGCCAAGCCGGAAGCCACTTCAATTCACACTAGCGGTGTTGTCTGGCAGCAGCCGGGAGCAGCGTGGGCACGGGTGAGCACCCGGTGTTTCACGAGCCGCTGATCGGCGTGCGGTGGCGGCTGCGGTGGCCGAATCCGCAGGCTTCTGGATGAGCAAACAGCCCACCTCCTCGCCGCGCTGCATTCGGAAGGCATCGAGGCGTTGGCGGCACAGTTGCAGCAGCTCTTCGCGCTCGGCGTCGCTCAGCTCTTCCCCGCCCACCAGGTCGTAGGCGCCCTGGTGGGCGGGTGATGGCGTTGAAGGTGAACCTTGCCCACCATCCGTTCCCCAGGATCCGGCGGGAGCTCCATGAGCATCAGGGGCTGGTAGACGTGGCTCATGCGCATGAGCTTGGCGATGGTGTTGCGCAGGCTCACTGTGAGGCCGTGCGTCGTTCTCCGCCGTCCCAACCTTCAGCTCGCGGGCTGAAGCTGGCGCGGCGGCGTGGGCAAGCGCGTGCTGACCAGAAAGGCCGCAGCCACGAGTAACGATGAAGTCCACAGACAGGCCTGCATGCCCCCCACCTGGAACATCGCGCCTGAGAGCAGCGTGCCCACCAGGCGGCCGGCAGCGTTGGCCATGTAATAGAAGCCCACATTGAGGCTCACCGCTTCGGCATCGCTATAGGCCAGGATCATGTAGCTGTGGATCGAGGAATTCATGGCGAACACCACCCCGAACACCGCCAGGCCGGCCACCACCGCCACACCGGGATGGCCCACCTGACGCCAGAGGGCAATGGCCATCAATGCCGGAATGGCCGTCAGAACGGCGCTCCAGAACTGCACCGCCGCCACACCGGGAGGCGCGCTCTGCCCCCAGGCCCGCCGCAGGGCCGGCGCGGAGCCCTGCACGATGCCATAGCCGATCACCCACAGGCCCATGAAGCCGCCCACCTCCCAGAACCTCCAACCCAGGGCGGCCTCGAGGAATACCGGCAGGGCCACCACAAACCACACATCACGGGCGCCAAACAAAAAGAAGCGCGCCAGTGAGAGCACGTTGATGCCGCGGCTTTTGGAGAACAGGGCATGGAAGCCGGGCTTCTGCTTCATGCGGCCCATGTCTGCCGGGAGCACCAGGGTGCCGAAGAAGGCAAGCAGCAACCCGCCAGCCATCACCGCCACAGCGGCGTTGAAGCCGATCGTGGTGAGCAGCACGCCGCCGAGGAAGAAGCCCACCCCCTTGAGGGCGTTCTTGGAGCCGGTGAGGATCGCCACCCAGCGGAACAGCTGCTGCTCGCCCTTGTTCTGATCGTCCGGTGTTTCGGGCACCACGGTCTTGATGGCGCTCTTGGCGCTCATCTTGTTGAGGTCCTTGGCGATACCGCTGAGCGCCTGGGCCACCATCACATAGGCCACACTCCACCACTTCGGCCAGCTGTCCGCCACCGGGATCAGCATCAGCAGCGCGGCCACCTGAAGCAAGGTGCCGCTCCAGAGGGTGAGCCTCAGCCCGAATCTCCCCCCCAGCCAGCCGCCATAGAGGTTGGTGAGGATGCCGAAGAACTCGTAGAACAGAAACAGCAGGGCGATCTCGAGGGTGCTGTAGCCGAGCGCATGGAAATGGAACACCACCAGCATGCGCAACGCCCCATCGGTGAGCGTGAAGGCCCAGTAATTGGCCGTCACGACCATGTACTGCTGCAGGGCCGACAACCTCAGTTCGCTGCTCATGGCTCGGCCTCAGCGCTGATCCAGCTGAGCCATATGGCTCACCAGATCGGCCATGCGGCAGCTGTAGCCCCATTCGTTGTCGTACCAGGCGTAGACCTTCAGCTGGGTGCCGTTCACTACCATCGTCGAGAGGCCATCGACGATGGCGCTGCGGGAATCGTTGACATAGTCGACCGACACCAGCGGCCGGGTTTCGTAGCCGAGGATGCCCCGCAGCAGCCCGTCGGCCGCCGCCTCAAAGGCCCGGTTCACCTCCTCCACCGTGACGGCACGCTTCAGTTCAAACACCGCGTCGGTGAGCGAGGCGTTGAGCAGCGGCACCCGCACGGCATGGCCGTTGAGCTTGCCCTGCAGCTCCGGGAAGATCAACCCGATCGCCTTGGCCGAGCCGGTGGTGGTGGGGATCAGGCTCTGGCTGCAGGAGCGGGACCGGCGCAGGTCGCTCTTGAACGCATCCACCACCACCTGGGTGTTGGTCACATCGTGGAGGGTGGTGATCGAACCGTGTTCGATGCCGAAGCTTTCGTGCACCACCTTCACCACCGGTGCCAGGCAGTTGGTGGTGCAGGAGGCCGCCGTCACCAGCCGGTGCAGGCCGGGCTCATAGAGCTGGTGGTTGATGCCGAACACAATATTGAGCGCATCGGCGCCGGCGATCTGGCCCTTCACAGGGCAGGCCACCACCACGCGCTTGAGACCCACGGCATCGAAGTAGGGCTGCAGGGTTTCCGGCGTCTTGAACTTGCCGCTGCATTCGAGCACCATCTCCACGCCGACCTGGCGCCAGGGCACGGCGGTGGGGTCTTTCTCCTGGCTGTAGCTCACCGGGGTGGTGCCCACGAAGAAGCCAGGGGTGTTGGCTTCAACGGCCTGCTGCCAGCGGCCATGCACCGAGTCGAACGCCAGCAGATGGGCGGCGGTGTGGGCATCGCCGGCCGGATCATTGACGTGCACCAGTTCGATGCCGGGCCGCCCCCAGAGGGCACGGAAGACCAGGCGACCGATGCGCCCGAAGCCGTTGATGCCGATTTTCATGGGAATGCAGAGAGCGCTGCGGCCGTCGGCGAAACCATAGATCAACTAGGATTGATGCAACGGGTGTTCTGCATCACATGCCTGTCGCGTCTCCGGATCAGGTGCAGCGACTGTTGCGCGCCCTGGCTGATCCGATCCGTCTGCAGGTGGTTCAGGCCCTGCAGCACGGGGAGCGCTGCGTCTGCGACCTCACCAGCGACCTGGAGTTGGCCCAGTCGAAGCTCTCGTTTCATCTCAAGGTGCTCAGGGAGGCTGGCCTGATCTGCGCCCGCCAGGAGGGCCGCTGGATCTACTACCGCCTGGAGCCCTCCTCCCTGCTGCTGCTGCGCGACTGGCTGGACCGGCTCGCCGCCGCCTGTCAGTCCCCTGCGACGCCCTGTTCCTGACACCCCATGACCGATTCAGGCTCCGATCGTTCCGCACGCGCTGCCCAGCAGAGCGCTGTGCTCGTTCATCTCTCCTGGCTCGACCGGCTGCTGCCGCTGTGGATCCTGCTGGCCATGGCGGCGGGTCTGCTGTTGGGCCGTCTGGTGCCTGGTCTGCCGGCGCTGCTGAGTTCGGTGCAGGTGGATCACACCTCCCTGCCGATCGCCCTCGGCCTGCTGCTGATGATGTACCCGGTGCTGGCCAAGGTGCGCTACGGCGAACTGGGCTCCATGGCCCGCGATCGGCGCCTGCTGACGCTCACCCTGGGGCTCACCTGGGGGCTGGGACCGCTGCTGATGTTCACCCTGGCCTGGTTGTTCCTGCCGGATCAACCGGCGTTTCGCACCGGGCTGATCCTGATCGGCATTGCCCCCTGCATCGCCATGGTGCTGATCTGGATCGATCTGGCCCAGGGGAATCGGGAGGCGGCAGCGCTGCTGGTGGCGATCAATTCGATCCTGCAGGTGTTGATCTATGCGTTGCTCGGTACCTTCTATCTGCAGATTCTCCCCGCCTGGCTGGGGCTCGAGTCGCAGATCGTGAGCTTCTCCTTCGGGGAGATCGCCCGGGCGGTGCTGATCTTTCTGGGGATTCCGCTGGTGGCTGGTTTGTTCACCCGTCTGATCGGCGTGCGTCTCAAGGGGCAGCGCTGGTATGAGCAGGTCTTTCTGCCGCGGATCGGCCCCTGGGCCCTCTACGGCCTGCTGTTCACGATCGTGGTGATGTTTTCCCTGCAAGGTCAGGCGATCACCTCGGATCCGGTTCAGGTGATCAAGGTGGCCATCCCGTTGCTGCTCTACTTCTTCCTGATGTGGAGCATCGCCTTCGCTGTGGGCAAGCAGAGCGGCCTCGACTATCCACGCACTTCGGCGCTCGCATTCACGGCGGCCGGCAACAACTTCGAGCTGGCGATTGCCGTGTGCATCAGCATCTGGGGTGTGACCTCCCAACAGGCCCTGGCCGGCGTGATCGGGCCCTTGATCGAGGTGCCGGTGCTTGTGGCGCTGGTCTACCTCTCGCTGTGGTTGCGGCCAAGGCTGTGGCCTCAGCGCTGATCCATGGCCGCCGGCAGCAACCAACGCCCGAAACGGGCGTAGAGAGCAGGCAACACCAACAGGGTCAGCACGGTGGAGGTGATCAGACCGCCCAGCACCACGATCGCCAGGGGCTGCAGGATCTCGTTTCCTGCCCCGAAGGCCAACGCCAGGGGCAGCGTGCCGAGGGCAGAGGTGAGGGCCGTCATCAGGATCGCATTGAGGCGCTGCAGGCTGCCGGCGCGGATCACCTCCTTGAGCTCCATGCCTTCCGCATGGCGGCGGTTGTAGTTGTCCACCAGCAGCAGGCCATTGCGGACCGCCACCCCGAACAGGGTGATGAAGCCGATCAGGGAGGCCACCGAGAGAACCCCTCCGGTGAGCAGGATGGCCACCAGACCCCCGACAAGGGCCAGCGGCAGGTTGATCAGGATCGCGATCGTGGCCGGTAGTGATTTCACTGCCACGAACATCAACACGGCGATCACCACCATGGCCAACAGGCTGTAGAGCAGCAGGTTGGTGGTGGCCCGCTCCTCCGACTCAAACTGGCCGCCGTAGCGGATCAGATAGCCGCTCGGCAGTTTGATCTTGCTGTCGATGGTGTTCTGAATGTCGGCGACAACCGTGCCCAGCGGCCGGCCGCTGACGTTGGTGGACACCACGATCAAGCGCGACACATCCTCCCGGTTGACCACATTGGCGCCCAGGCCGTAGTCGATGCGGGCCAGGCTTCCCAGCGGCAGCATGCTGCCGGCGGGGGTGGCGATCGGTAGCGCTCGTAGAGCATCAAGGCTGTTGCGGGAGTCTTCGGGGAGGATCACCACCACATCGGTGCGATCGGTGCCGTCGCTCACCACCTGGCCCACCTTCTTGCCATGGAGGGCGATCTCCACCGCATCGGCGAGCTGCTGCATTGTCAGCCCGTTGGCAGTAGCGGCCTGGCGATCGAACGCGATCTGCACCTGCTGGATCGGCAACTGGGGTTCGAGCTGCAGATCCACCACCCCCTGGATCGGCTCGATCGCATCGCGCACCTGCTCGCCGATCCTGCGCAGCTCCACCAGATCGGGGCCATAGATCTTGATGGCGATCGCACTGCGGACCCCTGAGAGCACCTCATCCATGCGGTGGGAGATGAAACCGCCGATGTTCGGAGCCACCCCGGGCAGCTTCAGGAAGGCGTTGCGGAGTTCGGCGATGGCAGCAGGGCGATCCTTCATCGCCTCGTCGCTCAATTCCACATCCACATGGGCCAGGTTCACGCCTGCTCCATCGGCATCACCAGGGGCCCGGCCGGTTCGCACCTGCACCCACTCGAACAGAGGGCTGGCCTTGAGGGTCTTGGAGAGAACGAGGCCGGCGCGGTTGGTCATCTCCAGGGACACTCCGGGATAGAGCACCATCGAGTTGACCAGGGATTTCTCACGGAACTCCGGTAGAAACACCCGCCCGAGGCTCGGCAAGATGGCACAGGCCACCACAACGAAGGCCAGAGCAGCGGCCAGGACGCGCCTGGGCGACAGCAGCGAGAACTCCAGCAATGGCCTATAGGCCCGCTCTGCCCAAGTGGCCACCCAGGTGTTCTCGGCTGGAAGGCGTGTGTTGGCCAGCAGGATGGCGCAGAGCGCTGGTGTGAGCATCAGTGCCACCAGGCTGGAGGCCGCGATCGAGAACAGGTAGGCCAGGCCCATGGGGGCAAAGATCCGCCCTTCCACTCCCGAGAGGCTGAAGATCGGGGCGAACACCACCACGATGATCACCGAGGAAAGGAGCACCGGCTGGCGCACCTCCACGGAGGTTTCGAACACCACCTGCAGGGGATTCCTGGGCTCGGCGGCCACCTGGTTGCGGCGCAGCCCGGAGTAGCAGTTCTCCATGTCGACGATGGCGTCGTCAACCACCGAGCCGATCGCCACCACCAGACCACCGAGGGTCATGGTGTTGATCTCCAGCCCGAAGGCGCGCATCAACATCAGGCCGATCACAAGCGACAGCGGGATGGCGCTGAGGGTGATCACGGCGGTGCGCCAGTTCATCAGAAACAGCACCATCACCACCGACACGATCAGGATCCCTTCGATCAGGGACGCACTGACGTTCCTGATGGCCGTGTCAATGAAATTGGCCTGCCGGAAGGTGCGCGTCACCTCAATGTCAGCCGGCAGGGTTTTGCTGAGGGCGGCGATCCGGGCCTCCACCTCGCGGGTCACCCGTGGTGTGTCGATGTCGGGCTGTTTGTTGATCATCAGCACCACCGCCGGCTTGCCGTTGAAGCTGCCATCGCCGCGCTTCAGGGCGCTGACCAGCCGCACCTTGGCCACATCACCGAGGCGCAGCGCCTGGCCTTGGCTGTTGGTCACCACGGAATCAGCAAGATCCTCACTGCTGAGCGCCTGGCCGCTGGCGCGGATCAGCTTCTCCTGCCCGCCGGCGATCAGAAAACCGCCCGGGGCATTGGCACTGGCGGCCGCCGCCGCCTCAGCCACGGCCTGCAACGACACCTGGCGGGCCTGAAGTTGCTGGGGATCGATCTGGATCTGCTGCTGGGCCTCCTCACCGCCATACAGGGTCACCTGGGAGACACCGGGAACTTCCAGGATCTGGTTGTTGAACGTGGTGGCGACGATCCGGCGCAACTGCATCGGCGTCGTGGGGCCGCCGCCCTTCAGGGTGAAGGCGTACTGCAGGATCGTGCCCAGGGGAGATACGAGGGGTGAGATAGCCGGGGAGCTGGCATTGGCGGGCAGCTCCGCCTCGATCTGTTGCAGGCGTTCTGCCACCGATTGGCGAGCCCGGTTGATGTCGGCGTTCTGATCAAACACCACCTGGACCATCGAGAGCCCCACCTTCGAGGAGGAGCGCACCGTTTCCACTCCCGGCAGGCCATTGACGGCCGATTCGATCGGCACGGTGATGCGCTGTTCCACCTCTTCCGGTGCCAGACCATCGGCTGTGGTCTGCACATCCACCTGGGGAGGGGCGAACTGGGGGAACACATCCAGGGGCATCCGGCTGAGGATCGACAGGCCCCAGAGAGTGATCAGCACGGCGGCCACAACCACCAACCAGCGCCTGGCGATCGAGGTCCGCAGCGTCTGGTTGAGCAGGCGTTCCAGCATGGGAAAGGGTTGGGAGGCGGAGAGAGCAAAAGGATCGGGGGTCAGTTCTTCTTGCCCAGCCGGGAGACCACGACCCCAGCGCCAACCGCGACCACCACAGCACCGGCTCCGATCACCAGGGGGTTGAAGCCTGCGGCGGCGGTTGGCGTGGCTTGTGTGGCAGGGGCTTCGGCGGATGCGGGGGGGGCGGAAGCGGCGGGGGCCGCCTCAGTGGCTGCAACGGCGCTCTGGCTCTTCTTCGATTCGGCGTAGAGCGAGAGGGCCCCCTGGGTCACCACCTTGTCTCCAGGCGAGATGCTCCCATCGGTGATCGCGATCTGATCGCCTTGGCTGGCGCCGGTCTGGAGGAACACCGGGTCGTAGGTGGTGCCGCTTTTCACGAAGGCCAGGGGCTTGCCATCCGCATCCACCACCGCAGCGACGGGAATGGAGACCACGCCGCCGGCTTCCGTGGCAGGAGCGGTGGTGATCCCCAGCATGGAATCGATCTCGGCGCTGGCCTTCACCTGGCGCACGTTCCCCTGTTGCTGAAACTCATCGCCATGGCCCACGTGAGCCATGGCCGGGCTGAACCCACCGAGGGCAAGGGTTCCGAGGCTGAGGCCGCCGGCCAGAAGAAGAGCGCGCATGCTGCTGCTGCCGCAGGGGCAGGACAAGATCCCGCGAAGGATGGCGGAGTTGCGATGAAAAACAGGTGAAATCGCCTGCTCCCACTAGCATCCGCCGGTTCAAGTCCACGCTGAATGGCGCTGCGGATTCTGCTGGTGGAAGACGAGCAGGAACTGGCCGCTGCCGTGCAGACCGTGCTGCAGGGCCAGGGCCATGTGGTGGATCATTGCGGCGATGGCCTGGAGGGCTGGACGCTGCTCAGCGGGGAACTGGCCCGCTATGAGCTGGTGATCGTCGACTGGATGCTGCCTGGCCTGAGTGGCCCTGAGCTCTGCCGCCGGGCCCGGGCTGCCGGGCTCGAGCTGCCCCTGCTGCTACTCACCGCCCGGGCTGAGACAGCCGATCGGGTGGAGGGGCTCGATGCCGGTGCCGACGACTACCTGAGCAAGCCTTTCGCGATGGAGGAACTGCTGGCCCGGGTGCGGGCCCTGCAGCGCCGCCAGCCCAGGTACCGCGAACCCCTTCTGGAGGAGGGTCCCTATCGCTTCGATCCCCAGAGCGGCCTGCTTGAGGTGCTTACACCCGCAGGAGTCGTGGCGATCCCGCTGGCGGCGAAGGAGCAGCAGCTGATGGCCTACTTCCTCGCCCATCCCGAGCGGATCATTCCTGGTTCAGAACTGCGCCACCAGCTCTGGGATCTGCATCAGGATCCGGTGAGCAACGTGGTGGCTGCCCAGGTGCGGTTGCTGCGGCGAAAACTGGCGGCCCACGGCCTGCCTTCCCCGATCGAAACGGTGCCGAGCCGCGGCTATCGCTTCCTGGCCCGGCTCCCTGGCGAGCCATGAGCGTCAAGCGTTCGCCGGCTCCGGCATTGCTGTGGCGCGCTCGGCTGCGCCTGGCTGCCCTCTCGCTGCTGGTGATGGGCGCGATTCTGTACGGCGCCGGTTTCGCCATGGTGCGTCTGTTGCTGCAGGAGCAGGAGAGCGCCCTGCGCCGCGAACTGCAGACCCTCGCCGGCACGCTGCACGACAGCCTCAAATCCAGCCTGCCTCCGCTCGCCACGCCTTCGCCGGCGCTGGCGGCGGTGCTGCCGGGCCTGTGCCTGGTGGGCCAGCCTTGCCCGGTGCCCAATGCTCTGATCGAGCACCACGCCGTCAGCGCCGCCGATCCGGCCCGCTTCCAGCTGCGGATCTTCAGTCCCAGCGGAGATCTGCTTGCCAGCACCCCTGGGGCCGTCGCATCCGGTTCCCCTCGCCCTGAGGCGCTCTGGGAGGAGCGCCGGCTGCCGAGCGGTGAGCGGCTGCTCAGCACCTCGATCCATCTGCACCGGGCCCATGGCAGCGGCGAGCAGGACTGGGGCACCCTGCAGCTCAGTCGCAGCCTGGCGCCTTTCGATGCCGAGGCCGGACGCCTGGGGTGGCTGGGCCATGGCGTGTTCACCCTGGCGATGGCAGGAATGGCCATTGCCAGCTGGTGGCTGGCGGGCCTGGCGATGGCACCGCTCATGGAGGCCTATCGGCGGCAGGAGCAGTTCAGTGCCGATGTGGCCCATGAGCTGCGTACGCCGCTGGCCAACCTGCTGGCCCTGCTCGAAGCGGAGCGCAGCGGCGTGGGCGGCCTCGATCGGATGCTGAACCAGGGCCGGCGACTGCAACAGCTGATCGCCGATCTGTTGCTGCTCGCCAGCCTGGAGCGCCCCGCCGATGGCAGTCACCTGCAGCGGTGCAACCTCGCGGAGATCAGCGCGGATGTGCTGGAGGACTTCAGCGAAGCGGCCGCGGCGGCGGAGGTGACCCTGGAATCGGCGATCGAGCTCAGCGACGTCGTTGTCATGGGGATCGAATCGGAACTGAGCCGCCTGCTGATCAATCTGCTCAGCAATGCCCTGCAGCACAGCCCGGCTGGCGGCATGGTCCTGGTGGGTCTGCAGCGACGCGGCCGGGAGATCCAGTTGTTCGTGCAGGACAGCGGTCCTGGCATCCCAGCGGAGCAGCAGCGGCGGATCTTTGAGCGGTTCCATCGCCTCGATCCCGCCCGTAGCCGTCAGCAGGGGGGCACGGGTCTGGGGCTGGCCATCGCCCAGGCGATCGCCCGACGCCATGGCGGGGTGATCAGCCTGGATTCGGCACCGCCAGACGGCGCGACGTTCTCACTGCGGATTTCTGCCGTCAGGTGTTTGCCTTGATCCAGCGCAGCCGGTGTCGTGCCCGAGACATCATCGCGGCCAGGGGAGCGAGATCATCGAGCTGCGTCGCACGCTCAGATGCTCTCTTCTCATTCCGATCACGCCGCTTTGCCACTGATCACGGCCTGCGTGAAGGGCGTGCCTGTGGTGGCGCTGCTCTGTGCGCTGCATCTGCCCAGTCAGGCGCTGGCCCATGCCAAGGGCCTCTACAAGACCCAGGCAGAGGCGGAGAAGCGCGCCAAAGAGCTGGGATGCAAGGGAACCCACCAGAACAATGGGTTCTGGATGCCCTGCAGCGGTGAGGCGATGCTGCACCAGGAATTACGCCAGGAGTGAGGCCGCTGGCCGCTGCCGATCCAGGGGGCTTCACGGGCCAGCCAACACGAGCAACAGCAGGCGGTTGCCCTCCGGGTCGTGCAACCAGGCCTCGGCGCCAAACGGTTCCTGCCGCGGCGGATCCACCACGGTGGCACCCAGGTCGAGGGCTGTGGTGATCCAGGTATGGAGCACGGGAAGGGCGCCTTTCCCCTCCGCCGGGCGTTGCAGGCAGAGGGCGAGGCGACCCTGCTGCTGCGGCTGCGGCCGGCTCCTGGAGGGGGCGTAAACCTCCAGCCAACCACCGGCCGGCCACGCAACTCGCCAGTGCGTGCTGCTGAGGCCCGGCTGCTGCTCCACGTGGAGCAGAGCGCCATAGAACCGCGCCAGTGCGGCCGGATCGTCGGCAGCCAGCACGATCGAACCCGCCATCCCCATCGCCTCAGACAAGGCAACCCAGCTGGATCTCGCCCTGGTCAAGCAGGCGCCCCAGCCGCAGCATCGCTGCCTGCTCGGCCCTGGAGAAGTGATCCTGCTGGGTCAGCAGCCAGTCGATCTCGGCCTGTGTGATCACCCCGGAGCTGAGGCTCTCGAGGAACAGCTCGCCAGCGGTCATCGCCGTGTAACGAAGTTGTTACATCCTGGCGGTTCGGCGCGGCTCCTGTGGCCGCAGGGTCCTCTTGGTGCACCCCGAAACAGTTGTGGTGACTCGGCTTGGCTGATTTTGCTGGCGCTTCACGTTTCTTAATGGGCCTTGCCATGATTTCTGAAACGCCTCATCCCTCCTGATGTCCACATCCACGTTGCTTGAGTTGTTCGTGGGCTTCATGGCCGCCTGTTTCGCCCTCTGGTTCGTGACCGTGGGCATGCCTTCACCCAGGCGCGCCCTGGGTGCCCGTTTTGCCGCCATGTCTCCTTCCGTCCTCGCCTATCTGCAGAGGCCCGGAGGCCTGGCCTCGGTCGGTCTGTTGCTGCTGCGCCTGAGCGTGGGCGCGCTGATGATCCATCACGGCCAGGAGAAACTCGCCGATCCCCAGCAGTTCGCCAACACCTATGTGGCCTCGCTGCATCTCCCCTTCCCCTTGTTCTTCGCCTATGCGGCCGGGTTTTCGGAACTGATCGGCAGCTGGCTGGTGATCCTTGGCCTGTTCACTCCCCTCGGTGCCCTGGCTTTGACCGGCACGATGGCGGTGGCTGCCTATCAGCACATCTCCACCGCCGGTTTCAACATCTACGTTCTCGAACTGGTGCTGCTCTACCTCGGCGGCAGCCTTGCCCTGCTCTGCAATGGCCCTGGTCGCTTCTCCTTCGACGCCGGCATGGCGCCTGCCTTGCTGGATGACCTGAGTGCCTCTGTCGATTCCGATGCGGAGCAGGCCTCAGCCGCAGGTGCGGTGCTGGCTGCGGTGCCGGTGGAGCTGAATCGCTCCAACCAGGTCTGATCGTTCTCCATCCAAACCTGGAGCTGAAAGGCTGCAGCAGCGGCGGGGCTGCGTCGCCGAACGGGCCCGGAGCTACACCCGTTTGGGGGCATCGCTGCTCACCCAAAAGGAGGACACTTAATCCAACCTCTGAACCCTGAGGTCCGCCATGACGGACTCCATCCAGATGCCCATCTCCATGGATTGCATGGGCCGCACCTGTCTCAAATGGGGCTCTGACGGCGAGCTCACGGCTCTCGATCTCTGTTTGGTGCTGGAGCGCCTGGCTCAGGTGGACCCGGAGATGACGGCCCTGCACCAGGAGAGTCTCGAGGTTCGCCCATGTCCCTCGATGATTTGAAGCCATTGGATCCGCTTCGCTGTTCCTAGGCTGGTATCACTCTGAGAAGGGGTTCCATGGCCACCTGCGATCTTCCTGCCTCCGGGGTCGAGCATCCGGCTGCTGCAGCGTTGCATCAGCTCAAGGAATTGCTGCAGAGCGACCCCGCCTTTGCCCAGGCCCTGCGCGCCACTGCCTCCACCGAGGCCGCAGCACAGCTGGCCTCAGATCACGGCGTGCAGGTGTCGCCAGAAGCGCTCTGGCGGCATCGCGGCACCTTGCTCAGCGGCGGGCTGCCCACCTGGCGGGGCTGACCTGCTAAGGAGCGCTCGGCGCAAGGCCGAGATGAGGCAGCCTGGATCGCTCGGCCCAAGTTGGCCTAGTCACCATCTGGGGTGCTTTGCCCCCGGATGGGGGGCGCCGTCGTCAGGGTTGTCGGCAGACAGTGAGGACCTGAGCTGGGATCTGGGTATGCCGATGGAGATGTTGCTGAGCGAGCTCGTGTTGGTGGCCTTGTTGCTGGCCGTGGTTGTCGTCTCGGGCAGGGTCTGAGCGCTGTTCTCCTGCGTCAGTCCCCTAGATCGAATCGAATTGCTTTGCTCCCGTGAGGCCATGGCAGTAGATGTCGACATGGCTCTGGAAGAAACCTCCGGACCGATACAACCCAGGATCACCATCTGAATCCTGGTGTTGCGATAGAGGCAGGTGCCCGCTGCCCCCCAACGGTGATGTATCGAACCATGGACATCGACACGATGCGCCCCGCAGGATGAGCAGAAATACCTGAATCACGGCATCACGGCTTCCGTTGCCGAGTGATCGCAGGCTCGGGGGACTCGTAAAGGATCCGGCAGGGTTACATTCACCAGGCCTTCTGGGCCCCTGCCGGGGCTGTGTGCCATGGCCACCATTGGAGAGCAGCTCCAGACCTATCGCCTCGCCTTGATTGAAGCCCAGGCCAAAGGGGAGTCGGCGATCGCCAGCAAGATCGTGCAGCAGATCAAGGAACTGGAGGAGTTCAATCAGCGCCACCCCGAGGAGGCTGAGGCCCCATCTCCGTTTGAAGTGTTTTGCGACCTCAATCCATCCGACATCAACTGCCGCGTCTACGACGACTGAACCGTGGTCGCCCCGAAGGCAACCCTCCGCCCGCCTAGGGTTGTCTTCGGCTTGCTTCGCTTCCCAGCCAGAGGCAATCCTAGGAACATGGATCTCACTCCCTTTGTGGCCAATGCCGGTCAGGGCACCCCCGAGGAGGGTCTGGAGTCGATCGAAATACCAGGCCGCGTCGCGGTGGCGGCCAAAGGTCGTTTTCTGTTGCGGGCCCTGTGCCGGAGCTTCGGGGGGTATTCACGCATCACCTGCGCCGTCACCGATCAGGAGGCCTGCCTCGGCTATCTGGCGGCGGAAGCAGACGATCCTTACCAGTTGCTGGTCTGTACCGATTTCCTGGAAAGCGGCAATGGGTTTGATCTGGTGCGAGAGGCCCGTCAGCTCCATCCCAAGATCCACACCGTGATTCTGGCGCTGGGGGATGCGATTCCTGCCGAGTGCAGCGAAGCACCCTGGCTGGAAGCCGTTGTGGCTGAGGCGGATTTTGTGGACGATCAGCAGCCGCTGCGGGCCGCCGTGATGGCTGTGCTTGGCGGGCACTCTTACCGCAGTCCCTCCCTGCGGACAGGCATCCTGCCCTACCTGAGCTGTCCCAGGCTTACCCCCCGGGAATATGAGGTGCTCGACCTGCTGGCCAGTGGCCTCAGCGACCGGGAGATCGCGACGCGCCTTGTGGTGAGCAATGAAACCGCTCACACCTACACCAAGCGGCTCCTGCAAACCCTCAACGTGCACAACCGGCTGCAGGCAGTGCTCAAGGGAATGCGCTGCGGCATGGTTCAGATCTGAGCGGCCCCACTGTTCCCGATTGGGGGCATCCCTTCCTGAACTGTTGCTGCAGATTGACTGAGCTTCCGGCCCGTCAGGCCTTTTCATGCCTCTGATTCAACGTGAAACTCCTTATCCCCACTGGGAGTTCTGTGATCCTTCCAGCGGTGATCTGCTGCGGGTCGTGCCCGAGCGCGGGGGGCTGATCAGCGGCTGGCGTTGCGCTGACCACGAGGTTGTTTACCTCGATCTCGAGCGCTTCCTCGACCCAGCCCAATCGGTGCGGGGTGGTTTCCCGGTGCTCTTCCCGATCACGGGAGGTTTGCCGGACAACCGGCTGCCCCTGCCCCAGGGTGAGTTCAACCTCGGCCAGCACGGCTTTGCGCGCCAGCTGCCCTGGCGCCTGGAAGCCCTGGCGGATGGAACTGGCGTGCAGCTGCAATTGGGCGAAAACCTCGAAACATTCAAGGCCTACCCGTTCTGGTTCTTGCTGACCATGGAGGTAAGGCTGGCACCCGGGGCGCTGGAAATCACCACCATCGTGGAAAACCGGGGCAACGACACGATGCCGTTCAGCTTCGGCTTGCACCCATATTTCAACCTCTCCAGCCTGGAGAGCGTGGCTATCGAGGGGTTGCCGGACCATTGCCTCAACCACCTCACAATGGAGGAAGAGTCCACGGCAGACCAGCTGGAGAGGCTGGCCCGTGGCATCGACCTGCTCGCGCGGCCAACGGGGGCGGTGCGGCTGGTGGATAAGGCCGCCGGAACCAGCCTCGAACTGCAGCTGACCCACCCCCTTGATCTGGTGGTGCTCTGGACGGAGCCACCTCGGGCGATGGTGTGCATCGAACCATGGAGCGGACCGCGGCAGGCACTGCTGAGTGGCGACCGCAAACTTGAACTGAACCCCGGCGCCAGCACAAGGCTCCACACCCGCTACGCCTTCACGACAACCCCCCCCCCCGCGCATGAGGATCAATTGACCCCAAACGGGGGCTTCGCCTGAACGGGCGGCTGATCGAATCTGCAGGGCGTCCAAAACGTTGCTGCCATGAGCCAGGCAACCTTCACCACCGCCCTGACGATCAGCGAACTGGAAGCCAGTTATTCGCTGTACTGCAAGGCCCTGCGCATCCTGATCCGGGAAGAGAAAACCATCCAGCAGATCCAACGAAGCGTTTGCTGGCATCGCCTCGAGAAGCTGCATCACTGCCTGCCACGGCAGTACAAGGATCCCAACCAACTTTATTTCCACTTCAAGCGAGAGATCAGCGCGTGAAGCGTGTTCTGGCCATCATCCTTGGCGGCGGCGCCGGCACGCGTCTGCAACCCCTGACTCTCACCCGTGCCAAGCCTGCAGTTCCCCTGGGTGGAAACTATCGCCTGATCGACATCCCGATCAGCAACTGCATCAATTCCGGGATCAGCAAGATCTACGCGCTCACGCAATTCAACAGTCAATCCCTCAATCGCCACATCAGCCTCACCTACAACCTCTCCTCTGGCTTCAGTGGCGGCTTTGTTGAAGTGCTGGCGGCCCAGCAGACCCCCGACAGCCCAAGCTGGTTCCAGGGCACGGCGGATGCCGTACGCCAGTACCGCGAGTTGATCGAGGCGTGGGATGTGGATCAGTTGCTGGTTCTTTCCGGTGATCAGCTCTACCGCATGGATTACCAGGCCTTCATCGAGGCCCACCGTTCCAGCGGTGCGGCACTGACGGTGGCGGCCCTGCCGGTGGATGCGGCGACGGCGGAAGGCTTCGGGCTGATGCGCACCGATGCCGATGGGCAGATCCGGGAGTTCCGGGAAAAACCCTGTGGCGAAGCCCTCGAGGCCATGCGCGTCGACACCGGCGCCCTGGGGCTGTGCCCAGATGAAGCTCTGCGGCGGCCTTTTCTAGCTTCGATGGGGATTTATGTGTTTGAACGAGAAACGCTGTTAA
>JBBASR010000046.1:0-19682 GCA_040399125.1 Cyanobium sp. | reverse complement strand
GGCGCCCAGCGAACCGTTCGTGCTGGTGGTGGACCAGACCGCAGGCGACCTCTCGATCCGCGGCGGTCTGGCCGATGCCGCCTCCTTCCGGCAGATGCTGGCCGCGGCCCGCGAGCGCCATCCCGGGCACCGGATCGTGGTGAAGGTGCATCCCGATGTGGCCGCCGGTCGCAAACGGGGCCATTTCCCAGCGGGGTTGCAGGGAGATCCAGCGGTGCAGCTATGCGCCGACGGCGGCCATCCCACCGCCCTGCTCGAGCGGGCGGAGGCGGTGTACGTGGTGAGTTCGCAGCTGGGATTCGAAGCCCTGTTGTGGGGCCGGCCCGTGCACTGCTTCGGCATGCCCTTCTATGCCGGCTGGGGGCTCACCCACGACCTGCTGCCGCCGCCGGAGCGGCGGCAGGCGTGCCGGCCCAGCCTTGAGCAGCTGATCCACGCCTGCCTGATCGCCTACCCGCGCTACATCGACCCCCACAGGCTCCAGCCCTGCCCCCCGGAAGCACTGATCGCCTGCCTGGGGCTGCAGCGCAGACTTCGACCGGCCGGGCCGGAACGCATCGAGGCCTTCGGGTTCAAGCCCTGGAAACAGCCGATCCTGCGCCGCTTTCTCTCCGGCTCCCGGCTGCGCTTCCGCTGGCGCCACTCCTTGCCCGGCAGGCATTGCCAGGCGATGGCGATCTGGGGAGCGGAACCCGGAAGGGGGGTGAAGCAACGGCTGCGCCAGACGGGCAGCACGGGGCTCCCCACGCCCACGCTGCTGCACGTGGAGGATGGTTTCCTGCGCTCGGTGGGCCTTGGCGCCGACCTGATCGCACCGGTCTCCTGGATCGTCGATCGCCGCGGCCTCCACTACGACCCGACCCAACCCTCCGAACTGGAACTGCTGCTCGCCACCCACGCGTTCACACCCGAGCAGAGGCAACGGGGGCGGAAACTGCGCCAGCGACTGGTTACCGGCGCGATCACCAAATACAACCTGCCCGCACCGGCCTGGTGCCGCCCCCCGGATCGGCGCCGGGTGGTGCTGGTGGCGGGCCAGGTGGAAAGCGATGCCTCGATCCGCTACGGCAGCCCGGTGCTGCGCACCAACCGGGAGCTTCTTGAAGCCGTACGCCGCTCCGAACCCCAGGCCTGGATCGTCTACAAACCCCATCCCGACGTGGTGGCGGGCCTGCGCCAGGGGGATGGCGACGGAAAAACGCTCCTGACCTGGTGTGACGAAGTGATCCACTCCGGTTCGATCGCACCGCTGTTCGACCAGGTGGATGCGGTGCACGTGCTCACCTCCCTGGCGGGCTTCGAGGCCCTGCTGCGGGGCGTGGAGGTGCACTGCTGGGGCCTGCCCTTCTATGCCGGCTGGGGTCTCAGCCACGACCATCTGCCTGCGCCCAGGCGGGGCCGCAGGCTGCAGATCGATGAACTCAGCTATGGAGCCCTGATCCACTATCCGCGCTATGTGAGCCGCCTCAGCGGTCTGTTCATCGAAGCGGAACAGGCGGTGGAAGAGCTGCTGGAGTGGCGCTCCGAGGGCAGCAGCCCCCCCGGCGGCTGGCGGCGTCTGTTCCGCCACTGGCGGCGCTGGCGAGAGCGTATCTTTCAGAACACCTCGCCTGGTCGTACCGGCTAGGTTCTCGGATCAACGCTGGAGTTCGAGGGTGCGCCAGATCACCATCGAAGGGCCAGTTCTGTTGCTGATGGGTCCGATCGGCAGCTTTTTTGCCCGGCTGGCTTCCCACCTCGAGCGCAGAGGTGTGCCGGTGTGGAAGGTCTGCTTTCCACTCCACGAATTCGGCTTCCCGCCCCACCAGCGCGTGCCCTACCGGACCCCGATCCAGGGGTTCGGACCGTTCCTGCGAGAGGTGATCGAAACGAAGGGCATCCGGCATGTGTTCATGTACGGCGACTTCATCGATCCCCACCGCACCGCCATCGATCTGATCGCCGACCTCAACCGCGGCAGGCCCCCCAAGCAGCGCATCGAACCCTGGGTGTTCGAACTGGGTTATATCCGTCCCAATTACGTGAGCCTGGAGCTGGAACGGGTGAATTCCCGTTCCAATCTCAACCAACCGGTCTGCTTCTACCGGGCCCTTCCGCCGGTGGAGCAGATCCCCCCAGCCGCCCATCCCAGTGGCCTGCGCTGGCGCAAATGGTGGAAGACACCCACCTTCATCCAGCACAGTCTCACCGACTATCCGATCATTCAGGGCCCCCACAAACTCCAACCCAGGCCCTCCTATCTGCTCGCCCAGCTGCGGGGGATGGCCCGCAAGCACCTCTACCAGCTCAGCGAACGCCCCCTGCATCGTCGCCTCCTCGATGGCACCCCGTTCTTCCTGGTGCCGCTGCAGGTGTCGAGCGATTCCCAGGTGAGCCTGGGCTCGGGCTACGAAGGCATGGAGCCGTTCATCGAGGAGCTGATCGTTTCCTTCGCCCGGCATGGTCGGCCGGGGGACAGGCTCGCCTTCAAGCACCACCCCCGCGATCGCGGTTACACCCATTACGGCCACTGGATCCGCTGCCTGGCACGGCGCCATGGCCTGGAGGATCGGGTGCTCTATTTCCACGACGGTGCCCTTGGACCGATCCTGAAGCGGGCCCGCGGGGTGATCACGATCAACAGCACCGTGGGGCTCCAGGCGCTATACCACAACCGTCCCACCAAGGTCCTGGGTCGCACCTTCTACGACCTGCCCGGCCTCACCGATCAGCAGCCCCTGGAAGCCTTCTGGACCAACCCGACGGGGTCCGACCGGCCGCTGTTCCGACGCTTTTATCACCATCTGATCAAGACCACCCAGATCAACGGAAACTTCGATGGTCTGTTCCCGTTCGAGACCACCTTCCGGGTGTGCCCCGAACTGGCGATCCATGCGGTGGGGGCCTCCCCGGGACCATGGCAGCTGTTGAGGCGCCTGCTGCTCTGCGGCCAGGGGTTCGGTCTGTATTACCTGCAGCTGCTGGCCCTGGCGGTGGGGGCCCGCGGCCTGGCCAGGCGTTGGCTCGAACAGGGGGCCCAGCAGCTGTTGCAGGGCCTAGGCGTGCGCGTGCTGATGGATCGCCGGATGGAGCCCCTGAACCGCCACCAGATCCACATCGCCAACCATGGTCACCCCCTCGATGTCCTGCTGGTGCAGGGGCATTTCCGGGAATGCAGCATGACCACAGCGGCCCGCCATCTGCGCTGGATCCTGCCGGGTCTGGATTGGAGCGCCAGCAATTACGGCCACATCAACCTCAATCACCTCTGCCCCCGCTCCCGCACCGCAGGACTACGCCGCCTGCTGGCCGTGATGAACCGCCGCGGCAGGCTGTTCCTGTTCCCCAGCGGATCCCTGGTGACGCCGATCTCGCAGCGGGTCTCCGGCAGCCTGCACCTGCTGGCACGGCAATCGGATGCGGTGATCATTCCCTGGTTCAGCTCGTATCGGGGCTTTGCCCCCCACGAGGCGGGACTGCACTACCGACCCCTCTCCCTGATCCTGAGCCGGCTGCGGGGGCCCGAGGCCACGATTCTCTGCCGCGAAGGAGAGCCGATCGATTCCCGCCACTACGCCAGCCGGGAGGAGCTCAGCCACCACATCCAGCAGCTGTATCGGCAGCAAACCCCCCGGGAACGGATTCACTGAAGCTGGCATCCCTCTCCCAGACTGGCTGGAGGTGGGGCACCACGAGCATCGACCGCTGACTTTCCTGGAGCAGGCCCAGGTCGGAGTGCATCAGGATCTCGGTGATCTGATTGAAATCCCGGGCCAGCGAAAGCGCCAGCACCCGGGCATTGCCGTACTGCATGTAGCGACGCAGCAGGATCGGGGCCCGGAAGGGCTGCTCAAACTGTCGCTCCAGGTCCATTTCCAGCTCAGCGAGCGTGGCGTGGTGCGACGGGGCCCCGGCGGCGACCGCTTCGGCAAGGGGCAACGGGTGGCGCGGCGGCGGTACGGTCAGTCCCCCCGCAAACGGGGGCTGGAGGAGGGCCTGGAGAAAGGCCCGCTGCAGGGGTTCCGAGACCTTGAAGTGGTTGTAGGACACCATCCCCAGCAGCTGGCTGTGACCGGTGGCCAGGGGAATGCTCACCATCGCCTGCAGCAGCACCAGAAGCACCCGGCTGGTGCGCTGGTAGGGGGGGGCCACGAAGGTGCGTCCGATCTCGGCGTAGGCGAGGCCGGCCTCGGCCATGGCCTCGTCCAGGCCTGGATAGCAATGCTCCAGGTAGGAAAATTCCCCGCTCCAATCCCGCCGATGGCGCCGGCTGAGCGCCATCCGCAGGCTGCCTGCCAGCTGCCGCTGTTTTCGGTCCATCACCAGCAGATGCCAGTAGTGGTGATCCCGACCATCGAGATCCATCCGTTCCGGCCCGTGGGGAGAAACGTTGCGGTAACAGCAGGCACGCATCTCCCCCAGCCATTCGGCCAGGCCGGCGAACTGGGAAGGGGAAAGCAGGTAGGTCTCCAGATCGCCAAGGCGGAAGCAAAGCTGGCCTGCCAGGTCGCCGCTGAGCAGGTTGGATTCCGGTGCCCCCATCCCGCCTTCGATCCCCTCACCTCGTGGAAGGATCATCCCCCCTTTAGGGTCCGCAAGGAAGCACAACCGTCTGCGGGAGGGGGCTCTATGCGTGAAACGCAGGTTCCCGCCAGGGTGGTGTTGCTCCATCACCGCTCCGGATCCACGATTGACCACTTCCTGCGCCTGCCGCTGGAGAGGCTGGGATGGCAGCTTCTGGAACGCGACGGCGAGCTCAGGCCAGCCCCCGGGGATGCGGAAGCCCTGGCTGGGGCCAGCCTGATCGTGGTGGTGCGCACCCTGCCGGCGCCCTGGCTGCAGTTGCTGCGGCAGCGGCGCCGCCAGGGAGGAGCCCGGCTGGTGTACATGCTCGATGATGATCTGCTCGACCCGGCGTCACTGCGCGAGCTTCCTGCCCCCTACCGGCGGCGCCTGATGCGGCGGATCACCGGCCGGCGACGCCAGCTGGTGGACCTGCTCCAAAACCTTTTCGATGGCCTCTGGGTGACCAGCGAGACCCTCGCGGAAAAATATGCCTTCCTCGGAGCCGAACTGCTGCCGTTGGCGCCCCACTCCTCGCTGCTGGCGGAAGCGCCACGTCTCCAGCTGGCGTACCTGGGAACCGCCAGCCACCAGGCGGAATTCCGCTGGCTGCTGTCGCTGCTCGAGCCCCTGCAACAGCGCCATCGCCACACCCATGTCGACCTGTTCGGCGACCTCAGCATCAACCGCCTGTTCCGCCATCTGCCGAGGGTGCGGGTGATCCACCCGATGGGCTGGGAGAACTACCTGGCCGAAACGGGGAACGGCCGGATCGATCTGCTGCTCTGTCCGCTGCTGGAGAGTCCATTCAATCGCGCCAGGGCCGCGGTGAAGTTCATTGACGCCGCCCGCACCGGGGCCGTGGGGCTGTTCTCCGACCGCCAGCCGTACCGGGGCTTCGTGCGCAATGGGGTCGATGGGCTGCTGCTGGCCGATGATCCTGCCCTCTGGCTGGAGGCACTGGAGCGCCTGATCTCCGAGCCGGCGGAGCGGAGACAGCTGGCCGCAGCCTGCCGGCATCGGGCCCTCGGCCTGGGGGAGCGGGCCCCGGCCCTGGCCATCCCCTTACCGGAGCCGACCAGCTGCCTCCCCGGCGCCCCAGGGCAGGAGGGCCACGGGATACCCCTTTAACGTATGCGGCGGCTCTGGATACGCGTGACCAGCTCAATGATAAGAATTCTCGGCCAGATCCCTTTACCAACCCCATCCAGGATCCTGCCGGGTCTGTTGACCCTGGGCCTGGTGTGCAGTGCGTGGGGGATCGGGGCGGAGGGTCTGGCGGCCACGGCTGGCACTACGGGCCAGGCCATGGCGGGGGATCCCGCCTCCGACGGCAGCATGCGCTATCGGCTGGCCCCTGGCGACCGGCTGAAGGTTTCGGTGTTCCGGATGGAGGGATACGAAACGGTGGCCGAAGTCCTCAGCGATGGCACCTTGAACCTTCCCCGCCTGGGTAGCGTGCCGGTGTGGGGTCTGAGCCTGGATCAGGCCCGCCAGCGGATCACCAGCGGCTATGGCCGCATCCTGCGCCGCCCGCTTGTCTATCTCGATCTCGTCGAAGCCCGTCCGGTGCGGGTGTCGATCAGTGGGGAGGTACAACGACCAGGCCTTTACAGCATCGGCAGAGGTGGCACCAACCAGCTCAGTAGCAGCGGCGGTGGCAGCCCAGGCACGGCGATCTCGACCAGCGGCTGGCCCACCCTGGTCGATGCCCTGCAGAGGGCGGGCGGTCTCACCGCCTACGGCGACCTGCGACGTCTCACGATCCAGCGTCCCAGCGGTCCGCCGGGGGCTCCGATCCGCACCCTGCAGTTTGATTTCTGGAAAGCGCTCCAGGGCGGCGGGCCGGTGACCAATCCCCTCCTGTACGACGGCGACAGCATCACCATTCCCCGCTCGGAAAATCTCACCCAGACGGAACTGCTGGCGGTGGCCTCCTCCACCTTCGCGCCCGACACGATCAGTGTGAACGTGGTGGGAGAGGTGGAACGTCCCGGACCCCAGAGCATCAAGGCAAACAGTCCGCTCTCCCAGGCCCTGCTTTCCGCCGGTGGCCTGACCCGTCGGGCCAGTGCCAGCAATGTGCGGCTGCTGCGCCTGGAATCCAACGGCACCATTCGTCAGGCCTCAATCTCCTACGACCCGGCCTCATCGATGGGCTCCAACAGCAATCCCCCCCTGCAACAGGGCGATGTGGTGGTGGTCGACCGGCATGGCTGGGCGAAGGCCAACGACAACCTCAAATCCATGGTGGAGCCGATCAGCCCCCTGATCAATGCCGGCTCCCTGTTTCGACTCCTTGGGCTCTGATTTGAGGCAGTGAAGGAAAACCGCCTGCTTAGCCTGGCTTACGAACGGGGCTTCCGCTATGTCACCTCCGTGGCTTACCTGGAGTCGCTCACTGGAGCTTCACCTCTGTCTACGAACACCCGGCTTCGGGATTGCGGGTCTACGGCATTGCCCCGAAACCCGGGCCCGGCTGACCGATCGCGACCTACGGTGCCTGGATCCGAAGCACTCCGGCAGGGAGCCGGAGCCCCGAATTGACCCTGCGGCTCACCAACACCCTCACCCGGCAGCTTGAAGCCTTCGAGCCTCTGCAACCAGGGCGGGTGTCCATCTACTGCTGCGGGGTCACGGTCTACGACCTCTGCCACCTGGGTCATGCCAGGAGTTACATCGTCTGGGATGTGTTGCGCCGCTATCTGATCTGGCGCGGCTGGCAGGTGACGTTCGTGCAGAACTTCACCGATATCGACGACAAGATCCTCAACAGGGCTGCAGAGGAAGGCAGTTCCATGGAAGAGGTGAGCGAGCGCAATATCGACGCCTTCACCATTGACATGGCGGCCCTGAACATCCTGCCGCCGGACCGCACACCCCGGGCCACCCGCTGCCTGGAGGCGATCCGTGCCCTGATCGGCGAACTGGAAGCCAGCGGGGCGGCCTACAGCGCTGACGGCGATGTCTACTTCGCCGTGACCCGGGCCCGGGGCTACGGCCGGCTCAGCGGCCGGGACATCCAGCAGCAGCAGGAGGGCGCCAGCGGTCGTACCAGCGACGCCGAGGAAGCGCGCAAGCACCACCCCTTCGACTTCGCCCTCTGGAAAGGCGCCAAACCGGGGGAACCCAGCTTCCCCTCTCCCTGGGGGGCAGGCCGGCCGGGCTGGCACATCGAATGCTCCGCCATGGTGCGCCAGGAACTCGGGGACACGATCGACATCCACCTCGGGGGTGCCGATCTGATCTTTCCCCACCATGAGAACGAGATCGCCCAGTCGGAGGCCGCCACCGGCAAACCCCTCGCCCGGTACTGGCTCCACAACGGCATGGTCAATGTGGGGGGGGAGAAGATGTCGAAATCCCTGGGCAACTTCACCACGATCCGCGCCCTGCTGCAGAGCGGCATCAGCCCGATGACCCTGCGGCTGTTCGTCCTGCAGGCCCACTACCGCAAGCCGCTCGACTTCACCGCCGAGGCCCTGCAGGCCGCGGCCAGCGGCTGGGAGGGGCTCAACGCCGCCCTCGGGGTGGGCGACCGCCACGCTGAGCGGCTCGGCTGGAGCTCGGCGCCGGGGGGCTCCGAGGCCCAGGATCCGCCTCTCGATTCAGGGCTGGCAGCGCTGCGGGAACGCTTCTGCGCCGCCATGGATGACGACCTCAACACCTCCGCCGCGCTGGGCGAGCTGTTCGAGCTGGCCCGTCCCCTGCGCAGCCTGGCCAACCGCCTGCGGGTAGGCGAAACGGCGGGGCCGGCGGAGGTCGCCCTCGCACCCCGCTGGCGCTTGCTGGTGGAACTGGCCGGGGTGCTCGGCCTGGTCCAGGAAGCGCCAGCGGATGCGGCGTCCGGCGCAGGGTCCCAGCCCGAGGTGGCCACGATCGAGGCCCTGATCGAGGAGCGCAGGCAAGCCAAGGCCAACCGGGATTTCAACCGCGCCGATGCCATCCGGGCCCAGCTCCAGGAGAAGGGCATCGAGCTCGTGGACAAGCCGGGAGGGGTGACGATCTGGTTGCCGAAGGCCTGATCAACGGGCCCTCGGGCCCTGCCCTTGTGCAGGCCGCAGGCTTCCTGCTGGCCGCTGCAGCGGTGATCGGCAACGATGCCCTGCAGACCCTCGGTCCCTATCTGGCGGCCAACCGTGGGCGCGTCCCCTGGCTGCTGCAGGCCCTCTTTCTCTGCAGCCTGCTGTGTGGAGTGCTGGTGATCAGCTGGAAGACCGGCAATGGCGATCCGGCCTGGGGCCGTCTCCAGGAATTCCCACTACCGGAGCGGATCGGCTGGATCGATCTGCTGCCAGCGGCGAGCGTGCTGGCGCTCACCCGCTGGGGCATTCCGGTGAGCACCTCCCTGGTGCTGCTGACCACCTTCGGAGCGCAGAGGCTGCCCTCCCTGCTCAGCCAGTCCGTGCTCGGCTACGGGGTGGCCCTGGTGGCAGGGGCCCTGATCTACGGGATTGGTGCCTGGGCACTGGAGCGGCAGGTTCTGGAGGGGAAGCCTCTGACCCACCCCGCCGCCTGGCTGGTGGGCCAGTGGCTCAGCACCGGCTGGCTGTGGAGCCAGTGGCTGGTGCAGGACCTGGCCAATCTGTATGTGGTCCTGCCCCGTCGGCTCTCGGGCCTGGAACTCGGCGGCTCCCTGGCGGCGCTCTGCCTGGGACTGAGCCTGCTGGTGGCAGCCGGAGGCGGACCGATCCAGGAACGACTCAGCCGCAAGGCCAATGCCGGAGATCCCCGCTCCACCACCGTGATCGCGACTCTCTTCGGCCTGATCCTGTTCGGTTTCGCCCGCTGGAGCCCGCAGCCGATGAGCACCACCTGGGTGTTTCTGGGCCTGCTGGCGGGCAGGGAGCTGGGGATCCTGGCCAGACTGAGCCATCGCCGCCGCGAGGAGGTGGGCGGCGAACTGGCTCTCGACCTGCTGCGGGCCGCCTCAGGCCTGGCGGTGAGCCTGACGGTGGTGCTGCTGGTGCAGAGGCTCCACCAGGTCTAGGGATTTCGGTCCGTCGGAGGCGGGCTCTGGCCATCGCTGCCGACGCCGGGATCTTGCTGATCGGCCATCAGCCGCTCAATGCGGCGAATCCGCTGCAGGGTGATGGTCCACACCTCAAGCCGGAAGGCCTGGCCGCGGTCGCCCGCCTCGAGGGAAGCCCGGCATTCCTCCACCAGGGCCTCCAGGTCCTCGCCGCGCTCGAAGGCATCCCAGAGCTGGCGCTCCAGCCGGGCCCGTTCAATGAAATTCCAGCGTTGCAGCCACGTCATCGGGTCGGGATCGGCAAGGGAGGTTGAGACTGGAATCCTGGCGGAGCAGCGGGCATTCCTGGATGGGAGACTGGCCCCCACTCCGCCGAGCCTCCCGTGAAAGCCCTCAGCGTGCTGGGTTCCACCGGCTCGATCGGCACCCAGACCCTCGAGATTGTGGAGGAGTTCCCGGAACGCTTCCGGGTGGTGGCGCTCACGGCCGGCAACAACCTCGACCTGCTGATCGAGCAGATCCTGCGCCATTCCCCTGAGGTGGTGGCCCTGGCGGACCCCGAGCGCCTCGGCGAACTGCGGCAGCGCCTCCTCGACCTCGAACCCGCCCGCCGGCCTGCCGCTCTGCCCGAACTGGTGGGCGGCTCAGACGGCCTCTGTACCGCTGCCTCCTGGTCCACGG
The DNA here is from genome assembly GCA_040399125.1 of Cyanobium sp. Lineage (GTDB taxonomy): Bacteria > Cyanobacteriota > Cyanobacteriia > PCC-6307 > Cyanobiaceae > Cyanobium. The sequence continues at coordinate 9,487 of JBBASR010000046.1, read as the reverse complement.
CCGACCTCGTGGTGACTGGAATCGTCGGTTGTGCGGGCCTTCTGCCCACCCTGGCCGCCATCCGCGCCGGCAAGGACCTGGCCCTGGCCAACAAGGAGACCCTGATCGCCGCCGGGCCGGTGGTGCTGCCGGAGCTGGAAAGGTCGGGCAGCCGTCTGCTGCCGGCCGATTCCGAGCACTCCGCCATTTTCCAGTGCCTGCAAGGCACCCCCTGGGCCGACACGGCGCGCCTCAGCACCGGCCACCCCACCCCGGGCCTGCGCCGCATCCAGCTCACCGCCAGCGGCGGCGCCTTCCGCGACTGGGACCCCGCCGATCTGCACAAGGCCACCGTGGCCGATGCCACCAGCCACCCCAACTGGAGCATGGGCCGCAAGATCACGGTGGATTCCGCCAGCCTGATGAACAAGGGCCTGGAGGTGATCGAGGCCCACTATCTGTTCGGGCTCGATTACGACCACATCGAGATCGTGATTCACCCCCAGTCGATCATCCACTCGATGGTGGAGCTGGCGGATTCCTCCGTACTGGGCCAGCTCGGATGGCCAGACATGAAACTGCCGATCCTCTACTGCCTCAGCTGGCCGGAGCGCCTCGAAACCCCCTGGCGCCGCCTCGATCTCACCGAGGTGGGCTCCCTCACCTTCCGCGAGCCCGACCCTGCCAGGTACCCCTGCATGCAGCTGGCCTATGCGGCCGGCCGGGCCGGAGGCACGATGCCGGCGGTGATGAACGCCGCCAACGAACAGGCCGTGGCCCTGTTCCTTGAGGAGAAGATTCACTTCCTCGAGATTCCCCGGCTGATCGAACGGGTCTGCGACCGGCACCGCATCGATCGGATGGAAACCCCATCCCTGGCCGATGTGCTGGCGGTGGATGCCTGGGCCCGCCAGGCTGTGGTGGAAGCGACAGCGGCGATGCACGCCACCACCCCGGCCGCCCTCGGAGCCTGAGGTTCCACCCACCCCCCCTTCAGAAGCCATGGAGTTCAAAGGATCGCTCGAGGACCTCAAGGCCATCGTCAGCCTGCTGCACATCAACGGCCACTGGATCGATGAAGGTGCCTTTCACACCTTCAGTACCGACAACGGCGAACACATCAATGTCTGGCCAGAAACCGGGGCCATTGAGGTGCAGGGACACCCGGCGGCGAGCAAGGAACTGGAGCAACGACTCCGCCAGGCCATCGCCGGCATGGGGAACTGAATGCTGCGGATCAGCCACCATCTGCTGCTCTGTGCCACACCGGCCAAGGCTCTCTGCAGCTCCGATCCAGCGATCGGGATCGCCAGCTGGAACCGCCTCAAACAACTGGTGCGCGATCTGGGCCTGGAGGATCCCCAACGTCCGGAGGGCATCGTGCTGCGCACCAAGGCCGATTGCCTGCGCATCTGCGCCGATGGCCCGGTGCTGCTGATCTGGCCGGAGGGGATCATCTACGGCGGGGTGACCGCGGAGCGGATCGAGCAGATCCTGCAGGAGCACGTGATCGGCGGCCAGCCGATCACAGGCTGGATCCTGCGGCATCAGCCGTTCATGCCGCCCCCACCAGGCAACGAAACCATCGCGCCGTGAGCCGATCGCCCCAGCTGCCCTCGATCCCGCCCGAGTGATCTCCCACCGCGTGGAAACCGTTGTGGCCGCCTCGGGGGGTGAGCAGCACCTCCAGACCAGGCACCTCAGCCCGGGCCAGCCTCTGGGCACCCGCCACCGGCACCCAGGGATCATCCAGGGCATGAACGATCAGGCTGGGCGGCAATCGAGGCCCCCCTGGGGAGTCCGCAGCGCCTGCCGACAGCAACAGCGGCAGGGGACTGGCCTTGGCGTAGTACTCCTGCACGGAGCCATAGCCCCAACGCGGTGCGGTGATCGCCGCATCGAAATCCCGGATCGTGCGCACCCACCGATCCAGCCCTGGCTCCAGAGTCTGATCCAGCAGCCGCTTCAGCAACCAACCCTCGTACACCCGGTTGCGGGGCCGCTCGATCTGGCGCGAGCAGGCCTGCAGATCCAGGGGGCTGCTGATGCAGACCAGACCATCAAGCCTGGGGAACGCGGGTTCCAGCTGCCCGTTGAGCAGGATCGTTCCCCCAAGGGAAAAGCCCATGCCTAACAGCGGCTTCCCCTGGGCAAGCTGCCGGGCCTGCTGCAGCACCGGCGCCAGATCGGCATTGCAGCATGCGGCATAGGTGCCGTGGGCCAGGGGGCGGCCCTGGCCGGCTCCGCGCAGGTTGAGGCGCAGAACCGCGAATCCCGCCTGCTGCAGCACCCGCCCCAACCGACGCAGCCCAACCCCGCCACTGGAGCCCCCAAGTCCGTGGAGCAGAACCACCACTGCCAGGAATTCGGCAGCAGGGGGCTGGTCCCAGAGGGCCAACAACCGGTCGCCGCGGCCGACGTCAATCGGGATGGGCAGGCCGGAATCCGGCGGCGAACGGAGGGGCCTGAGGGTGTCGCGCAGGGTCTGAAGATCCCCGGTGATCCAGGGAGCGCGTGGCCGGAACGGGGGGAACCCAAGCCTCTCGAGAACCAAGGCAACGCAGGCGGAAAGGCCCAAGGTTGGGCGATTCCGCCCTGTCGATCAAGCGGCTGCCGCGGCCTTGCGGCCGATACCCTGGCTGCGCAGCTCCGAACAGAGCTGCTGCAGCACTGCCTTGGCATCCCCGAACACCATCGCCGTCTGCGGCAACTCGAACAAAGCGTTGGCGATGCCGGCATAGCCCGCCCCGAGGCTGCGCTTCACCACGAACACCTGGCGGGCCTGATCCACCTCAAGCACCGGCATGCCGTACAGCGGGCTGGCGGGGTCATTCTTGGCCTGGGGATTCACCACGTCGTTGGCGCCGAGCACGATCACCACATCGGTGCGGGGGAACTCGGGGTTGATGGTGTCCATCTCCACCAGCTGCTCGTAGGGCACATCGGCCTCCGCCAGCAGCACGTTCATGTGGCCTGGCATCCGCCCTGCCACGGGATGGATGGCGTAGCTCACCTCCACCCCATGGCTCTCGAGCAGCTTGGCCAGCTCCCTGAGGGCGTGCTGGGCCTGGGCCACCGCCAGCCCATAACCAGGCACGAACACCACGCGTTCCGCCTGCTCCAGCGCCATGGCGCATTCCTCAGACGAGCAGCTGGTGATCCTGGTGTACCCCGCTTCGCTGCCGCCACCCCCGACGGCCGCCGCTGCGCCCAGGGCACCACCGAACAGCACCGAAAGCAGGGAGCGGTTCATGGCGGTGCACATCACCTGGGTGAGGATCAGGCCAGCCGCCCCCACCATGGCGCCGGCCACGATCAGCAGCTGGCTGCCCACCACGAAGCCGGCAGCGGCAGCAGCCACCCCGGAATACGAGTTCAACAGGGAGATGACCACGGGCATATCGGCCCCTCCGATCGGCAGGGTCACCCCGATGCCGAGCAGACTCGAACTCAGCACGAGCAGCCACAACGGCAGGCCGGCCGGATCGGAGGGCAGGAGCACCGCAGCCACAAGGGCAAGCACCGCCAGGGCCAGATTCACCCCATGGCGCAGGGAGCTCTGGGTCCAGGCGGGCGTGTCGAGCCACCCCTGCAGCTTGGCCATGGCCACGATCGAACCGGTGAAGGTGATCGCACCGACGAACACCGAGATGGCGATTGAGATCAGACCCACCAGATCGGTCTCGGCTGGGCGGAACAGGGCCACCCCGAGCGCCACCAGCAGGGAAGCCATGCCGCCGCAGCCGTTGAACAGGGCCACCGTTTCCGGCATGGCGGTCATCGGCACCCGCTGGGCCGTGATCACTCCGGCCACACTGCCGAGGACGGTGCCGATGGCAATCCACCACCAGACCGCCGGCTCGGGCCGCAGCTGAATCAACAGCCCCACAACGGCCAGAGCCATGGCCAGGGCGGCCAGGCCGTTGGCAGCGCGGGCGGAACGGATCTTCGAGAGGCCCTTGATGCCGAGGGCGAGCAGCAACACCGCCCCCAGATCCAGGCTGGCGGTGAGCAGGTCCCGGGAGAAGGCCGGAAGCGTCAGGAGCGGCCCGGGCGGCAGCGCCAGAAAGCAGAAGGCAAGGGACATCAACCGTTCTCCCGACGACGGAACATGGCGAGCATGCGGTCGGTGACCAGGAAGCCCCCCACCACGTTGAATAGGGCAAAGGCAAGGGAAGAGGCGCCGATCAGCAGCATGGCCGGATGGCCAGAGGCCTGCTGGAGCAGGGTCAGCGAGGCGAGCACGGTGATGCCGCTGATCGCATTGGCTCCCGACATCAGCGGGGTATGCAGGGTGGGGGGCACCTTGCCGATCAGCTCGAAGCCGAGCAGGCTGCCGAGCAGCAGCACCCAGAGGGACTGCGTGAGTGCGCTCATGTCAGTGGACTCCTTGAAGAACGTGGCCATGGACGATGTCTTCACGCCGGCAGACCCCGGCATGGGTCAGTAGACAGCCGTCGAGAATCGGGTCGTCGGGATCGAGCCGGAAGCCTTCGTCATCGAGCACGTGCTCGATCAGCGAGGCGAGGTTGCGGGCATAGAGGGCACTGGCGTGGTGGGGCACGCTGCTGGGCAGGGAGTCGGCACCGATCAGCTGAACCCCCCGGCGCTCGATCGTGCGGCCCGCCACGGTGCCGAAGCAGTTGCCTCCCTGGGCCACGGCCAGGTCCACCACCACCGATCCGGGACGCATGCCATCGAGCATGTCCTCGCTGATCAGACGCGGTGCCGCCCGGCCTGGCACCTGGGCGGTGCAGATGACCATGTCCGCCAGGGCCAGCTGTTCGGCCAGCTGGCGGCGCTGGGCCTCCAGGAAGGCCTCAGAGGCCTGGCGGGCGTAGCCCCCCACCTCGGCCGGTCGGTCCTCCAGTTCAGGAGGATCCAGAAAGCGTCCGCCCAGCGACTCCACCTGCTCCTTGGCTGCGGGCCGCACATCCGAGACGTACACCACCCCGCCGAGGCGGCGGGCGGTGGCCAGCGCCTGCAGGCCGGCCACGCCGGCCCCGAGGATCAGCACCCGGGCGGGCTGAATGGTGCCGGCCGCGGTCATCAGCATCGGCACGTAGCGGTCCAGCGCGGCCGCCGCCAGCAGCACCGCCTTGTAGCCGGCGATGTTGGCCTGGGAGGAAAGCACGTCCATCGACTGGGCGCGACTGATCCTCGGCAACAGCTCCAGCGCGATGGCAGAGGCCTGCCTCTGATTCAGGGCCTGGGCCAGCTCGGTGGCGCCATAGGGGGAAAGCAGTCCCACCAGCAGCGATCCAGGCTGCAGCCGCTCCAGGGCCTCAGCGGGCGGGGGGTTGACGCACAACACCCCATCGGCCTCCGACCAGCGCAGCTCCGGACCGGCCAGGAGCTCGGCACCCACTTCGGCAAAGGAATCATCGTGGAACCCCGCTGCCGCTCCGGCTCCCGTCTCCACCTGGAGGCTGGCGCCCTTGCCGATCAGTCTTCTCACGGTCTCCGGGGTGGCCGCCACCCGACGTTCACCGGGAGAACACTCCCGAGGAACCAGAAGTTTCACCACAACGGTCCAACTCCAACCTGACTTCTCCTGGTTAATGGCAGCGCTGAGTGGCGACAAGGGAAGCCCGCTCCAATGTGCGGACTCCCCCATCAGCAGGGGCCGCAATGGGGACGAATCCACAGCTCACAGGAACCTATTGCGGAGATTTCCTAAAGAGGCCGGGAGCAGGCATGGCTGCTGGCTAGGGCTTGGACTTCCCGTGATTTCCGCCCCCGATGGCACTTTCGGCCCTGGAATGTCCCGATGGCATCTGTCACAGCCACCATGGTGGCCATGCCGTGGACCGAGACGACGTGGAACGCAACCTGGTGTCCCACGGAACCGAGTGGTGCGAACGCCTGGCAGAGCGCGTTTATGAGATTTCGGTGGACAGCTTCTGCCAGACCGTGATGCCGAACCTGCATCAACAGGGCTGGCAACGCCGCCATCTTGACTGGGAATTCAAGCTGAACGAGGAACCGGCCGAGGTCGAGCGCACCGTGGTGGACGGCACGATCAACGCCATGGAAAGTTTTCTACGCAGCAGCGAAGTGCAGCGCCTGTTCATCAAGGAGCTGGTGCAGGGAACCCTGGCCGAAGCCACCCGCAACCCCCTACGGGGCAAAGGGATTCGTTATCTGATCGAAGAAGAGATCCTGGCATTCGTGCATGAGCAGAAAGAGGAACTGCTCGACCGGGTGGCCCAGCGGATGCTGGACGATGCCGAGGGCAACTTCGAGCTGGCCCGTGTCTGCGCCGCCCAGGATCTCAACGAGGTGGAACACTTGCTCGTCAACCACGCCGAGGCCCTGGGCTGAACTTCAGAGCTGATCCTCAGCGCTGAAGTTCAGAACAGGGGAAGCAGCTCCTGCTCCAGGCACAGCGCCTGGGGCAGTGCTCCCTGGTGCCGCAACAGCCGCAACCGCAGGATCATCGGATCGATGTCGCACTCCAGCTCCCAGCACTGCTCGAGATGGGTGCGGGAATCGTGGCTCGAAGGGGGCGGTGTTGCCACGGCGACAGGGGCCTGAGGTCCCGAGGGGGTTGGTCGGAAGTTAGGGACGCTGGAGCCGAAACCTATGGGCAGGAATACCTAAATCTCAGGCCTCACCTTCCAACCCGCCAGACCGCGAGCCCGCCGACCGCCGACCGCCGACCGCCGACCGGGACAGAATCGGCCGATGCCCACCCCCTCCTTCGATCTCGCCCAACCCCAGCGCCGTAGCCAGCCGACAGGAACGGAGGCAGGAGCCAGGATCCAACCGCGGGAATGGCAGTCGAAGCTGATCCAGCTGCTGCGGGCACGGCTGGGGCAACCCAGTCTCTCCGGCCACGATGTGCTGATCCATGCCGGTCCGGGCGCCGGCAAGACCCTGGGCGCCCTGCTGAGCTTCCAGCGGCTCCATCGGGAGGGTCGACTGCACCGATTCGTGGTCTTCTGCCATCGCAGCTCGATTGCCCGCCAGTGGCTGACTGCCGCCGGGCGGCTGGGGCTGGCGCTGGAGGAATGGGATCCGAAGCGGAGCGATTGGGAAGGCGAAGGGCTGCTGCTCAGCTACCAATCGGCGGCGCGGCATCGCCAGCGGCTGGAACTGGAGCTAGGCCATGACCTGGGGCATGGACCCTGGCTGGCCATCGCCGACGAGGTCCACCACCTGGGACTGGACCCTGAGGAACCCGAGGCCAGCGCCTGGGGCCATGCCTTCACCACCCTCACCGCCGGGGCGAGCCTGCGGCTGGGGCTCTCCGGCACCCCTTTCCGGGCGGACAACCTGGCCTTTTGCGCCGCCAGGCGGATCCGGATCGAGGAGAACGGCGAAATCGCCGAGCGGATTGTGCCGGACCTGTGCGTCGAACCGCGCCGATTGATCCTGGCCGGAGATGTCCGCCCGCTGGAATTCCGTTTCCAGGATGGCTGGGTGGAGCATGGCTACGAAGAGCTGAACAGCGAACGGGAGAACTCCCCGCTGTCGGCGGAACACCGCGAAAGCTGGCGGGCCAGGAATCTGCGGCGAGCGATCCGTCTGGGGGACGGCGGCGGCATTGCCCTGCGGCTGCTGCTACAGGCCCGTCAGCGGCTTGAGCAGGTGCGCCTTGACCATCCCGGTGCCGGGGGCCTGGTGATCGCCCGCGACATCAACCACGCCCGGCGGCTCGGCGCCCTGCTGGAGGAACAGGGCGATCGCATCCATCTGGTGCATTCCCAGGATCCTGAAGCCAATGCCCGACTGACCTCCTTCCAGGCTGGCGACGCCGACTGGCTGGTGAGCATCGACATGTGTGCCGAGGGCTTCGATGCCCCGCGGCTGCGGGTGGTGGCTTACCTGACCACCGTGGTGACCCGCAGTCGCTTCGTGCAGGCGATCACCCGGGCCGTGCGGATGGATGAAGCGCGAAGCGGCCTGGAGCCGATCCCCCGCCAGGCCTCGTATGTGTATGCCCCAGCCGACCCCCTGCTGATCGGCCATGCCCGAACCTGGTCGCTGAGCGAGCCCTACCGGATCCAGCCACGGCCTGCCTCCCAGCAGCCCCCCGCCGGCGCCGGTGACGGTGCAAGCGGCCCGCCACTCCAGGCCCTCACGGACGCCGCCGGCAGAATGATCGCCATGGAAGGCCCCCGACTCCCGGATTTCTTAAACCGAAGGACCTGAATCTCCCGCGAAAATCACAGAAAACACCCCCCTACGGGCCCCCTCGGCCCTTATTTGCGACGTTGTGTCAAGCGATACGGTGACTTGCCCTGTCAACAGGCAGCGTGGGGCCCATCTAGAAGAACGCGGCGAGAGCGCTCATGGACAATCATCCCTATCGACCCGAGGAAGCACCCCTGAACACCTCCATGAACGCAAACGTCCATCGCCGTCTGACGGTGGCTGTCTGCTGGGCATTGGCGAGGAGAGCCTCCCTGGACAGCCGGGAGCTGTACGAGGACAGCTACGCCCTGACGGAGGAATTCCGCGAATGGCTGCTGTGCCTTGAGGACAACCACGAGGTGCTTGAGGCCAATGTTCTGATGGTTCCGAAGGGCCTGCGGTACGACCCGCGAGACGAACGGAACAGCGAAACCGACGGACTCCTGGAAATCTAAAGCAAATCGAAAGATCCGACAACTCCCCCGACTCCCCTTCCGCCACGGCTTGCGCGTTGATCCCCTAGTGTTAAGTCATAGTCGATCCGCTTAAGCCATGGTTGAGGGTTCCTCCAGCCAGTCTCCTGACGTTCAGGCCGACTCCCCGGTGGAAAACCTGGTGATCGTCGGTTCCGGGCCGGCCGGCTACACCGCCGCCATCTACGCCGCCAGGGCAAACCTCAGCCCCCTTCTGATCACCGGCTTTCAGGACGGTGGGATTCCAGGCGGCCAGCTGATGACCACCACCCACGTGGAAAATTTTCCCGGCTTTCCCGATGGAATCCTGGGGCCCGAGCTGATGGACCGCTGCCGGGCCCAGGCCCTGCGCTGGGGGACCCGCCTGGTGGAAGCGGATGCCGAGGAGATCGACCTCAGCGAACGCCCGTTCCGCATCCGCGCCGACGGGCGAGTGCTACGAACCCATGCTCTGATCGTGGCTACCGGTGCCAGTGCCAACCGCCTGGGCCTGCCCTCGGAAGATCGCTTCTGGAGTAGCGGCATCAGCGCCTGCGCCATCTGTGATGGGGCCACCCCCCAGTTCCGCGATGCCGAGCTGGCGGTGGTGGGCGGTGGTGACTCCGCCTGCGAGGAGGCGGTGTACCTCACCAAGTACGGCAGCCACGTGCACCTGATCGTGCGTGGATCCAGCCTGCGGGCCAGTGGCGCCATGGCCGATCGGGTGCTGGCCAATCCCTCGATCACTGTGCACTGGAACCGTCAGGTGGCGGATGCCACCGGTGAGGACTGGCTTACCGGGATCCAGCTCCAGGAAATCAACAACCCGGGGACCCTCGAGACCCTGCCGGTCCGGGGCCTGTTCTATGCCATCGGCCACACCCCCAACACCCGCCTGCTCCGCGACCAACTGGAGG
>JBBASR010000045.1:0-20035 GCA_040399125.1 Cyanobium sp. | reverse complement strand
CGTAGGCGGTGCCGTTGGCGTCGTTGACAACCTGGATGCTGCTGGCGGTGGCCATATGGTTCGTTCCCTCCGGGGGAGGGATGGGTCAGAGAGATGATGTGATCTTCCTTTACTCAGCTTCCGAACGCATCCCTACAAATGTCGTGTCTTTCGAGGGGTTCACTTGAGTGAGGTCATGCTGGGCGACGGTCTCCCCGTTTGCGGACCAGGCCGAGGGCCGCGGCACGTGCCAGGGCATCGGTGCGGTTGCTGGCCCCCAGCTTGCGGCTGACTTGGCTCAGGTAGTCCCGCACCGTGGTGGCGGCGATGCCGGTTTCCTTGGCGATCGCCTTGTTGGTGAGGCTGCGAGAAAGCCCCTCCAGCATCTGCTGTTCGCGGCCCGTGAGGGTGATGGCGGCCTTCTGCAGTCGTTTCTGAAGTCGTGGGTCCAGATAGTTCCCCCCCCGCCGCAGCGCCTGCAGCGCCCGGATCAGGGTGCCGCTGCCGAAACTCTCCACATGCACGATGGCCTGAGCCCTGCATTCGGCCAGCGCTTCAGCTGAGAGCCAATGGTCGTCTTCCACCAGCAGCAGAATCTGCTGGTTTTTCCTGCCCTGCATCAGGCGGCGCATCAGCTTGCGGCCCTGATCCGCAGCGATCGAGTCGGTCAACATCACCAAGGGCTCCTTCCCCAGCTGGCGTTGCTGTTTCACCAGATCCCACACCTCCCGCTCGTTGACCCCACAACCGCACACGTTCGGCACCGGCCCCCCCCATCCCCAGCCGTGCCACCAGGTGCGCTTCAAGCCATGAGCCGGTGCCGGTCACGATCGGCCAGCTGCTCAGCAGAGCATTCACCAGGCGGCTGCGGCGTATGAAGCCACGACTCGTCGGCAAAAAGCGCAGGGTTGAATCGCCTGTCGGCGGCGGCTTGTCGGGCATGGGTGGGCAGAGTTCAGTCTGTTTGCGAATCGCGAGGCCGCAGGCTTCGGCCCACGATCAGCAGGACGGCGGCTGAGGCGCTCAGGGCCAGGGCCCGGCCTGCGATGGCCAGCGGGCTCAGGGTGCCGCGGCTGGCTTCCGCCCCCACCTCTCCGGCCAGCACCATCACGGCAAAGCGTGGCACCAGCCCCAGGCAGCCAAGGGCATAGGCCCTCCAAGGCGTAGGCGAAAGGGCACAGCTGGCATTGACCAGATTCATCGGAATCAGGCTCAGGCGCAGCAGCAACATCAACTTCAGACTCGCCGGCGTCTGCAGCAGTCGTTTCAGGCGTCTGCCACGCCGCTGCCGTGCCAGCCAGCGCTCGATCCGCGGACGCAGCACGCCTCGACACAGGTGCCAGTTCAGGATTAACCCCAGGGTTTGTGCCGCCAGCACCGTCAGCAGGCCGAGCCACGGGCCGAACAGCACGCCCGCTCCCACCACCAGGGCGCCTCCCGGCAGGCCGATCCCCACCGCTGCGGCGAGCAGCAGCCCATAGAGCGCCGGTGGGAGGGACAACAGACGACGTAACCCCCGACGAGCGAATCCATCGTGGCAGCTTCAGGGAGCTGCCGGCCGGAACCACAGCCGCTGCCGATCCTTCGCTGATGGTCCGTGGTGATCCCTCAGCGTTCGCCGAGCAGCTCCCGCCAGGAGAGGGGGCCGTGGGGCTCACCGGAGCCCAGGCAGCAAGGAGCAGGGAATCGAGAGCACGACGAGGAGTTGAGGAGGCCAGCGGCCTCCAGTTCAAGGCGCAGGGTCACCGGCAGGGGGGCGTGCTCGGCAACGGGGTCGGGGGCTTCGCTGGCAGGCATCGGTCGGTCACGGACCGATATTGAGGCTGGTCGGCGCCCTGGACTGCCGTGGTGCCCTGGGCAGCTACCCGCAGGTGCCCCGCGACACGGTGCCAGCCGCGGGCTGGCGGGCCGCTCAGCCCGCCAGCGCCAGTTCGAATTCGCGGCGATCGGTCGGCAGGGCCCGTTCGAACACCTTGCAGAACACCTTCACCACCCGATCGCCGGAATCGATCTGCTCCAACGGATCCTTGCGCAGCCGGTGGCGCAGGCAGCAGGCCACCACCCGCGCCACGTCGTCGTCGCCCACTTCGGTGCGGCCCTCGAAGGCGGCCAGGGCCCGGGCCGCCCGGTTGGTCACGATGTCGCCGCGCAGGCCATCCACATCCAGCTCTCCGCATACCGCCGAGATGCGGATGCGCAGGTCGTCGTCGATCGTCACCTGGGGCAGGCGCTGCTGCGCCTCCACCACCCGGGCCTGCAGCCCATCCTGGGTGGCCTGCACGGAGTCGTTGAAGCCTTCGGGGTCGGTATCGAAGCTGGTGCGCTGGTCCACCACCTGCACCCGCAGCTCCGGATCGCGCACGGTGCGCACCTCCACGCTCATGCCGAAGCGATCGAGCAGCTGGGGCCGCAGCTCGCCCTCCTCGGGGTTGCCGGAGCCGATCAGCACAAACCGCGCCGGGTGGCGCACGCTCACCCCTTCGCGCTCCACCGTGTTCCAACCCGAAGCGGCCGAATCGAGCAGCACATCCACCAGGTGGTCGTCGAGCAGGTTCACCTCATCCACGTACAGCAGGCCGCGGTTGGCCTTGGCCAGCAGGCCCGGCTCAAACGCCCGCACACCTTCGCTGAGCGCCTTCTCGATGTCGATCGTGCCGCAGAGGCGGTCTTCGGTGGCGCCCAGGGGCAGGTCCACCATCGGCACCTGGCGCTGCTCCACCGGCAGATTCTCGCCTTGGTCGGCCCGGGCGCGCACCTCGCTGCTCTGCAGATCCGGATCGCTCGGAGAACTGTTGTAGGGGTCGCCTGCCACCACGTCGATCTCTGGCAGCAGATCGGCCAGGGCCCGGATCGTGGTGCTCTTGCCCGTGCCACGGTCGCCCATGATCATCACGCCGCCGATGCGCGGATCGATCACATTGAGCAGCAGGGCGAGCTTCATCTCCTCCTGCCCCACGATGGCGGTGAAAGGGAAGACCCTGCGCTTCTTGATGGCCGTCACGGGAGGGGAGCTGGCGGTGCCCCGGATTGTTTCACAGCCTCGCCAGCCACCACCGGCAGCAGGCTCAGCACCTGGGGCGGGGTGGCGTCTGCCGGGTAGATCAGCCGCACCTGCAGCTGCCGGCTCTGGCCCGGCGCCAGGCTCACCCGCCCCATCGCTTCCCCCTGCTGGCCGGAGCGCAGCACCAGGTGAAAGTTCTGGCGCCCTAGCGCCCTGCCGTCCGGCCCATCCAGCCCCTCCACCTCCACACTGCCGCGGAACATCACCGCCTGGCCCGGAATCGCCAGGAAGCGCAGTCCCCCCAGGGGCTGGTCGTGCTTGAGCGGTGATTCCAGCGCCAGCTGCAGCTGCACCGGGGCGGCGGTGTCGTTGCGCAGCGGCAGGCTGATCACATACTCCACGCCGTAATTGCCGTGGGCGGCCCAGGCGGTGCCGGGGTAGGAGCTGCTCAGCTCCGCCGATTGCACCTGCCCTGAGCCCAGGCTGCCCCGTTCCAGCGAACTGATCGGCCAGGAAATCGGCGCCCGGCTTACCGAGAGGCTGGTGGCTTGCGGATCGGTGATCCGCGCCCGCCAGGTGCTGCCCCGCTGCACTCCGCTCACCCGGGAGTACACGATCGGACCGCTGCTGCCCCGGGGGGTAGGGGTATGTTCCCGCGGGCTGAGAGCGCCGTTGAGCAGCTCGCGCCACACCCCAGCCGCCGGCGGGCGATCGTTGCTGCCCATGGCAGTGAGCACCGCCATGTCCACCGGGCCATCGCTTTCCAGCCGCATCTGCAGGTTGCGGCCGTTGAGCAGCGGATCCAGACCCCGCACCGGCAGGGGAAGTTCCACCAGGGGGGTGAGCTGCCCCGGCGCCAGGCTCCAGGCCCGCCCCAGCTCCGGGCTGCTTTCGCGCCGCAGCAGTTCGGTGGCCACCCGGCTGCCGGGTCCCGACCACACCATCGCTCCTCCCTGCTGGCGCAGCAGCGGCGGCAGGGGCAGGAATGGCGCCGCCGCCTGGCCCGGTGTCACCGCCTGCGAAAGGGCCGTGGAGCCGTTGCGCAGCTTCAGCTGCACCGGCCGGTTGCCCCGGGGCGCCGCCACCACCGCCAGCCACACGGTGGAATCGAGGGTTTCCGGCCGCCCGGCATAAACGTGGTGGCTGAACAGGTCGAACCTGCCGCTGAGGGGCAGATTCAGATGGGCCGCCGGCACCCCGCGGCCCGTGCCCGGGAAGGTGGAGAGCAGGATTCCGGGCTCGCGGATCAGCTCCGGGTTGTTGTCGTTCAGCATCGGCACCGCATCCAGCCCGCCGGGCAGCGGCGCGACGATCTGGCGGCGCAGCACCGACACCGGCGGCTGGGCCAGGCCCCGCAGCGGCAGCAGTGGCAGCAGCAGCAGGGGCAGCAGCAGGAGTCTGGTCATTTGCGTCCCACCAGGCTGCGGGCCGAGGCGGCGGCCATGCCGCGGATCAGCTCGCTGGAGCGGGCATCGTTGAAGGGGCCCTTCACCATGAAGGCCATCACCGCCCGCTGGCCGCTGGGCAGCTGAATCAGGGCCGCATCCGCGTAGGCGATGCCGATGTCGCCGGTCTTGTTGTAGACGGTGATGCCGTAAGGCATCAGGTCGTCATCGGGTTCGGCCGACTCCTTGCCGGCCACCCCCTTCAGCACCCCTGCCGGGATCATGGTGTTGGTGGTCGAACTCGAGAGAATCTGGCGGAACAGGTCTCTGCCCCGGGGGCTGAGCTTCTCGCCGGTGTCCACGATCGCGATTGTTCGGGCGAGGTCGCGGGCGCTGGTGGTGTTGGTGCCCTTGAGGTCGGGCAGCCAGTTGTTGACCACCGTGGCCGGCAGCCCCAGCGCCTGAAAACGCCCATTGAGCACATCCTTGCCGCCCAGCCGCTGGATCAGCAGGTTGGTGGCGCTGTTGTCGCTGACCCGGATCATCTCCGTGGCCGCCTCGAAGAACGGGAAGCGGGTGCCCACCGGTTTGCTGGCCATCCAGCCGGCCCCTTCCGCCACCAGCTCCTTGGTGAGCGGCAGCGGTTCGTTCCAGCGCAGCTTGCCGTGATCGAGGTCTTCGAGGCCGGCCAGCAGGATCGGCGTCTTGATCGAGCTGGCGGCCGGCTGGGGTAGGTCGGGCTGGAACTGGGCATAGCGGCCGTCATCGAGCACCACCAGGTAGCCCGAGGCGGTGAGGCCCTTCTGGGCCGCCGCCAGCCGGCTCCATTCCTGGCTCAGCTCCGTGAGTTCGCGGCGTGGATCGAAGCGGCCCAGGGCCATGCCCCCCCCCGCTGCCATGCGGGGGCCTGCATCCACCTGGGGTTTGCCGATCGCCCCCTGGGCCAGGCGCGGCGCCAGCAGCTTCAGGCCCGTGCCCACAAGCACCCCCAGGCCCACCCCCATCACGATCAGACGCAGCACCAGCAGGGCAGGCCGGGTCCAGGGATTGCTGCGGGAACGGGGCGGGCGGCCGGAACTCACGGCTGGCAGAGCTGACAGAGCACCGACGCTAGTGGTCCTGCAGCGGAGGAGCTGCACGGCGGCTGGCCCAGCGCAACTGGCACACCATGCCTCGCAACAGGGCTACTTCGGCGCTGCTCACCTCGGCCCGCTGCAGCAGGGCCCGCAGCTTCGCCATCCGGGCGTGGGCGGTATGGGGATAAAGGAACCCCACCTCCAGCAGCAGGTCCTCCGCATCGGCCAGGGCTCCCTCCAGAGCACCGCGGGGGCAGGGTTCGGCAGCTGGCCTGGGCGTCGCGGTCGCCGCCAGCGGCGGCGGCAAGCTGCGCAGGCCCTGCAGTTCGTGCAGCACCACCGCCACGGCGTGGGAGAGATTCAGGGAGGCATAGGCAGGCCCGGTGGCGATCTGCAGCAACCGGCCGGCCTGCAGCAGTTCGTCGTTGCCCAGGCCCCGGTCCTCCCGGCCGAACACGATCGCCGCCGGCGCGTCGTTGTCCTCCCCCTCCAGCAACCAGCCCAGGGCCTGCTGCGGTCCGCACAACGGCAGGGGTTCCCCCTCCTGCCGGCCGCTGGTGGCCACCACGCGGCGGCAGTCCGCCAGGGCGGCGTTCAGGCTCGGAAACACGATCGCCCGCTCCAGCAACGGCAGGCCATGCACCGCCATGCGGCGGGCCTCTTCCCCGAGCGGGTCGCAGCGGGGGGCCACCAGCCGTAATCCCTCGATCCCGAAGTTGGCGCACAACCGGGCCACGCTGCCCACGTTGAGGGGGCCGGCCGGTTCCACCAGCACCACCTGCAGATTCATGCCGGCAGGCTGTGCAGGAAGGCCAGCAGGTCGGCCATTGCCTGGGGATCGGGCTGGAAGCGGGGCATCGGCGGGGTGCGGCCGCTCACCACCTGCTGGATCAGCTGGCGGTCGTTCTTGCGACGGTTCACGCCGTGGAGGTTCGGCCCCACCAGCCCCTGGGCGGCCGGGCCATGGCAGCCGGCGCAATTGAGCCGAAACAGCTTGCCCCCTTCTCCCACCGAGCCGCTGAGTTGCAGGGTGGCGCGGGTGTAGGGATCGCTGGTGGCGGCGGGCAGCACGATCAGCACCAGCAGGATCGAGGCCACGGCCGCCAGGGAGAGCAGGGCCGCGATCAGGCTGCGGCGGCCCTGGCTGGGCGCGGGTTCGGTCGTGGTGGGGGGAAGGCCGGTCACGGTCGGTGGCAAGAGGTCGCGGAGGAGGCCCTGGTCATGGAAGAATTGTGCACCGGAAAACGCCCCACCCAACCCATGATCGAACCCCTGCTCTGCGGCATCGTGCTCGGTCTGATCCCCGTCACGCTGGTGGGCCTGTTCGTGGCTGCCTGGAACCAGTACCGCCGCGGCAGCGCCCTCGGCGGCTGATCTCAGGCGGGATCCACGGGATCCAACGGATTGAGCAGCAGCACCGAGGTGCCGCCATACCGACGCTGAAGCCGCAGCTGCCAGCCCTCAGGCAGCTGAGGTACTGCATCGGTTGCGCATTCCCACACCATCGTTCCCCCCTGCCGCAGCCAGCCGCCGGCCTCCACCTCCCGGGCGATTGCTCCGTAGAGGCCGGCGGCATAGGGGGGATCGGCATAGATCAGGTCAAACCGGGGAGCCTGGCCGCTGCCTTCGCTGCCCATCTGGTGCAGCAGCTTCACCACCTCCCCGCAGTGCACCCGTACCCGCGGGCCTGGTTCTGTGTCGCCGCCGCCGCGGGTTCCTGCCGCCACGATCTCCAGATTGGCCCGGGCCACCTCGCTCACCTGGCGGTGACGGTCGATCGCCATCACCTCGGCGGCTCCGCGCAGCAGGGCTTCGCAGCCCATGGCGCCGCTGCCGCAGCAGAGATCCAGCCAGCGGCAGCCGGGGAGATCCGCCGCGAGCATGTTCATCACCGCCAGCCGCACCCGCGCCGGTGTGGGCCGTGCCGTCTCCCCTGGCGGGCTCTGCAGCTTGCGGCCGCCGCTCAGCCGCAGGCTCACGGCCGGGTCCCGGCTCCGGCCACCCAGGCCAGCCAGCGCCCGAGCATCGCCTCCCCCACCGGTCCTGATTTTTCCGGATGGAACTGGCAGGCCGCGATCGCTCCCTGCCACACGGCAGCGGTCACCGCGGTGCCGGCATAGTCCACCAGGGCGGTGCTGGCTCCTGGATCGCTGGGTTCCGCCGCATAGGAATGCACGAAATACACCCAGCTTTCCGGGCTGCCGGCGGGCAGCAGCGGGCTGGGGTGGGCCTCGATCAGGGGCGCCCAGCCCATGTGGGGGATCGGGTGGCCGGGGTGCTTCGGCAGTGCCCGCACCCTGCCCTGCAGCAACCCGAGCCCGGCCCCACTGCCTTCGTCGCTGGCCTCGAACAGCAGCTGCAACCCCAGACAGATCCCCAGCAGCGGCCGGCCCGAGGCGCACCAGTGCTCCAGAACCGGCACCAGACCCGAGGCCCGCAAACGCGCCATCGCCGGATCGAAGGCGCCCACCCCGGGCAGCACCAGGCCGCTGCAGCCGGCGAGATCCGCCTCGCCATGGACCGCCACCACCTCGGCGCCGAGCCGCTCCAGGGCCCGCTGCACCGAGTGCAGATTGCCCATGCCGTAATCGATCAGCCCGATCTTCAGGGCTGGGGCGCCTTGAGGGGCAGACGGGGCGGTGATGGCGGTCGCCGGGAAAGCAAACGCCATTGTGCCGCTCAGGGCGTGGCCACCGGCGGCGAAAGCCGCTCGCCTGGATGGCCGAGGCTGACGCCGGGCAGGTCGAGGCCATTGAGGTGGTCGATGAACTGATAAAGCCTTCCCACCCGCCGGCGATCGAAGCGGAATCGCAGGCAGGGGCGCAGGATGCCGTTGTCGTCGCAACTTTCGCCCTGCTGGATCAACCCCTCCTCCACCAGATCGGCGAACTGGCGATTGAATTCGGGCAGCCATTCGCGCGGGATCGGGGCATGGAGCAGCAGTTCCATGCGTTCGTCCGAGAGGCGGGCGCTGTGGAACACCCGATAGAAGCGGCTGATCCGCGCCACCGCCTCCGAGGCGCAGGAAGCTTCCGCCACCAGCGCCACATCCTCGGCGGAAATCAACTGCCTCTGCACTAGTTCCCGATTCACGTTGCGTTGCCAGGCCGGCCAGAAGTCGTCCCCCGGGGGGGCCAGCAGCACCAACGGGATCGGTGGGGTGCGGCCGGTCTGGATGAGCGTGAGGCATTCGAACAGCTCGTCGAGCGTGCCGAAACCGCCGGGCATCACCACAAGGGCGTCGCTTTCCCGCAGAAAGAAGAGCTTGCGGGTGAAGAAATAGCGGAAGTAGAGCAGCCGCCCCTCACAGGCACTCACATAGGGGTTGGGATGTTGCTCGAACGGCAGGTCCACATTCAGGCCGATGCTGTGCTCACAGCCTGCGCCGCTGTTGGCTCCTTCCATGACGCCACCACCGGCGCCGGTCATCACCTCGAAGCCTGCCTCCACCGCCAGTCGGGCGACCTCCTCAGCCAGGCCGTAGCAGGGGTCGGTGCGCTGGGTGCGGGCCGATCCGAAAACAGTGATCTTGCGCACGCCACGGCGGGGCCGGAACACTTCCAGTGCTTCGCTGATGTCGGCCAGGCAACCGCTCACCAGGCGCCATTCATCAAAATCCTGCTCATTGCGGGCAATTTCCAGAAGCGAAATCACCGCTTTCTGGATATAGCGACGCTGGGGATGGCCCTGCAAAGCAGAAGCAAGGGCCTCCAGCGGGCTCTTGCCCTGCACGGAGGGAATGGGGTTGGCGGGAGAGGAGCTCAGAGATATTTGGAGATGGTGCCCGAGAGGGTGGTCTTGGGTACCGCACCCACGACCGTGTCCACCTTCTGGCCGCCCTTGAACAGCATCAGGGTGGGGATGCTGCGGATGCCGAACTGGCTGGCGACGTTGGGATTCTCGTCGGTGTTGAGCTTGAACACCTTGATCTTGCCTTCAAACTCCTTGGCGATCTCGTCCACGATCGGGGCCACCATGCGGCAGGGGCCACACCACGGGGCCCAGAAATCAACCAGCACGGGCACATCACTCTTGAGCACGTCTTGCTCAAAGGAGGCGTCGGTGACGGCGGCGGCGCTGGACATCCGTTCTGAATCTGAAGAGGTGTTGGATGGAATCTAGCAACCAAATTCAGGGTGCACAGGCGCTGGTGTTGCACCGTTGCAGGCCTTTGCATGCAGATGGTGTACCCGTGCACAGGGTCGGAGGGCCCCGCCGCGGGGGCCTGCCGGAAGTGAAGACAAAAAGCCCGGGCGCGCCGGGCCGGGGGGTGTGAGGAGTGTGCGAGCCGTAGCCCCCACTCCTTGAGGTTAGCCCCCGTGTCTCACTTGCCCATGCCCAGTTGCTGGGCCTTCTGATACACCTTTCCTTCGGTGAGCAGCGAAGGGGCGATCACCACTTCCACCTGCTGCATCTCCTTGAGGGTGCGGGCGCCCAGGGTGCCCATCGAGGTGCGGATGCAGCCCAGCAGGTTCTGGGTGCCGTCGTCGAGGGAAGCCGGACCCCGCAGGATCTTCTCGAGACTGCCGGTGGTGCCCACCTTGATGCGGGTGCCACGGGGCAGCACCGGGCTCGGGGTGGCCATGCCCCAGTGGAAGCCGCGCCCGGGAGCCTCGGCGGCGCGGGCGATCGGCGAGCCGATCATCACGGCATCGGCGCCGCAGGCCAGGCATTTGCAGATGTCCCCGCCGGTGACGATGCCTCCATCGGCCACGATCGGTACGTAGCGGCCGCTCTCGGCGAAGTAGTCGTCGCGGGCGGAGGCGCAGTCCGCCACCGAGGTGGCCTGGGGGATGCCGATGCCGAGCACACCCCGGCTGGTGCAGGCGGCGCCGGGACCGATGCCCACCATCACACCGGCGGCGCCGGCCCGCATCAGCTTGAGCGCCACGTCATAGGTGACGCAGTTGCCGATGATCACCGGCACGCCGAAGTCGCGGCAGAGGGTCTCGAGATTCAGGCTCTCCTGCCCTTCCGGGCCGATGTGCTCGGTGCTCACCACCGTGGCCTGCACGAAGAAGAGGTCAGCGCCGGCCTCGGCGATCGCCTTGCCGAATTTCAGTGCCGCCACCGGCGTGGCGCTCACCGCCGCAATGCCACCGCGCTCCTTGATTTCGGCGATGCGTCTGCGGATCAGGTCCTCCCGCACCGGCTGGCTGTAGAGCTCCTGCATCAGCGGCACGAACTCCTCCTTGCCCACCGCAGCGATGCGATCGAGGGCGGGGTTGGGGTCGTCGTAGCGGCACTGGACGCCCTCCAGGTTCAGCACCCCCAGGGCGCCCTGCCGGGTGAGCTCCACGCACATGGCCACATCCACCACGCCGTCCATGGCGCTGGCGATGATCGGGATCTCGCGGGTCACCCCTCCCAGGGTCCAGCTGCTGTCGGTGACTGCGGGATCCACCGTCCGACCGCCCGGCACAAGGGCGATCTCGTCAATGCCGTAGGCACGGCGGACGGTTCGGGATCGACCGAGCTGGTAGTTCACCGTTTCACAGACGCAGTCGGGCCAAACTATCAACCGGCCCGTTGGCCCCGCTTCGATCCCGGTGCCATCCCGGTGGCGCCTAGCCCCGGAACTGCTCCCAGCGCTGGCGCCAGGTGGCCAGCACCCGCTCGCGCTCACTGGTGCGCACCAGACGGGTCACCGCGAACTTGGCCAGGGTGATCACGCCCACCAGTTGCAGCAGGCGAGGCACCAGCGGCAGGTCATCGAGGGTGTCGAGGGTGGCGTCGTAGATCTTCAGGGCCAGCAGGGCGCCCAGCAGCAGGGCACCACCCCGCAGGGGACCGCGCAGCTTCTGCCACTGCTCCTGCAGCTCACCGCTGCCGAACCAGGTGTTGACCTTGTCCACCAGCACTTCCCACTCGCCCCCTTCGCCATCGCTGCGGGATCCAGCCTCGCTGGAGCCTCCACCACTGCGCAGGGGGGGCAGTTCGTAACTGGTGGCCACGGAGGGCTGGACCGGCGCGACTTCGGCTACTTCTGCCACCACCTCTGCCGCCAACTCCGACACCACGGTGGCGGCAGGGGCCGGCACCGGCTCGGGTGCCGCTGCCGCCGACAGGTCCATCAGGCCATACACCGGGGCCATGGAGGCCGCAGCCTCGGGCCGGGCCGTGGCGGCCTCAACCGGCGGTCCGCTGCTGAGCCTGGGTTCGGGCAGGTCGTCCTCGTCGAGGGCGTTGGCCAGGCTGGCGTCGAGGGCCTCAAGCCCCTCCAGCTCGTTGCCCGTCGCCGCTGGCTCAGGGGTCACCTCCAGGGTGCCGCCGTAATGGCCGCTGAAGGGGGCGCCGGAGGCCGGCGAGGGTGTGGTCGTCTCGGTGGACGATTCGGAACTGGAGGAAAGGTCGGCCATGCCAGGCAGGGGGGTTGGCCCGGAGCTTACGCACGATTTTGGGATCCGGCTTCGACCCTGCCGCGACTTCAGGCGTCGAGGGGCAGCAGGGCCGGGCGGGAATCCAGGGGCAGCAGTGGCAGCCGCAGGGGAAAGCGGTCCTCCTGCAGGCGGGTCACCAGTTCGGTGGCGATGGCCGCGGCCAGCTGGGGGCTGTGGCTCGGGGCAACCGGCACCCGATGGCCATTCACCTGGAGCTGACCCGAGCGGAGCTGGCTGTAGGGCACACCTCCGAAGCTCGGTTTGATCCGCCGCGGGATCGAAACGTCGAGCACCGGGGCCTCCAGTTCCTCGTCAGGAGTGGCGGCCTGGCGGGCCACCTTGTCGTTGATCAGCGGGATCGGGGCCGCGATCGCCACCAGCAGGGCGCTGCCGTGCCCCTCGAAGAAGCAGGCCCGCAGCCAGCGCGGATCGAGCGCATGCAGGTCCACGCTCAGGGCCGCCACCGCTCCGGGGCTGCGGGCATGGCCGCTCGGCAGGCGGCGCACCCCTGGCTGGTGGGCGCTGCCGCTGCCCACCACCCAGCCCAGGGCACCCCCCACCAGCACCGGTGAGCCCGGCCCCAGCAGGCCCAGGCCCGGCATCGCCAGGCCGATGCTGTCGGCCCCTGCGCACGTGAACAGGGCGTTGGCGAAGGGGCCCAGCAGGGGGCCGTAGCCGCTGCGCACCACCCCTTCAGCACTGCTCACGGCCACGATGCCGTTTTCCACAATCCCCCGCGGCAGCAGCAGCCGGCCGCTGCCGATCCGGCCGAGTTCGAGTTCGGTGTGCAGCTCCCGGCGCGGCTGCAGCGGCGTCACCTCCCCCACGGCGCTGAACGGAAGGCTGCCGCCCGCCAGCAGATCGGCGAGCACCTGGGCGCCTCCCCGCCGGTTTCCTTCCGCCAGCCCGCCGCCGATCGGCAGTACCAGCTCACCGCCGGCGCCGGCGGCGGTGGCCCCGATCCCGCCGAGTTGCGGATCCCGCAACCGGATCGGAGGATCGGTGGGCCCCAGCCCCAGATGCAGGGTGCCCTGGTCGGTGAATTCGGCGTTGGCGGCCACCACCACATCGGTGTCGGCATAGGCCTGCGCCAGGCCCGCCGTCGCTGCCAGCTGCCGGAATTCGGCGGCGATCCGCACCCGTAGCCGCCCCTGGCGCTGGCGCTGCCGCAGATCTTCCTCACTGCGGCTCGGCAGGGCCCTGGCGTGGTCGTCGCCGGCCGGATCACGGGACATCGATCGGGACTTCGATAAGGTGGGTGTTGCTCCAGGCGGCCATGAATGGCGGATCCAACCGGACAGTCTCCCGGACCCGGTGAATCCGACGGACGGATCATCCAGACCGACCTTCGCAACGAGATGTCGCGCTCCTACATGGAGTATGCGATGAGCGTGATCGTGGGCCGGGCCCTGCCCGACGCCCGCGATGGCCTCAAGCCCGTGCATCGCCGCATCCTCTATGCGATGTACGAGCTCGGTCTCACCAGCGACCGCCCCTACCGGAAATGCGCCCGTGTGGTGGGCGAAGTGCTCGGCAAGTACCACCCCCACGGCGACACGGCGGTCTACGACGCCCTGGTGCGGATGGCCCAGGACTTCTCGATGCGCATGCCGCTGGTGGACGGCCACGGCAACTTCGGTTCGGTGGACAACGATCCGCCGGCGGCCATGCGATACACCGAATCGCGGCTGCAGGCGCTGACCACCGACAGCCTGCTGGAGGACATCGAGAGCGAGACCGTCGATTTCATCGACAACTTCGACGGCTCCCAGCAGGAGCCCACCGTGATGCCGGCGCGGATCCCGCAGCTGCTGCTCAACGGCTCCACCGGCATCGCCGTGGGGATGGCGACCAACATCCCTCCCCACAATCTCACCGAGCTGATCGACGGCCTGCTGGCCCTGATCGCCAACCCGGAGATTGAAGATCGCGCCCTGATGGCGATCATTCCCGGGCCCGACTTCCCCACCGGCGGCCAGATTCTCGGCCGCAGCGGCATCCGCGACAGTTACACCACCGGCCGCGGTTCGGTGACGATGCGCGGCGTGGCAGCGATCGAGACGATCGAGGCCACGGGCAGGCCCGACAGGGATGCCGTGATCATCACCGAGCTCCCGTACCAGACCAACAAGGCGGCGCTGATCGAGCGCATCGCCGAGCTGGTCAACGACAAGAAACTGGAGGGCATCGCCGACATCCGCGACGAAAGCGACCGCGACGGCATGCGGATCGTGATCGAGCTGCGGCGCGATGCCTACCCGCAGGTGGTGCTCAACAACCTGTTCAAGCTCACCCCCCTGCAGAGCAACTTCGCCGTTCACATGCTGGCGCTGGTGAACGGCGAACCGGTGCTGCTGACGCTGCGCCGGATGCTCGAGGTGTTCATCGACTTCCGGATCGAAACGATCGAGCGGCGCACCCGCTACCTGCTGCGCAAGGCGGAGGAGCGCGATCACATCCTGATGGGATTGCTGATCGCCCTCGACAACCTCGACGCGATCATCGCCCTGATCCGCAGTGCCCCGGACACCCCCACCGCCCGGCAGCAGCTGATGGACCGGTTCGGGCTCAGTGAGGTCCAGGCCGACGCCATCCTGCAGATGCAGCTGCGTCGGCTCACAGCCCTCGAGGCCGACAAGATCCGCCTCGAGCACGAGGATCTGATGGGCCGGATCACCGATTACAACGACATCCTGGGGCGTCGGGAGCGGGTGTTCGGCCTGATCGACGAAGAGCTGCGCGTCATCCGCGACCGCTACAACTCTCCCCGCCGCACCGAAATCCTCGATCTCGAAGGCGGCCTCGAGGACATCGACCTGATCGCCAACGAGCGTTCGGTGGTGCTGCTCACCGAGAACGGCTACCTCAAGCGGATGGCCGTCAGCGAGTTTGAGGCCACCAGCCGCGGCACCCGCGGCAAGGCCGGCACCAAGACCCAGGGCGAAGAGGCCGTCAAGCTGTTCATCAGCTGCAACGACCACGACTCCCTGCTGCTGTTCAGTGATCGGGGCGTGGTGTATTCCCTGCCCGCCTATCGCGTGCCGATCTGCAGTCGCACCGCCAAGGGCACACCGATCGTGCAGCTGCTGCCGATTCCCCGGGAGGAGGCGATCACCTCGCTGCTTTCGGTGTCGGCGTTCGACGACGACGTGCAGCTGGTGATGCTCACCAGCGGCGGTTACGTCAAACGCACCAATCTCTCCGCCTTCAGCAACATCCGCTCCAATGGCCTGATCGCCATCTCCCTGGAGGATGGCGATGCCCTGCGTTGGGTTCGTCTGGCCCGCCCCGGCGACAGCGTGCTCATCGGTTCGCTCAAGGGGATGACCATCCATTTCCGCCTCAGCGACGAGGAGCTGCGGCCGCTGGGGCGCACTGCCCGTGGCGTGCGGGCGATGAACCTCCGCAATGCCGACCGTCTGGTGAGCATGGATGTGTTGCCGGTGGAGCTGGCGGATCGGGTGGCGATCAGCGCCGCCGCCGACGGCGCCGCCGATGAGGAGGACACCACAGGCGATGCCGAGGCCTCCGATGAGGTGGCGGTGAGCGAGGGACCCTGGGTGCTGGTGGCCAGCGCCAGCGGCCTCGGCAAGCGGGTGCCGGTGGATCAGTTCCGGTTGCAGAAGCGGGCTGGCATGGGCCTGCGGGCGATCAAGTTCCGGGTGGATGGCGACGTGCTGGTGGGCCTCAAGGTGCTTGGTGCCGGCGAGGAGCTCCTGCTGGTGAGTGAGCGGGGTGTGATCGTGCGGATGCAAGCAGATGCCATTCCCCAGCAGTCGCGGGCGGCTACGGGGGTGCGGCTGCAGCGGCTCGACAAGGGCGATCGGCTGGCGGAAGTGGTGCTCGTGCCGCCGGCGCCTCCGGAAGCCGAGGAAGACCTCGAGCCAGCTGCCGACGCCGACGAGCCAGCTGCCGACACCGACGCGTGATCGGCACCGGTCGCGGCCGGGCGGCCGACGTGCTGGTGATCGGGGCCGGCCCGGCTGCCCTGGCGATCACCGCCTCCCTGGCCGAGCGCGGTGTGGCAGTGCAGGCTCTCGCGGCGGCCGATCCCGAGGCCCCGTGGGTCAACACCTACGGCATCTGGGCGGAGGAGGTGGAGACCCTGGGGCTGGCCCATCTGCTCGAGCACCGCTGGAGTCGCACCCTCAGCTGGTTCGGCCCGGAGCCCACCTTCCACGGCCGTGACTACGGCCTGTTCCACAAGCAGAAGCTGCAGCAGCATTGGCTGGAGACCGCCCAACGCGCCGGAGTGGTGTGGCAGCGCGGTCAGGCCGCCGATCTGCTCCACCACGCGGAGGGCTCCACCGTCACCACCGCCGATGGGCAGCAGCTGGAGGCGCGGCTGGTGGTCGATGCCAGCGGTCACCAGCCGGTGTTCGTGAAGCGCCGCCTGGATGGACCGGTGGCAGGGCAGGCGGCCTACGGGATCGTCGGCCGCTTCAGCGCTCCACCGATCGAACCCGGCCAGTTCGTGTTCATGGACTACCGCCCCGATCACCTGCGGCCTGAGGAGCTGGCGGAACCACCCACCTTCCTCTATGCCATGGACCTGGGGGAGGGAGTGTTCTTCGTGGAGGAAACCTCCCTGGCCCTGGCGCCGGCCGTGCCCTTTCCCACCCTGCGGGATCGCTTGCATCGCCGGCTGGCCCATCGGGGTGTGCGGGTGGAGCAGATCCAGCACGAGGAGTTCTGCCTGTTTCCGATGAATCCGCCGCTGCCGGATCCGGGACAGCGGGTGGTGGGCTTCGGCGGCGCCGCGGGCATGGTGCATCCGGCCTCGGGCTACATGGTGGGAGGGCTGCTGCGCCGGGCGCCGGGGCTGGCGGCGGCGATCGCCGCCGGCCTCGACACGGCCCCGCTCTCGGCTGAAGCTCTGGCGGCCTCGGCCTGGGAGGCCCTGTGGCCGCCGGAGCTGCGCTGGAAGCATTCCTTCTTCCGCTTCGGCCTCGAGAAGCTGATGCGCTTTGAGGAGGCCCGGCTGCGGCATCACTTCGGTGCCTTCTTCCAGCTGCCGAGGGATCAGTGGTATGGCTTTCTCACCAATACCCTGCCGGTGCCGGAGCTGCTGGGGGCGATGCTGGGCCTGTTCGCCAGCGCCCCCAACGATGTGCGCGCCGGCCTGATGCTGCCGCAGGGCCGGGAGCTGGCCCTGATGGCCCGGCTGCTGGCCCTGCCTTGATCGAGACGGCACCGATGGACAGCCCACCACCGATGGACAGCCCCCTGGACAGCCCCCTGACCTGCCGCGATCGCCTCCTGGCCCAATTGCACCAGGCGCCGCGACCGGATCAGGATCTGCTGCCCCTGATCACCGAGCTGGAGCGGCAGCAGCCGGCCGATCTGGAGCGCGATGCTTCCCTGCTTGAGGGGGTGTGGGAGCTGCGCTGGAGCAGCAGTCGTCTGCCCTATCTCAGCCAGGCGCCCTGGCTGGAGAACCTGCAGGTGCTGGCGCCGGGCCAGGGCCGGGGGATGAATCTGCTGCGGTTGGCTGGGCTGCCGGCAGAGCTGGGCGGCTTCGCCGTGCAGGCCCGGATCGCCCTGGAGGGCCGGCAGCGGGTGAGTGTGCGCTTCGAGCGGGGCGGCTGGTTCGGGCCGGCCTGGGGCGGGTCGCGCCTGCAGTGGTTGGCCCAGCTGCGGCAGGGCTTCCCCGCCTGGCTGGACATCACCGTGCTCGATCCGCAGCTGCGGGTCTGCCGCGGCAACGCCGGCACGGTGTTTGCCCTGCTGCGACGCAGCGATCTGGCGGTGGAAACGTTCCTCTGACCCTTTTTGGGGCTGCTGCTGCGGTGTGCCGTCGTTAAGGTGCGGATCAGAGGCGTGGTGCCCCATGGCCAAATGGCGGCTGTTCTTCACGGTTCTGCCGTTCACCCTGCTGTTTGGGCTGGCGAAGCTGGCGATCCATCGGCAGGGTTGGGAGCCCTGGGCGTTTGATTCGCTCACCGGGGCCCTGTTTGGTGCGGCCACCTTCGTGATCGCCTTCGTGCTCAGCGGCACCCTCAGCAACTACAACGCCAGCGAAGACATGGTGGTGCAGTTCGTGAACGCGGTGGAGTCGATCGAGGACGTCAACTTACTCGCCGCCGCTAGCCATCCCTCCTACGACGGAGCTCCGCTGCGGAGTCAGCTGGCCCAGGTGCTCGGCAGCACCGAGGGCTGGCTTAGAAATGCGCTGCCGCTGGAGCAGCTGGAGCAGGCCCTCGGCCACCTCAATAGCGAGTTCGCCGCCTTGCGCAGCCAGACCGAGGTCTCGGCCGGCAATCGTTGTCTCACGGAGCTGGCCAGGATGCGCATCCTGATCACCCGCATGCACATCAATCGCAGCACCAGCTTTCTCGGCCCGGCCTACGCCATGCTGGAGATCTTTCTGGTGGGGGCGGTGCTTGCCCTGCTGTTGATCAGTGCCGAACGATTCAGTGAGAATCTTGTGGTTTCCTGCTTTCTTTTTACTTCCTTCACCTATCTGTTGTTGCTGATTCGTGATCTCGATAATCCGTTTCAGTACGATGGCAGCTCATGCGTCGATGTTGATCTCGGTATGTTGACGGCCTGCCGTGATCGCCTTTTGGCGAGGGTCGGCAGGGCTTCCTGACTGCCTTCATTCTCGATCTTGATTGATCAGCCACTCGATTCTTGATCCGATGGTCCTCAAGCTCTTCCGGAAACTCGGTGTTCAGTCCAAGGTGCTGGCCATGGTGCTGCTGGCCAGCCTGCTGAGCCTCTTGCTCACCGGCCTGGTGAGCTTCAGCATCAGCAGCAATGTGGTCGCCACCACGGTCTCGAATCAATTGGTGGCCCTGCGCGACAGCCGCGCGGAGGCATTGCAGGATTACTACGGCTTCCTCCGCAACCACGTGCTCACGATGAGCGAGGGCTTTCTGGTGATTGATGCCATCAACGATTTCCGTGCCGCCTACCCCAAGCTTCAGAAAACAACGCTTAGCGCGGAGCAGCAGAAAAAACTCGTTTCCTATTACACCAATACCTTTCTACCAAAGCTTCGCAAAAATATCGAAGGCGAGCCTGCTCTTGCCACCTATCTGCCCAGCACTCCGGCAGATCGTTATCTCGGCTATCACTACACGGCCAATAATCCCAATCTTACGCACCCTGATCTACTGAGCGATGCTGGTGATGGCAGTGAGTACAGCGCTGTGCATCGAAAATACAGCCAACGCTTTCGCCGCCTTACCGAGGTCTTCCATTATCGTGACATCTATCTTGTTGATATTGACAGCGGCGATGTTATATTTTCTGTGGGCAAGGAAGCGGACATGGGCTCCAACCTTAAAACCGGCATTTTTGCCGATACGGCTTTAGCCAAGACTTTTGATGAGATTCGTAAATCCCGTGATCCCAATTTCGTTTATATCTCGGACTTCGAGCACTACAAGGCCAGCTTCGGCGAAGCGTCCTTCTTTGTCGGCTCCACCGTGTTTGATGGCGATAAGTTTATCGGTGCCCTGATCTATCAGTTGAATCCGGATGCGATTGATCGGGTGATGACCGATAACAAGAAATGGGAGCAGCAGGGGCTTGGCAAAACTGGTGAGTCTTTTCTGGTGGGCCAGGATTTCAAGTTACGCTCCTCCTTGAGGGCGTTTCTGGAAACCCCTGATCAATACTTCCAAACTCTTCGTGCTAAAGGAGTTTCGCAAGATAAGATTGATTGGATCAAGAGGGCCAATAGTCCGGTTCTGATTCAGGAGGTGAAAACCGAGGGGGCAAAGCGGGCTCTCGCCGGCCAGACCGGTGAAATGGAGGAGGTCGACTACCGCGGCAAGCGGGTGTTGAAGTCTTATCAGCCGATCCGGTTTGGCAATTTAGAGTGGGGGTTGGTGTCCAAAATTGATAAGGCCGAAGCGCTGCAGGGGGTGCGCCGTCTGCGCGATGCCCTGCTGCTGCTGGGCGCCATTCTGATCCCCCTGCTCACCCTGATGTCCCTGGCGCTGGCGCGCAGTTTCATCCAGCCGATTCAGCGCTTGATGGGTGCCACCAAGCAGATCATTGCCGGCGATAGCGCTGTGCAGGTGAAGGTGGATTCTGCCGATGAATTTGGCGAGCTTTCTAGCTCCTTCAACAGCATGGCCACCACCCTGCAGCAACGGGAGGAGTCGATCCGCGCCCAGCTGCAGGAGAACGACCGGCTGTTGCTCAATATCCTGCCGGCCCGCACGGCCGAGCGGCTCAAGCAGGGGGAACAGTCGATCACCG
>JBBASR010000044.1:0-20218 GCA_040399125.1 Cyanobium sp. | reverse complement strand
TGATGTCCGAAATCGGCACCTACTTCGATCGCGCAGCTGCCGCTGTCGCCTGATCCCGCGCCTGCCCGCTGGATCCATTCTTCCCCCATTCTCTGCCGGGCGTTCCTGAACGTCCGGCTTTTTTTGTGCCAAAAGGCTCTGGAATGGCGATCGGTTTCCGTTGCTACAGAGCGGTGCCGCCTCGCTCGGCAATGTAATGCTGCGAACTTTGAAGAGGTTGCTCCCCTCATGCCACGGACCCTTTCGTCCGGTAAAGGTGCGTCAGTCGCGACCACCTTCGACCGCTTCCGCACCAAGGTGCTGGCGGGTGTTCAGGACCCCCAGCTCCGCCGCTACGCCTTCTTCGTGATGGCTGCCGGTGCCGGTCTTGTTCCCCTGATGGCCGGTTCCGCCAAGGCTGCCCTGGCTCCCGGGGTCACCGACGGTGCCGACACCATGTTGATGTTGATGGGCTCGGCGCTCGTGCTGCTGATGACCCCCGGCCTGGCGTTCTTCTACGGCGGCTTCACCCGCTCCAAGAACGTGCTCAACACGATGATGATGAGCTTCTTCCTGATGGGACTCATCGGGGTGCTCTGGGTGGTGATCGGCTACAGCCTCGCCTTTGATGGAGGCTTCAAGAGTCCGTTCATCGGTGGGCTCGGAGCCATGTGGCTCAATGGGGTCGGCGGTGAGCTCGGCGATGCTGCTCTCGCTCCTGGCTTCAATATCTCCGCCACCTCCTTCGCCCTGTTCCAGGGGATGTTCGCGATCATCACCCCGGCACTCATCTCCGGTGCCCTGGTGGAGCGCGTCAGCTTCAAGTTCTGGTTCTGGTTCTGCCTGCTCTGGAGCCTCTTCGTCTACAGCCCGATGGCCAAGATGGTCTGGGGTGGTGGGTTCCTTGGCCCCTTCGGTTCGGTCGGCGCCATCGACTTTGCCGGCGGCACCGTGGTTCACATCGCTTCCGGTGTGGCTGCCCTGGTGGCCGCTGCCATGATCGGATCGCGCACCACCTGGCCCAACAACAACAAACCGCCCCACAACGTGCCGTTCATCCTTCTGGGTGCCGGTCTGCTGTGGTTCGGCTGGTTCGGCTTCAACGGGGCCAGCATGTTCGCCGCCAAGACCGCCGGCCTCCCCTTCCTCACCACCACCACGGCCGCATCCGCCGGCATGCTGGCCTGGTGCCTGATTGAGTGGTTCAAGGATGGCAAGCCCACCGCTGTGGGCGCAGCCACCGGTGCAGTGGCGGGTCTGGTGGGCATCACCCCAGGCGCCGGTTTCGTCTACATGGGCCCGGCGATCGCGATCGGTGCCCTTACTGCCGCGGCTTGTTTTATCGCCGTGCGCATCAAGGCCGCCATTAAATTCGACGACTCGCTCGACACCTTCATGGTGCATGGCGTGGGCGGCACCGTGGGAGCCCTGCTCGCCGGTGTGTTCGCCGCCAAGGCTCTCGTGCCTGCCGATTATTTCCCCCTCTCCGCCAAGATTCTCGAAGAGGGCGGCAACGTGGGCATGTTCATCGCCCAGCTCAAGGCGGTGATCTTCTCCTATGCCTTCGTGGGCATTGCCACGGCCATCATCGTGGCGATCCTCAATGCGGTGATCGGATCCCGTGTCTCACCTGAGCAGGAAGACCGGGGCCTCGATTTCGTCGCCCACGGCGAAGAGGCTTACGACCCCATGACCAACTGAGCCGGAGAACTCCATGAAAATGATCACGGCCCTGGTCAGACCTTCCAAGGTTGACGCCATCAAGACTGCTCTGGTTTCCATCGAAGTGGTGGGCATGACCGTTTCCGACGTCCGTGGTTTCGGACGCCAGAAGGGTCAGGTGGAGCGCTACCGCGGCAATGAGTTCACCGTGGATTTCCTTCCCAAGGTGAAGATCACCACCGTGGTTTCCGACGACAAGGTGGATGCGGCGATCGCCGCCATCGCCAATGCCGCTCGCACCGGTGAAATCGGGGATGGCAAGATCTTTGTCACCCCTGTCGAGACCGCCATCCGCATCCGCACCGGCGATTCCGGCGACGCTGCTCTCTGAGTCTCAGGTTCTTCGCCACAGTAAGAGTCTTTTTGAACCCCTGCGTAAGCAGGGGTTTTTTGTGACTTCCATCAGAGCCATGCCATCGATGCCACGGCTGAGCTGCCCCCCCCCCCCCAAAGAGGGGTTTTTCGATGGGAGGTATTTCTTCTGTCCGTCACAACCATCACAATTTCGGGATCACCTTGTCTTTGATCCACCATGTCCCGATTGCCGGTTTTTGCTATTGGCCTTGGTTTCTCTTTTCTCCTGCCCCTGTCGGCGGCAACAGCCGTGCCGATCCAGGCGGTCAGCGGAGCCAGTACTTCAGTTCGAATTCCTGTAGGCGTCCCTGACAGGGTCGCTGGTCCCCGGCGCCCCAGCGTGATAACTTCCAGCGGTGAAGGTAGCGCCGTGAACATGGAACTCTCCACCGATCTCGGCAGACCGGTTCCCGGCTTGAGCAACGCCCAGACCGTCAAGGAATAGGCGACTTGGCTTGTTGGTGCTGCAGCCGCTGTTGGTGCTGACCTCTGCGGTGAGCGCCCCGCCGCACCACCCTTCGCTGATGTTGTAATCAGAGCGTCTGGCTTTGCTGATTAATCCCTTATCCTCTCGAAGGCTTGATCCTCCCCGTTGGTCAGGCCTCCGAAACGTCGCTTGACCTAACCGGTTGGATTTCACTGATCGCTTGAACGAGCTCGAACCGTCTAGTCGCATGATGCGAACTTGGATAGTTTCCAGCGGGATGAGGCTCAGCTTCGTCATTGCCATGAAGAGCCACTTCGGACTGCTGGCCACCAGCCGCTCGTTCCAGAATCAAAAATTTATCACGGGCATTGCCTCTACGGAGGAGGAGGCCTATCAGCGCATCCTTCAAAGCAACCCCGGCATGCTGATATGTTCCGATCAGATGGTAAAGGGCAATGGCTTTTCCCTTTGCCGCAGAGCCACGCAGATCGTCTCGGATCTGAGAGTTCTGTTCGTGCTCACCGATCCAGATTCACAGACCGGTCTGGCCTTGGAATGCGGAGCTATGGCTGTGGTTTGCGAGGAGGATTTCCTCATGCCCGAGATGGAAGTGATGCAGTCTTTGCTGGCGGCCGCCAACAACAAGCCCTACGTCTCTCGTCTGGCACGTGCACGGCTGCGTAATAAGGAATTGATGGTTGAATCTCCTCAGTCGTTGACCATAAGGGAGAAGGAAATTCTGACCCTCATGCTCAAGGGTGCGACCGATCGTGAGATTTCCGATCATTTGCTGATCTCCATTCATACCGTGAAGGATTACGGCAAAAGTATCCGTCGTAAGTATCAGGTCAAGTCCCGTGTGCAGCTAATCAGCGGACTGCTCTCGCGCAATTTGCAGCTCAGCCCCAGTAGGTAGCTACCGCCATCATTGCCGGCTCAGAGCAGACGACGCGAACCGCTGGCTCCTTTACAACGCATCAACTGTATAGCGCTGATGTTGTGCATAGGATCGGGAGAGGTCTTCCCTGTCTGTTCTTCACTTCTGCCTGGCAGGTCGCATCCCAGCGGCTTTGCGGGGCCGTCGGGCCCTGCCCTGGTCAGTAGCGACTCGACTTCTCGCCTGCGCGACGATCCGGGGTGGGAGGGGAGATTTCCAGCAGGCGGCTCAGGAAGGTGTTGTGGGAATCGATCGGTTGATCGAAGCTCATCCCTGCGTAGTAGGCCTTCATCACCAGGTCGACCCAGATCAGACGACCTGTCCGTTCAATCACTTCCGTGCGGCTCGGGTCGTGGAAGCGGATTAGGGCGTTCTGGCGGGCGGGCACCTTCTCAAAGCTGCGCACACAGGCGCCCGAGCGGCTCACGTCCCACAGAAGCCCTACGTATCTCTGGTCTCCGACCAGGATTTCGGTATGGATCCGGATGCTGAATACGGGCACCGAATAGCGGATGTCCCTCCGACGCGCCTGCTGCCGCGGCTGATCCTTGCGGAGCTGGCTGTCATCCTTCATGCGGCAAGGATAGCCACCGCTGTCCAATGAATTCATCACCCCAATCGTCTTGTGCTGTACTGCCACAACCTTTCACGCTTTGTTGCTGAATGCCTGGGCAGTGAGGCCCAGCAGCTGTAGTTGCTGCAGCATGCCCAGGGCCGCGGGTACCACCTGCCTGCAACAGGCTTCCACCGCTGCGGCGCAGGTGCTCCGCCTCGTCCTTGATCACGTGGGTGGTCACGCTACGGGCTACGCGCGAGACTCATGAGCCCACCTCCACGCATCAGCAGGCCGGCGAAGCGCAGGTTCAGGCGCACTTTCTGGAGCGGGGAGCTGCTGCGGCGCACTTCCCGATAGGTTTCTACCAGTTGATCGCGAAGGATCAGATAGTTCGGATCCAGCCGGAAAACCCAGGGGAAGGCCCTTCTGGCGGTGTCATTCGTGTGCCGGATCACTTCGCTGACGAACTGGGCTGGTTCCATTCCCAGCAGCCGGTAGAAGTCTTCTCTCTCACCCACGGTGAGACTGTGGGTGAGGAACACGGACCATAAGAGGAAACGGCTGGGGCCCGCAGGCGCTCCAGCGGTGCCTTGCGGTCGAAATGGTGGCGGTTGTAATCCGTCTCCATCTCCTGGAGCATCGCCTCGAAGGCGGCTCGCTGGCCCTCGAGCGGGGTGCGGGCAGCCTTGTCGATTTCGGTGGTGTAGAAGCGCGGGGTCAGCAGGTCTTCGCGCAGCCAATTCAGGGGGTTCATTACTATGTCATAACGTTGACGTTGTTCGCTTCTTGCCTCTCGCCTCTAGCCACATTTCGCGCCTCGCATCACGTTGTCGTGATGACATGGAGATCCCCTATCGGCAACCTGCGTTATTGTGGCCTTGTCTGTCCGTTCTCTCTTCTGCTCCATGGAAGCCCTGGCGGAGTATTTCAAGGTCTTCTCCGAGCCCAATCGTCTGGCAGTGCTTGAGGCGCTCCGGGGTGGCCCTCTCAACGTGACGGCCGTGGTGGAGAAAACCGGTCTCAGTCAGGCCCTGGTTTCCAAGCACCTCAAGCTGCTCACCATCGCCGGTGTGGTGCGTCGTACGCCCGAGGGCAGCCTGGTCTTCTATCAAGTGATCGATAAAGGCGTGTTTCGGTTGCTGGCTCAGGCCGAGAAACTGTTGATGACCTCCCGGCGCCAGCAGCTCGATGCCCTCGCCGCCATTCTCTGAACCCCCCGCGGATTCCCCCCGGGACCTGATCCAGCTGCGGGCTGCCCTGCAGGCGGGTGGCGATCTCGATGGGGTGGATCTCGATCTGGCCCATTGCGAACTGGAGGGCGGCTGCTTCAAGGACGCCCGTTTCGGCCACGCCTCGTTGCGTGCGGTCTGCGCTGCCCTCAGCAGTGGCAGCAGGATCAGCTGATAGCCAGGCCCCGCTCGTTGAACATCCCTTCAAACAGCACCGAGCTCAGATAGCGCTCGCCGGTGTCGGGCAGGATCACCACGATCGTCTTGCCGGAGAAAGCCTCCTCCCGGGCGAGCCGTACCGCCACCGCCGTGGCGGCTCCGCAGGAAATGCCCGCCAGAATTCCCTCTTCCCGCATCAGACGGCGGGCCATGCCCACGGCCTCTTCATCGCTTACCGGCTCCACCCGATCCACAAGGTCCAGGTCCAGGTTGCGGGGCACGAAGCCGGCGCCGATCCCCTGGATCTTGTGGGGTCCGGGCTTGAGCTCGGCCCCGGCGATGGTCTGGCTGATCACCGGGCTGTTGGCCGGTTCCACCGCCACCGAGACCAGGGGTTTGCCGAGGGTCTGCTTGATGTAGCGGCTGACGCCGGTGATCGTGCCGCCGGTGCCGACGCCGGCCACGAGGGCATCCACCTTGCCCTCGGTGTCCTGCCAGATTTCGGGGCCGGTGGTGTCGTGGTGAATCCGGGGATTGGCCGGATTGATGAACTGCTGCAGCATCACGTAGCGATCCGGATCGGATTCCGCCAGTTCCCGGGCCGCGTTGATGGCCCCCGCCATGCCCTGCTTTCCATCCGTGAGCAGCAGTTTGGCCCCGTAGGCGGTGAGCAGCTTGCGCCGCTCCAGGCTCATCGTTTCCGGCATCGTGAGCGTCAGCGGGATGCCGCGGGAAGCGGCCACGAATGCCAGGGCGATGCCGGTGTTGCCGCTGGTGGGTTCGATCAGTTCCTTGCCGGGACCGAGCAGACCATCCTTTTCCGCCTGCCAGATCATCGCCGCCCCGATACGGCATTTCACCGAATAGGCGGGATTTCGTCCTTCGATCTTGGCAAGCACCCTGGCGCCACAGCCGGCGGTGACTCGATTGAGCTGCACCATCGGCGTATGCCCGATGCTGAGGCTGTTGTCGGCGTGGATGGGACTCATCGCTCGGGGGAGAGGGCAGATGTCGGATGCTCCCGGCACCCTAGACAGCGAAACTTCCAACCACCGTTGATTGTTGTCAAGCCAGCCGGACACAAGGGATCCGGCCGGTAGATGCATACGATCCGGCCAACGCCTCCGATTCCTTCCTTCCCGCTGTGAAGGCACCGATACCCGGCCTGCAGGGGCCCACCGGTCCGTTGTTGCTGCTGCTTTCCGTGGCTGTCCTCACCGTGGTTTTCGATCGCGGTCGGTACTGGGTTCTCTGGTGGCGTGAGCGCTCCGATCGCCGCGAGCGCTGGGGCCAGCTGCTGGCGCCGGGCGCGGCAGCGGGGGCACCCAGCAGCGGGCTCCTTCGTGCCGAACACTGCCTCGAAGACTGGGATCTGGAGATGCGCTCCGGGGAGTCCCTGCTGCAGGCCGCCACGGTGCTGGGGCCCCTGCTGGGTCTGATCGGCACCGTGCTGGGGTTGATGCGGATCTTTGCTTCCCTCGGGTCCCAGCTGTTGCTACCGGCAGGAGCTTCGCTGCAGGGTTATGGCCAGGTGCTGCTCAGCACGGCGCTCGGCTTGATCATCAGCCTGGTGGCCACGTTCTCCCTGCAGCTCAACGGCGGCCTGCGCCGCTGGCAGCTCGGCCGCTTGCGGCGTCAGTGGCGCCGTTCCCCCCTGCAGCCATGAGCCTCGCCCTGCAGAGTCTGGTGGGCCTCACCCTGCTGGTGTGCGGAGCCGCGGCCGTGCTGCCGGAGTTCTGGCAGGTGCGCGAACCGCGTTTTCGCGACGTTCCGGACCAGGCGGCTACACAGATCCCCCTGCGGATCGTGCGGGCGCCGGCCGATCGCTGGTTTCTCAACGGCGACCCGATCGGCCGGTCTCGGCTCGGGGATCTGCTGCAGCGCCAGGAGGGCGTGGGAGTTCGTTTTCTGCCCTCCAGCGCCCTGCCGATGGCCGAGGTGGCCTCCTCCCTGAGCTGGTTGCGCAGCTTCCGGGCCGGTGCCGTTGTGCTGGAACTTCCGCCGAAGCACCCATGAACCAACTTCCCAGGCCCCTTCCGGAAGCCCGCTGGCTCGATCCTCTGGCCCTTGGCCTGGTGGCGGTCGCCCTGCTGGTGGCGGCCCATGGGCTGCTGCTCGTGCCCCAGCGGCTGGCCCAGCGTCCTGCCGCCGCCGCAGTGCTGGCCCTTCGCCTGGAGGCGGGGGGTGGCCTGCGGCTCTGGCATCAGCCGATCGCACCTGCCGAATTGCCGGAGCTGCTGCGGCGGGCAGCAGGCAGGGGCCCGGGGGTGCGGCTGCGGCTGCTGCCCGATCCAGGCGTTCCCTGGGGAATGGTGCAGGGGCTGATCGAGCGCCTGGAGGGCAGCGACCTGATCCTGGAGCTGCAGCTGCCGTGAAAGTCTCGCCTTCCCTTCCCACGCTCACCGGTCTGCCGGTGCTGATTCGCCGCTTCGGCCTGCCGCTGTTCGCGGCCCTGCTGCTCCACGGTCTGTGGTGGTCGCTGCTGCAGCTCCGGCATAGCCGCCTGCCGGCGCCGCCGGTGCTGGCCGTGCGGGACGACACCCCCGAACTGCTCCGGTTCAGCCGCCGGCAGGAGCCCCTCGTGGTGGATGTGTCGCCGATCCCCCTGCCGCCGGCCGACCCGCCACCTCCGCCTCCTGTGGCGTCCCCGCCTTCTGCCGGTTCCCCGCCATCCCCATCGCCACGGCCTTCGCCTTCGCCTTCGCCTTCGCCGCCCCGTCGCCGCCCCCAAGCTCGGCTGCAGCCGGCTCCACCACCGCCTCCCGCCCTGCTGGCCTCCCTGGCTGAGCTGCGCCGGTCGCCCCCGGCCGCCGGGCAGGCCAGGCCTTTGGCTGCTGTCTCTGCGGAGAGCTGGCAGCGTGTCTGGCAGGCGGCCCGCCCTGCCCGAACCCCCGGTGGGGCCTGGTCCCGACTGCCCGATGGGGTGCGCTGCCGTCAGCTGCCTGCCGGTTTCGCCCTGCCCCGGGGGCTTCCCCTCCGTCATGGCCAGGGCGTGGGCCTCGGCGGCGAGGTGTTGCTGGTCTGGAGGCAGGGAAGCCACGTCTGGCTGCTCAGGGCACCGGGGGATGGGCCCACCACCGACACCGCTCCCGATCGAGACGGGGCGCAGCAGGGAGCTGCCGGAGGCTCGGCCGCTGATGAAGGCGCCGCAGACCGGGGCGCCGCAGCCACTGGTGCAGAAGCCGCTGCGTCAGGAGGGGCGGAGCTCAGCCCCGCTCCATCGCGCCCAGCCCATTGAGCAGGCGGTTCATCGCTTCCTGGAGATCCGCTCCGCCGACCATGCCGTAGCTGAGTCGCAGCGCCAGCTCGCCTTCGCGTTCCGCCATCCCGAAGCTTTCGCCCGGCAGCACCGCCACGCCATGGCGGAGGATCAGCCGTTCGATTACGGCATCGCCGCCCAGGGGTGTGGCCACGGCCACCAGGGCATAGAAGGCCCCTTGAGGTTCGGCCAGCAACCGCACGGGCAGGCCGTTGTGCTGGGCTGCGGCCAGGATCTGCAGCAGTTGCCGCCTGCGTTCGCCCAACTCCACCACTCGGGGCCGGCACCAGTCGGGTCCAGCCTCCAGGGCCGCCCTACCCGCCACCTGGGTGAGCCGGGGCGGACAGATCAGCACCGTGTCCTGCACCTTGGCCAGGGCCGGCATCAGCTGGCTCGGCACGCTCGCGTAGCCGATCCGCCAGCCCGCCATGCCATAGGCCTTCGAAAGGGAATGGAGGGTGATCGTGTGGGCGCCGCTGCCGCTGCGGCAGCCCGGACTGCGCTGGGGGTCACCGTCGTGGACGAATTCGACATAGGCCTCGTCATGGATGTGGAACAGACCATGGCGTGCACAGAGCTCGTTGATCGCCTCCAGCACCGTTGACGGCACCACCACGCCGCTGGGGTTGTTCGGCGAGACGGTCACGATCGCGCGGCTGCGGGGGGTGATCGCCGCGGCGAGCCGCTCCGGATCCGGCACCATTCCTGCGTCCACCGCCACGGGCCGGCCCCCGACCAGCTGCACGGCCATCACGTGGTTGAAGTACCAGGGCACCGGCAGGATCACCTCATCGCCGGGATCGCAGATCACCTGGGAGATGGCGTGGAAGGCCATGTTGCTGCCCGCCGTCACCAGCAGTTCGCTGTGCTGGGAATCGAGGCCGCGCCGTTCCCGCAGTTCCCGGTGCACCAGCTCCAGCAGTTCCGGATCCCCCGGCACCGGTCCGTAGCGATCGAGCGCCGCCGCCGCGGCTTCCTCCTTCGCCGCCCTCTGCATCGCCAGCTGCACCGCCGTCGCCACCTGCGGCGGCGGCCCCCAGCTCACCATTCCCTGGGCGAGCGAGAGGCAGTCAGGCCGCTGCCGCATCAGCGCGGCCACCCGGGGAATCACCGGCGCCAGCACGCCCGCCATCCGCCCGGCGGCGGCAGGGGCAGGGAAGCAGTGGGGGGAGTCGGCCATGGGCTCAGCCATAGGCTCAGCTTCCCACCGGCAGCAGCAGTTCGAGCTGGGCTCCGCCTTCGGGATGGTTGCGGGCCTGCACCCTGCCGCCATGGGTGAGGGCAATCTGTTGCACGATCGACAGGCCCAGGCCGGTGCCGCCGCGGCTCTGGCGAAACCTGGACGGGTCACCCCGGTAGAAACGTTCGAACATGCGCTCGAGATCGGTGTCGCTGAGGCCGGGTCCCCGGTCGCGCACACTCAGCAGACACCACTCCTCCCCCATCAGCAGGCGCACCCGTATCGCGCTGCGGTCGGGGCTGTAGCGGAGGGCATTTTCGAGCAGGTTGAGCAGGGCCCGGTGCAGGCGGGAGGGATCCCCGATCACCTGGGCCCGGCGCGGCACCGCATCGGCGGCGGGGGAGGGGCCCACCAGGTCGATCCCGATGCCGCGTGGTTCGGCCAGGGGCTGCAAGCCTGCCCACACCTGCTCCACCAGCACCCCC
Organism: Cyanobium sp.; assembly: GCA_040399125.1. Taxonomy (GTDB): domain Bacteria; phylum Cyanobacteriota; class Cyanobacteriia; order PCC-6307; family Cyanobiaceae; genus Cyanobium. The sequence goes on along the minus strand of JBBASR010000044.1, from coordinate 9,931 downwards.
AGATCCACCAGCACCTGCCGTTGCCCCGAGCCGGGCACCGTGTTTTCCAGTCGCGAGAGCTCAAGCAGGTCGCTCACCAGTTCCTGGAGGCGCCGCAGCTCCCGCTGCAGCCTCTCCACCAGCACCGCATTGCCGCTGTTCACCTGGGCGGCCAGGCTGTCGCCCACCAGCAGCAGGGCCGTGAGTGGCGTCTTCAGTTCGTGGGCCACATCGCTCACCCACCGCTCCTGCTGCTCCAGCTGGGCCTCCAGGGATCGGCGGCTCTGCAGCACCACCGCCACGCAGCCTTCGGCTCCGGGCAGGGCCTGGAGTTCCAGTTCGTCCTCCCCGAGGGTCCACACCAGCCGCTGGGGACGCTGCAGCACCCTCGCTTCCCGCACCAGCTCCCGCAACGGCTCGGCATCACAGAGCTGGCTCAGGGGCTGGTGGCGCAGCAATCCCGCCCCCGGCACCTGCAGCAGGCGTTCGGCGCGGGGATTGAGCAGCAGCACATGGTCCTGGCCATCGATCAGCAGCCAGCCGGCCAGGCTGGAGGCATCGATCCAGCGCAGCAGCTGCTGACGATCCGGTCGTTCCGGCGCCAGGGAAGGCCTGCGCCGGCCGCTCCGGCGACCAAGCCACCAGCCGAGCGCTGCAGCCCCGGCTGCCGCCAGCAGCGCTTCCGTGCTCAACCGAAGCGGTAGCCGAAGCCCCGCACCGTCAGCAGATGCTGGGGGGCGGAAGGTTCGTTTTCGAGTTTTTCGCGCAGCCAGCGGATATGAACATCCACGGTTTTGCTGTCGCCGAAGTAATCCACTCCCCACACCTGTTCGAGGAGTTTGTCACGGCTCCAGACCTTCCTGGGGTTCTGCATGAACAACTCCAGCAACCGATATTCCTTGGGTGAAAGATTCACCTCCAAACCATCGCGGGTGACGCGACACTCCTCGGGGAAGAGGCAGAGATTGGCGTGCTGCAGCATCCGTGGCGCCACTCCGGCGGCCGTGCTGCGGCGCAGCAGGGCGCGGCAGCGGGCCACAAGTTCGCGCATGCCGAAGGGTTTGACCAGGTAGTCGTCCGCGCCCACCTCGAGGCCCAGCACCCGGTCGGCTTCGCTGTCGCGGGCACTGATCACCAGGATCGGGGTGCTGTCGCCGGCCTGGCGGAGCCGGCGGCATAGCTCCAACCCCCCCAGACCCGGCAGCATCAGATCCAGTACCACCAGTGAAAACGGAGCGTTGGCGTCGGTGGCCTGCAGCGCCTGAAGGGCCTCCTGGCCGTCGCTGCATGCCGTCACGGCAAAACCGTCGAGGCTGAGGGCCTCGCGCACGGTTTCGCGGATGGTTTCATCGTCCTCGACGACCAGCAGGGAGGCTTGCATCCCCCCATCCTGTGCCATCTCACCGCCGCTGCTGCCCTGGGAGGGCTGGCGACGCGTCTCCATCTCCGGAGCGGGCAGGGAAGCTGCCCAGAAACCTGCCACCTCCCTTCTCATCTCCGCGGACGGGGCAGGTGGCTGATCACAAGGCGCCGTTGTGGATCGAGCTGCAGCCAACCCTCCTCCCGCAGGACCCCCAGCACCCTTGTCACCGTGACCCGGGTGGTGGCCAGGGCGCTGGCCATTTCATGGTGGGTGATCCGCAGGTCAAGCCGCAGACCCTGGGCACAGGGTTTGCCGTATTCACTTGCCAATAGCTCCAGGAAGCCCCGCACCCGCTCCTCCACGCGGCGAAGCCCCATCAGGGCCAGCAGGGCCTGGCTCTGGCGATGCTGCTGGATCACCGCCTGGAGCAGTGCCGCCGCCATGGCCGGATCCTCCAGGATCTCCAGCCGACCAAGGCAGAGCAGGTCGCTGTCGCAGAGGGTGGTGGCACTTTGGGCCTCCACGCCGCAGAGAGCATCCCCGAAGGGCTCATTCGGGCCGGCGAGGCCCAGCAGCAGTTCGTCGCCGTTGATGGTGAGGGACCCGATCTTCACCATGCCGCGCACCACCAGCCAGATCTGGTCTCGCAGCAGGGGAACGGAGCTGCCGGCGGCGAGGTGCACCAGGCTGCGCTTGCGGAAATTGGCCTCCAGCAGTTCCCGGAAACCCTGGCTGGAATGGGATCCGCGGGAAGGTGTGGACACCATGACGGCATGGACGGTGGAATGCCCTTGAGGCTATGAAGCCCTTCCGGGCTGCTGGCAAAGGCGTGGTAGTGGGGCGGTTAAGGTCCGGCTAAGGCTTGGCGCCAGGCCTTGGCGGGCAGGGCTGTGGACGCGCAGAGCACCGCGACCAGGTCGTGCCGGCGACATGGGCGGGCCGGATCGCCTGCCTAATTTCCCTGCATCGGATCCCGCCCCGTGTGATCGGGGGCTGGATCCAAGCCCTTCCCTGTGTTCGGCATGGTTTCTCCTCCCCCAGCGGGATGGCTTCGTGCGGCTTTGCGTCCCTCCTCGCCCCAGGGTCCGGCGCCCCTCGGTCTGCTCGGTCTGCTCTGGCTGCTGGCCCTGGCACTCGCCCTGATCGGCCTCAACAACCTGCCGCTGCGCGACTGGGACGAAGGCATCGTGGCGCGGGTGGCGCTCGAAACCAGCCTGGCTCCCTGGCACCAGAAGTGGTTGCCCACCTACTGGGGGGTTCCCTACCTCAACAAACCCCCGGGCCTGCACCTGCTGATCGCCGCCTGTCTGGGCCTATGGCGCTGGTGCACCGGTGCCTCTGCCGCCAGCCTGCCGCCCGAGCTGGTGCTGCGGTTGGTGCCGGCCTTCCTTTCCACCCTGGTGGTGCCGTTGGTGGGGCTGATCCAGTGGCGGCTCCGTCCCGGCGACCGTCTCAGCACGCTGGCTTCGGCGGCGATCGCCCTCACCCTGCTGCCCCTGGCCCGCCATGGTCGCCTGGTGATGCTCGATGGGGCCCAGCTCAGTGCCATGGCGCTGCTGTGGTGGGGATTGCTGCAGCTGCCCTCCGCTGGCGAAAGGGGCGCGGTCCGCTGGGGCGCGGTGGTGGGGCTGGCCGGTTCGGCCCTGCTGCTGCTGAAAGCGCCCCTGGCGCTGCCGCTTCTGGCAGGCAGCCTGCTGATCCGCTGGCTCGATCGCGACCTCTCGCCGCGCCGGGGGCTGGTGGTGCTGATGGCCATCGCTGTGGGTCTGCTGCCCGGCCTGGTCTGGCATGGGGCCCACCTGCTGGCCCGTGGTGATGCCGCCTGGCAGATGTGGACCAGCCAGGGCTTCCGCCGGGTGGTGCAGGGGATCGAGGGCCATGGGGGCAGCCCCCTGGAGCCGGTGCTCGAGATTCTTGAAGGCGGCTGGCCCTGGCTGCCTCTCTGGCCCCTGGGGCTGGCGATGGCCTGGCGGCAACGCGGCCAGCGCTGGGCCCGCTGGTGCCTGGGGCTGACTTTGCTCACCGCCGCCCTGGTGCTGCCCCTGCGCACCCAGCTGCCCTGGTACAGCCTGTTGCTGTGGCCCCCCTTCGCCCTGCTCTGCGGCCCTGCGCTGGCGTGGCTGGTGAGACGTCCAGCCGGTTCCATCCCGCCGGCAGGCTGGTGGCTGCGCCGGCTGCCCTGGTTGTGGCTCGCCCTGGGGGCCGTCCTGTTGCTTGCCTCCGCAGGGTTACTGCTCCACCCAGCGTTGCGGGGCCTGGCGCCCTGCGCTCTGCTCCTGGGGACAGGACTGGCGGCCGGGGGGCGCCTGCTGGTCCATCCGGATCGGCGCCTGCGGCTGGGCGGCCTGATCGTTCAGATCGGGGGCCTCTGGCTGGCCCTTGCCTGGCTGATGGCTGGCCCCTGGTGGCTGTGGGAGCTGAATGAAAGCTGGGCCACGCCAGGCTTGGGGGCCCTGGTTCAAGGTCACGCGATCGAGGGTCCCGTCTACATCCTTCAGGAGGCGGAACGCCCCAGCCTTAGCTGGTATGCCGGCCTGCCGGTGCGCAGCCTGGAGTCGGCGGATCAGGCCCCGGTGGAGGGTGGTGGTTCCTGGCTGCTGCTGAGCCGGCAGCAGGCTCCCGGCCAGGCCGACCACTGCCGACCGCTGGAGCGGTCGGCGGAATGGAACTTGTATCGCTGCGGGGAGGAGAGCCTCAGTCGGCGATCTTCGTCACCGCCTGCCGTGCCCGGCTGAGCACATCCCCGGTGAGCGGCACATAACCAAGGCTGCTGGCCTGCTTCTGGGCGCCATCGCCAAGGGACCATTCCAGGAAGCTGCGCACAGCCTTGGCCTTTTCGGGGCCGTAGCCCTTCTCGTAGGCCAGGATCCAGCTGAAGGCCACGATCGGGAAGCTGGCGGATCCGGCGGGATTGCAGTCTTCCCCACCAAGCCGTTCGTTGAGGGCCACGGCAGCGAGGGCTGCCGCACCACTGCTGGAATCGGCTTTCACGAACTGCCCTTCCTTGTTTTGCAGCGAAGCGGCCCTGATCGTGCCGCGCACGTAGGCCTGGTTCACATAGCCGATGGCGCCAGGGGTGTTTGTGATCGATCCAGCCACGCCTTCGTTGCCCTTGGCGCCGACGCCCACGGGCCATTTTACGGCCTTGCCCTTGCCCACCTTGCTCTTCCACTCGTCGGAGAAGCAGCTAAGGGAATTGGTGAATGCGTAGGTGGTGCCGGAACCATCGGAGCGGTGAACCACGGTGATCGGTCCGCTGCCGCACTTGAGCTGGTCCCAGGTCTTGATCTTGCCGAGATAGATGTCTCCGAGCTGGGCCTGGGTGAGCCTGAGATCGCTGCACTCGGGCTTGTTGTAGGCCGGGGTGACGGTGCCGCCGAGCATGGGGATCTGGAGGGCGCCACGCTTGGCGGTGGCGGCGAACTCCTCGTCGGAAAGCTGTTCGTCGGTGGCGCCGAAATCCACGGTTCCGGCGGTGAACTGGCGCACCCCGGCGCCGGATCCCACGGATTGATAGTTCACCTGGTTGCCACTGCCGGCGGCGTAGTCGCCTGACCATCGCTGGTAGGCGGCCGCCGGGAAGGTGGCGCCGGCACCGCTGATCGAGGGCAGCTTCACGCTGCTGCCTCCGGCTCCGCCAGTACCGCCGCCTGAACCGCCGCAGCCCGTCAGAATGCTGCCGCCGAACAGGATCGCTGCCGGCAGGGCGGCACGACGGAGGAGGGAAAGGCGCGGCATGGAGCTCGGCAACGTTTCCCAAGACTTAGCGCAGCGAGGGGCCCGAAGGCACTTCGCTGCGCCGGATCACTCCGTGATCAGCGCCCGTTCAGCGGGCCTTTCTCATTGGCCGATGCCAGCCACGGCCTTTTTCGAGGCCGAGAGGACCGAACCTTTCAGGGGCACGTAGCCGAGGTCATCGGCCCGGTTCTGGGCGGCAGGGCTGAGCAGGTACAGCATCGCTTGGCGGATGGTGCCTGCCTTGCTGCCATTGCCTGTCCGGTAAGCAAGGATCCAGGTGAGGCTGGAGATCGGGTAGCTGTTGACGCCAGCGGGGTTGGCGTCTTCACCGGCCAGCTGGCCGTTCAGCTTGATGTTGGTCAGGGCTTCCGCGCCACCCTTGAGGCCGGGTTTGACGAAGGTGCCGGCCTTGTTCTGGAGGGCTGCGGCCTTGATCGCCCCCTTCACAAAGGCCTGGTTGACATAACCGATCGAGCCCGGGGTGTTGGCGAGAACGCCGGCGACCCCTTCATTGCCCTTGCCGCCCACGCCCACGGGCCACTTGACGCTCTTGCCCTCGCCCACGCGGGTTTTCCACTCGGAGGAGAAGGCCGAGAGGGAATTGGTGAAGGCAAAGGTGGTGCCGGAGCCATCGGAGCGGTGGGCAACGGTGATCTTGCCCTTGCCGCACTTCAGCTGCTCCCAGCTGGTGATTTTGCCCAAGAATACGTCCACCACCTGCTTCTGGGTGAGCTTCAGGGCAGGACAGTCGGCCTTGTTGTAGGCCACGGCGATCGTGCCGCCCACGGCGGGGAACTGCACCACGCCCCGCTTCACCTTGGCTGCTTCGGCGGCCTTGATCGGTTCGTCGGTGGCGGCGAAATCCACGGTGCCGGCGACGAACTGGCGCACCCCGGCGCCGGAACCCACGGACTGGTAGTTCACCTTGACGCCGGTGCTGGCCAGACCAGCGAAAGCACTTTGGTAGAAGGGTGCCGGGAACGTGGCACCGGCACCATTAAGGGCGGCGGCGGCAGTGGCCGCGCCGATCGAAACGGCACCGGTGGCGGCCAGGGAACCGAGGATCAGGGCCTTCTTCACGAAGGTCATTGAAAAGCCATGGATGGGGCCTCCCTTGGCTAGCGACCAGCGGTACCCGGGGTCGTTATGAACCGTTTAAGAGTGGGTCAAGATCCGGTGCAGGGCCTGATCAGCGTTGGGCGGTCCAGTCCTGGAACCAGCCCCGTCGCCACAGCCAGTAGGCCTGGACGGCGCCGACGATGGCCATCAGCACCAGCACGTAGGGGTATCCCAGGGTCCATTTCAATTCGGGCATGATCTCGAAGTTCATGCCGTAGATGCCGGCGATGAAGGTGAGCGGCGCGAAGATGCTGGTGAGGATCGTGAGGGTCTTCATCACCTGGTTCATCCGATTGCCCACGCTCGCGGCATAGGCCTGGGTGATCGAATCGCACTGGCTGCGCAGCAGTTCACAGTTTTCGAACAGCAGCTCCACCATTTCCGCCATCTCCAGGAAGCCTGCGGTGGCCTCCTTGCCGAGCAGGGGTTGGTGCTCCCGCAGCAGCACGCGGATCTGGTGCCGCAGGGGCCAGATCTGGCCTCGGATCCGCCGCAGGATGGCCCGGAACTGGAAGGCGCGATTGAGCTGCTTCGGTTTGGGGCGGCGCAGCACCGATTCCTCGAGGTCGTCGAGGCGATGCGAGATCAGCTCAAGCATCGGAAAGAACTCGTCGAGCAGATCGTCGATCAGGAAATGGAGGATGTCGTCGAGATCGCGATCCTCCACGGCGCCAGCCCGGGAAACCAGCCATTCGGTGAGGTCAGGGAAGGCCCCGTCGGCCGCCGATTCCTCCACCGTCACCAACAGACCGGGCAGCAGCAGCATCCCCACCTGTTCGCTCACCAGCACGCTCGGTTCGCGGCCAAAGGCGAGCCGATGCAGCACCACCATCACCACATCCTCCAGGCAGTCGACCTGGGGCCGTTGCGGCACCTCCAGCATCGGCGCCAGCAGGATGCCGGGCACATCGAGGCGGCGCAGCAGATCCTGGATCCTCAGGGGATCGCCCAGGCCGCGGATGCGCACCCACAACGGCAGCCCCTGGCGCTGAAGGGCTGCGATCTCCTCCCTACTGAGCCCCTCCTGCCGCACCGGGCCTTCGGCCTTGAAGACCACCACATCGATCTCGGTGGGGGCCACGCCGCCATGCACGAACAGGTGGCCGGGCAGGTTGGCAGGCCGTTGCTCCATGCGCTGGGAGCTCAGGGCCCCGGGAGTGATACGCAGCACGGAGGCACGTTTGGGCTGTGAGGATTCAACCGCAGGTTGCCCAGATCCGCCCAGCGGCCGCGCGCGCAGGCTGGGGACCGTTGACTAGATTTCCAGCACCGCCGCCAGGGTGATGTGAACAGTGAGCCCCCGCAGGGTGTGCGTTCGCCGATGGAAGCCCATGCCAGTTATCGCGGCGACGACTGGACGCCTCCCCGGCTGGCGTTCCACCAGAACCTCGAATCCTTCGCCGAACGGGTGGGCCTGATCGTGGGCCTGCAGGGCAATGGCAAGCTCAGCCAGGAGCAGGCCTATGCCCAGATCAAGAAGATCTGGAAGGAGCTCAAGGAGAGCAAGAGCCATCTGCTCAACGGCCCGGACTCCTGACCGAGGACGGGGTGGCACCCGGCACGTAACGCCGCTCATGGTCGTGGCCCTTCAGCATCCGGTTCCAGTAGAGCCAGGGCAGCACGGCGGTCTTGACGAACCACATGCTGCCGCGTTCCTTGGTGGGGTCGAGGGGGAACGAGGGGACCGGCTGCTGTTCATAGTTGAATTCGGCCATGATCGTGCGGCCGTAGCCGGTGATCAGCGGACAGCAGCTGTAGCCGTCGTAGCGGGCCGCCAGCGGCTGGCCATCTAGGTGGGCCAGCAAGTTGTTGACCAGCACCGGAGCCTGGCCCCGCACGGCGGCGGCTGTCTTGGAGTTGGGCATCCCCGCCACGTCTCCGAGGGAGAAGACGTTGGCGAAGCGCAGATGCTGGAGGCTGAACTTGTCCACCTCCACGAAGCCTCCGGGCCCATCGATCGCCAGCGGGCTGGTGGCGACCACGTCCGGTGCCGCCATCGGCGGGGTGACATGAATCATGCCGTAGGGGATCACCTCCTCCCGGCTGGTTTCGCCTTCGGTGACCCGGAACACGGCCTCCCGGCTGTCCGGGCGCACCTCGGTGAGCACGTGGTTGTAGCGGGCGTCGATGCCGCGCCGGGCCACCACTTCCCGCAGCGGGGCCGCATAGGTGGGCACGCCGAAGATCCCCGGGGTGGCGGTGGCGTAGATCACCTGGAAACGGCCGCTCAGGGAGGAGTCGCGCCGGAATACGTCATCAGCCAGGTAGGCGATCTTCTGGGGGGCGCCGGGGCACTTGATCGGCATCGGCGGGCAGGTGAACACCGCGTTGCCGCCCTGGAAGGCCCGGATCGTCTCCCAGGTGTAGCGGACATGGTCGCGGGAATAGTTGCTGCAGACCCCCCCCTGGCCGAGGGCTTCCGGCAGCCCCTTGATCTTCTCCCAGCAGAGCTTCATGCCGGTGGCCACCACCAGCACGTCGTAGCTGAGGCTGTCGCCGTCGCTGGTGACCACCCGGTTGGCTTCGGGCTCGAAGCTGCGCACTCCGGCCCGGATCCAGCGCACTCCTTCTGGGATCAGATCGGCCTCGCGCCGATGGGTTTCCTCCAGGCTGAACACCCCGCCACCCACCAGGGTCCAGCCGGGTTGGTAGTAGTGGTCATCGGAGGGCTCCAGGATCGCGATCTCCAGCTGGGGCCGGGCCCGCTTCAGCTGGCTCGCGGCGGTGAGGCCCGCGGCGCCACCGCCGACGATCAGGATCTGGTGGTGGGCCATGGCTGGGCGCGCCGGGGGAGAGGGGTGGGTTTACACCTCCTTTAGGCATGGGATGGCCACCCGTCAGCCCCGCGGTGACCTTCGCCCCGCGGCGGCGGCGCTGCGGCCGGCAGGCATTGCCGCCGCAGCGAAGACCGGCCCGGCCCGGCAAGCCCAGGCTGAGCGGAGACCGTCCGTTCCGATGTTCCTCTCCATCCGCCACGACGACGACAGCTCCCTGGTGGAGGTGCTCGACCTGGCCCAGCTGTTCGATCCCTTCGAGGCCCAGGTGCTGGGACGCCTGCATGCCGGCGAGGAGCTGCAGGAGCCCCAGCCGTGGCCCAAGGCCGAGCTCCGCTTTCCCTCCGGTGAAGCGCTGCCGGGCTGCTGGCTCAGGGCCGTGCAGGCGGTGGAGGCGGGCACGGAACACGCGCAGGAGCCCGTGGCCGGCTGAGCGGGGCCTGGCGGGAGCGCTGGCCGCGGCGGCAGCCGATGGGAACGCTGTCGCTAGCGTGAATCAGGCGACGGAGGATGGGTTTGATCCGCGGCAGCGTCACCCTCGCCAACCCCACCCGGCCGGAGCTGGAGCCCCTGCCGGTGTCGGCCCCGGCGGACAGCGGCGCGGTGCATCTGTGCATCCCGGAGCACCTGGCGATCCAGCTGGAGCTGGCGGAACTGGAGCGGCGCGAGGTGGTGCTGGCCGATGGCCGCCGCCGCACGGTGCCCTATGTGGGTCCGGTGGAGGTGCGCTTCGGCAACCGCCGCTGCTTCACCGGCGCCATGGTGCTGGGCACGGAGGTGCTGCTCGGCGCCATCCCGATGGAGGACATGGACTTGGTGCTGCGGCCCCAGCGGCAGAGCCTGGAAGTGAACCCCGAAAGCCCGAACCTGCCGACGAGCGTGGCGATGTGAAGGCGGAGCCTGAAGAGGGACACGCATCCAAGACCAGGTGCCAACGCGATGCAGATGCCCCCGGCAG
>JBBASR010000043.1:0-21005 GCA_040399125.1 Cyanobium sp. | reverse complement strand
ATTACAGGCCCATTGTCTCGTGGATGGGCTGGGTTTTCCAGAGCCTCCCTAGCGCACCGCTGCGCGGGGAGTGGCGCGAGGAGTGGCGCGGGGGTCGTCGAAAACCGTCGGCGCGGAGGGCGGTTGGGAAAGACTCTGCAACCCGAACTCCAGCAGGAAGGCGGCCAGGTTGCTGACGCTGCGGCCCTCGAGATCGGAGCGCTTCAGCAGCTCTTCATAGAGAGAGTGGGGGATCGTGACGCTGACGCGACGCGGGGAGCGCTGAACCACCTGAAGACGGGCAGCGGAAGGAACGCCTGAAGTCATCGAACCAGCCGTCTGAAAGACGGGAGCTGCGTACCTGTTCATCCTCTGCGGCATGGATGAGCCTTGGGTCCCCCGCCAGAGGGATGCCGCCCCCCTCTGGCGGGGATAATCCGGTGAAGATACGCTCGCTAAGGAGCCTCAGGCGGAGGCGCCAGAGCGAGCCTGTAGCCCTGACCGCGCACGGCCTCGATGCTGACGCCACCGGCAGACAACTGCCGCAGCTGGCGCCGCAGTCGCGACAGGCGCACATCGAGGGTGCGGCTGCTGGACACATCCACCAGGGAGCCGCTGGCCCGGGCCAGCTGTTCCCGGCTGAGCACCGCGCCGGGCACCTGCAGCAACGCCAGCAGCAGAGCGCTGTCGCCCCGGCTCAGGGGCACCGCTGCACCGCCGGGAGCCTGCAGGCAACCGCGGAAGGGTTCCAGCTCCAGAGGGCCCAGGGCCAACGGTCCTTTCTGGGCAGCGGGCAGCATCAGGCGAGGTGGAAGCTCCTGCAGCAGCCGTTCGATCCGCCAGACCAGCTCCTGAAAACGAAACGGCTTGGGCAGGTAGTCGTTGGCACCGGTGGCCAGGCCTTCGATCCGCTGAGCCGGCTCGCCCAGAGCCGAAAGGATCAGCACCGGAAACCGCTGGTTTTCGCGGCGCAGCCGCTCCAGCAGCACCAGGCCGTTCATGCCTGGCAGGAGGCTGTCGAGCAGGAGCAGATCGGGCTCCTCGCGTTGCAACGCCGCCACCAGGGCGTCGGCTTTGTGGAACAGGGAGAGGCGCCAACCACAGGCCCGCAGCTGACCCGCCAGCAGGCGGCAGAGCTCCCGGTCGTCCTCCAGCCACCAGATCTGCGCCCCGGGCGTACCGGTGCGGAGCGCCCCCTCGGCAGCAACTTTCACGGGCGGCCCCCAAGCGCAGCTGCGATCCCTGCCGATCACGATGGCCCAGAGAAGGAAGCGCACGGGGCGGATGGTGCAGCGCTACAGCAAAGATGCTGTGCCCGCTTCAGAACAACGAATCGCGCCTAGGAATGAGAGTCGGTGGAGCGGCCTTACAGCCACGGATTCTACCGACTGCCCCTCCATCATTCCGCATCGATGATGACAACAACCACGCCTCAGGCGACGAATCTGAAGCTCAACTTCAACAACAAGGATTACGAGTTTTCCGATCTACCCCGCACGGCCCAACTCCTGCTGCAGGACATGATGCAGATGGACCAGCAGATCAGCAAACTGCAATTTGAATTGCGCCATCTGCAGGCGGCGCGCCAGGTGTATGGCTCCAGCCTGCGCAAAACCATGGTGGAGGAAGAAACGGAGCATCCGAGCGAAGGCATGGACGGCCACCACAGCCACCACAGCCACGAAGACTGAGGGCCGCGGGCCGCAGCGCAACATTCACCAGTGATCGAGCCGGGCCCAGGCCCGGTTTTTTTATGGTCTGTCGCCGGCCATGGGCAAACGAACGGCTAGAGCTTCTGTAAATCGGTTTACGGAGCGAAAACGGCGGCCGCGAGAGGCACAAACGCCGCTGATCGCTGCAGCGCAGTGGGCCAGGATCGCGGCAGAGCCGATGCAACCTGCTGCACTGCAGATGCGAATTTGACGCTGTGCTGCAGCCAGCCGGAGGGTGAGGGCCACCGATCTTCCCGTCGCCTGACGGGGCCCTTCGATGGCCAGCCGCCCCGCCGCTCCGATCGTGCCGATGCCCTGGGACATCGATGCGATCCACACCAAGCTGCAACCCACCGTCAGCCGCAGCGAAAGCATCACCAGTGCTGACGCACTGGACGCCGCATCAGCCGCGCCGACGGCCTGGAACAACGAGCTGAACGAGGCCGTTAGCGCCGAAGAGCGGAACGAGGCGAGAGCAGCCGAGCCCATCGAGCGATCCTGGGCAGTTGAAGGCTCCTTCCCGCCGCAGGCAAGGTCCAGCCAGCCCCGATCGGAGGCTCATCCCCTTGCCACAACTCATGCCCGGGCCGGCGCGGGTGAAACCAGCGAGGGGGGAAGCAGCAAAGCCGAAGACAGCTTCCTCGGAGAAGTGTGCGATGAGCTGCTGCCGGAGGCGGCGATGGGGCTTAGCTCCACGGATATGCAGATTTCCTCGACCCCACTGCTGGATCTGGCCCTCACGTTCCGCCTGCAATCCAACCCTGGGGCGAGCAAGGTTATCTACCTGGATTTTGATGGCCATACCACGACCGGTACATCGTGGAATGACGCCACGATGGGGAGTTCGTTTTATTCGCCTGCTTATGACACTGACGGCAATCCCTCACTATTAAGCGATACCGAACTAATCCAGATCCAACAGATCTGGCAGAGGGTGGCGACAGACTTTTCAGCATTCAATGTGAATGTGACCCTACAGGAGCCGCCGGCCGATTGGCTGGCGCGGACAGGAAGCACCGACACCAACTGGGGAGTGCGGTGTGTGATTACTAGCTACGGTCCGTCGTCGTCGTCGGCAGGTGGAATTGCTTACATTGGCAGCTTTAACTCCAGTACTGATACCCCCGCCTTTGTCTACAACAAGACACTAACCGGAGCATGCGAGGCGATCAGCCATGAGGTGGGTCATTCGCTTTGGCTTGCACACGATGGGAATGCCAGCAGCACCTACTACGCTGGGCATGGTGGCACAGGCGAGACCAGCTGGGCACCGGTCATGGGAAACAGCTACGGGCGCAATGTCACCACTTGGGACGATGGCACTTACGCCGGAAGCAACAACACCGGCGGCACGGCGAATTACGGGAAAGGAGCTGATGATCTGGCAGTAATTGCTGGAAACAATGGATTTTCATACCAGCCTGATCTGGTGGGCGATAGTCCATCCGCAGCCACCGCACTTTCGCTCGCGGCTGGAGCTGTGAGTCAGTTCGGCACGATCGAAACTCGCTTCGACGCCGACTGCTTCTCTTTCGGTCTTCTGGCAACCGGAGATGTCAACCTCACCTTTGACCCTTACTGGTACCGGGCTTATGTTGATGGAGATGGCGCGTGGGGAGGAGCGGCTTCTGCTTACCTCTCCCGAGTGAGTGATAGTGATTTGGGCACTTCCTATTCAGATCATGCTTCCAATCTCGATCTGGCGGTGGGCCTCTATGACAGTAATGGGGTGCTGCTTTATCGGGCGGACTCGCCAGGCCTTGCCACGGCCATCTCTCTGCAGGGACTTGCGGCGGGCACCTATTACCTGAAGCTTGATGGGGTTGGCTTCGGCGACCCAACCGCAAGCACGCCCACTGGATACACCGACTTCGCCAGTATCGGCAACTACATGATCAGCGGCACGATTACGGCGGCGGCCGACTCGACGGCCAATCCCGTGATCACGCTGGCCCTCACGCCAGGCTCCGTGAGCGAGGATGGCAGCAGCAATCTGGTGTACACCTTCAGCCGATCGCTGGTCACAGCCAATCCGCTGAGCGTACACTTCACAGTGTCGGGCACCGCCACCAATGGCAGCGACTACAGCGGCTTGCTGGCCGGCAGCAACCAGACGGTGACCTTCGCCGGCAATGCTGCAACAGCCAGCCTTGTAATTGATCCCACGGCCGACACCAGCGTGGAAGCCGATGAAACCGTGGGCCTGATGCTGGGCCTCGGCACAGGCTACAGCATCGGCACCACAAGTGCTGTGACAGGAACGATCAGCAACGACGACCTGCTCGCCGCGCCATTGGTATTCACCAGCACGGCCGACATCCTCACCGGAACGACCGGAGCGGACCGCTTCGTGCTGAATCGCCTCAGTGATGCCCTATGGAGCAGCACGCCGGATCGGATCACCAACCTGCAGGCCGGTGTCGACAGCATCGACAGCCCCTACAGCAGAACCACCGCCATCAAGCCAAAACAGCTTGGGCTCGTTCAGACGCTTGACACCATGGCTATCGAAGGTTTGTTGAGCAACAAAAATCTGGCCAAGAATGGAGCCTCCACCTTCACATTCAACGGCGGCAACGCACTGCGCACCTTCCTGGCCCTCAACGACGCCACAGCAGGATTCAAGGCCAACAGCGACAGCGTGATCGAGATCACCGGCTATACCGGAAGCCTCTCCAACCTGGCGATCTTCTGATCAGAGCAGCAGGCCAGGAATGGCGGCCACTCATCCGCGCCATAATTACGCACAATCTGCATACAGGTAGTCGCAGACGCATATCTAGAGTGAATCGGAAAAGCTCGGCCATCCTGAGCAAACAACGAGGCCAGTTCATGACCAGCCAAGTTCAGTTTTACGAAAAAATCGCGCCAATCAGTGTCCAGCGTCACAAGAACTGGTGCATCGAGAAACAACCAGAGTATGCCTATGCCAGCCACTCCAATGCGGTGCCCCTAACAACGGCGGAGTTTGCGGTGGCGGCGCTGGAATACACGATTGTGTTCCTGGGCAGTGAGGATGCACCCACCCCGGTGGTGCTGCTGGGCTTGAACGCCGATGAAAACCTCTATCTCAAGGATGGTCACCGCTGGAAAGCCCGCTACATTCCCGCCTTCGTTCGCCGCTATCCCTTCATTTTTTCCAGAAGTGAGGACGGCAACATGTACACTCTCTGCATCGACGAGAGCTTTAAAGGCTGCAATCAGGAGGGGCGCGGACAGGCACTATTTGATGTCACAGGTGCCGGCACGGGCTACCTCAATGCCATGATGCAGTTCCTCACCAGTTATCAGCAGCAGATCACGAAAACCAATACCTTCTGCGACAAGCTGAAGCAACTGGAACTGCTCGAAGAGATGACAGCCACCTCCCAATTGCCCAATGGCAAAAAGGCTCAGGTGAAGGGCTTCATGGCTGTGGATCGGACCAAGCTGTCGCAATTATCGGGTGACACGCTGGCTGAACTGGCCCGTAGTGGTGCCCTGGAGCTGATCTATGCCCATCTGCTCTCGATGCGCAACTTTGCCGAGCTGCTGGAGCTTCGTACGGGCCAGCTGGGGAGCCCTTCTTTCTCCTGAACGCAGGGAGGAAAGCAGAGCCCCCACAGTCCACATTCCCCCGAGCCAGACACCGCTGGCTCGGGGGACTTTTCCTATGGGGGCAGGAATGGCCCGCAAAAAAGGGGTGGAGTTGCCTCCACCCCATGGGTGCCTGCGGCGCAAGTGCTAGACGGCCAGCAATGAATGCATCGAATTGGGCTGGGCGCTGAGTGGGGCAAAGGGCAGATGCCTTTCGCCCAGGCCCAGTTCTTCTCCCATCACATCGTGCTCGTAGCCGAGCATGTGGCCGAACTCGTGAACCACGGTGGAGTAGAGATCCACCTTGCCGGCAGCCACCCGATCGAGGCAAGTAGACCAGCCGTGGCCGGCGCCGTTGTCATCCACCGTGATGAGCGAGTCGCCGGCGGCACCCAGCTGGGTGCCGCCGAGATCGCCGATCAGGACATCGTAGTTCTGCAGTTGCCGAACGTCTGCTCCCTTCGCAGCCCAGTACTCCTTGGCTGCATTGACCACAGGTGCCAGCTGGGTCTGGGTAAGCACCGCACCGCCAGTGGTGGCAGCTCCGCTGAGGGTGAGTGGCGCCTTGGGCGCCAAGGTAATTCCCTTTGTATCGGTCTCCTCAATCGTGTCGTCGTTGCCGACATTGGTGCTGAAGGTGTAATTGACGGTGGGATATGGCTTTGATGGGTTGAGCCCAACCACCGTGCCTGTGTCGTACTTCACGCCAATCACATACAGCGAACTGTCCTCTGGTGTGATGGTCACGAAGACATCGCCCTTGTCTGCCCCAGTGCCGGGTGCGATCGTGATGCCGCTGTTGACCTTGGTGCACGACTCGTTGGTGTCTATCATGCCATTTTCGTTGGCATCGATGACCCGATAGACTTTGACGTCATTTCTGAGGTAATCGAAATTCCACTCTGTATTAGTGGAGTCTCCAGCGATGTCAGGTCCGTTGTTGCTCTGTTCAATCTTGACGGTAATGGAGCTGCCTCCAGTTCCCTTAATGGTATTGGACAGGCCGGTGTAGTAGAAGAAGACACCGGGGTTGGTCTGATTGATCTGATCCTTAAATCTGCCGCTGGATCCAACGCCGTACTGAATCACGCCTCCCTGATAAGCGTAGTAGGTACTGAAGTCCTGGGCGGTGCCGTCAATGTACTGGTCGCAGGTCGTTCCCGTGGGCGCAATCTGGGCAACATTAATCGTCTTCACCGTGGAGGTGGCGTCGTCGGTCTGCCGCGCGGTCTGGGCGGTAGTGACCCCGGCCACATTGACCAAATTGGTGCCGGCATTCAAGTCGGCCTGGGTGACGACGTAGTCGGCCGAGTAGGTCCAGGTCTCGGTGGTTTCGAGAATGCTGTTGGTGTTGATGTCACCGCTGAGGTAGATCGCGCCGCCAGCGAAGACGTCATCGAGCACCACATTGCTCAGGTCCTGATTACCGGTGTTGTCCACGACGATCGTGTACGCGATCGTCTCGCCCGCTGTGTCGACGATCGCATCGTCGGCGTCGGTGAGCGACTTGACGATCGTCAGTGACGGGTTCTGATCCACCGTGGAGGTGGCGTCGTCGGTCTGCCGCGCGGTCTGGGCGGTAGTGACCCCGGCCACATTGACCAAATTGGTGCCGGCATTCAAGTCGGCCTGGGTGACGACGTAGTCGGCCGAGTAGGTCCAGGTCTCGGTGGTTTCGAGAATGCTGTTGGTGTTGATGTCACCGCTGAGGTAGATCGCGCCGCCAGCGAAGACGTCATCGAGCACCACATTGCTCAGGTCCTGATTACCGGTGTTGTCCACGACGATCGTGTACGCGATCGTCTCGCCCGCTGTGTCGACGATCGCATCGTCGGCGTCGGTGAGCGACTTGACGATCGTCAGTGACGGATCCGGTGCTTCAGCAGCTGGCGTATTAGTAAAGGTAGTCGACCAAACCTCCCCATTTGCAACAGTAATTGTGATAGCCCTGCCATTGAGGCTGTATATATCGGCAGTGGTCGTGTCTTCAAGCCCATTTTCAATGGCACTTATGCTGCTGAGGTCCCATCTGGAGTTAGGGTCTTCAGTAATGGTATAGACGCCTTCGATCAAGCCAAAGAAGGTTATCTGGCTGGGCAGAGTTGGATCTCCGTCATCATCCAGAACGGAAGCGGGGGTGATATTTGCTCCATTAGGCCCAGTGATGGTAAATCCAAAGTCTTCAGAGCCGCTATGAGTATCATCAGGAATGGCATCCTTAATGATCGTGATCTGACCCTGGGGAACGATCGCATTAGGATTGATGTTGACATTGCTGGCTCCACCGGATGTGCTTGGATCAAAATCGACAACCATCTGTGGCGAAGCGCCAGGAAAACTAGCGGCGCCATTTTGGAAGCCATAATCTGCTTGGGTAGCGAGATGCCCGCCCCAGGCAACGCCAACATTCATAGTCTCATTAACGATGTCGTCACCATCATTGGCAACAGTAAAGGTAATATTGAGTCGCCTATCTTCTTGATTGCTGTTGACGGGATCGGCAGTATAGGAGCCAAACGTTACGGTGGCAGGATTAATATTGTAAAGAGTGAAGAGGCCTGCCGCATGCACCACTGTGGGTGGATTTGGCGGCGAGCCACCTGTGTCGCCTGGATCATTAGGAATGGAAACTGTGGAAACTAATCCGGTTTGAAAACCAGCTAGATCAGAGCCAGGGCCAAAAGGAGCTGAAGCGGATTCGGTTGCGTCATAGGAGGTGAGGTAGTCGAAAAAGAGCTTTTGTGGATCGGTAGTTCCACCGGCGTAAGCCCAATCCAGCTGGATGGTATAGGTTTGGTTCTCCACCAGGCTGGGAGCCGAACCTCCTCCCTCTGCAGAAGTCCAACGGAAAGGAATGACTTCGCCTTCAGCATAAATTGAGTTAGCTTGCTGGATCGTAGTACCAGCATCCCATTGGTTTAGGGTGGGACCTGTTTGATTGCGCCACGCCCAAACTGCTAACTGAGCATCGGTAAATGTCGTTGTAGCAACCTGGTCATCGCTCGTGCCAAACGTGCCATCCGCACCACTGCCTGTGGCGGTCAAATTCAACGTCGCATTAAGTGCATCGGGCGTACCGCTACCTGTTCCGTCATTTGTCGTGGGCACAACCCAGGTTGTGACCACCTGACCATTGGGAGACCCGTCCAGATCACCTGCCCCCCCATCGGTCACCGCAAAGGGCGCATACACATCGGCGTTGCCGTCATCCCCAGGATCGCTGGGGTCGTCGGCGATCGCAAACTCGATCGTCGACCCCACCGCAAACCCACTGGCGGTGATCGTCACCGTCTCCCCCGGCGCATAGTCGGCCTTGTCGGTGACGACGGTGGCTCCCGAATCGGTGAACAGGACCTGGGCCGTTTGGCCTTTCGAGCCCAGGGCGGTGAGAATCAGGCTGGCATTCAATGCATCCGGCGTGCCGCTGCCTGAGCCGTCGTCATCGGTGGGGACAAACCAGCTGGTCACCACCTGGCCGTTGGCGATTCCGTCCAGATCTCCAGCACCCCCATCCTTCACCGAAAAGGGTTGGTAGAGATCGGCGTCGCCGTCATCGCCAGGATCCTGGGGATCATCCGCAATGGTGAAGGTGATCGTTTCGCCCGGCCGGAAGCCGCTGGCGGTGATCATTGCGGTTTCACCCGGCCGGTAATCCAACTTGTCCGTAATCACGGAAGGGGCAAGCAGCTCCTGCCAGCTGTCGCCCACTTGGCGGCGGCGCCAGGGAATCAGCAGGTCGATGAATTCCGGACGCCGATTCCCATCATGCGATTGCTTATCCATGGTGATCTCCCTGGGTATGAATGATGGAATGACGCCAGATCCCGTTGCCGCCCATGAACGATGGCGACCAAATAAATAGAGGGATCTGACCTCACATCAAAAACCTAAGAAGACAACATCTCCGCAGAAGCGTTCCGCCTCCCCGAAATCACTTCAGAAGCGTTCAACACTCACATCAGAACCGCTGCACTCCTGACCCCCTCACCCCCCCGCCTGCTCCAGTACCCCTTTGCTGCTCGGCACCGCACCCGCCCGGCGCGGGTCCAGCTCGGTGGCCATCCGCAGCGCCCTTGCAAACGCCTTGAAGCACGCCTCCACGATGTGATGCGAATTCACTCCATCCAGCTGGCGGATGTGCAGGGTGAGGCCGCTGTTGTTGGCCACGGCCACGAAGAACTCCTTCACCAGCTCGGTGTCATAGCTGCCGATCTTCTGGGCCGGGATCTGCAGGCCGTAGCTCAGGTGCGGCCTACCGCTGCAATCCAGCGCCACCTGCACCAGCGCCTCATCCAGCGGCGCCACGAAGTGCCCGAAGCGGTGGATGCCGCGCCGCTCTCCAAGCGCCCTGGCCAAGGCCTGGCCCACGGCGATGCCCACATCCTCATTGGTGTGGTGGTCGTCGATGTGGGTGTCGCCCGTGGCCTGAATCTCCAGATCGATCAGGCCGTGGCTGCTGATCTGGTGGAGCATGTGGTCGAGAAACGGCACGCCGGTGCTCACCGTGCAGCGGCCGCTGCCATCGAGGCCCAGGGTCACGCGGACGTCGGTTTCGCCGGTGACGCGGTGGATCTCACCGATGCGGGCGGATGCGGACACGACGACCAAGCCAGACACGTGCCCGAATCATGGCGGACCACGACGCAAAGGATCCGGAATCGGTGAAGCTTCTGACCGATCAGTCCCCGACCTGTGCGAAACGGTATTGAAATGAAGGGATCTGGTTACAGGTTCACTGATGGCAGCCGAAGGCTCTTCCCATCCGCTGCTGCTCTCCCCCTGGCTGCTTTCGCTGCTGGGCAAGCTGGTGGGCCGCGGGGAGGATCTCTCGCTTGTCCCTGCCGCAGTATCTGCCTCGGCCCCAGCCGCCATCGCAGCCGCAGCAGCAGCACCGGAATCGAGTCCGGATCCGGATCCTGGAGCGCAGCCGGTAGCGGCAGCGGAGGCCCCCAGCCAGCCCAACCCTTCCCCTGAGCAGCCGAAAGCCCGGGCGGAGCCTGCCAGCCCATCGCCCCAGCCGGCGGATCCCCACCAGGATCACGACCACGAATGGTGTGAGGCCCTTCCCCAGGACCTGGGCCTGATGGAGGCCCAGGGCCTCAGCGACAACGCCAATGTGGTGCTCTCCGCCCCGCTGGCACCGCTGCAGCAGACCTTCCTGCTGAACTCCAACCCCTGGGCCAGCAGAACGATCTATCTCGATTTCGACGGCCACACCACCTCCGGCACCGCCTGGAACAACTCGACGATGGGGAGTTCCTTCGCCTCCGCCGCCTTCTCCCTCGACACCGATCGCAGCAGCTTCAGCAGTTCCGAACTCACCCGCATCCAGCAGGTATGGCAGCGGGTCGCCGCCGATTTCGCCTGTTTCGACGTCAATGTGACGACCCAGGCGCCACCGGTGGACTGGCTGCTCAAAAGCAGCGACACCGACCCCTATTACGGCGTGCGGGTGGTGATCACCAACTACGGCCCCTCTTCGGGCTCGGCTGGTGGCATCTCCTACATCAACAGCTTCAACTGGGATTCAGATACACCCGCCTTCGTCTACAACACCTCCCTGCTCGGTGTGTCCGAGGCGATCAGCCATGAGGTGGGCCACACCCTGGGCCTCTCCCATGACGGCAGCTTCGACGGCACCACCACCGTGAGCTACTACCAGGGACATGGCAGTGGCGAGAACGGCTGGGCCCCGATCATGGGGGTCGGTTATTACAAGAGCGTCACCACCTGGGACAACGGCGTCTACTTCCTCAGCAACAACACAGGCAGCACCGCCAACTACAACAAGGGGGCCGACGATCTGGCCATCCTCAGCATCAACCTCGGTGCCGCCCCCCAGACCGACCTGGAAGGCAACTCCCCCCAGACCGCCACGGCCCTGAGCCTTGCTGCCGGCCTGGCAAGCCAGTACGGCACCATCCAGACCGCAGCCGATTCCGACTGGTATCAATTTCAACTGCTGGATGGCGGGGCCATCGACCTGCAGTTCAACCCTTACGTCTACAGCTCCTACATCGATGACGATGGGGTCTGGGGCGGTTCGCTCACGCCCTACTTCGCCAGTGTGAGTGACGCGATCACCAGCAGCAGCTGGGTGGAGAACGGGACGAATCTCGACCTCTCGGTGGAGCTGCTCGACAGCCAGGGCACCCTCGTGGCCAGCAGCAACCCCGCGGGCCTGGCGGCCAGCCTGTCGGTGAGCGGACTTCCCGCCGGCATCTATTTCCTGCGGCTCGACGGCAGCGGCTACGGCGACCCGACCCAGAGCTCCCCAACCGGCTACACCGACTACGCCAGCATCGGGTCCTATCTGATCTCGGGCACGGTCAGCAACAGCCAAGCGCTGCCGGTGGTCAGCCTGTCGGCAGACGTGCTGCAGGTGGCGGAAGACGGCAACACCAGCCTCGTCTTCTCTTTCTCCAGGTCCGTCGCCACCAGCGAGCCACTCACCGTGGCCTTCGCTGTCGACGGTTCCGCCACACCAGGCCTCGACTTCGCCTCCCTTCCCTCCTCCATCTCCTTCGCGCCGGGGCAGCAGACCGTTTCCCTAGCCGTTGCTCCCATCGCCGATTCCACCGTCGAATCCGACGAAACCGTTGTCCTCTCGCTCCTACAAGGCTCAACACCACTCTCGTCTTCTCCTTCTCCAGGTCTGTCGCCACCAGCGAGCCACTCACCGTGGCCTTCGCTGTCGACGGTTCCGCCACACCAGGCCTCGACTTCGCCTCCCTTCCCTCCTCCATCTCCTTCGCGCCGGGGCAGCAGACCGTTTCCCTAGCCGTTGCTCCCATCGCCGATTCCACCGTCGAATCCGACGAAACCGTTGCCCTCTCCCTCCTCCCCGGCTCCGGTTATCTCCTCGGCTCCAACACCTCCGTCACAGGCACCATCGCCAACGACGATCTTCCGCCGACGCTGGTGTTCACGCCCGGCTTCGACGTACTGACAGGCACCTCCGGCAGCGACACCTTCCGGCTCAACACTCTCAAGGATGCGCTGCTGGGCAGCGGCACCCCGGACAGGATCGTGGGGCTGCAGGCCGGGGTGGATCGCATCGATTCGCCCTCACCGCGCACCACACCGATCGCGCCGCGACAGCTGGGCAAGGTAACGGCCCTCACCTCCGGTGCGATCGCAACGGTGCTGACCGCCAGGCAATTCCCCAGGGACGCGGCCGCCACCTTCACCTTCGGCTCCGGCAGCGCGATCCGCACCTTCCTGGCCCTCAACGACGCCAGCGCCGGCTTCGTGGCCGGCAGTGATGCGGTGATCGAGATCACGGGATTCAGCGGCAGCCTCGGCGCCCTCGCCATCCTCTGAGGCGCGCCGCCGCCCGACGCTTCACATCCCCGTGATGCAGTAGCCGCCATCCACGTAGATCACCTGGCCGGTGATGCCGGAAGCCAGGGGGCTGGCCAGGAACGCCGCCGTGCCCCCCACTTCCTCCTGGGTCACAGTGCGGCGCAGGGGGGCCTTCTCCTCCACGTTGTGGATCATGTCGAGGATGCCACCGATGGCACTGCTCGCCAATGTGCGGATCGGGCCGGCGCTGATCGCATTCACCCGCACCTGCTTCTCGGGGCCCAGTTCAGCGGCCAGGTAGCGCACCGACGCCTCCAGCGCCGCCTTGGCCACGCCCATCACGTTGTAGTTGGGGATGGCCCGCTCGGCCCCGAGGTAACTGAGCGTGATCACGCTGGCGCCCTCGTTGAACAGCGGTTTGGCCCAGCGGCACAGCGGTGCCAGCGAATAGGCGCTCACCTCCAGGGCGCGGGCGAAACCCTCGGGGCTGATGGCGGAATAGTCGCCGATCAGCTCCTCCTTGCCGGCGAAGGCCAGGCAGTGCACCAGCACATCGATCGAGCCCCACTGCTCCTTCACCCGCGCGAACACCGCCTCGATCTGGGCCGGGTCCTGCACGTTGAGGGGTTCGAACAGGGTGGGGTTCAACGGCGCGGTGAGATCGCGCACCTTGCCCTCGAAGCGCCCCTTCTCATCCGGCAGGTAGGTGACCCCCAGCTCGCAGCCGGCGGCATGCAGCTGCTGGGCGATGCCCCAGGCGATCGACTTGTTGTTGGCGATGCCGGTGACCAGGGCCTTCTTGCCGCGCAGATCGAGAAGCATGGGGGGAGCCGGCGATGGAGCGGGGGGATTGGGGGGATTCTCCCGCACGGGCACCGGCCCGGCGGGCAGCAGCACGACGTGCCGGGGCTGAGCCATCGTGCTGCTGCCCCCGCCGTGGCCGCTCCAGCGATGACCTCCCCCGGATGACCTCCCCCCCAACCCCCACCTTCCGCGGCGGCCGCCGGGCGGCTGAGGCGCGCCTGGCCGCCATCGATCCGGCCCGCTACGGCGCCAGCCGCAACCACCTCGATGGCGCCGTCACCCGCCTCTCGCCCTACATCCGCCATGGGGTGCTGACGCTGGCGGAAGTGCGCGAGGCAGTGTTCGCGCGGTTGCGGGAAAACGAGACGCCGCCGCCGGTGCTGCAGGGGAATCTGTTCGGCGAGGACAGCGGCGAGGGAGGCGGCGAGCGACGCGGCTGGAGCGCCGCCCAGCGCCGCGCCGGCGAGAAACTCATCGCCGAACTCGGCTGGCGCGATTACTGGCAGCGGCTCTGGCGCCAGCTGGGCGATGGCATCTGGCACGAGCGCGAACCGCTCAAGACCGGCCACCCCGTTGCTGCCTACGCGCCGGAGCTGCCGGCCGACCTGGCGGCGGCATCCACGGGGCTGGCCTGCATCGATGGCTTCGCCACCGAGCTGATGGAGTCGGGCTGGCTGCACAACCACGCCCGCATGTGGCTGGCGGCCTACGTGGTGCACTGGCGGCGGGTGCGCTGGCAGGCGGGGGCCCGCTGGTTTCTGCGCCACCTGCTCGACGGCGATCCGGCCAGCAACAACCTCAGCTGGCAGTGGGTGGCCAGCGCCTTCAGCCACAAGCCCTACATCTTCAACCGCGCCAACCTGGAGCGCTTCAGCAGTGGCCGCTACTGCGCCCGCTGCCCGGCTGCCGGGCGGGGCGGGGCGGCGGTGGTGGGGGGCTGCCCGTTCGAGGCCAGCTATGAGGCGCTGCAGGAGCGGCTGTTCCGGCCGCAGGATCCATTCGCCGGGGCCGACGCGAACGCCAGAGCTGCCGAGACGGCACCGGCGCCACCACCAGCTCCTCCTTCAGCACCACAGCCCCTGCGGCGCCCCCTCGTCTGGGTGCATGGCGAAGCGCTGGGTCCTGCCAATCCGGCCCTGCAAGCCCATCCCCAGGCGGCAGCCGTGTTCGTGTTCGACGCCGAACTGATCGCCGGCCGCACCGCCACCACCGGCGGCGAGCCGCTGGCGCCCGGCCGGCTGCGCTTCCTGCGCGAATGCCTGGCCGAGCTACCGGTGACGGTGCGCGAAGGCGACGTGGCCAGCGAACTGCTGGCGGCAGCGGCCGCCGCCGGCGCCGATGGGTTCGTCACCAGCCGGGCCGTGGACCCGCGCTTCGCGCTGATCGCCGCCCGGCTGGCGGCGGCGCTGCCGCTGCAGGTGCTGGAGCCCGAACCGTTCGTGGCGCTCCCCGTCGACGGCGCCGGGGCCCCGGATCTGCGCCGCTTCTCGCGCTACTGGCGTCGGGCCGAACCGCTGCTCTGGCGGACCGCGGCGGAGCCGGGGGAGGCAAGCCATGGGGCCTGAACCTGAGCTGCTCACCCCCCATGCCTGGCCCGAGCCGCTGCCCGCTCCGCCCACCGATCCCCTGGCCCCGCCGCTGCTGGTGCTGGTGGACCGCCGGCTGCCGGCCTGCCGGAGCGGCCTGCCCACGCCGGAGGCCCTGCTCTCAGGCGCCGAACGACAGCGCTGGCAGCAGCTGCGCCAGCCCGACGACCGCGACCGCTTCCTGCTCGCCCATGCCGTGCTGCGCCTGCTGCTGGGCCGTTGGCTGGAGGTGGAGCCGGCCAGCCTGAGCTTCCGCCCGGGGCCCCACGGCAAACCGCAGCTGCAGGGCGCCGCCGCCAGCCGCGGCCTGGCGTTGCCGTTCAACCTCTCCCACTCGGGCGCGCTGATCCTGCTCGGCTTCCACGGCTGCCGGGCGGTGGGAGTGGATCTGGAGCAGCTGCGGCCCGGGCTGCGCTGGCAGCCGGTGGCCCGGCGCTGCCTGCCCCCCGCCCGGCTGGCCGCGATCGAAGCCCTGCCGGAGCCCGAGCAGCCCGGCGGTTTCCTGCAGGCCTGGTGCCTGCTGGAGGCCGAGCTGAAGGCCCGGGGGGAAGGGCTGTTCAGCGCCGGCAAGGGCCGGCCCGCAGGCCCCGACGGCGCGGCGCCCGCTGCCGCCTGGCGGCTGCAGCTGCCGGCCGACTACCGGGGCGCGGCGGCCCTGGCCTGACCCCAGGCTCAGGGTCCATCCGGCGGCCGCGGGGGTTCCTCGTTCTGAAAGTCCTCCGGCGTGAGCGGCTGACCCAGCAGCTGCTTCTCGGCCCGCAGCACCGCCTTGGGGTTGCTGAGCAGGTCGCGCTCCTCCCAGGCCGGGTATTCCGGCGATACAACCTGATCGGCCCGCCGCGGCGGCGGCAGCCATTCGAACCGCCGCTGGGGCGCCCGCAGCCGGCAGAGGGCCTGCAGTTCGCGGCGCAGGGCCCAACGCACCGTGCCGTGATCGAGGGCCGCGAAAAACTCCTCCCGGCTCGCCCGCCCCCCCGACACCGGGTCCTTGCCGTTGCCCCCCCGCAGACGGGCCGCATCCGGCCGCCAGCGGGGGCGGCAGACCCCCGGACTGTTGGTATCGGTGAGCAGCCAGAGGTGCAGGCCCTCCCCGCCGGGGCGGCTGACCACCGCCAGGCCGTCGTGGGGCTGCTGGCGCGGCAGCGGATACACCCGCCAGCTGGCCCTGCGCTCCGCCGGCACACATCCTCCGAGCAGCACCAGGGCGAGCCAGGCGCAGGGCAGTCGGGAAAGCAGGCGCACGAACGGAACGGGGGATCGATTCCGTGGCCATGATCCATGGCCGAAGCAACGCCGGCGAGCGGCGCCCCGGTTTCATGGCCCTCACCCCCTCGACGATGCTGCCGCTGGGTACCCCCCTGCCGCTGGAATCCCTGCTGCAGGAGCTGATCCCGGTGCACGGCGGGCCGCTGCGGGCCGAGCTGCTCCGCGGGCGGCCGGTGCTGGTGCTGTTCCTCTGCCCCCACTGCCCGTTCGTGAAGCACATCGAACCGGAGATCGACCGGCTCCAGGCCGACCTGGGCGAGCGGGCCGCCCTGGTGGGCATCTGCAGCAACAGCACCCTCACCCATCCGCAGGATGGACCGGAAGGCATGGCGCAGCAGGCCCGCAGCCGCGGCTGGACCTTCCCCTACCTGGCGGATCCCAACCAGACGGTGGCCCGGGCGTTCCGCGCCGCCTGCACCCCCGATCCCTTCCTGTTCGACCGCGACGGCCGCCTCGCCTACCGGGGCCAGCTCGACGGCAGCCGCCCCGGCAACGCGGTGCCCCTCGACGGCCGTGATCTGCGGGCTGCCCTCGAGGCCCTGCTGGCGGGAAGGCCCGTGGAGGGGGAGCAGATCGCCTCGATCGGCTGCAACATCAAGTGGCACCCCGGTAACAGCCCCGACTGGGCCTGATCGGGAGCGGGGCTTAAGGTTGCCGCCATGCAAGTGCCACCCTTCAGCCTGACCGAGCAGCTGCGGGAGCTCGGGGATGACCTCGACGACGCCGTTCTGCAGGTGCTGCGCAGCGGTCAATACATCGGCGGGGCCACGATCGCCGGCTTCGAAGCCGCCTTCGCCACCGCCTGCGGCGTTCCCCACGCGATCGGCTGCAACAGCGGCACCGATGCCCTGATCCTCGCCCTGCGCGGCCTCGGCCTCGGCCCCGGCGATGAGGTGATCACCTCCTCCTTCAGCTTCTTCGCCACCGCCGAAGCGATCAGCGCCGTGGGCGCCACGCCGGTGTTCGTCGACGTGGAGCCCGACACCTACCTGCTCGACCTCGACCTGATCGAGTCCGCGATCACGCCGGCCACCCGGGCCCTGCTGCCGGTGCACCTGTTCGGCCGACCGGTGGACATGGAGCGGATCAACGCCATCGCCGCCGCCCACGGCCTGCTGGTGATCGAGGACTGCGCCCAGGCCACCGGGGCCAGCTGGGCCGATCGCCCTGTGGGCAGCTGGGGCGACGCCGGCTGCTTCAGCTTCTTCCCCACCAAGAACCTCGGTGCCGCCGGTGATGGTGGCGCCGTGGTCTGCCGCGACGCGGAGCTGGCCCAGCGCATCCGGGAACTGGCCGTCCACGGCATGCCGCGCCGCTACCTGCACACCAACCTCGGCTACAACAGCCGGCTCGATGCCCTGCAGGCGGCGGTGCTGGGGGTGAAACTTCCCCACCTTTCCCGCTGGGTCGACCGCCGCCGCGCCATCGCCCAGCGCTATCTGGCCGAGCTGGCCGATCTCCCCGGCATCCACCTGCCCGCTGCCGGCCCCACCGGCCACAGCTGGAACCAGTTCGTGGTGCGCGTCCCCCAGTGCCCCAGCGGCACCAATGCCTGTGCCGGCCGCTGCACCCCCGCCGCCGACAGCGCCAGCTACGGCCTGCCGGAAGCCTGCTGCCGCGACTGGCTGAAGCTGCAGCTCCAGGAAGCGGACGTGCACACGATCATCTATTACCCGATCCCGATCCATCGCCAGCCGGCCTACGCCTCGCTCGGTTACGGCCCCGGCAGCCTGCCCACCACCGAACGGCTCTGCGCCGAAGTGCTCAGCCTGCCGATCTTCCCGGAACTCGAGGTCCAGCAGCAGGACCAGGTGATCCGCACCCTGCGCCAACTGCTGGCCCCTGCCGCAGAGGTCTCGCCCTCGGACATCTCGCCCTCGCAAGCAGTCCCCCTGGCCGCCAGCGCCCGCACCCCCTGAGGGATCAGGCCGCCGGCTTCGGCAGGCTGGCGTACAGGGCCTTGAAGCGGGCCTGCTGCTGCCGGTGGTTCACGATCGGCGCCGGATAGCCGCGCCGCTCCAGCGGAGCGATCTCGCCGCTGATCAAATCGGCGGTGGCCACATGGGCCAGCTCCGGCAACCAGCGGCGGATGTAGGTGGCCTGGGGATCGAATTTGAGCGCCTGGGTGGCGGGATTGAAGATGCGCAGCGGCTTCGGATCCATGCCGCTGCTGGCGCTCCACTGCCAGCCGCCGTTGTTGGCGGCCAGATCACCATCCACCAGCTGGGCCATGAAGGCCCGTTCGCCGTGGCGCCAGTCCACGATCAGATCCTTCACCAGGTAGGAGGCCACGATCATCCGGCAGCGGTTGTGCATCCAGCCGCTTTCGTTGAGCTGACGCATCGCGGCATCCACGATCGGCATGCCGGTGAGCCCCTGGCACCAGGCCTCGAGGCGCTGCGGATCGTTCTCCCAGGGGAAGTGCCGCCACTGGGGCCGGTAGGGCCCCTCGGCCAGTTCGGGGAAATGGAACAGGGCCTGCTGGTAAAACTCGCGCCAGGCCAGCTCCTGTTCCCACACGGCGATCGAGCCGAGCGCCTCCTCACTGCGGGCCAGCTCCCGGGCCGCCGCCGCCGCCGCCCAGGCCTGGCGCGGGCTGAGGGTGCCGAACTTGAGGGCGGCGCTGAGGGCCGAGGTGCCCTCCTCGCCGGGAAAATTGCGGCCGGGCTCGTAGGCCAGCAGGGGGGCACTGCGCCCCAGCCCCTCGCAGAACGCCTCCAGCCGGGCGGCCGCCGCCGCCTCGCCGGGAAGACAGGGGCAGAGGGAAACCCCTGCAAACGTGCGCCCCAGCGCGGAGAGCGGTGGCACGGCCTCGAGCCGCGGCAGCGCCTGCCAGGCGGCCAGGGTCTCGGCAGGGAAGGATTCCGGCTCGATATCCACCAGAGCGGAGGGGGCCGCCACCGGCGCCAGGCCTCCGGCACTGGCCGCCCCCCGCTCCGCCCGGGCTTCCACCTGGCCGCGCCAGTTGCGCAGGAACGGGCCGTAGACGCGATAGGGATCGCCGCTGCCGGTGCGCAGGGCCTCCGGCGCCACCAGCAGCTGGTCCCAGTCCACCAGCACGCGCCGGCCATCGGCCTGCAAAGCCGCCGAAACCCGACGGTCACGCTCGCGGCCGTAGGGCTCCACATCGCGGTTCCAGGCCACCACGCCGGCGCCGAGGGCCCCAGCCAACCGCGGCAGCAGCAGCGCCGGATCCCCCTGCAGCAGCAGCAGCCGGCTGCCGGCCCGCCGCCAGCTCTCCTCCAGTTCGGCCAGGCTCTCCCGCAGGAACCAGAGCCTGGCCGGCGCCAGCTCCGGGGCCGCCAGCAGGGCCGGATCGAGCACGAATACCCCGGTCACCGCCGGGGTGGCAGCGGCGGCGGCAGCCAGACCGAGGTTGTCGGAAAGGCGCAGGTCGCGGCGATGCCAGAACAACCAGCGGTCGGGGGGCATGGGCGAAACCT
Organism: Cyanobium sp.; assembly: GCA_040399125.1. GTDB lineage: Bacteria > Cyanobacteriota > Cyanobacteriia > PCC-6307 > Cyanobiaceae > Cyanobium. The sequence continues at coordinate 1,334 of JBBASR010000043.1, read as the reverse complement.
CAGAAACCGAGCAGCTGCCGGGCACGGAACCAGGCGGTGATGCTCTTGCCATCGAGGGGCTCATCGCCGCTGGCGATCAGGGCATCCAGCTCAGCGGGCTGCATCAGCAGCACCTCCATGTCTTCGTCGTCGTCCCCCGGAGGCCGCTCGTCCAGCAGGGTGAGGCCGCGGGCCAGGAACAGGTGGATCACCTCGTCGGAATAGCCGGGGCAGGGCAGCATGGCCCCGAGCGGATCCCAGCGACTGGCGCTGTAGCCCGCTTCCTCCTGCAGCTCCCGCTCCATCGTGGTGAGCGGGTCCTCGCCTTCATCGAGGGTGCCGGCCGGAAACTCCAGCAGACGGGCGGCCACGGCGAAGCGGTACTGGCGCAGGATCACCACCCGGCCGTCGTCGAGCACCGGCACCGCCAACGAAGCGCCGGGGTGGCGGATGATGCCGAACGTGCCCTCCAGCCCCATCGGCAGCACCACCCGGTTGACCTCAAACCGCAGCTTGCGGGCATCGAGGCTGGCCGTGGTTTCCAGGAGGCGCGAAGGCTCGGGGGGCGGCAGAGGCGCCATCGGCAGGGGGCAGCGGCAGATGGGGCCAGCATGGCCTACTCCGGCCAACCGGATCGAGGCGGCAACCGCTGGGGCGGAACTTCCCCCAGCCGCGGCAGCAGGGCCTCCAGCAGCGCGGCGCAGCCCAGATCCTGCTGCGGCGGCACCAAGTCGGCCTGGATCGCCGCCAGGGGAGCGAGCACGAAACTGCGCTCCCGCAGGCGCGGATGGGGGAGCTCCAGCTCCGGGCCAGCCTGCAGCCGCTCCCCGCACCAGAGCAGATCGAGATCCAGGGTGCGCGGCCCCCAGTGCTCATGCCGCTGGCGGCCGAAGCGGCCCTCCAGCTGCTGCAGGCAACGCAACAGGGCCAGCGGCGCCTCAGGATCGGCGGCGCACGGCAGCGCCGTGCACAGGAGCGCCGCATTCAGGTAGTCGGGCTGGCCCGGAGGCCCCCCTACCGGCTCGGTGCGGAAGATCGGCGACCAACGACAGAGCGGCACCAGCTCCGGCGGGGCGGGCCCATCACCATCAGCAGACCGGCACCACCAGGCCTGAAGCGCCTGCTCCAGCAGGGGCCGCACGGCTATCAAAGTGGCCAGCGGATCGCCGAGGTTGGCGCCGAGGGCGATGGCGATCGATTCGCAGGCCATCGGTCGACTACGCACGACGGGCAAGCAGCGGCGGGCGAATCACCGAGGGCGGCAGGGAAAGGAAGAAGAGGTAGGTGAGCTGGAAAAAAAGCGGCCCCACGGATCAGCAGGATTCTGGAGCAACGGATCCAGCCCCTGGCGCGCA
>JBBASR010000042.1:5327-21857 GCA_040399125.1 Cyanobium sp. | reverse complement strand
CCACCGTATAGCGAGCGGGAAACAGACTCAACCCCAAGCTGAAGCTGCCGAAGTTGCCGTTGCCAGGCGAGACGCCAATACCCAGCAGCCCCTTGAATGAACCCGCGGACGCGTCGCCCAGGGCTGCGCCTTGCAGGCCGCTGCGCCCGAGGAGGGCTGGTTGCGGCTCCGGGTTGAGGGTGCGGCTCAGGACGGCGGCGCGCGTGAGCTGCGTGTTGCCGTTGAACAGCGACGGTCCCACGGCTGTTCTGGGGGCCGTGGGCTGCTCCGTGGCCGTGATGGTGCCGACCACGCCGCCATCGGCGGTGATCAGGTTGATCGCTGTCGCGCCGCCGTTGCTGACGCGCTCCAGGCTGTAGGTGGTCTGGTAGAGGTCCTGATCGGGCCTGTTGCCGATCGCGAGGTCCTCCACTTTCTTCTTCAAGCCAGCGGTGGTGCTGGCGGAGAGCGCCGCCGCCTGCTCCAGCAGCTGCTCCGGTGTGTCGTGCGCCAGCTGCTTCTGCACCACCAGGTTGAACTGGCCGCCGCCGCCATCCCCCAGGCTGAACTGCTGCTCCTCCGCCTCGTCGTCGGTCAACGCGATCGGCGCCGCCCAGTTCAGCTGGCCATCGCTTCCCCAGGTTCCGAAGCTGGCATGGATTTCCGCACCGCTGCCCCGGCCCACGCGATAGGCGAGCACGATTCCGGGGTTGGTTCCGGCGCCACCTCCCGCGCCGCTGGGCTGCCCATTTGGCCAGAAGTCCTTCACATACAGCGCCGCCAGGCCCTCGCCGCCCTGCGCCCCCGGCACGATCTGCCCCTTGTCCCACCGCTGGGCCTCGGCATTCCACTGGCACTGCCACAGCAGGCCGTTGTCGGCCAGGAAGGCGTAGGCGGTGCCGTTGGCGTCGTTGACGACCTGGATGTTGCTGGAGTAAGGCATGGCGGGCGCCCCGGGCGTGCTTAAACGAGACCTGTAGGTATGGTGCAACGTCTGCAGGGCTAACGGCTACCTACATTTGTCGTGATCTACGGCGTCAGCCCCGCTGGCGGACCAATCCCAGGGCGATCGCTCGGGTCACCACCTGGGTGCGGTTGGCGGCACCGAGCCTGCGGCAGAGGCGGCTCACGTAATCGCGCACGGTGGTGGTGGCGATCTCAGCGTTCTGCGCGATTTGCTTGTTGGAGAGGCCCCGCGCCAGGCCTTGAAGCACCTGCCGCTCCCGCCCGTTGAGCTGTACCGTCACCGAGTCATCCAGCCGTTCGCGGATGCGGGGATCCTGGTAGGTTTGCCCCCGCCGAAGCGCCTGCAGGGCGCGGATCACAACTCCGGTGCCGAAGCTCTCGGCATGCACGATCACCTGGGCCTGGCAGTCCGCCAGCGTGGCAGCCGTGAGCCATTGCTCGTTCTGGACCAGCACAATGATCTGCACCGCCTGGTTCAAGGCGCGAAGCCGCTGCGTCAACCCTCTGACCTGATCAACACCGAGCGAATCGCAGAGCACCACCAGAGGGGCTCCGCGGTTGCCCTGCTCCAGCTCCTGCCGCACCAGATCCCACACCTCCTGCGCATTGATGCCGCAGCCGCGCAGGTTGGGGTGGCGCGAGGCCATGGCCAGGCGTGCCACCAGATGGGCCTCCAGCCACGAGCCGCTGCCGAACACGAGCGGCCAGCTTCCCAGCAGCCCATTCACCAGGCGGGTGCGGCGCAGAAAGGCCCTGCTGCCTGGCACGAAGCGTAGGGTTTCGCCAGGGAGGGCAAAGAGGAGCTGTTCGGGATTCGGTTCGCCGCCAACGTCAGCCGAATTCCTCTCCATGGAGGGGCCCATTAATGGCAATATTGAGCTCAATTCTATCGCAGCTGTCGGCCCACACCCCGGGCCACTCCACCCACACACTGTCGTTGAGGAGACAGCCATGTCATCTGGGTTGAGTTCGTTGATGCTGCCGGTGCGCGGGGGCGCCTGTCGCCTCTGGGCTGGCCGGCACCTGCCAGCAGCGTCTACGGAGGCATTGCCGTTGCTGGTGTGCCATGGCGGACCAGGTGTCCCCAGTGATTATCTGTTTCCCTTGGTGGAGATCCTGCAGAGACCGGTGATTTTTTTTGACCAACTGGGCTGTGGGCGCAGTGACCGGCCTGAACCCGCCGAGCAGGAGTATTCGATCGCCGCGTCTGTAGGGGACCTCGTTGCAGTGATCGATGCTTTGGTGGCCCAGGCGTGGATTCCGATGCGCGAGGGGTGCCCTGCTTACCACCTCTACGGTCAGTCTTTCGGCGGCATCCTGGCCTTTGAGACCCTCAGCTCTGCCAGTGGTCCAGCGCTGCCACGCTCGTTGAGTCTTTCCAATGTGCCGAGCTCCGTGCCCTTGTTGCTTGAGGATGTGGCGGCCCTATTGGCGGATCTTGGCGGCGACGGCTCCCGCTTTGATGCGACCCACGTCTGTCGAGCGACGCCCAGGCCAGCGGCACTGCTGGCGGCCTATACGCCAGGGCACCCAGGCAGCAACTGGCGCGGTGTGGAGGTGATCGCTGATTGGTGTGTGCCCGAGGGGGGGCTGGGTTCCTTCACCACGCCCGTGCTGCTTCTCGCAGCCGAATACGACTTCGTCACCCCCCGTTCGATGCAGGGATGGCAACAACTCCCCAATCAGCGCCTGGAGGTTCTTCCGGGAGTGGCGCACCATGCGCTGCTCGAGAGCCCCGGGGCCTATGGAGCTCACCTGGAAGCATTCCTTCAGAGCCACGAGGGCTGAGCTGGCGGAGGATCGTGAGGACAAAGTCGAAGCACATCCGGGCGGGTCAGCAGCCTGAAGCTAGTCTGACCAGACCAGCCAGACCAGGAGATGCCTTCCATCCAGGGTGCCCCACCGCCCGCTGGGCCGGGACCCATGCCGCGCTGCGTGAATGTTCAGGAGGCCAAGACGCACCTCTCGGCCCTGTTGGCCAGGGTCGCGGCCGGTGAGCGCATCGTGCTCGCCCGCCATGGCAAGCCCATCGCCCAGTTGGTGCCGCTCGATCCCAGCCCGCGCCGGCAGCTCGGCTTCCTGCAGGGAAGCGTGGATGAAGCGTTCTTCGAGCCCCTGCCCGACGACGAGCTGCAGCGCTGGGGCTGATGAAACTGCTGCTCGACACCCACGTGCTGCTCTGGGCTCTGCTGGAACCTCAGAAGCTCTCGCCCGAGTTGCGCAACGCCCTGGAGGACAGCGACAACACGCTCGTCGTCAGCGCCGCTTCTGCCTGGGAGATCGCCACCAAGTGGAGGCTTGGAAAACTGCAACACGCCAGAGCCGTCGTTGAGAACTACGCCATGGCTCTGCATCGTCTGGCAGCGGTGGACCTGCCGATCAGCGGTGCCGTGGCCCGTCAGGCCGGCCTCTGGGATGTGCCACATCGCGATCCCTTTGATCGCCTGCTGGCGGCCCAGGCCAGCTCTGACGACCTTGTGCTCGCCAGTACGGATCCGGCGTTCGCCCTGTTCGAGGGGGTGATGACGCTGGGATGAACGGCAAACAGCCAAGCTGACGGTGCCTCCTTGCCCTCGCAATCGGGCAACCTCGCTGCGCGTCAGCGACAGCGGCACGCTTCGTGTAGGTCAGCTGACCGGCAACCTAAAGTCAGGACCAGCCTGGTTTAGGAATGTTTCTAAGATCTAGAATATAAGCGGGTGACCGGACTCGAACCGGCGACGTTCAGCTTGGGAAGCTGACATTCTACCACTGAATTACACCCGCATTTGCTGTATTCAATGCGGCTTGCATTCAATACAATATGCAACCAAGGTGACCTCGGTCCATAACAGGTTAGCAAGAAGGGGGCCCGGAGTCTGATCCGGGCCCTTTGTTGCTAGCCGCGGTTTCAGCGGGCCAGTTCGGCGGCGGCTGCCGCCACTCCGGTGCCGGTGGTCGCTTTGGCCAGCCCCAGCTGCTGCAGGGTGGCCTCGATCGCCGCCACGGCTGTCAGCACGTCGCGGTCGCAGACGAAGCCCAGGTGGCCGATCCGGAACACCTTGCCCTTGAGGTGATCCTGGCCGCCGGCCAGCAGGATGTCGAAGCGGTCCTTCACCTTCTTGCGCAGGCTCTCGGCGTCGATGCCCTCGGGGGCCACGGCGGTGATCGCCGGGCTGCCGTGGCTTTCGGCGGCATAGAGGGGCAGGCCGATCGCCTTCATCGCGGCCTGGGTGGCGCGACGATGGCGGTCGTGGCGGCTGAAGATCGCCTCCAGACCCTCCTTTTGCATCATCCCCAGGGCCGCCTCCAGGGCGAAGTAGAGATTGATCGCCGGCGTGAAGGGATTGCTGTCCGCCTTGGCGGATTTGCGGTACTTGCCCAGATCCAGATAGAACTTCGGCAGATCGGAGCGCTCGTAGGCGGCCCACGCCCGCTCGCTCATCGCCACGAAGCTCAGCCCCGGAGGCATCATGTAGCCCTTCTGGGAGCCGGAGCCGATCACATCGATCCCCCAGTCGTCCATCGGCACGCTGCAGGCCCCGAGGCTGGTGACGCAATCAGCGATCGTCAGCGCAGTGCCGTGGGCCTTCACATGGCCGGCGATGGTCTGTAGGTCATTGATCACCCCGGTGGAGGTTTCCGAGTGGGTGAGGATCACGGCACGGATCTGTTTGTCCGCATCCGCCTCCAGGTGGGTCCGGAAGGCCTCGGGATCCAGGGGCTGGCCCCATTCGGCCTTAATCACCTCCACATCGAGGCCGAAGGCCTTGGCCACCTTCACCCACCGTTCGCCGAACTTGCCGTTGTCGCCGCACAGCACCTTGTCGCCCCGGCTCAGCGTGTTGATGATTCCGGCTTCCATGGCGGCGGTGCCGCTGCCCGTGATCACCAGCACGTCGTTCCTGGTCTGATGCAGCCACTGCAGTTGCTCGGTGGTGCGCTTCACGATTCCCTGGAAGTCGGCGCTGCGGTGGCCGATCGGATGGCGGGCCATCGCCTGCAGGACGGTTTCCGGCACCGGGGTCGGTCCGGGGATCATCAGGGTGAGCTTGTCCTGCATGGGAGGCGGGGCTGGGGGCTGGATGGGGCCGGGGGGCGGCGATTCGACTGCCGTGAGGGCAACCCGATCGACCACCATAAAAAACGGTCCTTCCCGCTCCCCTGCGTCGATGGCTGAACCTGGTGCGTCTCCGGGCTACACCCTGCCGGTGTGGATGGCGGCCGCCGCCCGCGCCGCCGTCGCCGCCCTGCGGGGAGAGCCCTTCGATTCGTTTGCCCCGCTGGAGCTGCTGGAGCCCCCCGGGAGCCGCCCCATCCCGGTGCGGGCCGCCGCCCGCCTGCAGGAAGGCTGGGCCCTGGGTGAGGCCAGCTGTGATCCGGGAGATGGCCTCGATCTCACCCGAGGGCTGGTGGTGTGGGTGCTGGCCCGGTGGTGCGAACCGGGCTCGGCCGCAGAGGAGCCCGGCTGGCTGCAGCTCGAGGCGGGTGAGGGGGTGGGGGTGCATGCCGGCTCGGGAGAGGTCTGCCTCTCCACCTATGCCCGCCGGCTGCTGGAGGCCAATCTGCGGTCTCTCGTACCGCCGCAAAGCGGGCTTCTCCTGCGGGTGGTGTTGCCCCAGGGACGCCCGCTGGCGGAGCGCACCAGCAATGCCGCCTTCGGTGTGGTGGACGGTCTGGCCCTGATCGGCACCCAGGCGGAGGTGCAGGCCGGCGCCGATCCTGACCAGCTCCGGCTCACCCTTGCCGATCTGGCCGAGCGGCTTGCGGTCCCGGCATTCGGGGGGGATCTGGTGCTGGTGATCGGCGAGAACGGGCTGGATCTGGCTCCCCGTCTGGGGCTGCCCCCGTCCCTGTTGCTCAAGGCCGGCAACTGGCTCGGACCTGTCCTGGTGGCGGCTGGTCAGCAGGGGGTCCGCCGCCTGCTGTTGTTCGGCTACCAGGGCAAGTTGATCAAGCTGGCGGGCGGCATCTTCCACACCCATCACCATCTGGCCGATGGCCGGGCCGAGGTGCTCACCACCCTGGCGGCGCTTGAGGGTCTTGCCGGCGAAGCGTTGGAACGGCTCCATGGAGCTCCCACGGTCGAAGCGGCCCTCAGTGCGCTGGCGGAGGCGGATCCGCCATTCGCTGCCCGATTGCGCCGCCGCCTGGCGACCGCGATCGAGGAGCGCTCGCACACCTACCTGGTCCGCCACGCCGCCGCCGGCATGGCAGTGGGAGCCGTGCTGTTCGATCGCCGTCGCCGGATCTGTGCCGCCGGTCCGGTGGGGGAGCATCTGCTGGGGGTGTTCAGGGGTGAGGCCTAGGGTTGAACGAAAGAGAGCCAGTGGTCTTCTCCCTGGCGGCTACCGATCCCCTTCCCCATGCCGCAGACCGTTTCGCCGGCCAGTACGTCGGCCAGCGCTGTGCCCCGTGATGCCGTCAGTGGTTCCTCACGCCATCCGGCGATCGTGATCCTCGATTTCGGCTCCCAGTATTCGGAGCTGATCGCCCGTCGGGTGCGGGAGACCGAGGTGTTCTCGCTGGTGATGGCCTGCACCACCACCGCCGAAGAGCTCAAGGCCCTCGCTCCCCGCGGGATCATCCTCAGCGGTGGCCCCAGCTCGGTGTACGAGCAGGGGGCTCCGGTCTGTGATCCCCGCCTGTGGGACCTGGGCATTCCGGTGCTGGGTGTCTGCTACGGCATGCAGCTGATGGTGCAGCAGCTGGGCGGCTCTGTGGTGGCGGCAGGCCGGGCGGAGTATGGCAAGGCCCCGATCCATGTGGACGACCCCACGGATCTGCTCACCAATGTGGACGAGGCCTCCACGATGTGGATGAGCCATGGGGACTCGGTGGAACGGCTGCCCGAGGGCTTCGTGCGGCTGGCCCACACCGAGAACACGCCGGAAGCCGCCGTGGCGGACCACACCCGCAGGCTCTATGGCGTGCAGTTCCACCCGGAGGTGGTGCATTCCACCTGCGGTATGGCCCTGATCCGCAATTTTGTATATCACATCTGCGGCTGTGAGGCGGACTGGACCACCGCCGCCTTCATCGAGGAAGCGGTGGAGGAAGTGCGCGCCCAGGTGGGGGACAAGCGCGTGCTGCTGGCTCTTTCCGGTGGAGTGGATTCCTCCACCCTGGCCTTCCTGCTGCACAGGGCGATAGGCGATCAGCTCACTTGTATGTTCATCGACCAGGGCTTCATGCGCAAAGGTGAGCCCGAGTTTCTGGTGGAATTCTTCGACCGCCGTTTCCACATCAATGTGGAATACATCAATGCTCGTGAACGTTTCATCACCAAACTGGACGGTGTCACCGACCCGGAGGAGAAGCGCAAGCTGATCGGCGCCGAGTTCATCCGCGTATTCGAGGAGGAGAGCAAGCGTCTCGGGCCCTTCGACTACCTGGCCCAGGGAACTCTCTATCCCGATGTGATCGAGAGCGCCGGCACCAATGTGGACCCCAAGACCGGTGAGCGGGTTGCCGTGAAGATCAAGAGCCACCACAACGTGGGTGGCCTGCCGAAGGATCTGCAGTTCAAGTTGGTGGAACCGTTGCGGCGTCTGTTCAAGGACGAGGTGCGCAAGGTGGGTCGGAGCCTCGGTCTGCCCGAGGAGATCGTCGGCCGTCATCCATTCCCCGGGCCCGGTCTGGCGATCCGCATTCTGGGGGAGGTAACCAATGACAAGCTCAATATCCTGCGGGATGCCGACCTGATCGTGCGCGAGGAGGTGAAGGAGGCGGGTCTCTACAACGAGATCTGGCAGGCCTTTGCCGTGTTGTTGCCGGTGCGGAGCGTGGGGGTGATGGGCGACAAGCGCACCTATGCCTTCCCGGTCGTGCTGCGCTGCGTCTCCTCCGAGGACGGAATGACGGCGGATTGGTCCCGCTTGCCCTATGACCTGCTGGAGAAGATTTCGAACCGCATCGTCAATGAGGTGAAGGGGGTGAACCGGGTGGTTCTGGACATCACCAGCAAGCCCCCAGGCACGATCGAATGGGAGTAAATTCCCTGGGTTGACTTCAAGATGCCCATGGAGGCCAGGCCTTCTTATAGACCTGAAATTGACGGACTCAGGGCGCTCGCAATCCTGGTTGTTATCATAAATCACACCAGAAAAGAGATTTTGCCGAGCGGCTATCTCGGCGTAGACATCTTTTTGTGATCTCCGGCTTTGTCATAACGTCCTCCCTTTCTAATTACGAAAGCGCCGGGCTTTCTGATTTCCTGTTGGGTTTTTATTCAAGAAGGCTCAAGAGGCTGGTTCCGGCGCTTGCTGTCTTTGTTGCCCTCGTCAGTGTTTTACTTTGCATCGTCAATGCTGACCCTGGGGTCATGCTGGGTTTGGGGCGAAGAGCTCTCTTCGGAGTGTCTAATATTCAACTTTTCAAGGAGGCTACGAATTACTTTTCTACTTCGACGGAGCTCAACCCCTTCACCCATACCTGGTCCTTGGGTGTGGAAGAGCAGTTTTATCTGCTGTTCCCCTTGCTTGTCTGGGCTGCGGGTTACGGGCGCTTCAGGGAAGGGCAAAGGGTTAGCTCTTCAGGCGCTAAGACCCTTTTCTGGGTCATTTTTTCGCTTTCGATCGCTTCCCTCCTGGCCTTTTGCGTGCTCTATCAAAGCAACCAGCCGGCGGCTTACTTCCTGATGCCTCCGCGTTTGTGGGAGTTGGGTTCTGGATGTCTTGTGTTTCTGGGACTGCGATCAAACAATGAACTTGTCGCCAGCGCGAAACGATTTTCTTCGTGGCCCATTTTGGCGGCCTTGATTGCCGTGATGTTTGCTCCTCTGGCGTTGGCGGTGCCAGCCACTGTGGCGGCGGTGATTCTGACAGCTTGGCTCATTGCTTCCCTTGAGCAAGGCACTTCGGTGTATTCGTTTTTGACTCTTTCCTCAATGATTTATATAGGAAAGATCTCCTACTCTCTTTACTTGTGGCACTGGGGTGTTCTTTCGCTTGCTCGCTGGAGCATCGGGCTGAAGGGTTGGTCCGTTCCGCTTTTGCTGTTGCTGATGCTGGCCCTTGCCTCTGCCTCTTATCACTACCTTGAGACTCCCTTGCGGTACGCCCAATGGTCTCGTTTTCGATGGAAAACCGTTGCCTATGGCCTGCTGGCAACTGCGTTGGCAGCGATGGGAACCCTCTTCGTCGGCAAGCGGCATGCCGGGCTGTATGCGGGCAAGTTCAAGGCGGACGACTTTGTCTACATTCAACGTGAAATGGGCTGTGACATGCTCAGCCCCAATCCAGTGCCGGATTGGGAAACATGCCTCCAGAGGATCGGTGCTCATCCCCATATCTTTGTGTTGGGAGACAGTCATTCATCCAATCTGGTGCCCAGTCTTGAGCAGGCTGGGCGCAGGTATGGACTGACGAGTGTTCGCTATTTAAGCAACGCCATCAAGGGCCGGTTCAACTCTTATGACCCCCGAAATGATGGCGCAACTCGCTTTTGGGACAATAGTGTGACCTATCAACAATTTGCGGCGGACCTGAGGGCGGGTGATCTTGTTGTATATAGCCATATTTACACTCCCGGCGACAATCTGGAGTCCGTCAGGCGCCATGTCACCATGTTGACGGAAAGCGTAAATCAGTCTGGGGCAAATCTTCTGCTTGTTGATGATATCCCCAAGCCATGTAGCGCTGATGAATTTGCCAGGGGGTTCGTGATCAATCCCGGCAAGGGTTGTGGGATCAGCAAAAGTGTGGTTCTTCAGCGCCGTTCGCCTCTCACTGCATTCCTGAAGAGTCGGGTCAAGGCCAATGTCAGTTATCTCGACCCAGTTGATTCCCTCTGTGAAGGCGAAACGTGTTATCCAACCCTTTTTGGAAAAATCCTCTACGCCGATCCTTCTCCTCATTTCAGTATCAAAAATCCCGCTCCGCTCCGGCATTCCTTCGAGAAATATTTGTCCGGCTTGCTGAAGCGGAAGTCTTCCTGAAGACACGGGCTGGTTCCTGCGCGCCAGGGTCGGTAGCATCGGCACCCCGTCCTTACCCAATTGACCGCCGTCAACGCTGCTGCCACCGAGCAGGACCCCAACCTGCAGCGGCGCCTCCAGCAGGACAGCATCCAGCTGGCGGGCAAGACCGTTTATCTCAACCCCTTCCTCTACTGGCGACGGTTCGACGCCAATACAGACCGCTGGTTGCGGGAACCCGGCCAGCTGCCTGAAGACCAGATCCAGGCCAACCGTCTGCGGTTCTACCCAGAGCTCGACTGGGATCAGCTCGATCCCGCCGACCTGGACATCTACGACGGCGCCGTGGAGATGTTCCTCAAGACGCTGGAGCTGATCAGCACCTTCAATCCCGAGCTCACGGCCGGTCACCTGCTGGAGGTGGAGCGCAAGATGGCCGTCACCAAGAAGAAGGCGTTTGAGCGCTGGGTGACTAAGGCCCTGCGCCGTCGGGAGCAGCAGGAGGTGCGGGAACGGCGGCGCTTCGACCGGGAACGGCTGGTGCGGGGCTGGGCGGAATGGCTTTCCCTTGATCTCACCCGACAGGCGCTGCTGCCACTCACGGCTCTGCTGGTCCTCTCTGCGGTCGGAGGTTGGTGGCTGGGCAGTCAACGCTTCTGCCGGCAGCTGGTGGTAGAACCTGGAATCCAGCGCGCCCTTCCCTGAGGCGTCCTAGGGCCGCATTTCACGCCACACTGGAAGCAAACATTCGCCGATCACTTCTCTGTCATGGCCGCCGATCCCCTTGATGCTCTGCGGTTGGCCCTGATGCAGGACGTACTTCCCGTAGGACTGGCGGTGGTCGAGCGGGCCCGCAAGGGCGGTCCCCGCGAGGTGCTGGCGGCGTTCGATGGCACCAGTTCCGATCCCCTCGGTCAGTTGCGCCAGGAGGGGGAGCCGGTGGCCAGTCAGCTGCGTGACAGCCTCGACCGCCTCCAACCCGGCCTGGGGAATCCGGTGGTCAAGGTGGAGGTGCGAGACATGCCCGCCGAGTCAGGGCCTCCAGCCGCCGCGGCTCCTGCTGCTGATGAACTGGAGACCGCTCTGGCGCGCGTCGCTCAGCGCCTCGATCTGCTGGAGCAGCGTCTGGCCGCGGCCCGGCGCACCAACGGTGGGGCACCCAACGGTGGCGCTCCGGAGTATTGATGACGCGGGGAGCGGCGTTCGGGATCGGTTCCGGCTCGTCGCGGCACACTGGCATGGGGCAGCAGGCCCCGTGGCTAATGGCCGTGGTGCTGCTGTTCTCCGGGGCCATCGTGGCCAGGCTTGCCTGGCTGCAGCTGCTGCACGGTTCGGAGAACCGGGCCATGGCCGAGGAAAACCGGGTGCGGCTGATCCCTCGCGATCCGGTACGCGGTCGATTGCTCGATCGCAATGGTCAGGTGCTGGTCACCAATCGGCTCACCTACAAGCTCTACCTCCAGCCTCGGCTGGTGGACGACAAGACCTGGCCGGCCCTCCGGGACAGGCTGGCCAGCTTGCTGGGGATCCCGGCGGCCCAGCTCGATGCGAAACGAAAGGCCGCGAGCACTGCCGATTCCTTCCGGATTGCACTCGCCGGACCGCTGAGCACGGAGCAGGTGCTCCGCTTCCGCGAGCAGGCCGGTGGGCTGCCCGGGGCGGAGGTGGCGATTGATGTGCTGCGCACCTACTCCCACGGCAGCCTGGCTTCCCATGCGCTCGGCTACACCAGCAGCATCACCGAGGAGGAGTACCTCCGGTTGAAAAACCAGGGGTATCGGCTCAGCGACAGGATCGGACGCAGTGGTCTGGAGCAGGCCTTCGAATCCCATCTGCGGGGCGAATGGGGCGGCCAGCAGCTGGAGGTGAACGCGGCCGGGCAGGTGCAGCGTGTGCTCGGGGACAAACCCGCCAAGGCCGGCAAGGATCTGAGGCTCACGCTGGATCTGGAGCTCCAGAAGGCGGCTGAACGGGCTCTCGACACCGTGGCCAAAGGGGCGATCGTGGCGCTCGATCCCCAGACGGGAGCGATCCGGGCGCTGGCCAGTCGACCCAATTTCAATCCCAATGTCTTCTCGGAGGGTCCGACCACGGCGCAGTGGAACGACCTGAATCGCCCGGAGGCGCCGATGCTGAACCGGGCCTTCCAGGGGTTTCCACCGGCAAGCACCTTCAAGATCGTGACCACGATCGCCGGTCTGGAATCGGGCAAGTACCGTCCCGATTCCACGATCCCCACCATGAGCCAGTTCTGTTACTACGGCCAGTGCTACGGCGACCATGGGGCCTTCGGCGCCATCGGTTTCCAGAAGGCCCTGGCCGTGAGCAGCAACAGCTTTTACTACCAGTTGGGCCTGAAGGTGGGACCCGAGGAGTTGTTCAAGGCCGCCCGCAGGATGGGCTACGGGCATCGCACCGGCGTGGAGCTCAGGGACGAGGAAATGGTGGGCCTGCTGGGTGATCCCGCCTGGAAGCGCAAGGTGCTCGATGAGCCCTGGACATCGGTGGACACGATCACCTCGGCCATCGGGCAGGGTGCTGTCACCGTCACCCCGATTCAGATGGCCAGGCTTTACGCCGCCGTGGCCAACGGCGGCTGGCTCGTCCCGCCCCACCTGGTGGAGCGGCCCACGGAACGGCAATGGATCGGTCTCAAGCCGGAAACGCTTCGGGTGTTGCGGGAGGGGCTGCGCCAGGTGGTGACCGAGGGCACCGCCACCATCCTCAACGACACCTCCCTGCCGCCCGTGGCGGGCAAGACCGGTACCGGCGAAGATCCTCCCCGACCGGATCACGCCTGGTTCGGGGGCTATGCCCCGGCCGGCCGGCCCACCCTCGTGATCGTGGCTTTCGGGGAGAATTCCGGTGGCTACGGGGGCACGGTGGCTGCCCCGATGGTGAAGGCTCTGATGACCACCTGGTTTCGGGCGTCGTTGCCCCGTCCGGAGCAGGGTTCCCAGAACTGAGCAGGAGCTTTCAGGCCACCAGCTGCAGTTCGCGCTGGCTGAGCACCTTGCGGTAATACCCCCGCAGTTGCTCGGTGGCGCCGGCCCAGCCCCAGCGTTCGGCCTCCTGGCGGGCGGCGGTTCGCAGCTGCTGGCGGGTGTCGCCGTTGCCGAGCAGCCGCTGCACCGCAGTGATCAGGCTTTCGCTCTGATCCGGGTCGTAAAGGCAGCCGTTCACGCCATCGCTCACGATGTCGGGAATGCCGCCTCGATTTGCTCCCACCACAGGGCAGCCGGCCGCCATGGATTCCAGCAGCACCAACCCCAGGGTTTCGGTGCTGGAGGGGAAGAGGAAGGCATCGCCGCTGGCATAGGCACTGGCCAGCTCCTCGCCCGCGAGATAACCCACGAAGGTGGTGGCGGTGCCTTCGAAGATGCGTTCCAGCTGCTGGCGGTAGGGACCATCGCCCACCAGGGCCAGCCGGGTCTGGGGCATCGCCTCCAGGACCGGGCGGATCCGTTCGATCTGTTTCTCCGCCGAGAGACGGCCGATGTAGAGCAGCAGGTGGCCGGTGTCATCGTGGTTGCCGTGCAGCCGCTGGCGCATCTCCTGGTTGGCCAGGTGGGGGGTGAACAGTTCGGTGTCCACGCCGCGCTGCCACAGAGCGGTGTTCTGAATCCCCTTGCCGGCCAGTTCCTCCACCATCGCGGTGGAGGTGCAGAGGTTGAGCAGGGCCTGGTTGTGGGCGGCTTTGAGCAGCTCCCAGAGCAGGGGTTCGAGCATCCCCATGCCGTAGTGCTCGAGGTATTTGGGGAGATGGGTGTGGTAGCTGGCCACGAGCGGATACCCCCGGCTCTTCGCCAGCCAGATGCCCCCCAGCCCCAGGACCGCTGGATTCACCACATGCACCACATCGGGGGCAAAGCGATCCAGGGCTTCTGAAACCGCAGGGCGCGGCAGGGCCAGTTTCAGCTCGGGATAGAGGGGCAGAGGCATGGCCGGCACCCCGACCACCCGAGCTCCGCCATAGGTTTCGGGCGCCCCTTCCGGACAAAAAATCAGCACCTCATCCCCGGCGGCCACGAGGTGCTGCACGGTCTTGGTCAGCCGCGTGACGATGCCATCCACCTTCGGCAGGAAGGTTTCCGTGAAAAAAGCGATCTTCACGGCCCCAGCTCAGGCCGGAGCCTTGATCGCTTCTGCCTGACGACTGGTCCAGGCGGAAAGGCAGGGGATACGCGACCGATCGCAGCGATCGGCCCAGCGGCGTGCCACATCCACCACTTCGGCCAGCAGGCCGTCATCGAGGGTGGTGGGCTTGAGGCCCAGTTCAATGAAGCAGCGGTTGTCCACGATCAGATCATTCTCGATCGCTTCCTTGCGGGGGTTGGGGAGGCAATTGATCTCCGCCCCGGTGAGGGCGGCCACCTTGCGGGCCAGGTCACCCACCTGATGACTCTCGGTCATCTGGTTGAAGATCTTCACCTTTTCGCCACTGGTCGGCGGATGCTCCAGGGCGAGCTGAACACAGCGCACCGAATCCCGGATGTGAATGAAGGCTCGCGTCTGCCCCCCGGTGCCATGCACGGTGAGGGGATAGCCGATCGCGGCCTGCATCAGGAAGCGATTGAGCACGGTGCCGTAGTCACCGTCGTAGTCGAAGCGATTGGTGAGCCTGGGGTCTTTCTCGGTGAGCTCCGTGTTGGTGCCCCAGACAATCCCCTGGTGCAGATCGGTGACGCGGATGCCGTCGTTCTTGTTGTAATAGAAGAAGAGCAGCTGATCGAGCGTCTTGGTCATGTGATAGACGCTGCCCGGATCGGTGGGGTGGAGGATTTTCTCCGTGAACCGGGTGCCATCCGGCTGGGGCACTTCAACGGTGAGATAGCCCTCGGGGATGGTGGCGCCGCGGTGCGATCCGTAGCCGTAGACCCCCATCGTTCCCAGGTGGACGATGTGCACATCCAGGCCGCTTTCGACGATGGCGGCCAGCAGGTTGTGGGTGCCGTTGACGTTGTTGTCGACGGTGTAGCGCTTGGTGGCGCTGCTCTTCATCGAGTAGGGGGCGGCCCGCTGTTCCGCGAAATGCACCACCGCTTCCGGGCGCTCGCTGCGGAGCAGCTCCAGCAGGCGGTCGTATTCCTGGGCGATGTCGAGGTGGACGAAGCCCATGGGCTTCCCCGCTACCTGCTCCCAGGCCCTGAGCCGTTCCTGGATCGTGGCGATCGGGGTCAGGGATTCGACCCCGAGGTCGATGTCGATCTTGCGGCGGCTGAGGTTGTCGACGATCACCACGTCATGGCCGGCATCCGCGAGGTTCACCGCACAGGGCCAACCACAGAAGCCGTCACCGCCGAGAACGAAAACCTTCACCCCAGACTCCTGAACGAGCGATTGCTCCTGTGGGCAAGCTACTACAGGCGTTCGGCACCCCCCTGTGCCCGGTCTGGATCCCGGCCTCGGATCAGCTGATGCGGGCGGCCACGGCCACCAGGATCGCCACCAGCACCAGGCCGCCGATCAGCAGCATGCGGTTGGCGCTGCTCTGCTGGGCATCCTCCACGATCACCATCCGCGGCTCCTTGGCGAAGGCGTTCAGCTTGCCGCCGTCTTCTTCGGTGACCTGCATGGAAAGTCGGGCAGGGGATCGGCAAACCCTATGGAGATCCCTTTGAGGCGTCCGGAGATCCGGAACGCTTCGTCACAGTGGACCGCGCTTCGTCACAGTGAACCCCCAGGGTGGAACTTCCAGGGGGCCTCAGCGGCCCACGCGGCCCTGGGATGGTGAGCTGGGGCTGGCGTCGGGCCTGAGGGGCAGCCGGCCGGCCCGGAAGGCCGTACGGCCCGCTTCGGCGGCCTGGGCCATGGCCCGGGCCATGGCGGCCGGATCGCCCGCCAGGGCGATGGCACTGTTGATCAGCAGGGCATCGGCACCCATCTCCATGGCCTGGGCCGCTTCGCTGGGCACCCCGATGCCGGCGTCCACCACCACCGGTACCCGGGCGTTCTCGATGATCAGGGCGATGTTGGCGGCATTGCGGATGCCTTGCCCCGATCCGATCGGAGAGCCCAGGGGCATCACCGTGGCGCAGCCGACGTCCTCAAGGCGCTTGGCCAGCAGGGGATCGGCATTGATGTAAGGCAAAACGGTGAAGCCCTCCCGCACCAGCTGTTCGGCGGCCTCGAGGGTGCCGATCGGGTCGGGCAGCAGGTGGCGGGAGTCTGGAATCACCTCCAGCTTCACGAAGGTGTTGTCCTCCTGGCCTGCCAGTTTGGCCAGCTCCCGGCCCAGCCGGGCGACGCGGATCGCCTCTTCGGCGGTGGCGCAGCCGGCGGTGTTCGGCAGCATCCAGATCCGCTGCCAGTCGATCGCTTCCATCAGGCCCTCGTGGCCTGTCGCCAGCGTCTGTACCCGTCGCACCGCGACCGTGACGATCTCGCAGGCACTCGCCGTCAGGCTCGCCTGCATCACCGCCAGGGAGGGGTACTTGCCGGTGCCGGTCATCAGCCGGCTGCGGAAGCTTCTGCCGCCGATCACCAGGCTGTCCTCCGTCGCTGCGGCGCCGGCAGCCGTGGCTGCGGCGGTTGCGGGGGGGAGGTCCTGGGGCTGGCTGGGGGTCTGGGCGGAATGGACGGAGTTGGACACAGCCGGGGGATCCGGGGTATGCGAACGGTCGCGGCCCCCTTAGTCTGCGCCTCAGACGCCTCCCTGCTCCGATGCCGCTGCCCGTGCCGCTCGCGGT
>JBBASR010000042.1:0-5227 GCA_040399125.1 Cyanobium sp. | reverse complement strand
ATCGACGGCGTGCAGACCCCGGTGCAGGGCAATCTGAATGCCAAATCCGATCAGCTCGACCTGCTGCTGCTGGCGGATCGGCTGGGCGGTGGTCTGGAGTCCGGCGGTGAATTTCAGGGTCTCCAGGGCTTTTCCCTGAGCGGCTGGGAAGCTCCGAGGCTCACCAGCATGGGAGGTCGTCTGCAGTTGCAGCCCGATGGTTCAGCCAGGGTTTCGTCTCCGGCCCAGTCGGGCACCGTGATCCGCGGCCTCTGGTAATCCAGGGCTGCTTGGGCTCAGGCGGCTTTGCTGTCGATGCCGGCGCGGCGTTCCAGGGTCTTCAGGCGCTTGAGGGCTGTTTTGTTTTCGGCTTCCATCGCCAGTACGGCCTGGTAGGTGCTGCGAGCCTCCTCGGGCTTCTGCAGTTTCTCGAGCGCGTAGGCGAGATTGTTGAGGGCCACGGGGTAGTCGGCCTTGGATTTCAACGCCGCCCGGTAGTGCTTGATGGCAGCCGGGTATTTGTTCTGGGCGGCCAGGGCGAAGCCGAGGGCGTTTTCGATCAGCGCCCGGGCTTCCGGGGGCGCCTTCTCGGAATCGGCCAGCTTCAGGGCCAGCTTGAGGTTGTCGCCAGCCTGGCCATAGAGCCGCTTGCGCAACTGCACCGAAGCGAGCTCATAGAGGCCGGAGGCATCCTTGGGCCGGCTGCCGGCGTCATTGCCGCCGAGCCGGAAAAGCGCGAGCTCATCGCTTCGCACCCGGAGAATCTGACGCCCCACCACGAAGGCGGCACCACCCAGCAGAACGATCAGGCCGATCAGATAGGCCTGAGGCAGAAGTTCCTCCATCTGATCGGCTCGCGTTTGCTGCTCAGTGAGTGGCGGTTTTCACCACGGTGGTGAAGCTGGCGGGATCGGCGATTGCCAGCTGGGCCAGCATCTTGCGGTTGAGGCGCACATCGGCCTTCTTCAGGCCGCCGATCAGACGGCTGTAGCTCAGACCATTGAGTCTGGCGGCGGCGTTGATGCGGGCGATCCACAGACGGCGGAAATCGCGCTTGCGCCGACGGCGGTCGCGATAGGCGTTGCAGAGGGCCTTCATCACCCGCTGGTTGGCGGTGCGGAACAGGCTGCCGTTGCTGCCCTGGAAGCCCCGGGCGAGGCGAAGAATCTTGTTGCGGCGCTTGCGGGCAACATTGCCCCTCTTGACGCGAGCCATGGAAGGAAGTCAGTGGTGAACGGGAATGGTCTGGGCTCCCTGCAGCTCAGGCGTAGGGAAGCATCAGGCTCACGTTGTCGTGATCGCGCTCATCGACCACGGCCATCGTGCCCAGAAAGCGCTTGCGCTTGGGGCTCTTGTGGTCGAGGAGGTGATTGCGGAAGGCATGCCGGCGCATGAACTTGCCGCTGCCGGTGGCTTTGAACCGCTTGGCGGCCGCTTTGCGGGTCTTGAGCTTCGGCATCTCGGTAAGGCGCAGGCACAAACAAGCAGAGTACGACGCGGAAGAACCCTCCTCCAAATTTTCTCTGCCATGCGCCACCGCCTGCCAGCTCTTTCGTCCCGTTTCCTGCCCCGGTTGCTGGTGGCCACGCTGTCGCTCTCCGGTGGCTGCCGGGCCGCCGATGGCCCCGCTGAGGGTCCCGCCGAGCCTTCGGCAGGGACGGCCGCATCGCTCCTGCACCTTCCGGTGCCGGCAGTGGCCGAGCTCCAGCCGGCCGAACCGGTGCTCTGGGTCGCTCTTGCGGCCCATCTCGGTCCCGCGGTGGCCGCCGCTCCGTCGAACGGCGATGTCGGGGCAGCCCCTCCCCTGAAGCTGCGGGCTGCCTCCGGTGCCGTGACCCTGATCGACGCCTCCGGTCAGCGGTTCATGGCGCCGGAACTGGTGCTGCACTGGCAGCGGCGCCCCCTGGCCACGCCCGTGCAGGTGAGGCGCCAGGCGATCGGGCCCTTCGCCAGTTACGAGAGTGCCGACCAGACTGCCGCCCGTCTGCGGGCCCTGGGGATGGAGGTCCGGATCGCCCGGCCTCGCGAATGGGAGGTGTGGGTTCCGGCGGATGTGCGGCTTCCGGTGGGAATCGACGGCACCCTCGTGGAACAGCAGCTGACGGAGCGGCTGGCTCTCACGTTGCGGCGGGCTGCCGGCGTGGTGGAGCTGGAGGGCCCCATCCGGCTGCTGGCCCCGGGTGGTCTGCGCTGGGGGGAGGGAGTGTATGGCGGTCCGTTCCGCCTGCTGGCCGATGCCCACGGCGGTTGGAGCCTGGTGGAGGAGGTGCCGCTCGAGCGCTATCTGGAGGGGGTGGTGCCCCACGAGATCGGCGCTGATGCTCCTGGGGCGGCCCTGGAGGTGCAGGGCGTGCTGGCGCGCACCTGGGCCGTGCGCAATCGGCATCGGTTCGAGGTGGATGGCTACCACCTCTGCGCTGACACCCAGTGCCAGGTGTACAGGGATCCCAGGCAGGCGGGAACCGCCGTGCGTCGGGCGATCGCCGCCAGCCGGCATCGGGTGCTCACCTGGGGGAACGAGCCGATTCATGCCGTCTATCACGCCAGCAACGGCGGCCTGGCCGCTGGTTATGAGGAGGGCTGGAACGGGGCTCCGCTGCCCTATCTGCGGCCGTTCGCCGATGGCCCGGCCGGTTTCGCCAAGCGCCTGCCGGTGCCCTTGGCCCCCACCTCCCTGGCGAAGCTGCTCCAGGACGGCAGCCAGGCCTACGGCGCCGACCATCCTCTGTTTCGCTGGCAGCGACGCCTGACGGCCGGACAGATCGGGGCGGCGCTGGGGGGCGATGCGGCTGCCATCGGCGCTGTGAGCAACCTCCGCGTGCGTGAGCGCGGAGCCAGTGGCCGGGTGGTGGCGCTGGAGATCCAGGGCAGCAAGGGGACGCGCCTGCTGCGTCTGGATGCGATCCGCCGCACGTTGCGTTCCCTGCCCAGCACCCTGTTCACCGTCCAAGCGGAGGGGCCCGGGGTCTGGTTGGTACAGGGTGGTGGATTCGGCCACGGGGCGGGTCTTTCCCAGGCCGGGGCCATCGATCTGGCCCGTCGGGGCTGGACAACGCCGAAGATTCTTCAGCACTATTACCCGGGTACTGCTCTGCAGCCCCTGGGAGGCCCGGAGCATGCCCCTTAGAGTTCAGCCAGCCCAGGGGATGCCATGACCGCCGGCGGCACAGCCATCGATCGCCGCCGCAGCAAGGCCGCCCTGTTTCTTGCCTGCTGCGCCCTGGCCGGCATCGCTCCCCATGCCCTGTCCCCTTTGCGGGGTCTGCTGCCGGCGATCACCCTGGCCCTGTTCCTGGGGGGCTACAGCATTCGCACGGTCTGGCTCACCCGGGCGCCGGCGCCCGAGCCTGGCCCTCCTCTGGCGCCTGACGATCTGCCGAGTGTGGATGTGGTGGTGGCCGCCCGCGACGAGCAGGCCGTGATCGGCCGGCTGGTGGAGCGCATCGCCGAGCTTCGGTATCCCCCGGACAAGCGCAAGCTCTGGATCGTGGATGACGGCAGCGAGGACCGCACGCCGGAGCGACTGGCGGAGCTGGCGGCCCGCTATCCGTGGTTGCAGGTGCTCACCCGTCCCCGCGATGCGGGCGGGGGTAAGTCCGGGGCCCTCAATCTCGTGCTCGAGCAGCTCCAGGGGCGCTGGATGCTGGTGCTGGATGCCGATGCCGATCTGCAGCCGGATGTGCTCGAGCGGCTGATCCCCTTCGCCGAATCGGGCCAGTGGGCCGCAGTGCAGCTGCGCAAGGCCGTGGTCAACAGCGACGACAACCTCCTGACCAAGGCCCAGGCGATGGAGATGGCCTTCGATGCCGTGATCCAGGAGGGGCGGTTGGCCGGTGGTGGGGTCACCGAACTGCGGGGCAATGGCCAGCTGCTGCGGCGCGATGCGGTGCAGACGGCCGGTGGGTTCAACGAGGCCACGGTCACCGACGATCTCGACCTCAGCTTCCGTTTCCTGCTGGCGGGCTTGCCGATCGGTCTGCTCTGGGATCCGCCGGTGAAGGAGGAGGCCGTGCTTACCCTGCCGGCCCTGTGGCGACAGCGGCAGCGCTGGGCGGAAGGCGGTCTGCAGCGATTCCTGGATTACTGGCCCGGCCTGTTCTCCGATCGGCTCACAGGGGCCCAGAAGCTCGATCTGGCGTGTTTCTTCCTGCTCCAGTACGTGCTGCCGGTGATGGCGGCGGCCGATCTGGTCGGTGCTCTGATCACTCGCACTCCTCCCACCAACTGGCCCTTCTCGATCGTGGCCCTCGGGCTCTCCGGCCTGGCCATCGCCCGCGGCTGCCGCAGGCCCAGCGAGGGCCCTGCCCTGCCGGCGATGAACCCCTTCTCGATGGGGCTAGGGATCGTCTATCTGGTGCACTGGTTCGGCGTGATTCCCTGGGTCACCGTGCGCATGGCCCTGTTCCCCAAGCGTCTGGTCTGGGCCAAGACCCTCCACCTCGGCCATGAAGACCCCGGGGAGGAAGACACCAGCACCACCCTCGAGCCGACCGAGACGCCGGCCACCTGATCAGCTCGCCTGATCGGGGGGCGGCTTTCGCTGGCTCAGGCCACTTCCTCCTCGCCATCTTCGCCGCGGTAGGGGATCACCTCGCCGTTGAAGAAGTCCGCCAGCAGGCGCGCCCGTTCGTCGATAGGCGCACTCTGGCGCGGTGGTGCCTCCAGGGGCGGCGGGGGGGCGGCTGGCGGTGGCGCGGGGGCGATCGGTGCTGCCGCTGCCGGCGGGCTGGTGTCCGCTCGGGTTGGAGGAGCAGCAGCCGGAGCGGGGACCGGGGCTTGGATTGGGGCTGGGCCCGGCGCGGGGCCATGGGTGAGCCCGGGCGGTCTCGTGGTCTGCCCCGCGGTGGGTTGGACCGGACTGCCAGGGTCGGCGGCCTCCAGCACCAGCTGCCGGGGGCTGCCCAGGGTGGCTGTGACGGCGTTCTGCAGCAGCGGCAGTCGGCTTTGCACCATGGCCATCCAGGTGCCTGCCACGCGCACCACGGCCTGGCGTCCATCCAGGCGAACCAGTTGGGCCTGCTGCGACAGCAGCATCCGGGTAGACGGCAGTTCCAGGCCCGCCAGGATCTGTTGCCAGAGCTCCGAAAGATTCGCGGGGCCGGTTTCGCTCCCTGGAGGGGAGGGGGTGACAGGCGTTGCAGCGGCGGCAGGGGAAGGGGCGGCCGCGGCGATCGTGGGGGCGGGCGTGGGATCTGCTGCGACCGGCAGGGCTTCGACGGGGACCGGGGCTGTTGCTGCCTGGCCTGGC
>JBBASR010000041.1:21334-23057 GCA_040399125.1 Cyanobium sp. | reverse complement strand
AGGACATCTTTCGTACCCCCCTCGCCGAAGTGCGCTGGGCCCACCTGATCACCCCCCGGCACCAGCTCGACAAGAGCAAACCCAAGGCCTGGACCGCCGATCTGCTGCTTCCCAACAGCGACGAGAACGCCCAGTCCTTCTTGTTGGCGATGGAGGACCAGTTCATCGCACTGCATGGAAGCCGCAAGCGCCGCGCCGAGAAAGGCTTCCCCTGGAAAGCGGACAAGGAGAAGCCCAGCGAGATCACCGTGGTGCGCTTCAAGGTGCCGCAATTCCAGCGGCGCGATGGTTCCCTTTCCGAGGGGCCGCGCATCGTCGATGCCAAGAAGCAGCCCTGGGATGGGGCCGCCATCGGCAACGGCTCGAAGGTGATCGTCGCCTTCGACATCTACGACTGGGACGGGGAGAACGGCTGCGGCATGACCTTCCAGCCGCGTGCCGTTCAGGTCGTCGAGTTCGTGCCCTACGAGCAGGTCGACCCCACCGATGGTTTCGATGAACTCGATGGCTACACCACCGGTAGTGCCACGGAGACCGGAAGCACTACGGGTTGGGCCGTTGATGACGACGACGAGGCCCCCTTCTGATGACTCACCTCCACAGTGTCCGCGGCGGTGTTGGCGGCGGACGCCCCCAGGGGGGCAAGCCCCAACTACCGGCTTTCTGCCGCACCCGCCGGCCCACCACCACCGTCTATGTGAGCGGCCTGCGGGACCTCTACCGGCTGCTGCTGCTGGTCCTGGCTTTCCAGCTGAGCACCCTCCTGCTGGTGATCGCCGGGCCCGTGCCGCCGCGACTGTCACCGTCCCCAGCACCCTCTCGCACCTTGATCACTGCCGCGGCCGGCATGACCGCCACGGAATCCATCCCCGTCACACCGCATAAGGTCCCATGAGCACCAACGAATCGTCCCTGGCGCCCTTCCAGTTCGAGGGCCGCCAGGTCCGAGTGATCACCGATGAGCAAGGCGAACCCTGGTTTGTGGCCGCCGATGTCTGCGCTTGCCTGGCAATCCGGAATCCAAGCGACGCGCTCAACCGGCTCGACGACGACGAAAAGGGTCTCGGTCAAACCGAGACCCCTGGGGGCGAGCAGTCCATGAGCACGGTCAATGAGGCCGGCCTCTACAACCTCGTGCTCGGCAGCCGCAAGCCGGAGGCCAGGCGTTTCAAACGCTGGGTCACCCACGAGGTGTTGCCCGCTATCCGCCGCACCGGGCGTTACGCGATCCCCGGCGCTGTGGCCGCCCTGCCATCAGCACAGCAGGACCGCGTCAGCGCCCTACTGCTGATCGGTGATGCCGTAGCCCGGGTTCCCGGCGTGAAATGCGGCATCGCCATGGCCGCCACGCTCACCTGCATCCAGGAGAACACCGGACTGGCGATCGAATCCCTGCGGCGGGTACTGCCGGCAACGGAGGAACCGATCTGCTCTCTCAATGCCACGGGGCTGGGCCAGTTGCTGGGCATGAAGGCCAGGGACACGAATCAGCACCTCGCCGCCTGCGGGCTGCAGATCCGCAACCAGCGTGGCGAATGGGAGCTCACCGATGCCGGCCGGCCGTGGGGCGAGGCACTGCCGTATTGCCGCCAGGGGCACAGCGGCTACCAGATCCTCTGGAACCCCGCCGTTGTTGACGTAATGCGGGAGCTGGGCTGATGGGCAGCGCCGGTCGAAGGCCAGGGGGTGAGCCATGAAGCCAGACCCCAGCGATATGGGGGAG
>JBBASR010000041.1:0-21234 GCA_040399125.1 Cyanobium sp. | reverse complement strand
CCGGTCGAAGGCCAGGGGGTGAGCCATGAAGCCAGACCCCAGCGATATGGGGGAGGTGGTGGCTGAGCTGACGGATCAACTCGCGAGACTCTCGGCACAGTTGAAGTTGCTCACGGCTCAACAGCCATCGCCGGCGCGGAAAAGCAGTCCCTGGCTCCCCTTGCGAGAGGCAGCGGAATTGCTGCACTTCTCGTCGCCACGGGCACTCAAGTACCGCATCGTGCGTGGTGGATTTCCCCCGGACTGCTACCGCCGGATGCCCTCACCCTCTGGAAAACGCCATGCCTATTTGGTGAACGTCGAGCGCTATCTCAGGACGCTGCGCTGAGCACGGCTTGAAGCGACTCCATCTCATGGGCATCAAACCAGCGCTGGTAGACGCTGCTGTGCACCGCCAGGCTGTGACCCATCGACTTGGCCGCCAGTGAGGGCGAGATCTTTGGGTTGTGAATCGCCCGCACCGCCCAGGCATGGCGAAGGTCGTACGGCTGAAACTCAGCTCCTGCACGGCGGAAGGCCTGACCCATCAGGGCCCCCACATCACGGTGGCTGCGCTCGGGGTTGAAGGCCGGCAGTCGCTTGGTGTGCAAGGACCAGCGCTCGATCCACTCCGTCGGCAGGGCCAGCGACTGCCGCGCCCCGGTCTTGCCATCGGCGATACGCAGCAGCCCTGACGGCTGAACCTCGGCGAACAGCAGCGCCTCATGGGGTCGGCAGCCGTAGACAGCGGCCAGGGCCACCGGCCACTGCCACGAGGCCGACAGCCGATCAATCAGCGCTTCGATCGCCTCATCCTTGGGCAGATCGCGGGGAGCCTGGCTGCGAGCGGCGCTGTAGCCCTTGCCAAGTTCCCGCAGTTGGGACACCAGCACCTCGGGCCAGTCGAGAGCCCTGGCCACGGTGGCCGCGGCCTGAGAGGCCCGGCGCCTGGAACGACTGCCTGATGGCGTGGCTTCCACCAGTGCCAACAGGTGCTCGGGCCGCAGGGGGCTGATCTCCAGCAGGGGAGCCAGCGGGGCGTCGTAGTCAACCTTCCAGCTGTCTTCCGCGGATGGGCCTCGGCGCCGCTGCTTGCCCCACCACTTGCGGGTGAGCCGCACCGCCTGGAGACCGCTGACGCCTTCGGGCTGTTCGTCCTGCTGAGCCTGCTTCCGCTGGCGTCCCTTGGGCAGCCAGGGCGTCCAGTTGAAGGCCTCCAGCCCGAGGCGATGCCGCTCAAGAGCATTGCCCAGCTGCTCAGCCAGCTGCAGCGACTCGGTGGCCTGATCCGGGTAGGCAAGACCGGTGCTGATGCGGTATTGCTTCGGCTCGGCACCAAGCGGGTCTGTGGGTCGCGGCGGCATGGTCGCCCGCAGGCGCACCCGGCCACCCGCCACATCGAGGGTGACCCCGTGGCCTTTCAGCTTCAGAGCGGCGTTCTGGCGGCTGAGCCAGGGGTCGGAGGGAGGCACCGGATTTGCCTAACCATTTGCCTAATCGTGGTCGATCCGGGCCGATTTGCCTAGCTGTTTGCCTAACGACAGAGGGAGGAGAAGGCCGATTTTTCGGCCCTGGCTTCCCTGAAAACCCTTGCAAAAACTGGGCTTTTGAAGGACGGGGCTGGCGGGACTCGAACCCACGACCTACGGTTTAGGAAACCGTCGCTCTATCCGGCTGAGCTACAGCCCCCAACGCGCTGGATCCTAATTGAGGTGTCCCCCGCCTCTCCAGCGCCTTCTAAGCTCCCTACCGGAAAGCAGGCGAGGTGATCGCGATCGGAACGTCCCTTTTCCTCGGAAGGGTGGCGGGTCCGGTTGAGGAAAGTCCGGGCTCCCCAATGGCCAGGCCTGCTGGGTAATGCCCAGTGCGGGCGACCGTGAGGACAGTGCCACAGAAACACACCGCCGATGGCCGGGCCGGGGCAACCCACCCGTGCACAGGCAAGGGTGCAAAGGTGCGGTAAGAGCGCACCAGCAGCATCGAGAGGTGCTGGCTCGGTAAACCCCGGCTGGGAGCAAGGCCCAGGGACAACGGTTGGCCATGACACCCGTCCCGATTCAAGTGCGCCGCTCGAGGCCGCCGGCGACGGCGGTCCCAGACAGATGATCGCCCCCAGCCGCTGCCCTCGGCAGCGGCATGGAGAACAGAACCCGGCTTACGCCCTGCTTTCCCGCCTTTTCACCCGAATCCGGCCGCCAGACGCCGATTACCACCCCAGGACGGCCGCATATTCCAGGAGATCCCTCCATCGAGAGGCCCGGCTCGATGCAGCGAAATCACATCACGACGCGGCAGAGACTCCGATAAGATTAATGGAAAAGCCTTGTGCGCCAAGGGATCTGAGCGCAGACCAGCTACACCTTGGGCCAGTTGTCAAAGAATGCTGACCTAAGGATTTACACCTAGGCCGTGATGGCATACTGTGCCGGCAGTCTCACTGCGAATTCTGGCCGACTGGGCATCGTGTCTCTCGGCCGTCTCACGCAATCCCCATCAAAACATGACCAGATCTCCCTTGAGAACCGCGCTGCGTTCCGCCGCCGTGCTCGGCTTCGCCACCCTCGCCCTCGGCGGCCAAGCCCAAGCTGCCAGCTTCACTGTTGCCCAAGCCAAGGTGCCTGGCTTCAGCACCACGGTTGGTGACAAAACTATTTCCAACCTTTCATTCAGCGGTGACGTTGCCGACACCGATGAACTGAATTTCACCAGTGTCTTTCAGGTTCACCAGGTTGGCCTGAACTTCGTCGCCGGTGATGGAAATCCGTCCCTTGGCGGCTCCTTCACTTACGACATCGCTGTCACCAGCGGCACCGATAAGATCACCTCGGTTGCTGTGGATGCAGACTGCGGTCCTGTCTCCAGTAGCTTGAACTGCACGCGCAGCCTCACCACCACTGCTGCTCTGAGCTTCACCCCGGTGACTCTCACCAACAACCTGGCCAGCTTCACCCCAACCGTTTCTTCCACTACCACCACCTCCGCCTGGGCAACTGTTGCTGCAGGTGACTACATCAACTCTATTTCCGACAAGTACACCCAGGTGGCTGCTCCCGTGGACACCGTGCCCGGTCCTCTGCCCATCCTCGGTGCTGGCATGGCCTTCGGCTATTCCCGCCGTCTGCGCGCCCGCCTCAAGAAGGCTGCCGCCTGAACTTCCTGAAGTTCACTAAAACCAACAATCCCAACCTCCCCGAAAGGGGGAGGTTTTTTTATGGGAACAATGCCTTGGCAACGGCGTTCCGCGCCATATCTTTAGCCAATCAACCGCATCAGACCCAATGGCAAGCACCCGGAGTTCCGACACCCGCCCCCAGGTGGCCTTCAGCCTCAGCCAGATCGGTCTGATGATGATTGTGGTGTTTGCCCTCCAGGTGCTGTTCGGCGCCTTCCCCCTGCAGCTCAAAGATCCGGGCTGGATGCTCAGCAACGCCTTCAACCTCACCAACTCCGCGCCGTTGCCGTTGATCGGATCTTCCCTCATTCTTCTCGCCCACCAGCTCGACGACCGATCCGAGCACCTCAACAGAATGCGCACCAGGATCGAACGCCTGGCCCTTCCCGTCGCCCTTGGCTTCCTGCTGCTGATCCCCCTGCAGTTTTATGCCGGCTTCCGCCAGATTCGTAATGCCGAGGTGGACGCAATCAAGACCATGGCCGACCTGCGCAAGGTGGAGCAACGCATCTCCGGAGCGACCTCCTCCGAACAGCTCGGGGCGATCGTGCGCAATCTGCCCGGCGGGGCCCAGGTGAAGGTCACCGAGGCCAATCTCGAGACCATCCGCTCCAGCCTGCTTCAGGATCTTCAGCCCAAGATGAAGCGCCTCGAAACCGTTGCCTCTGAGCGCAAACAGGCAGCGATCCAAACGAGCCTCAAGGACCGCATCTTCCAGAGCCTGCTGGCGCTGGCCTTCTCCTCCGGTTTTGCCGCCCTCGCTTTCCGCAGCAACCGCGGGGGCCTGCTGAAGCTTCTCGCCGGCAATCCCACCCGGCGGCGCCCTGACTTCAGCGATGAGGAACTGCTGGCCGACGAAGACATCTGATCTGTTCAGCCTCGATGCAAGCGCAACGCCGTCACGTTCTGGAGGGCTTCCTTCTGGGCCTCGGCCTGGAGCTGCCACCGGCAGGCGCCTTAGCAGCTGCCAAGAAAGCCCTCGATCCGATCGATGAGGCCCTTACCCATACCTCGGCGGGCCTGGCCCGCAACCACGAACGGCTGGAATTCCTCGGCGATGCCGTGCTGCGCCTGGCCGCCGCCGAATTGCTGCAGCAGAGCCATCCCGACCTGAGCGTGGGCCAGGCATCAGCCCTGCGGGCCCAGCTGGTGAGCGACCGCTGGCTGGCCGAACTGGCCGCCCAGATCGATCTCGCTTCGGTTCTGCTGCTCGGCCCGGCCGCCGCCTCCGACCGGGCCGGCCGGGCCACGGTGCTGGGGGAAAGCTGCGAAGCCCTGGTGGGGGGCCTCTATGAGGCCTGGGGTGGTGGTGGCCCCGGCCTGGAGATCGTCAAACGCTGGCTTTCTCCCCACTGGCAGCGCACCATCGCCGAACTCCAGGCCGATCCCGAACGGCACAACTGGAAGTCAGCCCTGCAGGAATGGAGCCAGGCCCGCAAGCTGGGGCTGCCCTGCTACCGAAGCGAGGAACGCAGCCAGGCCCACGGTGACCCCCGGCGATTCCTTTGCAAAGTGGACATCGGCGATCGCATCGCCCTGGCGGAGGGCTACGGCGGCTCCCGCCGCCAGGCGGAGCAGGAAGCCGCCCGCCAGGCCCTGGCCGTGGTGCGCGGCGAAGCAGATCCGGGCTGAAGGGCGATCAGGCCGTCTGGAGGGTCGTGAGCGGCACGGTCACCAGCTTGTCCCAGTTGCCCCCCTCGAACAGCACCGCCGCCCGGGTGCCGCTGATCCGCTGCACGAAACCGCGGTAGCCGTTGTAGATCGAAGCCGGATCCCTCACCACCACCGTGGAGCCGGGCAGGATCGGGGCAGGAGCCATGGCGGAGGGGAAGGCAAGCAGGTCCATTATCGGAGGGAAGTCCTCCGCACGGCGTGCCCCGCCCCATGAGCCAGCCCACCGCCACCCCTTCCAGCCCGCACGAGCTGCCGGAACCGCTGCCGGAGCTGCTGCCGGAGCTGCTGGTAGTGGGTCGCCTGGTGGCTCCCCAGGGCCTGCGCGGCGAGCTGCGGCTGCTGCCCCTCAGTGATTTCCCCGAACGCTTCACCCGCCCCGGCCGCCGCTGGCTGCAGGCCCGCCAGCAGGTCGCCAGGCCCGTGGAGCTGCTCTCCGGCCGGCAGCTGCCGGGCAAGGAGCTGTTCGTGGTGCGCTTCGCCGGTGTCGATGATCGCGATGCCGCCGAGGCCGTGGTGGGCCACGAGCTGCTGGTGGCCGCCGACGATCGCCCCCCCCTGGAGCCCGGCGAGTTTCACCTGCTCGATCTGGTGGGGCTGGAGGTGAGGGTGTTGCCGGCCGGGGAAGTGATTGGCAAGGTCACCGATCTGATCCACGCCGGCAACGACCTGCTGGAAGTGGCCCTCCAGGCCGATGGCCGCCGGCTGCTGATCCCCTTCGTGGAGGCGATCGTGCCGCAGGTGCAACTGAGCGAGGGCTGGATCGGCCTCACCCCACCCCCGGGCCTGCTCGACCTCTGAGCCTGTGGTCGTGGCCGACACGTCGCCGCGTCGGATTGAATAGGCAGAGTGGCCCGAATGGACGGCAACGGCGGCATGGCACACGCTCCCCTGGTTCCGGTGATCCTCTGCGGCGGCACCGGCACCCGTCTCTGGCCCCTTTCGCGGGCGAGCTATCCCAAGCAGTACTGGCCCCTGGCCGGCAACGCCGCCGAAACCCTGCTGCAACAGACCCAGCTGCGGCTCCAGGGACTGCCCGAACTGGCACCGCCACTGCTGATCTGCAACGAAGACCATCGCTTCATCGTGGCCGAGCAGATGCGCCAGATCGGCGTGGAGCCGGCGGCCATCCTGCTGGAGCCGTTGGGACGCAACACCGCTCCCGCCATCACCGTGGCCGCCCTGGAGGCCACCGCCCGGGGCAGCGATCCGCTGTTGCTGGTGCTGGCCGCAGACCACGTGATCCGCGAACCCGCACGCTTCCGGGCCACGGTGGAAGCCGGCATCCCCGCCGCCGAGGCCGGCCGGCTCGTGACCTTCGGGATCGTGCCCACCGCCCCGGAGACCGGCTACGGCTACATCGAAGCCACCAGCCCTCTGCCGGCCGAGGCCAGCGAACCGGTGCCCATCGCCCGCTTCGTGGAGAAACCCGATACCGCCACCGCCCAACAATTCCTCGCCAGCGGGCGCTTCACCTGGAACAGCGGCATGTTCCTGTTCCGTGCCAGTGCCATCCTGGCCGAGATGGAACGGCTGGCCCCCGAGGTGGTGAGCGCCTGCCGCAGTGCCCTCGAACACGACAGCGCCGATCTGGAGTTCCTGCGGCTGGAGCGGGAAGCCTTCGCCAACTGCCCCAGCGTGGCCATCGACGTGGCCGTGATGGAACGCACCGATCGAGGTGCCGTACTGCCCCTGGCGGCCGGCTGGAGCGATGTGGGCAGCTGGAGCGCCCTCTGGGAAACCGCCGACCAGGACGCCCGCGGCAATGTGCTGCGCGGCCGGGTGATCGGCGAGGACGTGCGCAACTGCTATCTGCGCAGCGAGCACCGCCTGGTGGTGGGACTGGGGGTGGATGACCTGGTGGTGGTCGAAACCGATGACGTGGTGCTGGTGGCCCATCGCGACCGGGCCCAGGATGTGAAGCGGATCGTGGGGCTGCTCGAAGCCGAAGGGGCCTCCGAAAGCCGTGCCCACCGCCGCATCTACCGCCCCTGGGGCTCCTACGACGGCATCACCGAAGGCGATCGCTGGCAGGTGAAGAAGATCGTGGTCAACCCCGGAGCCTGCCTTTCGCTGCAGATGCACCACCACCGCGCCGAACACTGGATCGTGGTCAAGGGCACCGCCGTGGTGGAGAAGGATGGGGTGGAGGAACTGGTGGGCGAGAACCAGAGCACCTACATCCCCCTCGGCGCCCGGCACCGCCTCAGCAACCCCGGCAAGATTCCGGTGGAGATGATCGAGGTGCAGAGCGGCCCCTACCTCGGCGAGGACGACATCGTGCGGTTCGAGGATCGCTACGGCCGCAGCGATACTGCCCCTATTCCACGGTGACGCTCTTGGCCAGATTCCTCGGCTGATCCACATCCAGGCCCCGATGGGCCGCAATGTGATAACTCAGCAGCTGCATCGGAATCACGCTGAGCAGCGGGCTGAGCAGTTCATCCACCACCGGCAGGGGCAGCAGCACATCGAACAGCTCGGTGTCGGGACAGGCCGGGGCCACGCCGATCAGCTGGGCATCGCGGGCCTTGGCCTCCTGGGCATTGGAGAGCACCTTGTCGAACACCGTGCCCGGCACCGCGATCGACACCACCGGCACCCGCGCATCCAGCAGGGCGATCGGGCCGTGCTTCATCTCGCCGGCGGGATAGCCCTCGGCATGGATGTAGCTGATCTCCTTGAGCTTGAGGGCGCCCTCCATCGCGATCGGATAGTTGATGCCTCGCCCCAGGAAAATCACATCCTGGGTATCGGCGAACAGGTGGGCCAGCTCGGCGCAACGGCCGTCGTGGTCCTCCACCAGCTGCTGCAGCTGGGCGGGGAGCTGGCGCAGCTGGGCGGCCAGGGCCGCCAGCCGCTCCGGACCCGGACCCGCGCTGCCGCGTCGCTCCGCAAAGGCCAGCGCCAGGCCGTAAAACGCCAGCAACTGGCCCAGGAACGTCTTGGTGGCGGCGACGCCCACCTCGATCCCCGCACCGATATCGAGGATGTGGGGCACCAGCCGCCCCAGCGAACTCTCGGGTCGGTTGGTGATCCCCAGCAGCTTGGGCGCATAGGCGGGATCCTGCCGCTGCTGGCGCCGCTCCTGCTCCATCGCCAGGGCGGCCAGGGTGTCAGCGGTTTCGCCTGACTGGGTCACCCCGATCGTGAGCATGTGGGGCACCAGCGGCGGCGGTGCATAACGGAATTCGCTGGCATAGAACACGCTCGTGGGAATGCCGGCCAGCTGCTCGAGCAGGTAGGCCCCCACCTGGGCCGCATGGCGGCTGGTGCCGCAGGCCAGGATCTGGATCCGCTCCACCCCTTCGTACACCGCATCGTCGAGCGGGAGTGCCACCAGGGCCTCCTCCGGCAGGTGACGCGCCACCCACAGCGCCGCCGTCTCCGGCTGCTCGTGGATCTCCTTGAGCATGAAGTGGCGGAAACTGCGCTTGTCCGCCACGTGCTCGGTGCCGCTGAGCAGGCTCGGGGTGCGCTGCACCCGGGTGCCGGCCCGGTCGTAGAGCTCGATGCCGAGCGGCGTCAGCAGCGCCACCTCGCCATCCTCCAGCGGCAGGATCGTGCGGGTGAAGCCAGCCAGGGCCGGAGTGTCACTGGCGCAGAGAAATTCGCCTTCGCCGAGGCCGATCAGCAGGGGGGCCTGGCGGCGGGCCACCACCAGCGCACCCGGCACCTCCGCCCACACCACCGCCAGGGCATAGGCGCCATGCAGCAGCGGCAGTACGTCCTGCACGGCCCGCAGCAACAGGGCCGCATCGGGCTGGACGTCCTCGGCCTGGAGATGCCGCAGCTGCCGCGCCACCAGGTGGGGGATCACCTCGGTGTCGGTGTCGGAGCGGAAGACCACTCCCTCGCTCTGCAGCTCCTCCCGCAGGCTGCGGTGGTTCTCAATGATTCCGTTCTGCACCACCGCCAGCCGGCCGCTGCCATCGAGGTGGGGATGGGCATTGCGCTCCTCCGGCTTGCCGTGGGTGGCCCAGCGGGTGTGGCCGATGCCGCAGTGGCCCGGAGCGCCCTGGGCCTCGTAACGGGCGGTGAGGTTCACCAGCTTGCCCTCGGCCTTCAGGCAGTGGAGCCGGCCGGGGGCCGATCCGGCGGCGCCGGCCTCCACTTCCACCGTGGCGATGCCGGAGGAGTCGTAACCGCGGTACTCGAGCTGCCGCAACCCCTCCAGCAACTGGGGAGCCGCCTCACGCGAGCCGATCAGGGCAACGATGCCGCACATACAGACAGGAGAACGAGGTGGCGCGTGAACGGGAGGACGACCAGGGATCCGAGCAACAAAAAAGCCCGGCCGGGGCCGGGCATGAGCTTATGGGCAAAGGGCGCCCGAATCAGTACGAGAGGCCCATCGAACGGCTGGTCTCGTCACCGAGGTAGACGCGGATGCTGAGGAAGTCGGTGGGGCAGGCGGTTTCGCAGCGCTTGCAACCCACGCAATCTTCCGTACGGGGGGAGGAAGCGATCTGGCCGGCCTTGCAACCATCCCAGGGGACCATCTCAAGGACGTCGAGGGGGCAGGCACGGACGCACTGGGTGCAGCCGATGCAGGTGTCGTAGATCTTGACGGCGTGGGACATGCCTGGTCTCGCGGGTTGCCGGGGAACAAACGGCGTGGTGCCCAACGTACCCAAACCGGA
Organism: Cyanobium sp.; assembly: GCA_040399125.1. Classification (GTDB taxonomy): domain Bacteria; phylum Cyanobacteriota; class Cyanobacteriia; order PCC-6307; family Cyanobiaceae; genus Cyanobium. The sequence continues at coordinate 11,769 of JBBASR010000041.1, read as the reverse complement.
GGGAAGGCCTGCCTCCGCCCCCCCAGCCCGTCACCCTTGTTCATACGGCGCGGGTGGGGGTACTGGGCGGACCCGTAGGATGCGGCCTCCCACACAGCGGCCATGTCCCAGGAAGCGATCTTCGACCAAGTCCGCTCGATCGTTGCCGAGCAGCTCAGCGTCGACGCCGGTGAAGTCAAGCCCGAGTCGAACTTCCAGAACGACCTGGGTGCGGACTCCCTCGACACCGTGGAGCTGGTGATGGCCCTGGAAGAAGCCTTCGACATCGAGATCCCCGACGAGGCTGCCGAGGGCATCACCACCGTCGGCGATGCCGTCAAGTACATCCAAGAGAAGCAGGCCTGAGGCGTCCATGGTGGAGGGACTCCGCCGCGTCGTCGTCACCGGCCTGGGCGCGGTCACACCGATCGGCAATGACGTCACCCAGTACTGGGAAGGTCTGAGCACCGGTCGCAATGGGGTGGCAGGGATCACCCTGTTCGATGCCTCGCGTCACGCGTGCCGCTTCGCCGCGGAGGTGAAGGGTTTCGATCCGGCCGGCTGGCTTGAGCCGAAGGAAGCCAAGCGCTGGGATCGCTTCTGCCAGTTCGGAGTGGTGGCCGCCAAGCAGGCCGTCGCCCACGCCGATCTCACGATCGATGCGTCCAACTGCAGCCGTGTCGGCGTTTCGATCGGCTCCGGCGTGGGGGGGCTTCTGATGATGGAGACCCAGGCCCACGTGCTGGCGGACCGCGGCCCCGATCGGGTCAGCCCGTTCTGCGTGCCGATGATGATCCCCAACATGGCCACCGGCCTGGCCGCCATCGCCCTGGGAGCGAAAGGGCCCAGCAGCGCCGTTGCCACGGCCTGTGCCGCCGGCTCCAACGCCATCGGAGATGCGTTCCGGCAGATCCAGCTGGGACTGGCCGATGTGATGGTCTGCGGGGGCGCCGAATCGGCGATCACCCCCCTCGGCGTGGCCGGCTTCGCCAGCGCCAAGGCCCTCTCCTTCCGCAACGACGACCCCAGCACCGCCAGCCGCCCGTTCGATGCCGAGCGCAACGGCTTTGTGATCGGGGAAGGCGCCGGCGTTCTGGTGCTCGAGAGCCTTGAGCATGCCCAGGCCCGCGGGGCCACCGTGCTGGCGGAGATCGTGGGCTACGGCACCACCTGCGACGCCCACCACATCACCGCCCCCTCCCCCGGAGGCGTGGGTGGGGCCGAAGCGATGCGCCTGGCCCTGGTGGACGCCAAGCTCGCCCCCGAATCCGTGGACTATGTGAACGCTCACGGCACCAGCACCCAGGCCAACGACAGCAACGAGACGGCTGCCATCAAGTCGGCCCTTCGCGAGCATGCCAGCCACATCCCGGTGAGCTCCACCAAGTCGATGACCGGCCATCTGCTGGGGGGAAGCGGCGGCATTGAAGCCGTGGCCTCCGTTCTGGCGATCGGCCACAATCTCGTGCCTCCTACGATCAACTACAGCACTCCCGATCCCGCCTGTGATCTGGATGTGGTGCCCAACCAGGCCCGCGAACACGCCGTGAACGTCGTGCTCTCCAATTCCTTCGGGTTCGGCGGTCACAATGTCTGTCTCGCTTTCCGCCGGATGACGTAGCTCCGGCGGGAGCACGCCGCTCCCGCGGCTGCGCCCTCAAGCTCGGCCCCCATCCACGGGAACCCCCCGATTGATCCCTTAGCCCTACCCCAGACAACGCCATGGTCGCCGCCCCCACCACCTCGGTCGAAACCCTCTGCATCAACAGCATCCGCTTCCTGGCGGTCGACGCGATCAACAAGTCGAATTCCGGTCACCCGGGGCTGCCGATGGGTTGCGCCCCCATGGCCTTCGCCCTCTGGGACAAGTCGCTGCGGCACAACCCCAAGAACCCCCAGTGGTTCAACCGGGATCGCTTCGTGCTCTCCGCCGGCCACGGCTGCATGCTGCTCTACGCGCTGCTGCATCTCACCGGCTACGACTCGGTGACCATCGACGACATCAAGCAGTTCCGCCAGTGGGGCAGCCGCACCCCCGGGCACCCCGAAACCTTTGAGACCCCGGGAGTGGAGGTCACCACCGGCCCACTCGGACAGGGCATCTCCAATGCCGTGGGTCTGGCCATGGCTGAAGCCCATCTGGCGGCCCGCTTCAACAAGCCCGACTGCAAGATCGTTGATCACTACACCTACGTGATCATGGGTGACGGCTGCCACCAGGAAGGGGTGAGCAGTGAGGCCGCCTCCCTGGCTGGCCACCTGGGCCTGGGCAAGCTGATCGCCCTCTACGACGACAACCACATCACCATCGACGGAAACACCAATGTTTCCTTCACGGAGGATGTGCTCAAGCGCTACGAGGCCTACGGCTGGCACACCATCCACGTGCCCGACGGCAACACGGATGTGGCCGCCATCGCCCGCGCCATCGAGGAGGCCAAGGCCGTCACCGACCGGCCCTCGATGATCAAGGTCACCACCACGATCGGCTACGGCTCCCCCAACAAGGCCAACACCGCCGGGGTGCATGGTGCCGCCCTCGGCGCCGAGGAAGCCGAGCTGACCCGCAAGGCCCTCGACTGGCCCTACGGCGCCTTCGAAGTGCCCCAGGAGTCCTACGACCACTGGCGTCAGGCGATCAGCCGCGGTGAAGCCGCCGAAAGCGCCTGGAACAGCACCCTGGCCGCGTACCGCGCCAACTATCCCGCCGAGGCCGCTGCCTTCGAACGCCAGCTGCGCGGCGAGCTGCCCCAGGGCTGGGATGCCAGCCTGCCGGCCTACAGCGCCGAGGACAAGGGTCTGGCCACCCGTCAGCACTCCTACAACTGCCTGAACGCCATCGGCCCCAACCTGCCCGAGCTGATCGGCGGCTCCGCCGACCTCACCCACTCCAACCTCACCGACATCAAGGGCGAGAAGGGATTCCAGAAGGGTGCCGAAGCCAACCGCTACCTGCACTTCGGTGTGCGTGAGCACGCCATGGCCGCCATCCTCAATGGCCTCGCTTATCACAACAGCGGCCTGATCCCCTACGGCGGCACCTTCGCCGTGTTCGCCGGCTACATGGTGGGCGCCATGCGTCTCTCGGCCCTGAGCGAGCTCGGCGTGATCTACGTGCTCACCCACGACTCCATCGGTCTGGGCGAAGACGGCCCCACCCACCAGCCGATCGAGACCCTGGCCAGCCTGCGCTCGATCCCCAACATGCTGGTGATCCGCCCCGGCGACGGCAACGAGACCAGCGGTGCCTATCAGGTGGCCGTGGCCAACCGCAAGCGCCCCACCGTGCTGATCCTGAGCCGCCAGGCCATGGCCAACCAACCCAACTCCAGCGCCGCTGCCGTGGCCAGGGGTGGCTACATCGTGGAGGACAGCAACGGCACCCCCGATCGGATCCTGATCGGCACCGGCACCGAGCTCGAGCTGTGCACCAAGGCCGCTGCCCAGCTGCGCGCCGAAGGCCACAACGTGCGGGTGGTGTCGATGCCCTGTGTGGAGCTGTTCGAAGAGCAGGACGCCGCCTACCGCGAGAGCGTGCTGCCTGCCGCCTGCCGCAAGCGCCTGGTGGTGGAAGCCTCCAGTTCCTTCGGTTGGCATAAGTACACCGGCTTTGATGGCGACAGCGTGTCGATCGACCGCTTCGGGGCCTCGGCTCCCGGCCCCGTTTGTCTCGAGAAGTTCGGCTTCACGGTCGAGAACGTGGTAGCGAAAGCGAAGGCTCTGGGCTGAATCCAAGCCGGAATCGCACACATTCCGACCTGATTCTCCCATTCAGACCATCGATCAACCCTGCCAGAAATGGCAGGGTTTTTGCTATCCCGATCCCAACGGATCCCGCACAGAACGCCTGTATAGTCCCCCCATCTGGAGCCTTCCAACCCAGCGGCCCATGCAGCGAAGTCCCTACAAGCTGCTCGGCAGCCTGATCGCAGCGTGTCGTCCCAGACAGTGGACCAAAAATCTTCTCGTCTACGCCTCCGCTCTGTTCAGCTTCCTGGGAGATCCCAGGATCTGGCTCAATTCCACTGTGGCGCTGATCAGCTTCTGCCTGATTTCCAGCGCCATTTATCTGGTCAATGACGTCCTCGACGTTGAAGCCGACCGGGCCCATCCCAGCAAATGCCGGCGCCCGATCGCCTCGGGGCAGTTGCCTGTGGGCCTGGCCCTGGTCGCTGCGGTGGTGCTCTGCGGGGTCAGTCTCAGCCTGGCCCTGAGCGTCAGTCCCGCCCTGAGCGGAGTGATCCTGGCCTACGCCCTGATCCAGCTGGCCTACTGCCTGCGCCTCAAACGCGAACCGCTGCTCGACCTCTTCTGCATCGCCTCCGGCTTCCTGCTGCGGGCCCTGGCGGGCCTGGTGGCCACCGGTCTGGGGAACTCCCCCTGGTTCCTGCTCTGCATCGGCCTGCTGGCCCTCTTCCTGGCGGTGGAGAAACGCAAGGCCGAACTGCGGGTCTCTCTGGATCGGGGCGTGGTCACCCGCAGGGTGCTGCAGCGCTACTCCCTGCCCCTGCTCCAACGACTGGAATCCCTGGTCTCCAGCAGCGCCTTCATGGCCTACGCCCTCTGGAGTTCCGGACCGGGCCTCAATGGAGCCTCCACCAGCTGGATGCTGCTCACCGTGCCGTTTGTGCTGGTGGGCATCTTCCGCTATCAGTTGCTGAGTGATCCGGAGGAAGCAGAACGCCGGTCCCTCCTCGATCCAGAGCAGACCACCGAAAAACCGGAGGAGATCCTGCTGGGAGATCAGGGCATCCACCTTGTGCTGATCGGCTGGTTGGTCACCCTCTGCGGGGTGGGGATCAGCCACCGTCTCGGCTGGCTGCCCTGACCCCACGCCCAGCGACCTCCTCAAGCCCCAGCCTGCTTCGGCAACCGTGACCCTCTCCACCCCTTCCCGACTTCAGACCCTCAGCGGCTGGGGCCGTACCCGACCTTCCGAGGCCACGGTGTATGCGCCCGAAAGCGCCGGGCAAATCCAGCAGCTGGTGGCCAACGCCGCTCCCGCCAGCCTGATCAGCCGGGGCCTCGGACGCGCCTATGGCGATGCCGCCCAGTGTGGCGGACACGGCGTGATCGACCTCGCCGCCTTCGACCGGATCGAGCTGGATCCAGGCAGCGGCACCCTGACCGCCGGCGCCGGTGCCAGCCTCGACGCGATCCTGAAGGTGATCGTGCCTTCCGGGTTCTTCCTGCCCGTGACCCCCGGCACCCGCAATGTGACCGTGGGTGGGGCCATCGCCGCCGATGTGCACGGCAAGAACCACCATGGCGAAGGCAGCTTTGCCAGTCACGTGCGCCGGTTGCTGCTGGTGGATGGCTCCGGAGAGCTGGTGGAACTGCGACCGGATGGGGACCCTGCGCAGGCCGCTGCCTTCTGGGCGACGGCCGGAGGCATGGGCCTGACCGGCGTGATCCTTGAAGCCACCTTCTCGCTGATCCCGATCCAGACCTCCCTCATCACTGTGGACACCGATCGCCACGGCGATCTCGACAGCCTGATGGCGGAGATGGTGAGCGGGGACGACCGCTACCGCTACAGCGTGGCCTGGGTGGACAGCCTCCACCCCGCCGGCCGGGGCGTGCTCACCAGGGGAGACCACGCCCGCCTGGAGCAGCTGGAATCCAGGGAGGATCCGCTGGCCTACGACCCCCGTGCCCTGGCCAGTGCGCCTCCCTTCCTGCCAGGGGGACTGCTGAACACCTGGACCGTACGAGCCTTCAACGAAACCTGGTACCGCAAGGCCCCGAAGCACCGGGTGGGCGAACTGCAGGCCATCGGCCCCTACTTCCACCCCCTCGACGGCGTCAGCGACTGGAACCGGATCTACGGTCCTGCCGGCTTCCTGCAGTACCAGTTCGCCGTGCCCGATGGGGCCGCCCAGCTGGTGCCAGACACCCTCGCCGCCCTGCGCAAGGTGGGTGCGCCCAGTTTTCTCACGGTGCTCAAGCGGTTCGGCGCCGGAAACCCTGGGCCCCTTTCCTTTCCACAGGCCGGCTGGACCCTGGCCGCCGACGTACCGGCGGCGGTCCCTGGACTGCTCCAGGTGCTCGACCAGCTGGATCAGGAGGTGGCGGCAGCCGGAGGCCGTCTCTACCTGGCCAAGGATTCCCGCCAGTCCGCCGCCATGTTCGCCCGCAGCTATCCAGGGCTGGCCCGTTGGCGGGAACAACGCCAGCGGCTCGATCCGCGCGGCGTGTTTAGCTCGGATCTAGCTCGCCGCCTGGAGATCTGAAACGATGCCCCACCCACTGAGAATTGCGGTGATCGGCGGCGGTCCGATGGGCATGGCCGTCGCCTACGAGCTGGGTCGACTGGGCCACGCGCCGGTTCTGTTGGAGGCCGATGACCGGCTCGGCGGCATGGCCGCCAGCTTCAACTTCGCGGGTGTGCCCCTGGAGCGGTACTACCACTTCCACTGCCTGAGCGATCAGGCCTTCTTCGAACTCCTGCGCGAACTCGACCTCGCCCAGGACATGCGCTGGCGCCAGACCCGGATGGGGTTCTACTACAACGGCCAGCTCTACCCGTGGGGATCGGCCGGGGCGGTGCTGGGATTCCGTCCGCTGCCCCTGCTCACCCGGATCCGCTACCTCCTGCACGCGGCCCGTTGCCTCACCCTGCGCAACTGGCGTCCCCTCGATGAACGGGCCGCCACCCAGTGGTTGCGGCGCTGGCTGGGGCCAAGGGGCTATGCGGTGCTGTGGGAAAAGCTGTTCAGCTACAAGTTCTACGAACACTCCGACACCATTTCCGCCGCCTGGATCTGGAGCCGGATCCGCCGCATCGGCCTCTCCCGCAGGGGCCTGAAGGAAACCCTCGGCTATCTCGAAGGGGGCTCCCAGCGCTGGATCGATGCCCTGGCCGCGGAAATCACCCGGCTCGGTGGCAGCATCCGCACCTCCTCTCCCGTCAGCGCCCTCACGGCCACCGCACAGGGCGTGGTCCGGGTGAGCACCCCGGCGGGTGAGGAGAGCTTTGATGCGGTGATTTCCACGGTGCCCCTGCCCCTGGTGGCACCCCTGCTGGAACAGGGGGGAGCCCCCGAACGACTCGTGCGCAGCTACGCCGACCAACCTTCCGTGGCCTGTGCCTGTGTGGTGCTGCAGACGCGGCAACCGATCACGGGAAATTTCTGGACCAACGTGAACGACGCCAGATTCGCCATTCCAGGGGTGATCGAAATGGGCAATCTCCAGCCACGGAACCCCCACATCACCTATGTGCCGTTCTATATGCCTGCGAATCACCCTGATTACCAAAGGCCAAATGAAGCCTTTATCGCCGATTCCATCGCTTGCCTGAAGGCGCTTCGGCCCAACCTGCAGGAAAGCGACGTGATAGCAGGCCACTGCAGTCGCTATCGCTTTGCCCAACCGGTGTGCAGCACCCGTTTCATGGAAGGGCTGCCGCCCCTGGAACCACTGCCCAATCTCTGGATTGCGGATACCACGATCTACTACCCGGAGGATCGAGGAATCTCAGAAAGTGTAGGTTTCGGACGGGATCTGGCACGCAATGTTTCCCATGCCCTCAGCGTCCGGTCCAGAAGTAGGGAGCCCGTTTCGGAGGCTGACATGGCTTGAGGGTGGTAGCCCCATCCTTCAGCTCCCGATCACGGGGAAGAAAGACAAAAACGGCTGACTCATCTGCCTGCGTTGGCTCCAGACACTGCCATTCAGGGTTAGCGGCAGTGATGGCAGGAAGCTCTTGATAAGCATCATGGAAGCCCAGGAATGGATGACCTGAATCGAGCCGGAAACCAGACTCCTTGATCTGATCAATGGTGCGAGGCTCCAGCTTTGCTTGCTTCATATAGTATTGAATGTACGCAGGATTCGCCCCATAAGCTTGACAGCCCTGATCACATAAGCCCGTACTTTCCACAAAAACCCCCAGATCCTTCCAGTTTTGCCTGGGAACAATCTTTGCCGAAAGACGTTCATAGGAAAGCTGCAACTGCGCCAGAAGCAGCAATGCCACAGCCCCCAGAAACAAGGAGGACCAAAGACGAGAGCCACGCACTGAACCCAGGAAATAGCCAAAAAGATTCATGATCACAAGAACCACAGGAGGCACCAGCACAATGAAATTCCTGGTGGTGGAAAGGGGGCTCCGCAGATCCAGCAACAAGATCCCAACCAACACCACACCCACCAACTGCACAAGAAACCGTGTTTCATCCCAGGTCTGGGTCTGGGCCTGGAAAGCGCCTTCCGGGCTGGTGGAAGCCGGCAGGCCCCTGAGGCCCCTGAGACCGATCACCAGCAGAACCGCTGCCGCGAGCAGCAGGGGCCAGACAAATTGACCATCGCGAAGCACCACGGGGAATGTGGCTTCCAGAAAATTACGCAGCGTTCCCCAGAAAGGCTCCACCTGGATCCAGAAGTTCCCGCCTGTATGGGAAAGCAACTTGCCAAACCGGGCGTGGAGCAGGGGCCAGACCAGCACGGAAGCCATCAATACCAATGTGCGCACACGACTCCTATCGATGCGCCTCTCCAAGAAGTTGAGCGCCGAAAGAGCCAGCACATAGAGCATCCCAAAATAATGGGTCAGCGCCAACAGAAGCGATAGGAAATAATAAAGAACAGTCGCGCTGCCAGTATCGGCAGGATTGATGGCTGCTGCACCCGGCTGCGATTGACGTCGCAGAATCAGCGAAAGAAAGGTGACCCAGGAGGAAAGAAGCAGAACCAGGGTGTAATGCCGGGTTTCCTGTGAAAAATAGGCCACCAACGGCAGCCCTCCCATTAGCAGCAAAGCGAACAGGCGTACGGCAAAGGCGCGGGCACGCAGAAACCAACTGAGTGAACCAAGCGAACCCAGCGCAAACAGAAGACTCGGGAAACGGGTGGAGATCTCAGAAGCGCCGAAAAGGCCGATCCAAGGCTTAAGTAAATAGTAATAAAAGGGAGGAGTCACGTCCGGGAGGATCCAACGTCGATACAGCTCCTCCCAGGAGATGCTGCACATCAGCACCGTAAATAGCTCGTCATACCAATAGGAATATCCTGCCAGCAGGCCGCGACCGAAAAACAACGCGAAAAAGACAAGCACACCTAACAGGGCGGCCTCACGCCAACCCAGCCTGCCTGCTCGAAGCGAGAACAAGCTCTTGGGGGTGGAACGATCTGAAGCTACAGAATGGGCTCCGGGAAGCTCGGGCATAATGGGATGCAAGATAATGCGATCAGAAAATTGCCATCATCTGCAAACATTAGCACGGCAAAGGCTGATTGAGTCCACAAACATGTCGTAGCCTGTCAGAACTTTTTTCAACCCATGTCCAAGCCCGCATTCACACTCCGGCCGCCAAGCGAAAGAGCCTCGCCGCCTGATGCAAATCCTTCCGACTTCCAGACCGGAACGAAGCTGGTGTTTGCCCACCAGGATGATGACATCCTCTGGATGCTTCCTTTTTTATCTCTAGCTGATCAATACCTGCTTTCCGCCGCGCCTTCCGCGCCGATGTTCGAGCAGGTCGTTCGTCGCTATCCTGCCTCTCTTGGCTACCAGGAACGTTGGCACCCTATCTGGGGGACGGTGGACAGCGATATCTGGGCTTCCATCTTCACGGATGCCTGTGCCCGGGAAAGCACCGTGACCGTGGCCGGCATCAAGGAGCACCTGCGGCCCTATCTCCTGGCAGACACAAAACGAGTTGTCACCCACAACAACTGGGGAGAATATGGCCACATTGAACACAGGCTCGTCAACCAGGCCGTACGAGAACTAGCCATTGAATACAAGCTGGATGTCTGGGCACCAGGCATTCAAATTGAATGGTATATGGAGCAGGAGAAACTTCGGGTTCGCTACCTCAATATCGGCAGCGAACTAGGGCTTCCCATGATCGAAGGCTATGCCGATCCAGACCTGTTCGATCAGATCCGCAGGGTCTACCTGGAGACACAACCAACCGCTTCCACCCCGGAGCGCACCGAGCGTTACCGAAACTGGAGTGCCACGGCCTGGACCTGGTCCGACCTGCCCGGTGATTTCCCCGAAGGCTGGCGGCCCTACGTACAGCTTGTCGACCAGGGAAACGACCTGACTCTTGATCATCCAGGGGTGAGCGACCTGGAGAAGCGGGTGGGCATCACCCAGGCCTGCAACCGTCATCCACGCTGGACCAAGCGGATGTTGCTCGGCATGCTGAAGCGTGAGTTACTGGGAAGCCTGAGGGAGTCTCGGTCATGACCAGAAAACGGAGCCGCAGGAAGAAGTTCATCTTCGTGGCCGCCGATATGTTCGTGCCCCAGGGATCGGCCTTGTCCGGACTGGACCACCTCAGGGCAGTTCCCACCAACGAGTATCAGATCACACTGATAACGAGGCCACAGCCGGCTGCGCTCCGGAACCGTCAGATGCCGAAACTGGCCCTCTCACAGACGCTGCGGATCGACCCCAATGGCTGCATGGCCAGGGGAAAGGGGCTCCTGCCGTGGCTGCGGGTCCAGCTCTGGCGCCTCTGGCGGCTGAGGATCTGCCTGCTGTTATCGCGCCTTCATTCCGACGATGTGATTGTGGTCAATGGCTGGTCTTCAGCGAAGCTCTGGAACAGCATCCGCTATCGAACCGCCGCAAAAACTGCGGTGATTTCCCATGAATCAGCCCGCTACTTCTCCACTCCCACCTGCCCTACGCCCCGGGAAGACTATTACAATTTCCTCAGCTCTTTTGACTCTATATTCTTTGTGTCTCAACTGGTAGGCAGAGACACCATTGACGATGCCAAGATGCAAAGAGAACGCTGCTTTTATCTGCCCAACTGCTGCGAAGAAGAGCGGTTTGATGCCATCCACAAGACCGTTTCCATGGAAACCATCCGGCGCAGCATCGGTCTGCCAGTGGATCGGCCCATCATCATGTGTCCCGGTACGCAGACTGTGCTCAAGGGGCAACGAGATATTTTTGACATAGCTCCCGAAATCGAGAAGATACTGCCCGGATTTGTGGTGATCTTCATGGGTGATCACGGTACGGAAGTGGGAATCCGCCTAAAACGCGATATTGAAGCTTCCCCATGGGCAGAGCGGTTCAGATTTGAGCTGCCCGGCATCTATCCGGGCGAATGGTTTTTTGCCTCCGATCTTCTGCTGTTTCCGACCTATACAGAAACCCTTTCGCGCACAGTGCTGGAAGCCATGGCCGCCAAGCTGCCCATTCTTGCCAGCGCCGTAGGCGGCATTCCTGAACTGGTAGAACATCTTGAATCGAGCTATCTGTTCACGCCCGGCGATCAAAACCAGATTCTCTCCGGCCTGCGTTATATGTCCGAGAACAGTTATGCCAATGCCCGCCGCTGCGCCGATGCCGCCTATCTCCGCTATCGATCCCACTTCACCCGTGAGCACTCAGCGGAGCGGCTGCGTGGCATCCTTGCCACGCTGGCCGATCCGGACCATCCCGTATCCCCCACCTTCTGAATCCAGCTGAATCCAGGTTCAGGAATGGGGTTGGGAGAGAGTGGCCACCGGTTCCGCCTTTGCAGCGGCCTGTTCCTCCAGCACTTTCTCCAGTCCCACCAGATCCTCATCCGTGATCTTGGTCTGCATCGGGCAATGCTTGGGACCACACATGGAGCAGAATTCGGCCTGCTTATAGATATCTGCCGGCAGGGTTTCGTCGTGATACTCGCGAGCCCGCTCGGGATCTAGGGAAAGGTTGAACTGCCGATTCCAGTCGAAGGCGTAACGGGCGCGGCTGAGTTCGTCATCGCGGTCGCGGGCCCCCGGGCGGTGGCGGGCAATGTCGGCGGCGTGGGCAGCGATCTTGTAGGCGATCAG
>JBBASR010000040.1:0-23241 GCA_040399125.1 Cyanobium sp. | reverse complement strand
TGGCCGGCTATCCCAACGGCACCTTCAAGGGCGGCCAGGCGATGACCCGCTATGAGGCGGCCGCCCTGCTGAATGCCTGCCTGGATCGCGTCACCGAGGTGACCGACGAGCTGAAGCGGCTGATGGCCGAGTTCGAGAAGGAACTGGCCGTGCTGCGCGGCCGCGTCGACGGCCTTGAAGCTCGTGTTGGTGAGCTGGAGGCAAACCAGTTCTCCACCACCACCCGTCTGCGGGCAGACACCCGCTGGGTTGTCGGTGGCCTCAGCTACAGCGGCAACCAGGTCAACGACGACAACACTTACGGCTCCGGCAAGCAGCCCGTCCTGCCCCTGCGGGATGCCCTGACCTTCAACTACGACGTCCGCCTCAACTTCGACACCAGCTTCAGCGGCAAGGATCTGCTCAAGACCCAGCTGCGGGCCGGTAACTTCAGTGACAGCGGTTTCAGCAGCCGTAATACGGTCACCCCGCTGGCCAACCTGAATGCCGCATTCCAGGAGGATTGCGGCACCGGCGTGGACTGTGGAGATGTGGTGGCGATCAACCGCCTCTACTACAAGTTCCCCGTGGGTGGCGGTTTCACCGCCGTGGTGGGTCCTCGCTTCCGTCAGGATGACGGCCTGCCTGTCTACCCCTCCGCCTACACCGGCGACAAGATCCTCAAGATCTGGGATTACGCCGGTGCCCCCGGTGCCTACAGCCAGGTGCTCGGCGGTGGTGGTGCCGTCTGGTGGAAGAGCCCGGGCAAGACCGGCTTCAGCCTCGGCGCCGTCTATCTCGCGGCCAATGCCGACAACGCCAGCCCCAATCCCTCCAGCTGCAAGACCTATCTGGGTGATTGCGGTGGTATCGGCAACGCCGCTTCCCAGCAGTCCGGCACCCTGCAGCTTGCCTACACCGGCCTCGGCTGGAACATCACCGGTGCCTACACCCGCAACAGCGCTGGCGTGAGCATCGCCGGTACTCCGCTGGCTTCGGGTCTGCTGCCCAACGTCTACAACTCCAACGGCTCCGGTTACGTCGATTCCTGGTCGATCGCCGGTTACTGGCAGCCCCTGAACATCGGTTGGTTCCCCTCGATCAGCGGTGGCTGGGGCTTCAACTCCTACAGCTACGGCGGCGAAGCGGCCAATACCCGAGGCGTCGATTCGGCTGCCAGCCAGTCCTGGTATGTGGGTCTGAACTGGAAGGATCTCTTCTGGAAAGGCAATGCCCTCGGTTTTGCCTTCGGTCAGCCCACCTTCGTCACCGCCATCAACTACGACGGCGCCGACATCGACGTCGAGGACGGCAACTACGCCCTCGAACTGTTCTACAAGTTCCAGGTCACCGACAACATCGCCGTCACCCCCTCGGTGTTCTGGCTGTCTCGGGCCCGTGGTGCCCTCACCGCCGGCGATGCTTCCGTGGGCTCCGTGCTCAAGGATTCCGGCTTCAGCGATGGCGCCGATCTCGGCACCTTCGGCGGTCTGGTGCAGACCACCTTCAAGTTCTGAGCCCTGCGGCCAGGATCCTGCGGCCCCCTCCCGGGGGCCTTTTTTCATGGTCAGATCCCTGCCCGTGGCTTCTATCGGAAGATGGAGGCTGAACTGCGCCCGGCCTGGTGCCTTCCCCTTCCCACGACCATTACGCCGTTCTCGGGGTGTCGCGGCAGGCCAGCAGCGCTGAAATCAAGGCTGCCTACCGCACCCTGGTCAAACAGCACCATCCCGATGCCGGTGGCGACGAGGAGCGGATCGTCGCCCTCAATGCCGCCTGGGAAGTGCTGCGGGACAGCGAGCGACGCCGCAGTTATGACCTCACCCAGGCTGTGTCGGTTCCGGCTCCCGCTCCCGTCCGATCCGGCGGGCGGCACCGCGGGGCCGCCACGGACGACCACCTGCTTCAGTGGCTGCAGCAGGTGTATGCCCCGATCGATCGCCTGTTGGGCCAGGTGATCAATCCATTCCCCGCCCAATTGCGCTCCCTTTCGGCCGACCCCTACGACGACCGATTGATGGAGGATTTCTGCACCTTTCTTGAGCAGAGTCGCAATCGCATGGAGCGGGTGGAGTCGCTGTATCGCTCCGTGGTCTGCCCTGCCCCAGCCCAGGGCTTCGGGCTCAGCCTCTATCACTGCCTCAGCCAGGTGAAGGATGCGCTCGAAGAACTGGAGCGCTACACGCTGGGCTATGTGGACAGCTATCTCCACGACGGCAAAGAGATGCTGCGTGAAGCGAAGCGAAGGCGCACCCGTCTGCATGAGGAGCGCCGCCGACTGGAGCTCTGAATCAATGGGAGAAGGCGAGCCTCAGCAGGCCTCCAGCTGATCCAGCCGCAACCACACATCGGGCACCGGCCGGCGCCAGCGCAGCTGGGCGTAGGCACCCTTCAGGGCCAGGATTTCACCGGGTCCCTCGAACAGGTAGCTGGGGGGCTCCGGATCGCTGGCCCCCGCCTCCAGGCTGCCGAGATAGGCGGTGCGGTTGACCCGAACCAGGGATCCTTTCTTGAGGGGCACCACGGCGGGGGTGGACTGCTGGTCTGCAGGTTGCTGGTCTGTGGGCTGCGCGACCATGACAGGCTCGATTTCTGGCGGCAGGCTAAGGCGGAATCCGTCCCTCGATGTCTTGTCGGCGAGTCTGGCCCTGCTGCTCACCATTTTCGGCGCGCTGCTGCTGGTGGCCGGCCTGCTCGACGACATCGCGGCACGGCTGAAGCTGCCGGGAATTCTGTTGGTGCTGCTGCTTGGGCTGCTCACCGACAACGACCTCTCCGCCCTGCCGAATGCCGCGCCGCGGCTGCTCAGCCTGCCCCAGGCCGAGCAGATCACCCAAATCGCCCTGATGCTGGTGCTGTTCTTCGGGGGCCTGACCACCAACTGGCATCACATGCGGCGGGTGCTCAGGCCCGCCTTGCGTCTGGCCAGCCTGGGCTCCCTGCTCACCGCCCTGCTGATCATGCTGGTGGTGATCGGCCTGGGAGCCCTGCCGGGCACTGCCATTGATCCGGCTCTGCCGGTAGCTCTGTTCGTGGGGGCGATGGTGTGCAGCACCGATGCCTCGGCCGTGATCTCCCTGCTCCGGCCGCTGGCATCGCGGCTGCCGGGCCGCCTGCTCGATCTGATCGAGTTCGAGTCGGCCTGCAACGATCCGGTGGCAGTGGTGCTGGCCGGTGTGGCCCTGGCGATGGCTGCCGGCAGCGATGTCGGCAGCCCTTCGATGCTGGTGATTGAGGTGGCGCGTCAGTTCCTGCTGGGCACCCTGCTGGGCTTCATCGGTGGCACCGTGGCCCAGAACCTTCTCGCCTTCAGGGGCTCCACCAAGACGGTCTCCCAGCTGCCGGTGGTGAGTCTGGCCCTGCTGATGCTGCTGGTGGGTGCCACCCAGTTGCTGGGGGGCAGTGGAATTCTTGCGGCCTATGTCGCGGGGCTGGTGTTGGGGAACAGCGGCGAGGGCAACCAGGAGGCCCTGGTCGAAGCCCATTCCGGCTTCGCCAAGCTGGCGGAACTGGTGCTGTTCCTCTGTCTGGGTCTGGTGGTGCGGGCCGATCAGGTGGTGGAATCCCTGGGCTGGACCCTGGTGCTGTTCGTGACGATGCAGTTGGTCCGCGCTGCGGTGGTGCCGCTGCTGCTGCTGCGCAGTTCATTCACGCGGGCTGAGAAGCTGCTCGTCACCATGGCGGGCCTGCGGGGGGCCGTGCCGATCGCTCTGGCCATTCAGGCGGCTGCCAGCGACGTTGCCTGGGGCAGCAGGATGCCGCCGCTGGCCCTGGGGCTGGTGCTGCTTGGTCTGACGCTGCAGGGGCTTTCGCTGGTGCCCGCGGCCCGACGTCTCGGCCTAGCCTCGGTGGACTGATCGGGAACGGGCTCGGCGTGCGGTTGTTGTTGCTGGGGTGTTCCGGGTTCGTCGGCAGGGAACTGGTGCCTTTCCTGCTCGGGCTCGGGCATCAGTTGACCCTGGTGAGCCGCCAGGCCCTTCCCTTTCCCCAGAAGCAGGGGGAGCCGCGTCTCGTCTGCCTGCGGCTCGATCCGGCCCAGCCGGCCAGCTGGCAGGATCCGACCCTCCAGCAGGCACTGGCGGCCGCTGAAGGGGTGGTCAACCTGGCGGGCGAACCGATCGCCGAGAAGCGCTGGACGCCCTCCCATCGCCAGCTGCTGATCGACAGCCGGCTGCGGACCACCACGGGCCTGGTGAAGGCGATGCAGGCCCTGCCTTCGCCCCCCGCCGTGCTGGTGAATGCTTCCGCCGTGGGCTTTTACGGCACCAGCACCGAGGCCCGCTTCACCGAGGCGAGCCCTGCGGGCACGGACCTGCTGGGCCAGCTCTGTCGCGACTGGGAGGCGGCGGCCGATGCCGCACCTTCCGGTTGTCGCGTTGTGAAGCTGAGGATCGGCATCGTGCTCGGACCCGATGGTGGTGCCCTCGGCAAGATGCTGCCGGTGTTCCGGGCCGGCTTCGGTGGGCCGGTGGGCTCCGGCAAGCAGTGGATGAGCTGGATTCACCGCCACGACCTCTGCCGCCTGATCGTGGCGGCCCTGGAGGATCCTTCCTTCTCCGGGGCCTACAACGCCGTGGCTCCTGACCCGGTCCGGATGGGGGCCTTTGCGGAGGCCCTGGGCCGAGCCCTCAACCGTCCCAGCCTGTTGCCCGTGCCAGGGCCGATCCTGCACCTGCTGCTCGGTGATGGGGCCCGGGTGGTGCTAGATGGGCAGCAGGTGCTGCCGGAGCGCCTCCTGGCCCAGCAGTTCCGGTTTCAGTATCCGGATCTCAACGCTGCCCTCGCCGCTGCCACCAGCCCAGCACCCCGCTGAGCACGGCGGCTCCCATCAGCAGGCCGATCGCCGGGGTGAACAGCGGTTCCCAGAGCTTCTGGAACAGGTCCAGGGGCGCTTCCACCTTCTGGCTGTGCAGCGCCACCGCCACGGCAAACCACACGGCCCCGGCCACCACCAGAAACACATTCATCACCAGCACCATGTCCATGGCGCCCTTGAGGCGTTGCAGCAGCGTGGGGGAGGGGGGAGCGGCCGGTTGGTCGGTCATCGGCGTCAACGGGGAGCAGGGAAGGCTTCCATGATCGCGGCTGCCATGCGGGAACTGCCCCCCATGCTGCCGATCCTTTCCGCTCCGATCTCAGCCAGGCGGGATCGCCAGTCGGGCCCGCGGCGGGGATCCTGCAGCCGGGTCAGCAGCTCATCGATCAGTTGGGCCGTCTGCTGCAGGGTCGTGGGCTGACCCACGGGGCCGGGGGCACAGAAGAGCCCCGGCCCGAGCAGGCGCCGCTGGGCTTCGGCGAATCCCGCCGTGAACTGGGGGCCCCGGCCGGCCATCTGCACCACCGGCTTGCCCAGGCCCACGGCCTGTTCGCTGGCGGTACCCGCCATCGCCAGCACCAGATCGCTGGCTCCGAGCACCGCTGCAAACCGCCCCCAGTGCAGTTCCAGCCTCTGGTGCTGTCGCACCAGCACCCAGCGGGCAGGTGTGTCCTGGTCGGTGCCGGATTCCAGCCGCCAGCCGAAGGGGGCAGCCAGGGCCGCCACGGACTCCGGTTCCAGGGCCCGCACCAGCGCAGCCCGCAGCCTCAGGGCGCCTGGCTGAGGCAGGGGGGCGGGCAGCAGCGGCAGCAGCTGCAGGATCAGTCCGAGGTTGTGGCAGGCCTCCGGCAAACGGCTGCCGGGCAGCACCGCCAGGCTCGGGCACGTCGGCGCCGGGCGGGGCTGGTCAGCCTCCTCCGCCATGAGGTCCATGAAGGGATTGCCGAGAAAGGTCACCGGTCTCTTCAGCTGCCGGCTGAGGTCTTCGGCGGTGAGGGCATCGCGGCTCCAGATCTGCCGGAAACAGGGCTGGCGCAGCAGCCAGCCACAGGGCCAGGGGAGCCGCAACCGGCCTTCGTAATGGCTCGAATAGGCCACCAGGTACACCACCCCGGGAAGGCCCGCCAGCCAGGTCGCCAGCACCGGCACCAGATCTCCTACCGCCACCACCAGCCGGTAGCGCCGGCGTTGCTGGAGCAGGCGTACCACCAGACCCAGCAGATGCAGGAACTGGCCTTCGCGCAATTCGGTGAGGCGGCCCGCCAGGCTGGTGTAGCCGAGGCCGCCGGTGCTGAATTCCCTGGTGCGCGCCACCACAGGGATGCCGGCCCGTTGATAGGCGAGGCCGTGGCCTACCAGCGGAAGGGCCTCGACGCTGGCGCCGCGGGCCCTCAGTTCTTCTCCGAGCAGGGCACCGCTGAGGTCTTCGCCATGCCCGTTGCTGAGCAGCAGGATCGAGCTCAAGCCTGCAGCCAGCTGTTCACTTTTTCCATGGCGGTCCAGCCCGGCTTCCGCTGCAGTCCGTCGGCGATGGAGTCCTGAATCTCCGAGGCCAGCTCCGGCGCCATCACCATCACCCGCTTCACCATGTCGATGTGCTCCCTCACCCCTTTGGCGCCGGTTTCGAGCATCGCCAAGCTGAGGTTGATGCGGGCCTGCGGGTCCTGGGGATTGAGCCGTACGGCTGTCCGTGCCGACTGGAGCGCCGCCTGCGGTTGCTCCAGCAGCAGCTGCAGCCAGGCCAGGCAGGTCCAGCCCGCCGACTGACGAGGGGCCTGGGCGGTGATCGAGAGGAAGTCCCCGATCACCTCCTCGGGCGCCGCTCCCTGCTGATAGCGGCCGATGGCCTGATCGAAGAGGGATTCGTAGGTGGCCGTCATGGCAGGGAGCGGACGGGGGAAGGTCGGTTCAGATTCCCATGCCGGGGGATCAGACGGCGAAGGAGCTGCCGCAGCCGCAGGTCTGGGAGGCGTTGGGATTGGTGAAGTTGAACCCCCCGCCGATCAGGGCGGAGGAGAAGTCGAGCTGCATCCCATAGATGTACAGCAGGCTCTTGGGATCGCTCACCACCCGGAAGGCGGGAGCTCCGGCCGGCTCGTAGTCGTACTGCTCATCGTCTGGGGCGATGGCCGAGGCGTCGATGAAGTCCATCGTGTAACTCATGCCGCTGCAGCCGCCCGAGCGCACTCCCACCCGCAGCACCTTGTCGGGCCCCTGCTGCGCCATCAGGCCCGCCAGTTGCCGCATGGCGGGCTCCGTGATCTGGATCCCGCGGCCGTCCCTGCCGGTATGGGTGGGGGTCAGTTCCGCGGGGAAGGGCTGGGTCGAGGTCGGGGACTCGCTGGTCATGCCTGGCACCATGCCTTACCTCCCCACTTTATGGAGCCTGGCCCGGGGCCGGTCGGTTCCCCCCACCGCGCCCCTACCCTCTGCTCCATAGAGTCGGTGCCATCAAGGGAGGTCAGGGTGCGCGTCGCCATCGTGGGTTCGGGACTGGCCGGTCTGGCGGCGGCAGTGGATCTGGTGGATGCCGGGCATCAGGTGGATCTGTACGAGGCCCGTCCGTTCATGGGCGGCAAGGTGGGCAGCTGGGAAGATCCGGATGGCAACCACATCGAGATGGGGCTGCATGTGTTCTTTTTCAACTACGCCAATCTCTTCGCCCTGCTTCGCAAGGTGGGTGCCATTGAAAACCTCCTTCCTAAGGAACACACCCATCTGTTTGTGAACCGGGGCGGCGACCTCAGGGAGCTCGATTTCCGCTTTCCGATCGGGGCCCCCTTCAACGGCCTCAAGGCGTTCTTCACCACCCCCCAGCTCGACTGGATCGACAAACTGCGCAATGCCCTCGCCCTGGGCACCAGTCCGATCGTACGGGGCCTGGTCGATTACGAGGGGGCGATGAAGGTGATCCGCGATCTGGATCGGATCAGTTTCCAGCAGTGGTTCACCAGCCATGGCGGCAGCCTCCACAGCATTGAGCGGATGTGGAATCCGATCGCCTATGCCCTGGGCTTCATCGACTGCGAAGCGATCTCCGCCCGCTGCATGCTCACCATCTTCATGATGTTTGCCTCCAAAACCGAGGCGTCCAAGCTCAATCTGCTGAAGGGTTCACCCCACCGTTGGCTCACCGGGCCGATCCTGGAATACATCGAAGCGCGGGGTGGGCGGCTTCACCTCCGCCATCGCGTCACCGAGGTCCATTACCTCGACCCGGGTGCGAAGGCAGAAGGGGAGGGTCCTCGTTCTGCCGAGGCCCCGCACGTCACCGGTCTCACTCTCGGAACGCCCGAAGGGGAGAAGCGGGTGGAGGCCGATGTCTATCTGGCTGCCTGCGATGTGCCTGGGATCCAGCGCCTGCTGCCGGAAGCCTGGCGACGCTTCCCTGAGTTTGATCACATCTATCAGCTGGAGGCGGTTCCCGTTGCCACCGTGCAACTGCGCTACGACGGCTGGGTGACAGAGCTGGGCGATGATCCCGGCGCCGCTTCCCGTCGTCGGGATCTGAGCCAACCAGCCGGTCTCGACAACCTGCTGTACACGGCTGATGCCGATTTCAGCTGCTTTGCCGATCTGGCCCTGGCCAGTCCGGTGGACTACCGCAAGCCTGGCGTCGGGTCCCTGCTCCAATGTGTGCTTACCCCCGGCGACCCATGGATTCCCCGCAAGGTGGAGGAGATCGTC
Source organism: Cyanobium sp. (assembly GCA_040399125.1). GTDB lineage: Bacteria > Cyanobacteriota > Cyanobacteriia > PCC-6307 > Cyanobiaceae > Cyanobium. Next base: position 14,759 of record JBBASR010000040.1, on the reverse strand, counting down.
GAGGCCACTGATGCCCAGGTACGGGCCCTGTTCCCCTCAGCCCGCGACCTCACCCTGGTCTGGAGCAATGTGGTGAAACTGGCCCAGTCGCTCTACCGGGAGGCCCCTGGCATGGAGCCTTTCCGGCCCGATCAGTCCACACCGGTGTCCAACTTCTTCCTGGCCGGCAGCTACACCCGTCAGGATTACATCGATTCGATGGAAGGGGCCACGATGAGCGGTCGACTGGCCGCTGCTCGTATCCTTGGGCGGCCTGTGGCCCTGGCCACCAACGATGCCGTGCCGGCGGGGGTGGCCTGAGATGGGACGTTGGCTCGAGCACAGTGTGACCACCGAGATCCAGGCCTCTCCGCAACGGGTCTGGGAGGTCTGGAGCGATCTGGAGGCGATGCCCCGCTGGATGCGTTGGATCGAATCCGTACGCACCCTCGACGATCCCGATCTCACCGACTGGACCCTCGAAGCCCAGGGATTCCGTTTTCACTGGAAGGCCAAGATCACCCAACGGGTGGAAGCCCAGCAACTGCACTGGGAATCGGTAGGGGGACTGCCCACCAAGGGTGCCGTTCGCTTCTATCCCCAGGGTTCAGAAAGCACGGCAGTCAAGCTCACGGTCAGCTATGAATTGCCGGCAGTTATTGCTCCTCTGATGGAACCCACCATCATGGGCGGCATCGTCACCCGCGAACTCCAGGCCAACCTTGACCGATTCCGCGACCTTGTGGAGAAGGGCTGACCTTCTCCTCCCCGGCCTTTTCATGCTGCTGCCGTTGGTCGGTTGCGGGGGGCCCCAGGCTGGTGCTCCTCCAGTGGTTCCTGCCCCGGTTGCGGTGCCAGCGCCTGGCCTGCCTTCCCAGCCCAAGGCGCCGCCTGCGGCCCAGTCGGCGGGCTTGATCCCTCTGCCCAGCCCTCGCCAGGTTGTGGCGGCCATGCCCCTCGGTCGAAGGGATCCCTTCGGGGCCATCGTTCCGCAGGTCGGAGAAGCTTCTTCCTCCGCCATTGCTGCCGCCTCCTCAGGAAGGGCGGCAGCTGCATCCGCCGCCTCCGGTGGTTCGGCTGCCCGGGGTGGCACCGCCGCAGGCGTGACGCCCGGCTCCGTTCCTGCTGCCTCCCCTGCCAGGCTGGGCCTGCCGGATGGATTCCGGATCACCGGCGTTCTCCAGAGCGGCGGCCGCACCCAGGCGGTGGTGGAGTACGGCGGTCAGTCCGGCAACCTGCGCCCCGGCGATCGGGGGGGGCGCTCCACCGTTCTCCTTCCGAAAGGCTGGACCGTGGCCTCGATCGACGTGCGAAGGGGCCATGTCACCCTCGAGAACCGAGGGCAGAGGGTCACGGCGGAACTCTGAGGGCAATGCTGCAGGCCGCCACCAAGCCATCGAGGTCGTGGGGATCGGCTTCCTGATCCACCCGCCCCAGCCTCTCCAGGCAGCGCAGGCTGGTCTGCGGACCGATGGAGATCAGCTTCACCGTTTTCAGGGTGGTGGTCCAGTCTGGCCCGAAGGCCCCTTCCAGCAGATGGCAGAAGTTGATCACCGTCTTGCCACTGCTGAACGTGATCGCATCCAGCTCCCGCTGCTGCAGAGCTGCCAGGGCGGCCGTGGGCAGGCTCTCGGGGCAACGGGTTTCGTAGGCCGCCACCTCCACCACCCGGCTGCCGGCCTCGGCGAAGGCCTCCGCCAACACTGAGCGCCCGCCACTCTGAACCCTTGGGATCAGCAGGCGCAGTCCCCAGCCCGACACCGGAAAGTGTTCGATCAGGCTGTCGGCCACGAACGTGGGTGGAACGAAATCGGCTGGGGCACCCCGTTCTTCCAGCAGGCTGGCAGTCTTCCTGCCCACTGCGGCGATCTTCAGGCCGGCGGGCCGATGGGCCAGGCTGCTGCCCAGGCGCTGCAGCCGTTTCTGCACCGCTTCCACTCCGTTGGCGCTGGAGAAGATCAGCCAGTGGAAGTCGTGGAGTTCGCTCAGGGCGTCATCCAGCGGCCCCCAGTCGTCGGGCGCCCCGAGGGTCAGAGCCGGGAGATCAATCACGGCGGCTCCAGCCTGTTCAAACAGGTGACGGGCGGCGCCCAGCTGCTGTTCGGCCCGGGTCACCCCGATCGTGCGACCGGCGAGGGGGGGAACAGCACAGTCGGTCACAGGCGGCATCGGCTGATTACGGATCCAGTTTCACGAGTCCGCCAGCGCTTTGCTGCAGATCGGCCGCTTCCCGGTCTCGCCCCTGGTGGCGCAGCAGGTCGATGGCCCGGCGGAAACCCTCCCTGGCTCCTGGGATGTCTCCGCAGAGCAGCAGGCCGACCGCCAGATTCTGATGGGTCTCGGCCTGTTCCGGGTCGATGCATAGCGCCGCTCGGTAGGCCTCCACTGCGGCCGCCGGCCGGCCCCGCTGCCTTTCGATCAGCCCGAGGTTGAACCAGCCGATCGCCAGCTCCGGAGCGATCTGTGTGGTCTCCCGGGCCAGTGCGGTTGCCTCTTCCAGGGCTCCTTCGCCCAGCAGCAGGGCCGCGAGATTGATGCGGGCCGCCAGGCTGAGCCGGGGATCCGGCAGCAGGGCGATGGCTTCGCGATAGAGGGAGGCGGCCAGGCTCTTGTCCCCGCTGCCTCGGGCCATCGCCAGATGCAGCAGCAGTTCGTAGCGCTCCGGCTGGCTGGAGGCTGGACATCGGCGGAGCCCCTCCTCCAGCAGGGCGATGGCCTTCTCCCGGTGGCCCTCGCTCAGCTCCAGGCCGCCGAGCTTCGCGCTGGCGTAGGGATCCCCGGGATGGAGGCGGAGTTCCGCCTCCATCGCAGCCCGCAGCCGGGCAGCCTTGGTACCGGCGGCCAGCAGTTCCGGTCTGTAGCCGTCATGAATCAGGGCGGGTACGCCGCACTGCAACAGACGCCACCCGGGCTCCCGCTGCAGCAGCTCCTGCACGCTGTCGTCCACCATGGCGTGATATGGCCGACTCCAGCGGATCGCGGGATGGCGGCGGAACAGGCGGCTGACGCTCGAATAGGGCGACTGGCGCGATCCCCGCTCTTCCCGCAACAGCGTGATCAGCAGGGCATCGGGATCGGCCATCAGCTCCTGAAGGGGCTCCCGGGCTTCCGGGCATAACCACTCATCCGCGTCCAGCACCAGCACCCAGTCCCCCCGTACCCACTCCAGAGCCCGGTTGCGGGCCGGTGCGAAGTCCCCGGGCCAGGGCAGGTGGTGCACCACGGCGCCGCAGGCCTCGGCGATCGCCACGGTGCCATCGCTGGAGCCCGTGTCCACCACCACCATCTCGTCCACGAAACCGGCCACGGAGCGCAGACACCGCTCCAGTCGTTCCGCTTCGTCGCGCACGATCATCGACAGGCTGAGCATGGGCGGATCCGAGTCAGTCGGTGAAATCGCCGGCGCCGGCCGTGCTCCCCAGCCCGAGGGCCATCAGCACCTCCTGCTGGGCCAGGGGCATCTGGCCGGGGCTGTAGGCGGCGGGCAGATCGGGTGGCAGCAGCGGCCGCAGCGCCTGCCACAGATAGGGGCTGCCCAGCACCGTCAGCCCCGCCAGCCGATCGGCGGCGAGAAGCTGCCGGATCAGGCTCGGCCAGGCCTCCAGGCCATCGGCGCTGCCCCGGAAGGGATTGCCGCGCACGAACAGCTGCAGCAGCACCGGGCCAGGGTCGAGACGATCCAGGGCCAGAGGGGCTTCGGGCTCGTTCGTCCAGGCGGAAGGACTGCGGCAATCGAGCAGCACCGGCCGGTATCCGGCGGCGGCGGGCAGCTCGATCGCCGGCGCCGAGGCCGGCAGGAAGGGACAGCCCAGGCTGGAGTCCAGCCGGATCAGGTTGGTGCCGCTGACGGCCGGTGGGAGGCCCTGGCCCTGGTGCTCCCGGCAGCGTCGCACCAGCTCCAGGGCCAGATCCTGATCGGCGCTGGCGGGTCCATTGCTGAGGTTGCCCAGCGGCGCCCCTGGATCGAGTCCTCGTTCTCCTGGAGCTGGAATCCTGGCCAGGGCCTGCTGACGCCGCTCCAGGCTGGCCTCCAGGCGCGCTTCCGTGAGCCTGCCCTCCTGCACGGCCGCCACGATCGCGTCGATGGCAGCGTCGGCGTCGGCCGGCATGAGCACCAGATCGGCCCCCGCCTCCAGGGCCATCACGGCGGCTTCTCCGGCACCGTATTGCCCTGCGATCGCTTCCATCACCAGGGCATCGGTCACCACCAGGCCCTCGAAGCCCAGCTCCCCGCGCAGCAGGTCGGTCAGAACCGCCGCCGACAGGGTGGCGGGCCGTTCCGGATCCAGTTCCGGCAGCAGCAGGTGGGCCGTCATCACCGAGGCCACCCCTGCGGCGATCGCGGCCCGGAAGGGCGGCAGTTCGATCGCTTCGAGGCGCTCGCGCCGGTGGGGCAGCAGCGGCAGCTCCAGGTGGGAATCGCTGCTGGTGTCCCCGTGGCCCGGGAAGTGCTTGGCGCAGCAGAGCACCCCTTCGGCCTGGGCCCCCCGGGTGAAGGCGGCGGCCAGGGCGCCGGCGCTGGCCGCCTCTTCCCCCCAGGCCCGCACATTGATCACCGGGTTGGCGGGGTTGTTGTTCACATCACAGACGGGGCCCAGCACCCAGTTGAGGCCGAGCTGGCGGGCTTCCCTGCCGGTGCAGCGGCCGTAGCGTTCCGCCAGGTCCAGGCCGGCGTCGGGATCGTCGGCGTGGATCCGGCCCACGGCCAGCGGAGGCACGAGCCAGCTGGCCCCTTCGAACCGCTGTCCCACGCCCTCCTCCACGTCGGCACAGAACAGCAGGGGTTCCGCGGCCCAGCTCTGCAGCTGGCGGGTGCGCAGGGAGAGTTCGGCGGCACTTCCGCCCAGCAGGATCACCCCCCCCACGCCCCTGGCCAGAAGCCGTTGCAGGCTGGCGTTGTCCAGTTCCCAGCGGGGGTAGCGGCGCTGGCTGTCGGCCAGATGCCCACTGGCCCTCACCACCACCAGGCCGGCGACCCGGCGGCGCAGCCCATCCCCAGCGGTGGGGATGGGGCTCAACTCCCTTCCCCTTCCAGCTGGTCGCTGCCGGCGGGCACCACCGGACGCTCCTGCCGTTCCTGCTCAAGCCGCTGCAGCAGGCCCAGCACCTCCATGCCCTGTTCAAGCCCTCTGTCGATCAGGAACACCAGCTCCGGGGTGCGGCGCATCTTCATCCTGCGGCTCAGTTCCCCCTTCACGAACGGGGTGGCGGCCTTCAGGCCGGCCAGCACCTGTTGCCGCTCCTCCTCGCTGCCGAGCACGCTGACGAAGACCTTGCAGTGCTGCAGATCCCCCGCCAGTTCCACGTTGGTGACACTCACCATCCCCTGGTGGACCCGGTCGTCCTTGATGCTGTTGATCAGCATCTCGCTCACTTCCCGGCGGATCAGGGCAGCCACCCGCTCCACCCTCCGGCCCTGTGCCATGCCTATGCCAGCGGTGCTGAACTCACCATCGCACGCAGCACCAGCCCCAGGCTCACCATCCCGCTGACCAGGGCTCCCACCAGTGCCACGGCCGTCACCGGATTGCTGCGGCGCCGGGCGAGGGGCTCGACCACCGAGTTGATCACCCCCAGGCTGAAGGCGATCAGATAGCGCGGGTAGCGCGTCACGTTCACCAGAAAATCCTTCATCGCCTCCCCAGCGGTTGCCTCAGGTGCTGGCTACTCTGCCGCCCAGGGCGTTTCCTGCCCACAGGTACGCACCCAGCACCGATGGAACTGCATCAGTTCAGACACTCGGCCTTCTGCGAGAAAGTGCGCCTGGTCCTGGCGGCCAAGGGGCTGCAGGCCACCCTGGTGGAGGTCACGCCGGGCCTGGGCCAGCTCGAGCTGTTCCGGCTCTCGGGCCAGCGCCAGGTGCCGGTGCTGGTGGACGGCTCCGACGTGATCGCCGATTCCACTGCGATTGCGCTGCATCTGGAGCGGAAGGTCGCTACCCCGGCCCTGCTTCCTGCCGACCCGGCCGAACGGGCCCGGGTGCTGCTGCTCGAGGACTGGGCCGATACCTCCCTGGCCGGTGGCTGCCGGCTTGCCCTGCTGCGGGCGGCGGCCTCCGATCCGGTGCTGCGCACGGCCCTGCTGCCTGAGGCCACCCCGGGCCCGCTGCGCAATCTGGTGGCCGCCCTGCCGGCCGGGGTGATCACCCCCGCCACCGATGTGATGCGTGATGTCTTCGCAGAGGGGGAATCCCGACAGCTGCGCCGGAACCTTGAGCAGCTGTCCCTGCTGGTGGAACACCGGCCCTACCTGGAGGGGGATAGGTTGAGCTTGGCCGACCTGGCGGTGGTGGCCCAGCTGTCCCTGCTCCGTTTCCCCGCCACCGTCGGGGAGCCCCTGGCCGGCAGGGGCGTGGAGGGAATCGCCGATAACCCCGTTCTGGCGCCCCTTTTCCAGTGGCGAGACCGGATTCTCACAGAGGTTGGAAGAGGCTGATCCGAAGCCACGGCACGCCCCGGCCGTGGTTGCAGCGCCAGGATGGCTCCAGCAGCCCCTGGCCCATGTCGGATCCGCTTCTGCGTGAACTCGACCATTACGTGGTGCTCGAGCCTGGTGCCGAGGAGCGCATCCTCACCGCCGCCGAGACGCTTGCGTGGCTGCAGGGCCATCTCGTTTCGCTCGATCCCCTGCCCGGTGATCTGGCTTCCATAGCGGATCCCCGGGATCGGGCAGGGAGGCTGCTGGATACGGCCTGCGAACTGGAGATCGCTCCGGGACTGGCGGTGCAGTGGTTCGCCGTGCGCCTGGAGCCCCCCGGCTGAGCCCTGGATTCAGTTGAGGGATCGGGTGATCCCGCCGTCTTCGGTGTGCAGCACGACGGCATCGACAGGGGGAGCCTGGCGGGGCCGGAGGATCGTCGGCAGCGCCTCCAGCACCCTGAGGGCCACCCGGGCCGGGGCGTCCTGGTCCTCCTGGCGGACGGTCAGGTCCGCCTGGGCATACAGCGGACGGCGCTGTTCCAGCAGGGCCGTCAGCCTGGCGATCGGATCCGGATCGTCGAGCAGCGGCCGCGGGGTGGGATCGCTGCTGAGCCGCCGCAGCAGCAGGGTCTGGGGAGCATCGAGCCATACGACTACCCCCTGTTGCAGCCGTCCCCAGTTCTCCGGGCGGGTGACCACGCCACCGCCGGTGGCCACCACCAGGGAGTGCCAGCCTGCGATCCGATCGAGGACGGCGGTCTCGAGATCACGGAATCCCGCTTCCCCATCGGCGGCGAAGATCTCCGGGATGCTGAGGCCGGCGGCCTGCTCGATGGTCTGGTCGGCATCCACGAAGCGGTAGCCGAGGGCCTCGGCCAGGGGTCTGCCCACGGCACTCTTGCCGGCTCCCATCATCCCGATGAGGTAGAGGTTCAGGCCCTCCAGGCGCTGCGCAAGCGCGGCGTGGGAGGGGGGGGGAACGTCCGAGGCGGTGGGCATCGGGCTGGCTGCAGGCATCCGGGTCCGTTTCTAGGATGGAGGGCCTTGAGATCCGGCTGATGACCGCCACAGGGTTGACGACGCCGCCTTCCGCGTCGTCCCCGGAAGGGCGCAGGAGGCCCCATGGTCAGGGGCGACCATGCGTGATCACCCGCCGCGCCACCTTCAGCGCCAGCCATCTCTACTGGCTGCCGGAGCTGAGTGAGCAGGAGAATCGGCAGCGGTTCGGTCACTGCAGCCTGGCTCCCGGCCATGGCCACAATTACGAGCTGATCGTGGCCATGGCCGGTCCGCTCGATGCCGATGGCATGGTGCTCAACCTCTCGGATGTGAAGCATGCGATCCGCCGGGAGGTGACCGAGCCGCTCGATTTCCGCTTCCTGAATGAGGCCTGGCCGGACTTCGATCTCTCCCGCCCGCAGGGGCGGTTGCCCACCACCGAGGCCCTCTGTCTCGCCATCCGTGATCGTCTGGCCCCCCACCTGCCGGTGGTGGCCCTGCGTCTCCACGAACATCCCGATCTCTGGGCTGATGTGCTCACCACCACTGCCGACCCCATGGAAGCTTTCCTGACGATCCGCACCCATTTCGCCGCTGCCCATCGGCTGGCCCGGGAGGAACTGAGCCAGGCCGAGAACGAGGCGATCTACGGCAAGTGCGCCCGCCCCCATGGCCACGGCCACAACTATCTGCTCGATGTAACGGTGCGGGGCACGATCGATGCCCGCACCGGCATGGTGTGTGATCTGGCGGAGTTGCAGAAGCTGGTGGCGGATCGGGTGGTGGAGCCCTTCGACCACACCTTCCTCAACAAGGACGTGGCCCATTTCGCCAGCTGTGTGCCCACCGCTGAAAACATCGCGCTGCACATCGCCGATCTGCTCAGTGCTCCGATCGCCGATCTCGGCGCCAGGCTGCACAAGGTGCGCCTCCAGGAAAGCCCGAACAATGCCGCCGAGGTCTTCGCTGAAACGCCCCGGCTCGACACCGTGCCTGCGGCGCTGGAGGCCCTGGCGGGGGTGTGAACCCGGATCCCCGTGTCGATGCCGGTCCCATCAGGCCCCAGCTGCGGCTTGTGCTCGCGATCAGCCTGGATGGCCGTCTGGCTCCGGCGGCCGGTGGCGCCGCCCAGATCGGCGGGCCCGGGGATCGCAGAGTGCTGGAAGAGAGCCTGGCCTGGGCTGATGGCTGCCTGATCGGTGCCGAGACCCTGCGCCGTCACGGCACCACCTGCCTGATCCATGCCGGCGATCTGCTCGAGCAGCGCCGGCAGGAGGGGCGTCCGCCCCAGCCCCTGGCCATCGCGGTGAGCCGCAGGGCTGCCTTCCCCTCGGACCTTCCCTTCTTTTCCCAGCCCCTGGAGCGCTGGTTGCTGAAGCAGGGGAGCTGCTCGGGGCCTGCCGCCGGTTTCCAGCGTGTGCTGCCCCTGGCGTGCTGGTCGGAGGCCCTGGCTGGGTTGGGGCAGGCGGGGGTGGCGCGGCTGCTGGTGCTAGGGGGCGGCCAGTTGGTGGCGAGCCTGCTGGCGGAGGGCTGGATGGATGAACTCCAGCTCACGCTCTGCCCCCGCCTGCTGGGTGGGCCCCACCAGTGGTTGCCGGCGGCTGCCCTCGTCGCTCCGCCGCTGGGCCACGGCTGGCAGCTCGTGGAGCAGCGCCGGCTGGAAGGGGAGGAACTGCTGCTTCGCTATCGCCTGGATCGGTCTGCGGCCCTTCCCCCGGGTTAGGGCAGGCCCTTGCTGCCGAATCTTCTCCCCAGCTCCTGCAGGGGCACATCCCGCAGGCTGTCGGCGGGCAGCCCGAACATGCGGGCCAGACAGCGCTTCACCACCACTTCGCTGTCATCCCCGAACCGGCCCGCCATCACTTCACTCACCACCCCGAGACCACGGCCGGTGCTGTCGGTTTCCTCAATCAGGCAACGACTGGTGGGAACGGCCAGCTTGTGGCAGGGATCCTCAAGGCTGGCGGCCAGCTCCGGCCGTCCGCCTGCTGCGGTTTCGATGCAGATGCGCGCCAGTTTCTGCTCAAGTTGGGGGCGCATCAGCATCAGCACAGGGCGCAGCAGGCCAGCGTGGGCAGGCAGGGGCTGGCTCCCCAGGCAGCAGACGCTCAGCAGCCCCCAGGCCATCCGGTGGTGCGCCTTGGACATGGGCAGAAGGCTCGGCATCGGTGGTGGTCCCGTTAGTTTTGCGCCTGCTCCGTCCCTGTTGCGTTTTCGTCGCCCATGGCCCAGCTGCAAGCCCGCTGGCATCGTGCGATGGCCGAGTTGCCGGAAGCCAGCTGGCAACAACTGGTGGCCCCCTCGATGCAGCCCGGGCAGGAGCTCCCGTTTTATCAATGGCGCTGGCTGCATCAGTTGGAGGCCAGCGGCAGCATCGTTCCCCGGCAGGGCTGGCAGCCCTGCCACCTGGGCCTGTGGCGAGGGGAGCGGCTGGTTGCCTGGGCGCCTCTATATCTCAAGGGGCACAGTTATGGCGAGTTTGTCTTCGATCAGTCTTTCGCCCAGCTCGCTGGCCAGTTGGGGCTGAGGTATTACCCGAAGCTGGTGGGAATGAGCCCGGTGAGTCCGGTCGAGGGGTACCGCTTTCACATTGATCCCGGTGAGGATGCCGCTTCGATCACGGCTCTGATGATGGAGCTGATTGACGACTTCTGCGAGCGCAATCAGATTCTGAGCTGCAATTTTCTTTATGTCGATCCGGCCTGGCGTCAGCTCGCGGAGGCGGCCGGATGTGCGGTCTGGCTCAATCAACAAAGTGAATGGACCAATCCTGGTCACGGGGACTTTGAATCGTATCTGGCTAGTTTCAATGCCAATCAGCGCCGCAACATCCGCCGTGAGAGGCGCTCGGTGGCTGACGCTGGGATCGTGATCACTCCCTTGGTGGGAGAGCAGATTCCCGCCGCCATGGTGGGCCGGATGCATGACTTCTATGCCCAGCATTGCAGCCGTTGGGGGCCGTGGGGAAGTAAATATCTAACGGAGTCCTTCTTCGAGGCAGCCGCTACGGATCTGCGTCGCCATCTGGTGCTGTTCAGTGCCCATGCTGGCGATCCCTGCCAGCCGGTGGCGATGTCGTTGTGTGTGCACAACCAGGAAGCTCTGTGGGGGCGCTACTGGGGCAGCGATGTGGAGCTGGACAACCTTCATTTCGAGGTCTGTTACTACGCGCCGATCGAGTGGGCGATTCAGAGGGGTCTGCGGCGGTTTGATCCCGGCGCCGGTGGCAGTCACAAGCTCCGGCGCGGATTCATGGCCCAACCGCGCGCCAGCCTGCATCGCTGGAGCGATCCTCAATTCGACACTATCCTTCGCCAATGGTTGAGCGGGGCGAATCGTCAGATGCTGGCGGAGATCGACGCGGTGAATGCCGAACTCCCGTTCACCGCTTCCTACGATCCTCCCCAGGCCCCACGCCCCCAGCCATGAGCCAACGGCAGACGCTCGATGACGATCTCTCTCAGCGGTTCATCGCTCTGGATCCCTGCGGCTACTTCCTGATCCGGATCGACCGGGAATCCGGGGAGCTGGTGGTGGAGCACTACGGCAACGGCATCGATGCCCAAGGCCTGGCCACCGACCCTGAAACCGGGGAGGTGCTCAGCTGCCGGGGGGGCACTGCGAGGGAGCCTCTGGTCACCTATCGCGCCTTCACGGCCAAGCAGCTGGGCGTTCTGCTCACCGAAGGGAAAGGTCCCCATCCGGTCAGCCGCCTTGACCATGCCCTCTATCTGGGTAGGGAGCTACAGAAGGCGGAACATTGCCTGGCGCTGGGGTTGGATTACATCCAGGACTGACGCGGACTCTGCCTTCCACTGCAGCCAGCGGTTCAGGCCGGCTGCAGTTCGCGGCTCGGTTGCTTCGGAGCCTGCGGGGGTTCCGGCGGCAAGGAGGAAAGCTGGTCCTGGATCTCCCTGGTCACCACACCGCGGTACTCCTGGAAGTGTTCGTTGTGGGCGAGGGTCACCAGGAACTGTTCGAGGTTGTCGGGGTTGCGACGGGCGATCGTGGCCAGGGCACGCCAGAAGCGCCAGCGGGTGTCGCGCTGGACGCCCTGGCGCCAGATCACGATCAGCAGAGCGCGAATATCCGTCCAGGAGGGCAGGGCGGCCTTGCCGAAGGCAGCAGCCGGCGCGAATTGCTGCCACCGGGGCTGCCCCATCTTCAGGTAGTAATGGGTCACTCGATCGATGTAGGCATTCGGTTCGTAGAGGCGGCAGAAGGCGTCCACATATTCGTTCGCGATGTCCCGGATCGGTCGGGTCGGCACGAAATTGAGCAGGTTGGTCTGGTTGACGCCCTTGGCATCCGCCTTCTCCTGAATCAGCCGACCTTCCTTCTCGAGACGATGCCAGAGGCCGGTGTTGGGAAGGGCTTGGAGCATGCCCATCATTGCGGCGGGGATTCCGGTGCGGCTCACAAACTCCACGATCCGATCGCCGGCTCCGGTCTTCTCTCCATCGAAGCCGATGATGAAGCCTGCCATCACACGGATGCCATAGGAAGTGATCCTGTCGACGGATTCTTCCAGGGAGCTACGAGTGTTCTGCAGTTTGCGAGCGGTTTCGAGGCTGGCTTCGTCTGGGGTTTCGATGCCAAGAAACACGCTGTCAAAGCGGCACTCGGCCATCATCTCCATCAATTCATCATCCGAAGCGAGATCAACAGAGGCTTCGGTGGCAAAACTGAAGGGGTATCTGTGTTCAATCTGCCATTGCTTCAGGGCTGGCAGAAGCAGCTTGGCGTTGCGTTTATTGCCGATGAAGTTGTCGTCTACAAGGAAGATGGAGCGCCGCCAGCCAAGATCGTATAGATATTGAAGTTCGGCGACCAGTTGTTCTGGCGTTTTTGTACGAGGTTTGCGCCCATACAGCACAATGATGTCGCAGAATTCACATTGAAAGGGGCAGCCTCGGGAGAACTGCACAGACATGGAGTCGTAGGCATCCAGCTGCAGCAGGTCGAAGCGGGGAATCGGGGTGGAGGTCACATCGGGCTTCTCCCCTTCGGCGCTGAACCGGCCACTGCGCTCGCCTCGCTCCAGGGCTTCGACGAACATCGGCAGGGTGATCTCACCCTCGTCGAGAATCTTGAAATCGGCCAGATCAAGTTCCGGGGCATCCGGCGTGGAGCTGGCGAAGGGTCCACCCACGGCCACCGGCAGGCCCCGCTGTTTGGCCTTGGCGATCTGCGCCGCCATGTCGGCCTTCTGCACGATCATGCCGGAGATCACCACCAGCTCCGCCCAGTTCCATTCCGCTTCCGTTACCTCCCGCACATTGCGGTCCACCAGTTTCATCTCCCAGTGCTGGGGCAACAGGGCGGCCACCGTGACCATGCCAAGTGGCGGTAGCAGTACTTTCCTGTTCACCAACTCCAGAATCTTTTCGTAGCTCCAGAACGTCTTCGGGAACTCGGGGTAGAGGAAAAGTGTGCGCATGCAGAAGTTGGTGGGTAGGGGCTCTGGGCGCTTGCGCGAGGGGGGAGGCGTGCTCCGGAATCCGGCAACCCTAGAGCGTTTCTGCTCTTCCCGTCCCGATCGCCGCCCCCGGGATGCGATCAATCGACGCCCTTTCTGCTGTAATGGCACCACCTCATTGATCTTTCAGCCATGGGCGCCGCCATCTATCTGGCCCTCGTCGGCGGTGGACTGACCGCCGCCTTCCTTGCCACCGTGGTTCTGCGCGGCGTCAAGCTGATCTGAGCCTGAGGTCGCGTCGGAACACCAGCTCCGACAGGGCCAGCACCAGGCCGATGCCACCCAGCACGGCAAAGGCTGCCCCCAGCCCGAAGGTCCTGGTGATCAAGGCTGCGATCAATCCGCTCAGTCCCCCGCCCCCCAGGAAGGCGATCTGGCCCAGTCCCGCCATCCGTCCCCGCAGATGCATGGGGGCTGCCACCTGGCTGATCAGGTTGGTACCGGCGAGCAGGCTGGCGGTCCCGGCTCCGATCAGGAAGGCCATGAGCAGTCCGATCACCTGGTTCGGGGCCATGGCCATTCCCAGCTGGGCGACCGCCGTGATCAGCAGCGAAGTCCCCAGCAGCAGGCCCGGCCGTTGGCTCAGCCAGAGGCTGTTGCGTTGAAGCACCACGCCCCCGCTGATGCTGCCGGCGGCCAGCACACTGGTGAAGATTCCCAGGGCCTGGGGCGAAGGCCCCACCACATCCGCTGCGACGTAGGCGGCTAGTCCTGGGTGAAAGAATCCGATCAGGCAGGCCAGAGCGGTGAAGCGCAGCACATGCCGCAGGGTGGGGCCGCACTCCCTCCAGGCCGAGCGCAGACTGCCGGAGCGGCCACCAGAGCTGCGCTGCTCCGCCTCCCTGCGGGGATGCAGGATCCAGCGAACCGTGGCGATCGGCAGCAGGAAGCTCAGGGCATCGATCGCCAACGCCATCGTGGGGCCTGCCAGGACCAGCAGCCAGCCGCCAAGCGGCGGGCCCACCAGTTTGCCCACGTTGAACACCACGGAGAAACTCGCCAGATAGGGGGCAAGCTCGGTCGGCTTCTCCACCAGAAGGGCGGCGTACTTGTTGCGGGCCGTGAGTTCATAGGTGCTGGCCACGCCTGCCAGCAGGCTGCTGAGCATCAACAGCATCACCTGTTGGCTCCCCTGCAGCAGGGGGATGGCGAGGGCCCCCAGCACCGCACTCAGAAACAGGGCCCACTGGGCCTGGATCAGCACCCGTTCGCAGCCGATCCGATCGGTGAGCACCCCGGCCGGTCCGCTTGCCAGCACGCTGGGCAGCGACAGTGCCGCAAAGTGCAGGGCCAGCAGCACGGGGCTGCCGGTGCCATGCAGCAGGATCCAGCCCTTGGCGGTGAGGGCCGCGAAGCTTCCGGCGGTGCTCAATCCGGAGGCTGCCAGGAAACTCTCCCGTTGGTGGCGCTGCAGCCAGGCCACCGGACCGCTGGTCCGGCTCCCGGGTCTGCTCAAGAGCGCCTCCGCGCCTGGTCCGCCAGCACGTCCTGCACCATGGCGGTTGCCCCCACCACCTCACCGACCAGGTCATAGGTATCCGCTGCGGTGAGCCGCACCGGCACCATGGTTCCCGGAGCGGCAGAGAGGCCACCGGCGCCAGGCAGCACCCGCACTTCGCCATCCACCTCGGGGGCATAGCGGGCACAGCGGCCGAGCATCTCGCCGTTACCAGGGTTCTCCTGTTCAATCAGCACATCCACGATCCGGCCCACCCAGGCGGCGTTGCGGGCGGCGGCGATCGGCTGCTGCAGGGTCATCAGCCGGTCCTTGCGCTCCGCAGCCACGGTGGCAGGCACCTGATCCGGCAGCTCGGCAGCCGGGGTGCCTTCCTCCGGCGAGAAGGTGAACACGCCCACGTGGTCGAACTGCTGCTCGGCGACGA
>JBBASR010000039.1:0-23423 GCA_040399125.1 Cyanobium sp. | reverse complement strand
TTGGATGGCCACCGGCATGCGGCCGATGGCCCGCAGGGTGCGCTGGCCGTGGTTGCTATACCCCAGAAAACGAACGGGCTCCGGCCCTTCCGGCGTGAGCACAAGATCGCCAGGTTGCAGGGTTTCCACGGGCCGCAGGCCTGATGGGGTGGCGATCAGGGTGCCGGGCAGGAAGCAGACGGGTGCAGCAGCGGGGGCATTCAGAATCGTGCCGGTACCGCTTACGGCGCCGCCGAAAGAAAGAATCACGGTTTCGTTGGCTTCCGGATCCACCTGGTCTGTGAAGGTGGGGATGGTCATCGTGAAGCTTTTGACGCCTGTTGCCAGGGTGATGGTGCCGTCGCCGTTGTTGGTGATTCCGTTGGTAATTACGTTGCCGTTGATATCGAGGGCTGTGAAGCTGAAAGAAGAATAAGCGTTGTTGTAATCCGCGGCCGGCACCGTGGTTCCAGGCGTGGCAGTGCCTGTGAGGTTGATGGAAAGAAGTTGGGCGTTGGTGGCGGCGTTATCCAGGGTGACGGTATAGCTGAGGGCAGTGCCTTCGTTGACGGTGCTGCCGGTGATCGCGGAGGGTTGGGCTTCTGCGGCTAGGGTTGTATTCAGCGCGGTAACTATTCCAGATGTTGCTGCATTGCCGGAAATGTTCCCTGTCTGGACACCGGTGGAGGAGTTGAAGCTCCGCAGCAAAATGTTTGTACTGGTGCCGTTTGTGGTGCCGGGAACAATTGTTTGTGTTACAGTTGTACCATTGGCTGTATAGCTGTAGGAGAAACTCGTGCTTCCGGAGGTAATGAAGCCGTATTGGTCGGCAGAGTTGTCAAGCCGCCATACGATCGCTCCGGGTATGTCAAAATAACTGCCATCTACGGTCCAGATCCGCAGATAGCCGGGAATGTCGTTTCCCTGCGGATTGGAGTTGAAGATTCCATCGGCAGTGCCGCCGATGTTGTCAGGCTGAAAGAAACCGATGCGTTCAATCCCCCTGTCATGGAAATCCACGGCCGAGGTCATTTTCTGAGGGTTGGTACCCACCGTGCCGATCGATCCCGTTTCGAACAGGATGTTCACATCGGCCAGCACTACATTCAGACCTGCCAGATGGTCGGCAGCGAAAAGCTTGTCCAGCGAGCGTTGCTGGGGAGGCTTTTCCTGGGAAGGGGCGCTTTCATGCAGCAAGCTGCTGCCCCGCTGGGGCTGGGTGGCCACCGCCTGGGTGGAACTCCAGATCCGGGCGCCGGTGAGTTCCTCCAACAGAGAAACGAAATTCGCGTCTGCGCCGGTGTGGCAACTCCACAGGGCCAGATGCTCCAGGCGCCATTCGCTCAGTTCAGCGGCATGGGCAGTGAGCGTGGCGGCATCCAGCCAGTGGCGGCCCAGCCGGATGGCGCCGGCCTTGCCATGGGCCACCAGGTGCAGGGTGTGCAGCGGCTGGCCTTCGGTGCGGCGATCGCGCAGAAGTTGGCTGATGGCGGCCACAGCCTCGCTGGCGCTGGTCGGGCCGGCAGGACCGCACGGAAGTGCCAGGGTTGGCAGCAGGGCTCCGGCGAGCAGCGAGGCAATCTGGGGGCAGCTGGTATCGAGAAGTAGCAGCTCTGTTTTTGCCTTAATGCCAGAGGTGGAAATGCCAGATGTGGTGATGGAGGAGCTGGGAAGAGGCTTAAGCACAGCTGCCTTTAAGTGAAAGTTTTCCCAGCTTGACGCAGAAGACATGAAACGTGTCAACTCTTCTCAAATATTCCCCGGACTTTTCCCGGCCAGGAAGCCGTAGCCGACGCAACTTCTTCCGTGGCGGTGTTACTTGGCGGCGGTGCTTACGATTTCACCAAGACTCGGACTGTTTCGATTCAGCTCGGCGAGGGGAGACGGGCCTCAGCCCTCCTCCAGCCCATAGCCGGCGAGGAAGCTGTAGCCGGCGCAGCGCTCCAGGATGCGGTGGGGCTGGCCCGGTTCCCACGCGGCCCCGTGGCGGCTTAGGTGGGGCGCGGGATGCACCAGCTCCCTGCAGTTGTGCAGCCAGCGGGGATCGGGATCGAGCTGCAGAAACGCCGCGATTCGCCGCAGTTCTGCTTCCGGGTTGCTGACCAGCTGCTCATGGCGCACATCCAGCAGGCGCTGCTTGCCGACGAGCTCGCCGTCCAGGCCGCCGTCCAGGCTGGCCATGGCGTCCGCGAGGCAGAAGTAATAGTCTTCGGCCCTCTGCAGGGGGGTGCCGCCCGCCGGCAGCACCCCGCCGGCGATCGTGTGGATGTGGCGCGCGATCGAGGCGATGTTGTCGAGCGGGTGGCGCACCGCGCGCAGCCACAGCACCGGCAGCGCACTGGTGGCCTCCAGCCGCTGCCGCAGCCACGGCCGCCGCTGCAGCTCCACCAAGGTGGCCTCCCCGTGCTTGTCGCCCACCAGCAGCGGCCGGCGCAGTTGCCCCTGCCCCGCCAGCGGGTAGCTGTAGCCCCCCGGCAGCTGCTCCATGCCTGCCGTCTGCCGGGCCGAGCGCTCCATCAACGGCAGCACCTCCGCCAGCCGCCAGCCCCAGCGCAGGAACAGCAGCGCATCGAGCTCGTGGCCGATCGCCGCATCCGGGTGGGCATCGAGCAGCGCCCCCAGCAGCGAATGGCCGCTGCGGGGTGGACTCGCGAACAGGCACACCCCCCGCGCCTGCCGCCAGCGCCGCTCCCCCCGCCGCCCCAGCCACGGCCGCAGCGGCCACCAGCGCAGCGGCCGGGTGCGCTGGCGCCACCAGAACAGCTGCGCTTCGCCCGCATTCATCGCCCCTGCCGGCATTCGGTGCGGAACGGAAGGTTCAAGATTTGCATAATCGGCCGCTGAGGGCCCCTGGCGGCGGGCTTTTGCGGGGTGCTTAGGATTCCTCCATGGCCAGGGCTGTTTCGATCCCTTTTCAGCCGCCAGCCATTCCCTGGTTGGAGCCGCTGCCGCTCGCCGAATCGATCCAGCTCGGCGAGGGTCTGGATCCCTGCCAACTGACCCGCGGCCTGCGCAACCTCTGCGCCCAGCCTGAAGTGCAGGCCGTGGTGGCCTTCGGGTCGCGGGCGCGGGGAGAGGCCCGGCTCGATTCGGATCTCGATCTGGCCGTGATCTGCAAGGAAGGCAGCCTGCCGATCGCGCTGAAAACCAGCCGCTTCCGTCTCTACCGCCGTCTGCTGGGGCTGTTGGACCATGGCGTGGATCTTGTGGTCATCGGAGCGGACGATGCCTTGCGCCTGGCGGGCTCCCGTTGGCACGTGATGGGGGATGCGGCCCGTGACGGTTTGGTGCTGTATGTCGCCCGCTGAAGATGCGGCCCTGCTGCTGCGCATCGTGCGCCGCCATCTGCAGGCGATGCGATTGAATCTCGACCCGGCCTATCCCGAGGAGGAATGGGGGTTTCAGGCGCAGCAGGCCTTGGAAAAACAGCTCGAACCCATGAACTGGAGCTGCTCGCCCGTGATCTTGGGGAAACCCTGCCGGAGGAGTTGCTCGCTCTTCAGGTCTTTGCCGTGGAAGCTCGCTATGAGGAAGGACCCTTCTGCCTCTTGCTCAGCCGCTCTGAACTGCTGTTCGCGTTGGAAGAGCGGTTGGCCGGCCTGGAGCGGCAGATCGGGCCTCAGCTCTCCGATCGCCCATAGCCATGGGCAGGGTCGGCGGGAGGGGCGACCAGTTCCCAGATCTCCACTGCCGTGGAGCGGCCGCTGAGGGCCACGGTGCCCCAGTCCCGCCAGGGGCCCGCCAGCTGGTTCTGCACCCGCGCCCGGGTCTCCCCTGACACCAGCACCCGGCAGGGGCTGCCGCTGCGTTCCTTATCCAGCGCCTCGATCCGGGCGGCGCAGTTCACCGTGTCGCCCACCACGCCGAATTCCCAGCGCTCGCGGCTGCCCACCGATCCCGCCACCACCGGCCCGCTGTGCACGCCGATCCGCAGCCGCATCGCCGGCTGGCCCTCGCGCGCCAGCTGCCGGTTGAGCTCCTGCAGGGCGGCGCGGATCGCGATCGCCGTGCGCACCGCCGCCACCGCATCCGCTTCCGGGCCCTGACTCAGCGGCGCGCCGAACACCGCCAGCAGGCCGTCGCCGGTGAACTTGTTCACCAGCCCCCCCTGGGCATGCACCAGCGGCACCACCTCGGCCATGCCGCGGTTCAGCCACTCCAGCAGCGCATCCGGCGGCAGCTGCTCCGCCACCGCCGTGAAGTGCTCGATGTCGGTGAACAGCACCGTGGCCTCGAGGGCGCGGCCGCGGAAGCGGCCCCCCTCCAGCAGCTCATGGCGGTGCTTCCAGAGGTCCTGGGCCACATCCACTGACGTGGTCTGCCCCAGCAGCCGCTGCATTTCCTGCCGCTGGCGCTGCTGCTCGGCGCCGCGGCGCAGCAGGGCGGCGGCAGCCATGCTCAGCAGCGCCCCGATCGGCAGCGCCACATTCAGCCACAGGCCGCCCGCCAGGGCCAGGCCCGCCGCCAGCAACGCCCCGGCCGTGACCAACGCCACGGCCCGCAGGCTGCGGCGCAGGCTGGGCATCCCTTCCCCCAGCGCCACTCCGGCCACCAGACCCGCCAGCAGCAGCAGGCCGTTCACCCAGCCCGGGGCCGCCCGCAGCCCCAGCGGCTGCCCCTGGTCGAGGGCCAGCAGGCTCGCCAGGCGGTGGGCATGCACCTCCACCCCGGACATCTGCGGATGCAGGGGGGCGCGGAGCTGCAGCAGCGGCGAAGGGCGGCTGAACGGCACCTGGAAGCCATCCCGCAGCGAAGGCGCCCGGCTGCCGATCAGCACGATTGAATCCTTCAGCTGCCTCTCGGGCACCTGGCCCGCCAGCAGTTGCCGCAGGCTCCATTCCGGGAAGCTGCGGGGCTGGTGAAACGGCAGCATCCGCTGCACGCCGGCGCTGTCCAGCCGGGTGTAGCCGCCGGCGTGGGGATCGAGGGGGTGCACGCTGGCGGGGCGGGCCTCGATCCGGCGCCGCAGCGGGCTGATCGTTTCGCCCCGCGCCACCTCCAGCAGCCGCATCGGCAGCGCCACGAATTCCGGACCCTGGCCCCGCACATGCAGCAGGTCGCGGCGCACCACGCCATCGGGGTCGATCAGCAGATCGTTGTAGGCGCGGCGGGAGGGCGGGGTGGTGGGAATGGCGGCGATGCCATCCACATGGCTGAACACCGACACCAGCCGCGGCATCCGGGCCGCCAGCTCCCGCAGCCGCTGCCGCCCCTCCGGCGTGCCCACCCCGAGGTCGCGGTAGAGATCCAGCCCCACCGCCCGCACCCCGGCCTGCTGCAGCCGCTCGATCGCGTCGGCGAGCAGGCCGTCGTCGAGGGGCCAGCCGAGGCTGCGCAGGTCGGCCTCCTCCACTCCGATGATCCGGATCGCTGTGGTGGCCCCCGAAGGGGCGGGCCGCAGCTGGCTGGCGAGGTCGTAGAGGAGCAGGTTCACCGTTTCCCCGAGCCGCGCCTGGCGCAGCACCAGCAGCACCAGCAGGGCCCCGAGGTAGGGGCCCAGCTGCCTCAGCAACCGCTGCAGGATGGCCATGGGGGGATCAGAAGCGATACGCCACCTTCGTGTAGACGCCACTGCCGAGCAGCCAGTTGTCCCAGCCGTTCTGGCCGGCGCTGCCGAACTGGGACACCCAGCCCAGCTCCACCAGCCAGTTGCGACCCTGCAGCCAGCGCAGCAGCAGCCCGCCGGCACCGATCGAATCGGAGACGCTGCCCTCCGGAAACTGCGAATGCACCAGGCCCGCCCCCAGGAACGGCACCAGCTGCAGTTCGGCCTGCCCCTGCCGCCAGGCGCTCCAGCTCAGTTCGGCGCTGCCGAGCAGGCCGCTGTCGCCGCTCACCACCTGCCCGGG
This sequence comes from Cyanobium sp., assembly GCA_040399125.1. GTDB lineage: Bacteria > Cyanobacteriota > Cyanobacteriia > PCC-6307 > Cyanobiaceae > Cyanobium. The sequence continues at coordinate 17,595 of JBBASR010000039.1, read as the reverse complement.
CAGTCCCCGCAGGCCGTTGTCGCTGCCGAGGCTGAAGCCCATCGGTTCGGTGAGCGGGGCCAGGGCGATCTGGCCGGCGCCGATCAGCTGCAGGTTCCAGCGGGGGCCCAGGCGCCAGGCGGCCCCCAGCTGGCCCCCTAAGGCCCTGGCTTCGCCTGGATTCACCCCGGCGAAGGCGGCCAGCTCCTGCCGCTGGCCGGCGCTGCTGAGGCCGGCCAGGCCCTGCAGCCCGTAGATGCTGCCGGCCAGATCCGCCGCCCCCAGCATCCCCTCCCAGCCAATGCCGGCCCGCAGGAAGCCGGTGTTCAACTGGCCTTCGGCGCCGCCGCCCACCAGCCCCGGAAAGGACCTGCCGTCGAGATAGGCGTCGTTGCGGTTGAGGCTGAGGCCGGCGAAGGCATACCAGCGGCTGCGCAGGCTCTGCTGGAAGGTCCAGTCGAACTGGCCCAGCAGCTGCAGCTGGCGATAGCTGAGACCGTCGTAGGGCTCCGCCGCCTCGATCAGGTTGCGGCGGCTGGCCCCGAAGGCGGTGCTGAAGCCCAGGTCGGGCCCCAGCGGCAGGCGGTAGCTGAGCGAACCGCTGCTGTAGCCGAGGTCCGGGTTGCTGTCGGTGTCCACTTCTCCGTAGAGGAGCAGGCTGTCGCCCTCCAGCAGCAGGCCTTCCTTCGCCAGGGTGGCCAGGCCCCGGAACTGGCCGCTGCCGCTGCTGCCGTCGTTGCGCAGGCTGAGGTCGCCCTGCAACGGTGTGGCGCCGGCTTCTGCCACCACCTCCAGCACCGCCTTGGTGGAATCCCCCCCGAGTCGGTTGAGGTTGGCGCGCAGCTGGCCCAGGCCCGGCAGCCGTTTGGCCTGCAGCAGATCCCTCTCCAGGCTCGGCAGATGCAGCACCTCGCCCTGCAGCGGCAGCAGCAGGCGCTGCAGCCGGCGGGTGAGCGAGGGGCGGTCGCTGCTGATCCGCACCTCCACCAGCCGCCCCATCACCACCTCCAGCACGCCCGGAGCCGGATCGGCCACCGCATACACCCGGCTGGTGCCGTAGCCATCGGCGGTGAGCCGGGTGGTGAGGGCAGCGGCGCAGGCCTGCAGCCGTTCGCTCGGATCCACGATCGCGGCGCAGGGCTGCAGGATCCGCCGTTGTTCGGCGGGCCCGTAGAGCTCCAGGCCCATCACCCGCGGCAGGGGCTGCGGGGTTTCAGGCGCTACGGGAGCGGCTGGGGCTGGGGTGGCTGCGGGGGGCGTGGCTGCTGGTGGGGTGGGCGCTAGCGGGCTCGGAAGCACCGGGGCCGGGCGCCCTTCCAGCCGGCCGGGGCCGGGCAGCCGGGCCGGGCCCGGCTGCAGAGGGGGCGAGATCAGCTGGGCGAGAAGGACCTCAAGCATCTGCTTACCAGAGCCCCGCCACAACCCTGCCCTGCTTGGCGGCCGGGACGATCCGCAGGAAGTCGTTCCCCGCCGTGCCGGAAGCGGTCAGCGGCAGTCGCACGGGGTTCCCCTTCAGATCCAGGAGCCGCACGATCACCGTGCCGGCGATCTCTCCGTCTGCCTTCCTGGTCAGGGCCGTCAGCCAGCCGTTGTCGGTGAAGTAGACGACGCTCGGCTGATCGGAGCCCAGCTTCAGCGAGGCGGTCTCCTTGCTGTTGGTCACCTGAATCGGGGGCCTGCCGTTTGGATACTTCCGGATCTGGTCGTCGCTGAACCCGAAGTCGCTGCCGGCCGCCTCGATCTGATCGCCGCTTTTGCCGCCCAGGTCGGGCGTGAGCACGCTGGCCACGCCTGGGATCAGTGCGAAATTCGGCGGAACGGTGATGGGCTGGGTCTCCTGCATGGAGGTGCGCTGGTTCACCACTCCCGCCCAGTAATCGCCGTTTGTGGTTGTGGAGTTCTGGGCCAGCAGCTCCAACCGGCTCGGCAGGCTCTCGGCCAGGTTTTCGGCCGTGAAGCCGCGGCGGGAAATTCTGTTTGCGGAGGTGCAGGTGGTGGAAGCGGATATGTAGCTGCTACTGCCGAGAAAAGGGGCGGGCGGAGTGCTTTGGTATGTGGTGCTGATGTAAACGGTGTCTGTCGTTGAATCGCCGGTCAGCGTCACGGTGTCCGATTGCCCTGTGGAGCCCGTTCTTGTGATGTTGACGGTGCCGCTGCTGGATGAAGATATGACGTTGTCGGTGCCGATGAATATCGTATCGGAGCCGCCTCCGTCATCGATTTTATCGTTTCCTGCGCTTCCGGTAATGGCGTTGTTTAAGTTGTTTCCTGAAGCGGTGAAGTTGCCAGTCCCCACGAGGGCGAGATTAAACATGTTGATTTTGAGGACGGCCGTGGCGGGAAATGCCGTGGGGGCCGCATAAGACTGATTGATCTTTCCTGTGGAACCGGGGGGTTTGATAAGGGGTGGCGTATAGGTGAAGTCACACGTGCTTTTTGTGCAGCATGCCGGACCGGGTTCCTGAAGGGCGGATGCAGGGCTTGCAAGCAGCGGAAAACCTGTGGCCAGAATGATCATAAGGGGGATTTTTGAATGATTCATGGTGGTATCAGGGTTTTTCTGTGATTGGATAGGCTGGGTTACCATGGCGATCCCGATAGGATCACGCCGGCCCAGTAATAGGGGTGGCGAAATCCGTTGGTAAAGCGCAGTTGATCGCTTCGGCTCAATTGCCTGAGTAGAATTGCGCCCTCGGCATTGATGATTTTGTCGCCGGTTGCCTGGATTTTTCCGAGTCGGAAATCGTCCTGGGTGCGGGCAAGGGCGACATCCTTGAGGTTGCCGGCTTTGAGGTAGCGATAAAACTGGGCGAAGAAGGCGGCATTGGCTGTGTCGTCCACAAACCAGAGAGTGCCGATGCCAGACTGGCTTCCGGCGCTGAGGGCCATGCCCACCAGGCCCAGTTCACTGCGTTCGTCCCCCATGCTGGTGCGGCAGGCGCTGAGGCTCACCAGATCGGGGGATTGACCCGCTATTGGCTGCAGCGCAGCGCCGAGTTCCTGGATGGGAATCGGTTTGTCGCCGGTATGGATCACGGCGTTGCCGCTGGCAGGGAACTCCGCATGCGTCGCAATATGAATCTGCTGATAATTTCCCTGCTGGGTTTTTTGCTTCAGTGAAGAGGCTGTGAAGGCACCGTTCAGCAAGACATCCGCCGGGTAGATCGAGGCCAGGCTGGTCAGCTCCTGGCCCACCATCGGCAGTGGCGCCAGACCATTGGCAAAGGTTGTGGCACCGGCCAGCAGCAGTCTTGGGGAGGTCTCGTTTCTTGGGCTTTCCCAGCCGGTGAGCGAGAGAGCCGGAGTCATCGTGATCGCAATCCCGCTCCCCTGCTCGCCCTGCAGGAAGGGAAGGGCCCTGAAGGGAATGGCCTGAAGTCCGCGGTCGGCGGCGATCACCAGGGCGGTGATGCCGTCGCTGGACAGCTGGGGCAGCAGGGGGCCCAGCAGCAGGTTCTGCAGCTGCTGGGCGGCATTCCCCTCACCCATGGGCTCCATGCGGCTGATCTGGCCCTGAAAGGCACGGATCAGGGACTTCAGCTGCTGGCCGGAGACCTGGCGTCGCCAGCCCCGCAGTTCCCCTTCCGGTGGGATGTAGATCAGGTCGATCTGGGTCTGATCCGATCCTTGCTGCTGGTTCAGGTTGAGCCGCACCACAGCAGGGCGGTAGGGATTCGGATCAGCCGCCGGCCCCGTCTGCCTGGGCTGCCGCTGGGTGGAGGCTTTGAGGCGGGCCTGCAGTTCCGGCACCGTGAGGGTGTGCGGTGAGATGGTTCGCGTCAGCGCCAGGCTGGCCATCGTCTCCCGGGTGGCCCGGTCTTCGCCGCTTTCCAGTCGCTCCAGGGTGGCTTCCCGGGAAAGGGCCAGGGCCAGCTGATTGGTGGATGGATCCAGGATCTGGCCCGCCTGCGGAGCCGGAGTCTCCATGGCCTCCCCTTGCCAGGAGGGCAGGATCGCTCCGCTGTTGCCTGCTGCCGCTGGCCCCTCCAGAGAGGCCTCGGTGGGCAGCCACAGGGTGCGGCGAAGATTGCCGATATCCCTTTCCAAAACGAGCTGACGCCCGTCCGCAGTGATCACGTTGGTGGTGTCTGTTGTGATCCCGGTTTTTTTGCTCAATTCAAGGAGGGCTTTGATCGTGGCGGCTGATTCCTCCGGGTTGGTGAGTGCGTCTGAGTACAGAGGCGGTTTGTAGTTGGGAATCAGCTCGCTTGTGGATGGATCCAGGGTGACGGAACTCAGCCAGTTTGGTGTGGAAAGATCATCCAGATTTGTCTCTTCGCTGCCGGTGAAGATATAGAGATTATTTTCGGCTGAGTTGCTGGCGCTCAGGATGCTGTTGGAAGCCTTGACGGCTTTTCCTGCCATCCAGAGTGCATTTTCTGGTTCGTTGGATTGGATCTCAAGCCGGCTGTTGCGGAGTTCGAGGTTTTGGGTGCTGATCAGCGCCAGCCAAAGGGGAGCTGGCCTGGAGGATTGGTCGCTTGCGGCCTCCACCGCAGCATCCTTGAGCAGCAGGTCGCCGGCGGACCAAAGGTGAATCAATCCTTTGCTGGTTGCATTCGTCAGTTCCGTGGGGCTCGGACCGTTGAAGGCGGCAAGGCGAGACCCTCCCTCCACCAGCAGCGGGGAGGTGCCATCGTTGATCAACTGAATGACGCCGCCGAAGGGTTCGATTCCATCGGGGCCGCCCATGCCCCCTGATGCTTCCAGCAGGCTCTTGTCGCTGATCTGGATACCGCCATGGGAGAAGAGATTGATCTTTCCACCTCCTGCGGAGACGCCTTTGTCCAGGCTGTCGATAGGGTCATTGATGAACAGAGCTTCATAGGGAAGCTCTCCGCCCTTTGTCTGGTAAGGCGTCAGCAACTGGCTGCCTTTGATTGCGATCGGTGCCTGCTCGGAGTCGTTGAGGAGGGTGATTTCTCCGCCACTGAAGATCGTGTTGATCGGTAGAAAATCTGGCTCGCGTTTGGGCTTCGCGGGCCGGTTGCTGCTGGCGGCCACCAGGGTGCTGGCCTCTAGCGTGATCCCGCCCTTGCTCCAGAGCAGCAGATCACCCGATCCGGCGCCGCCACTGGCGGAGAGGAAGGTGTGAAAGAGCCGCAGGCCCTGTTCGCCGATCAGGCCGATGTTGCCCGCCAGATTGTCGGTGGCATCCGCCTCGATCCTGCTCTGTTCCACCGCCAGCCGGCCGCTGGCATTGAGCACCACATGGCCGCTGGCTTCGGAAAGCTGGAAGGTCGTTTGCGGCGGCAGTCCCGAGCGGCGCAGGCGGTCGATGTCCTGGCTGGCCAGCAGCTGCGAGCTCGCCACGCTGAGGTCTCCCTTGGTCAACAGGGCGATCGTGGGGGCATCGGGGAGCAGGATCACGTTGTCGATCTCCCCGAACCCTGCAGGGCCCTTCAGGTCGGCGGCGCTGCGCACGCCCACATCCAGCTGGGAGCGCTGCAGCGACAGGGTGGTGCCCGAGGGGGCGGGATCGGTGCTCTCCAGGCGGATCAGGCCCCGCGGGGCGAACAACTGGCTGTCCTGCAGCTGGATCTGCTTGCCCCACAGCAGCACCTGGGCCCCCTCGGCGGAGCTGGCGGCCACCTGCAGCCTTCCCTCCGCCTGGGCGTGGATGAGGCCCCGTTGGGTGTCGTTGCCGGCCCGCAGGTCCACCCGGGCCAGCTCCAGCTCGCGGCCGCGCAGTCGGATCGTTTCGCCGGCCTCCAGCCGGCTGCGTGCGGCGCCAGCCTGGGAGTGCACCCCGCCGAGGCCGGCGTCCACCGCCAGTGTCTGCTCCACGGTGAGCAGGCCGCCGGCGAGCGTCACCGGGCCGCGCCCCTCGAGGCCCAGGGCGTTGAGGTTGCCGCTGGCGGTGCGCAGGCTGGCGAAGTCCACGGACGGGGCCGCGAAGAAGCCGGCGGCCTCCTGCTGCGAGGCCGTGATCGCGTTGTAGGAGCGAGGCCCCAGATTGAGGCTGCTGGAGGTGCTCAGCAGCAGGTTCGGCGCCTGGTGAAACAGCCCTCCCTTGCCCAGCCAGATGCCGCCTGGGGACAGCCAGAAGAGGTTGGCGGGCTGCCGCAGCTGCACGGGCTTGTTGAGAAAGGTGCCGCCGGGGGCGGACACGCCCACCACCAGGTTGCGGCTGCCGCCGGTTTCGATCCGTACGCCCCGGATCGCGGCCGGCCGGGTATCGAAGCTGCTGAAGCGCTGGAAGCGGTTTGGCCCCGCCTGGATCCCGCCCTGCACCTGGCAGACCCCTGCTCTGCAGCTGCCCAGACCGCTGCCGTTGACCCGGGTGCGGAGGCCGCCGGCGCTCACCTGGGCCCGGGCGCTGCCCTGATCCAGGCCGCAGCCCAGGGCCAGCCCCAGCGCCAGAACACCTGTGGCGATGCCGCAAAGGGATGGTTTTGGCGGCTTCTCCTGCATCGGTTCCCTTCTGTTCGCGGCTGCGACTGGTCACATTGCAGCAATGCTGCGGCGGATTGGCTGTGATTTATGTCACGACCCGGTGTGGGTTGGGTCAGGGATCGCTCGGTTTTTGCGATAGTCGGGTCTCACCTGCAGCCCTGGAGTGCCGCCCTCCCCCTCCCGGAGTCCGGTGGATCTTGCGGCGGTTCCGCTGTTTTCCGATCTCGATCCGGAGCAGCGCGACCAGTTGCTCGATCAGCACCGGATCGTCACGTTTCAGGCGGATCAGCTGGTGGTGCTCGAGCAGGACGAATCCCAGGGCCTTTTTCTGCTGCGAGCCGGCTTGGCCAAGGTGCGCAGCTACAGCCCGGAGGGGGAAGAGAACGTGCTCGCCCTGCTCGGACCCGGCGACATCTGCGGCGAGATGGCGGTGATCAACGACGGCCGTCGCAGCGCCGATGTGGTGACCCTCATCGCCTCGGAATTGGTGATCCTGCGGGTGGGGCCGTTCCGTGCCCTGCTGCACAGCGAACCCCGGCTGGCCCTGGCCCTGGCCCGGCTGCAATCCCGCCGGCTCCAGACCCTCAACCGCCGCTTCGGGCTGCGCAGCACCGATGCCACCACCCGGCTGCTGGCCGCCCTGGTGGAGCTGGCCCTGCATGCCGACCCCGCCGCCGGCCTCGGCGCCGTGATTCCGCCCCTGCCCCAGCGGGAGCTGGCCACCCTCGCCGGCCTGGCCCGCGAAACCGCCTCCCGAAGCCTCGCCAAGCTGCGGCAGCGGGGCATCGTGCGGGAACTGGAAGGTGGCGGTCTGGTGATCGCTGATCTCGAACCCCTGCAGAAGCGCGGTCTTTTGTGAGCGCTCAGAGCCTATGAATTTCCAACTTCTGCATGATTGGCCCCCCGGCCGTGCCTGAGGCCATTTCACCCTTCAAGCTGGGGGGATAGTTCGAGATCCGCTCGATGCCGGCGTATTCCGGCGCCACCGGCCTGCCCCTGCTGTTGCTGCTCGCCATGGCCCATTTCGTCTGCGATTTCGGCCTGCAGAGCGATCGCATGGCGCGGGAGAAATGCCCCGGTTGCGACACCACTCTCCCCTGGGGCTGGTGGTTGGTTTCCCATGCGAGCACCCATGGGCTGGCGGTGGCCCTGCTCACCGGCGTGCCCCAGCTCGGTCTGGCCGAACTGCTGCTCCATGCCCTGATCGACCGGCTCAAGTGCGCCGGCCGCTTCCATCTCAGCGTGGATCAGCTGCTCCATCTGGCCTGCAAGGTCCTGTGGGTTGCCCTGCTGCCGCAGTTCTGAGGGCCAGCTCCAACACGCTTTCTTCGGGTTCCACATAGCGGCTGAGCGGCAGATTGGCGCCCCAGGCCTGCATGAACGCCCGATTCTTCGGATAGGAGTTGTCGAACAGCAGGCTCGGTATCCCCGCCAGGCTGGCCAGGATCTGGCCGTGCAGCAGGTCGGTGCGCACCAGCGAACGGCCGGCCAGCTGCCGGTGGCCTTCCAGCAGCAACCCCAGGCTCTGGCGGGTCAGCCGGGTGTGGTGGTCGCAGCCGGAGCTGGCGACCCCCTCCAGCCAGGCGGCAGCGGGGCCCTGCAGCCAGCGGCGTCGCTGCCGCCACTCCTGCGGTCTGCGCAGCCGCTGCTGCAGCCCTTCCCGCACGGCAGTGGCCACGATCCGACTGCCGGGGAGCCGATCGTCTCCCCAGATCCAGCGCCGCTCCAGCGGCAGCCAGTCCTGCTGGTCGATCCGGTCGGCCATGGGCGCCAGTTCCGTGAGCCAGGGCCGGGATCCCCGTTCCAGATCGCGCCGGGCCAGGGCCAGCCAGGGCCGGCGCGCGGCCAGTGGTGTGGGCGGCGGCTGAGGGGGCGGCAGCTGCAGCTCCCCCAGCTCCAGCGCCAGGGCCATGTCCGGGCTGAGCACCGACTGACAGTGCGGGAAATGGTGGCGCGCCAGCTCCAGGCTGCGGTGATCCCGCACGAACACGGTCAACCGGGGATGGGCCGCGAAGATCGCCGCCGTGCGCTGCAGCCGGCTTTCGCTGCGGTAATGGATCGTCTGGGGCAGCAGCACCACAGGCCGCTCGCGGAACTCCGCCACGACCCGTTCGATGAAGGTCAGCGGGCCTTGCCAGAGATCGCCGAGATAGCCGCCGCCGTGCATCAGCACCGGCCCGGAACCGATGCGCCGGCCCATCTCCTGGGCCGAAAACGAGCCCTGGTCGCTGGCGTAGGCCACCGGCAACCGGCCCAGGCGATCGAGCACCTGCACCTCCCCCAGCCAGATCAGGTGATCGCCCACATTGCTGTGGGAGGGGTAGTGCAACAGGGCGCAGCAGCGCGCCTCGGGCAGGGCTGAGAGGGCTTCGAGCAGCTGCTGCCGCAGCGGGGCCAGCGGATCGGCCCCGTTCATCGCCCATTCCCCAGCCGCTGGCTGCTCGCCAGGGCCTCGCGCACGAAGCCCGCCAGGTTGGCCGCTTCCCAGCCCAGCAGCAGCAGGGCCAGCAAGGGTCGCTGCTGCCGAGGGCTGGCCGTCAGCTCGCGGCCCAGCTGCTTCAGCAGGCCCAGATGGCTGCCCACGGTGGGTTCGCCGCTGGCGCTAAGCGCCGGTTTGGTGCGGTGATAGATCCAGGCGCCCCTGCCGTAGTTGAAGTACTGGCGCAGAAAGCCCGGCAGGTCGGCCCGGTGCTCATGGGCCACCAGTGCCGCCTCCGCCTTCACGATCCGGCCGCCTTCGGCGCGCCAGCGCGAGCAGAACTCCCGATCCTCCGCCGCCCGGCGGCCGTAGCCCTCGTCGTTGCCGCCCATCTGCCGGAAGCGCTCGGTGGGCACCGCGAAGTTGAGCCCCGCCACGAAGTGGGCGTCGGTGGGATCGGCATTGAAGTGCCGGTCCACGGCCTCCTGGATCAGCTGGCCGGCGCTGGCCACGGGGTTGCCGGGCAGCAGGTTGGTCACGCCACCGCCGATCAGGGCGCCGGGGTGGCGTGCGGCGGCCGCCAGCAGGGTGGCCAGCCACTCGGGGTGCGCCACGCAGTCGTCATCGAGGAAGGCCAGCAGCGGCGCCGTGGCCGCCGCCGCTCCGAGGTTGCGGTTGCCGGCCACGCCCCGGTTGGTCTCGATCCGGTGGCGCAGCGTCAGCCGTTCGCCGTAGCGCGCCACCTGCGGGTGGTTCGGGGGATCGGACACATCCACCAGCACCACTTCAAACTTCTGCATCGCCAGCGTCTGCGCCGCCAGCGATGCCAGGCAGCGCTCCAGGGCCTGGGGGCGGTTGAAGCTCATCACCACCACCGAAACCAGGGGCACATCGCCGCAGACCAGGGGAACAGCGCCGGTCATGACAGGCCCGCGGTGGCCCGTAGCTGCGGTGCCAGCAGGGCTCCGTACAGCAGGGTCACCGCCAGCAGGGAGGCCCCGATGCCCGCCACGCCGGTGGCGAGCCCATGGGTGCTGAGGCTCCAGGCCACCAGGGCGGACAACCCCGCCGCCAGTGCGGTGCGGCCCAGGCTGCCGGCGTCGGGCAGCACCGCCGGCCCGCTGCGCCCCAGCTGGGCCACCCGGCCAAGGCTGATCAGGCTGATCAGGCCCGAGCCTGCCGCCGTTGCCAGGGCGATCCCCAGGGCGCTCCAGGCGGGTGGCAGCCTTTGGGCCAGCGTGGCTCCCAGCAGCACGAACAGGGGAATCAGCACAGCCAGGCTGCGGGCCATCGCTCCGCATTCACCGCGGGAATTCAACAACAGACGGCCGCCGTGGCCAAGGCAGTGCACCGCCGTGGCACCCACCAATACGGCCGCCACCGGCCCTGCCTGGAGATAGCGGGGGCCCAGCACCGCCGCCACCGCCGCCGGCATCAGCGGCACCACCGCCAGCACCAGACCGCAGAACTGCAGCACCGCCAGCAGGTAGGCGCGCCCCAGCCGGGATGCCTGCCCTTCGTCCTGGCGGCCGTGGGCGGCGGCGAGGGCCTGCAGCACCACCGCTCCGGAGCTGGTGAACACCATCCCCGGCACATACGAGAGGTTCTTGGCCGCGGCGAACAGACCCGTGATCTGGGCCGAAGGGCCCCAGGCCTGCAGGGCCACGAGGTCGATGCGGCTGAAGATCCCCATCAGCAGGGTTTCCGCCATCCTGCGGCGGCTCCTGCCCAGCAGCTGGCCGAGCGGAATGCCCGCGCCCCGCACCAGACCGATGCCGGAAAGGCACCGGCCCCCCACCAGCTGGGCGAGGGAGGCGAGCGGCAGGGCCAGGCAGGCCCCCGCAACCCCCAGGCCCCGCTCCACCAGCACCCAGGCCAGCCCGATCCGCAGCAGCCAGCTGCTCACCTGCAGGCCGGCACCGGCCTGGAATCTTCCCTGGCCCTGCAGGATCTGGGTCTGGGTGGTCGCGAGGCCGGCGAGGGGCAGGTCGAAGGCCAGCAGGCGCAGCGGCACCACCAGATCCGGGGCCCGCAGCAGCGTGCCGATCCAGCCAGCGCTGGCCAGCAGCACCCCGGCCAGCAGCAGCGCCATCAGCAGCGTGGCCCGCAGGATCGTCACCGCGTAGCGGTGGCCCTGGGCGTCGCCGGCCACCAGCGGCACCGTGGAGCCCCCCCCCACGGCGAGCACCCCCAGCCCCAGCCACTGGCTGATCGCCGCCGCCAGGGCATAGGTGCCATAGGCCCCCGGGCCCAGGGCCCGGGACAGATACACGAACACCGCCATGCCGCAGGCGAGCACGCAGAACGGTGCCAGCAGCTGGACCGCCCCTGCCCTGAGCAGCCGCTGCCGGAGCGGAAGACCGGAGGTTGTTCGGACCATCGCCGAGACGCTAGGACCAGCCTGATGGGTTGTGATCATGCGTTCTTTCTCTGCTTTCCCCGCCACCGCTCTGGTGCTCGCCCTGGCGGCCCTGGGCCCGGCGCTGTTGCCTGGCGCGGCTACGGCCCAGGTGCAGCTTCGTTGTGATGGCACCTTGCTGGAGGCCCGTGGCAGCGCCGAGCAGGAGCGGCCGATCCGAAGGCTGCTGTTCAGCCTTTCCCTGGAGGCGGAGGCCCCCACGGCCAACGGCGCCCTCGCCAGCCTGCAGGCCCGCCTCGCTGCGGTGCGTCGGTCCCTGCAACGCCTTGGGGTGGAGGAGCTGCGGGTGGGCAGCCCCAGCACCTGGCCGCGTGCCGCCGAACGCCAGCGACCGGCGGCGGTGCAGGCCAACCTCCAGATCAGCGGTCGCCTGGTGCCCGGGCGGCTCCAGCCTCTGATCCGGGAGGTGGGGGCCCTGCCCGGGGTGCGGCTGGCGCCGGTGGCCACCGAAGCCGACCGCGACCAGGATCAGGCGGTGCGCCGCCAGCTGCTGCAGGGCGCCTACCAGGACGCCTTGCGGCAGGCCCAGGACGTGGCGGCAGCGATCGGCCGCGGCGGTCTGACACCACTGGAGGTGCAGATCGAGGGCGGCGATCTGCGGCCGGTGGCGATGCGGGCCGCTCCGGCGCCGGAGGCGGCGCCTTTCGATCCTGCAGAACTCAGCCGCCCCAAGGATCGCCTCAGCCTGCTGGTGCGGTTCTGCGCCCAGTCGAGCGGGTCGCGTCAGTCGAGCAGGTAGAGATCGATCGGTTCGCGGCTGGCCGGCAGCGAAAGCCTGCGGCCGCAGTCGTGCAGGGGCTGCCCGTCCGGCCCGGTGGGGCGGCGCTGGTTGGCATTGCGCACGATCGCCACCGCTCCCCGGCCATCGGCCTGGAGCTCCCGGGCCAGGCGGCAGGCCTCCGCCTCCGGCAGGCGCCTGAGGCGCGGCCAGGGCAGCAGCAGCGGCGGTTGGTGGGGCAGCACCGGCACGGGCCGGAAGCCGCCGCTGGCCCAGAGGCTGTCCGCCAGTTCGGGATCGGCGATGATCCGCCGCTCCCGCGGGATGCCGCGGGATCCCAGGGCCTGCTCCGCTGCCAGCGCCGCTGAGAACGGCGCTCGCCAGTCCACCGTCCAGGCGTGCAGGCCATGCAGGTCGCTGAGCAGCATCAGCAGGATCAGCAGGCCGCCATTGAGGCGCTGCAGCCCCCAGGGGCGGCGGGGCCGGCCCGGGGGGGAGCGGCTCGCGAGCAGCAGCGACAGCACCAGCACCAGCCAGGGCAGGCCCAGGTGCCACGGATGGGGGGGATACACGAACTGGAAGAACCCCAGCAGCACCGCCAGCGACGGCAGCGTGTACCCCACGGCCACCAGCGGCGAACGCCGCAGCAGGCCAAGCCACAACAGCATCACCACGCTGAGGTTGAGGCCGGTGAGCAGCGGCCGGAGGGCGGGTCGCTGCGGCAGCCTGGCCGCCTGCAGCGGGATCGTGGGGTCCACCAGGCCCTCCAGGTGGCCACCGAGGTTGAGCAGTCGGTCCAGCGGCACGGCCCGTGGGGACGCCACCGGCCCGGGCAGGTTCTTGTTCAGCATGTGCATCCCCACCCGCTGGCTGTGGCCGCGCACGGCGGTGGCCAGGCTGCCCGCCGTGAGCAGCAGCACCAGCAGAGCCGCCAGCAGCAGCTGCCGCCCCCGGCCCCGCCACCGGTCTGCGGGCAGATCCTGGAACACCAGCACCGCCAGCAGGGGCAGGTTGATCAGGGCGATCAGCACATGGGAGTTGGCGGCCAGCCCCAGCAGCAGGGCTGGCCCCCAGCGCCGGCGCCTTTCCAGCCACAGCCCCACCCCCAGGCAGGTGAGGGCCAGGCCGAGGCCATAGCTGCGGCTCACCACCCCGTATTCGTAGAGCCAGTAGTAGCTGAACAGCACCCCGCCGCGGATCCAGAGGGCCAGCGGCCGCAGGCGCAACAGGCTCCATCCCGCCAGCAGGGCGCTGGCCAGGCCCGCCAGCTTCAGGCCAGGCAACGGCCCGAACAGGCCGGTCCAGGGCCGCAGCCACAGGTACCAGAGGCTGGGATGGCCTTCCCAGCCCAGCAGGGAGAGGAGGTCAGCCGGGGAGCGGCCCACCTGGCTCACGATCAGGGCCCGCAGCTCGTCCCGCCAGGGTTCGTGGTGCCATGCCCCCAGGGTCATCAGGACCCCATAGAGCGCGAACAGCAGCCATTCGCGCCTGCTCACCGCACCACACCCAGGCGCACGGAGGCGAAGCAGAGGGTGGAATAAAAGAGATAGAGCCAGTGCAGCGGCAGCGAACCGAGCAGAAAGCCGGGGCCCCGGTGGCGCAGCAGGAAGCCATAGAAGCGGCGGTTGAGCAGAAGCAGGGACAACACCAGTGCCGCCGCCAGCTTCAGCAGGGCCGGGCCCCAGGGGCTCGCCAGCAGGCTGAGCGGCAGCAGCACGCTGGCCAGGCCGCTCAGCCGGGAGGCGATCGAGAGGTTGAGCGTGGCCGGCAGCTGGCTTTTCTCCTTCAGCAGCCGACTCCAGGGCAGCGCCCGTTGGCGGATGTCGGTGCGCACCATCGAGCGCAGGGTCCAGCGCTTGTGGTGCGTGCACAGGATCGTGGGATCCAGCAGGATCCGGCCGCCGTCGGCATCCAGCCGCATGCCGAACTCGATGTCCTCGATGCTGGGGCTTCCGTAGCGTGCATCGAAGCCGCCGAGGGCCAGGAAGCGATCGCGGCGCACGGCCCCGCAGCCTGCCCAGAAGCTGGCGGCGGGGCCGGGATGGCTGCTGTGGGTGTAGTGGTGAAGCAGGTTGCGGAATTCACTCACCAGCCCCCGGGCCACGGGGCGGTCGTCGTAGCTGCCGAACACCGCCGCCCATGCCTGCGGCGGGCGGAAGTGGGCGCGGATCCGCTCAAGGCTGTCGTGGTGCAGTTCCACATCCGCATCCACGAACAGCAGCATCGGCGCGGAGGCCGTGCGCGCCCCCAGGTTGCGGGCCACCCCCGGCCCGGCCCGTTGGCCCGTGGCCAGCAGCTCCACCTCGGCGCGCTGCAGCCAGGCCGGGGCGGGTGGGGATTCACCGTCGAACACCACCACGAACCGGTCTCCTGGCCGCAGCAGCTCCAGCACCCGGCGGGCGCAGGGCTCGAAGCTGCCCTCCCAGCTGATGGTGGGCATGATCACCGCCAGCGCCGGGTCGGCGCCCGGATGGCCTCCGCTCACGCCGGTGCCGGGTCCACCACGTGGGCACCGGTTTCGATGTATTCGGCGTCCTGGTTCACTTGCCAGAGGTCGAACTCCTGGCTGCCGCTGAGGATGTTCCGTGCCGCCAGCATGGCGGTCATCATCGAATGGTCCTGGTTGTTGTATTGGTGCATGCCGTTGCGGCCCACCACATCCAGGCCCGGGCAGTGCTCGCTGAGGGCCAGGCGGATCGTCTCCCGGTGCTGGGTGTAGGCGTCGTCGTAGACGGGATAGGCGCGCGGCTGGCGCACCACCGCTCCGTCGATCACATCACCGGGGCGCACCAGGCCCAGGGCTTCCAGTTCGCGGGTGCCGAGGGCCACCAGCTCCTCATCCGGCGCCTGCCAGATCGCGTCGGTTTGGTTGCAGAAGTACTCGAGGCCGTAGCAGGCCAGTTCCGGATCGGGTACCAGCTCGGGGGACCAGTTGCCGAAGTTCTGGACCCGCCCCACCTGCAGGGCCGGGTCATGGATGTAGAGCCAGTTGTCCGGGAAGTCCACGCTGGGGCGCACGATCAGGGCCACCGTGAGGAAGTCGCGGTAACGCAGAGCTGCTGCCGCCTCCAGGGCGGCGGCGGGCAGGGCCGGCTGCACGGTGCGCACCAGCCAGCCCAGGGGCGCCGAGCAGATCACCCGGTCGTACCAGACGTTGCGGCTGGTGCCGCCCTGCTCCAGGGTCAGGCACCAGCGGCCGTCCTCGCCGCGGCGGATGCCGCTGACGCGGGTGTCGAGCGTCACCCGGCCCCCCTGGGCGCGGGTGTGTTCGGCAGCGGCGTCCCACATCATTCCGGGCCCAAGGCGGGGGTAGCGGAAGCTGGTGATCAGGGTCTTGATCACGGCGCCGCGGTCCCCCGACTGGGGGGGAGGGGTGCGCTTCGGGCGCAGGGCGGCCACGGCTGCCTTGTAGAGCGAGAGACCCTTGATCCGCTGGGCGGCCCAGTCTGCGGAGATCTCGTTGCAGGGCATGCCCCACACCTTTTCGGTGTAGCTCTTGAAGAACATGTTGTAGAGCCTGCCGCCGAATTTGCCGATCACCCAGTCCTCGAGATTTTCAGCCTCGTTGTTGCTGGTCACTTTTGCCTTCAGATAGGAGGCGATGCTGAGCAGGGATTCGCGTTTGCCGAGGTTGTCGACGACTTCCGCGGCATCGAGAGGGTAAGAGTAAAACTTACCGCGATAGAAAATGCGTGAAAGTCGAT
Source organism: Cyanobium sp. (assembly GCA_040399125.1). Lineage (GTDB taxonomy): Bacteria > Cyanobacteriota > Cyanobacteriia > PCC-6307 > Cyanobiaceae > Cyanobium. The sequence continues at coordinate 1,960 of JBBASR010000039.1, read as the reverse complement.
CACGCTGAAGCATGTCATTGGGGAGGATTTCGCTCCACAGATCCTCTACTTCTTTGGATTTGGAGAAGAAGCGGTGGCCGCCGATGTCGAAGCGGAAGCCCTTGTATTCCACCGTGCGCGAGATGCCACCCACATACCGGGGATCGCTCTCCCATACCTCTACCCCCACCCCGGCACGGCTCAGCAGATAGGCGGCGGTGAGTCCGGCAGGTCCGGCACCGATGATCCCCACCCTGGCGGCGGAAGCGGGACCAGAAGACTCAGAGGGATGGATGGCGGGCTCGTTGATGGGAGGACTAATGGATGCACTCATGTGGATGCACTCATGGTCACCGAGCTGACGGTTTCGGGGCTCGGTGAAGAGGTCATGGGCGGCGTTGCGTTACTTCCTGGAAAGGTTCGATAAGTGCCAGGAATATCAAAAAACTTCGCGGCTTCTCGATCCTGTCCACTCAATGATCTCTGCCCTGCAGGTAGGTGGTCTGCCCGAGGCTTGTCTTGAGGTGGGCCATCAGCAGGCGTGCCTCGCTGATCCGCAGGTTGCCCCGGGCGATCGCCTCCTCGCTGGCCAGCCGCAGGCGTTCCAGCAGCAGTTTGGGATCGTGATCCATCATCTCCAGCACCTCCGCATTCGTATCGCCCCTTTCCACGTGTTCCACCGCGTAGCCGCCACCGGCGGCCAGGCGGATGTGTACGGCGTTGGTGCTGCCGAAGAGGTTGTGCAGATTTCCCATCACCTCCTGGTAGGCGCCCCCCAGGAACAGGCCGATCCAGTAAGGCTCCCCCGGCCGCAGGGTATGGAGTTCGAGCAGTGGTTTGGCGTGACCGCGGTCGATGAAGCGGGCGATCTTGCCATCGGAATCACAGGTGAGATCCGCGAAGCTGCCGAGCCCGGTGGGTCGTTCCTCCAGCCGGTGGATCGGCAGCACCGGGAAGAGCTGGTCGATTGCCCAGGTGTCGGGGGCGGAGCGGAACACCGAGAGGTTGGCGTAATAGGTGCTGGCCAGCGCCGCTTCCAGGGACCGCAGTTCCTCGGGAATGGAGGTGCCGGCCGGCATCTCGGCAAGCCTGCTGGCGATCAGACCGCAGCAGGCCCAGTACAGCTGTTCGGCCAGCCCCCGTTCCGGCAGTCCCAGGTAACCCAGACGGAAGGCCGCCAGGGCGTCGTCCTTGAACTTCACGGCGTCATTCCAGGCTTCCTGGAGCGCGTCACAGCCGAGCGTTCCCTCGTCGGCGGAGGCCTGGATCGTCGCCAGCGTGTCGCGCAGGTTGCGCACCATCAGCGGTTCCGCCTCCCGCGGCGCCGGGATCCCCCCGGGGGCGGCGCCGGTGCCGAGCACGTCAAATACCAGCACGCTGCAGTGGCTGGCGATCGCCCGGCCGCTCTCGCTCACCAGCGTGGGCAGCGGCACGCCATGGGGCTCGCAGCACTCCCGCACGGTGGCCACCACATCGTTGGCGTAGTTCTGCAGGCTGTAGTTGGTGGAGGCGGCGGTGGCGGTGCGGCTGCCGTCGTAGTCGATGCCGAGGCCGCCGCCCACGTCCAGGTAGCCCATCGGCGCCCCCTGGCGGGTGAGCTCCACGTAGATCTGGCCGGCTTCCTGCAGGGCATCCTTGAGCACTGCGATGTCGTTGATCTGGCTGCCCACATGGAAGTGGAGCAGGCGCAGGTCATCGAGCAGGCCGGCGTTGCGCAGGGCCTCCACCGTGGCCAGCACATCCGGAATCGAGAGGCCGAACTTGGCCCTCTCCCCCACCGAACTGCCCCAGCGGCCCGTGCTGCGGGTGGCCAGCTTGGCCCGGATGCCGATGCAGGGCGCCGCCCCCAGTTCCTGGCTGGCCTTGATGATCCGGGTCACCTCATCGGGCTGCTCGATCACCACCACCGGTTGCCGCCCCAGGCGCCGGGCCAGGATCGCCGTCTCGATGTAGCGCTGGTCCTTGTAGCCGTTGCAGATCA
>JBBASR010000038.1:0-24157 GCA_040399125.1 Cyanobium sp. | reverse complement strand
ATCACGAAGATCGCCGAGGTGTTGGCGTCTTGGAACACCATCAGCGAAATCGGAAACCAGGCCAGGGGCGGCACGGTGCGCAGCACCTGGATCACCGGATCGAGACCTTTGCCGATGAAGCGGTTCAGCCCCAGCAGCCCCCCGATGGCGATGCCCACCACCGCCGCCAGCCCGTAACCCATCGCCACCCTTCGCAGCGAGATCAGGATCTGCCAGCCCAGGCCCTTGCTGGTGCCGCCGTCATCGAAGAACGGCTGCGAGATGTAGGGATCCCAGGTGTCGATCAATACGTTGATCGGGCCGGGGAGCCGGCCCACCCCGAGCACCAGGGAAAGCAGCTGCCAGGCGAGCAGGAAGCCCCCGATGCAGATCAGGTAGGGCAGGACGTTGCGCAGGCCAGGATTCAGCCGGCGCGACGACGCGCTCCGCCGCGCATCTGCGGCCGGGGTGGTGGTGATCATCGGGGGCAGGAAGGGAATGAAAGGGGGAGGAGAGGGAAGGGCCGGGGGCAAGCCGGCGCTCCCCGGGACTTCAGGCCATGGCCTTGATCTTGAGGCTGTCCAGGTAGGCCTTGGGGTTCTCGGGATCAAATACCACGCCGTCGAAGAACTTCTCCTTGCCGCGTGAATCGCTGGCTGGAATGTCTCCGGACTTGCCGATCGCGGTGGCTGCTTCCTTCCACAGGTCGGCGCGGTTCACCTTGTTCACGAGGGCGTTGATATCGGTGTTGGCGGGCAGGTAGCCCCAGCGCATGTCCTCGGTCACGAACCAGGCGTCGTGGCTCTTGTAGGGGAAGGAGGCGTTGTCGTCCCAGAACAGCATTCGATACGGGCTGTTTTTCACATCCCGACCATCGCCGTAGTTCACATTGCCGGCGAGCCGTGGTTTGATGTCGGCCACGCTGGCCTTGATGTACTTGTCCTTTGCAACGATCTCGCACATTTCGTCGAGATTGGCGGGGTCCTGGCACCAGATCTGGGCTTCCTGAACCGCCATCAGCAGCGCCTTGGCGGCCTTGGGGTTCTGGTCCACCCAGTCGGCCCGCATCGAGAAGGACTTCTCAGGATGCTTATCCCAGAGTTCGCCTGTCTGGGCTGCGGTGAAGCCCAGTTGCTTGTTCACGAGGCGCTGGTTCCACGGCTCACCCACACAGAAGGCGTCCATAGTGCCGGTCTGCATGTTGGCCACCATCTGCGGCGGCGGAATCACCACCACATCGGCGTCCTTGTTGGGATCGACGCCATTGGCGGCGAGCCAGTAGCGCATCCAGAGATCGTGGGTGCCGCCGGGGAAGGTCACGGCAGCCTTGAATTTCTTGCCTTTGCTGCTGCTGTCGGCCACGGCCTTGGCCAGGCCGGCCTTGTTGTCGATGGTGAGCTTGTCTCCGAGAAAGTCCTTCGACACCGAGATTCCCTGGCCCTGGGTATTGAGCCGAGCCAGGGTATACATCGGCAGCGGTTGCTTGCTCTTGGTGATCTTGCCGGCGGTGAGCAGCAGCGGCATCGGAGAGAGGATGTGGGCGCCGTCGATGCCCCCTTTGGCGCTGCCGAGTTCGAGGTTGTCGCGGGTGACGGCCCAGGAGGTCTGCTTCATCACCTTCACATCGGGCATGCCGTGCTTGGCGAAAAAGCCCTTCTCCTTGGCAATGATCAGGGGGGAAGCGTCGGTGAGGGCGATGAAGCCGAGGGTGGCTTCCTTGACCTCGGGTGCTCCACCCGCAGTGGCGGGGGCGGAGCCCGGCTTGGCCGAAGGCTTGGAATTGCTGCCGCAGGCGCTCAGCCATACAGCACCTGCCGCTGTGCCGGCAGCGGTGATCAGAAATTTGCGGCGGGAAAGGCTCGACATCGGGGAATGCTGGGTCCAGCGGTGTTCGGCAACATTCGATGACTCGTCACAACAAAAGCGAGCCGATCGAAGGTGACGTAGTGGACTGCATGGAGCCCCGAACGACGTCTGTTGGCGCACAGGCTGACCAACTCGTTGTACGAAACCATGCCGATCGACTTTTGTTTCGTCATTGTTGCTACCGATTCGTCGGCCGGGGTCAGGGAAGCAGCCCGAATTCCGCCAGGGCGCGAGGCAGGTTGCGATGTTCGTGGCCGGGATGGCTGAGTTTCACCAGGGCGAACCGCTGCAGTTCGCCCAGCCCCTGCCAGCTCTCGGGTTGCAGCTGGAGATCCAGCTGGGCCACGGCCGCCGCCACCACGGCGGGCAGGTCCCGATCCTGCTGCCAGGGGGCGGCGGTGGCCGGTTCGATCGCCCGGGCCGGCCCTTCGGCGAGCGAGGCGGTGCGCTCCAGCAACCATCGGCGCAGGGCGGCGATCTCCGGGGTGCTGTCGGGCCAGTCGAGCAGCCGTTGCCTTTCCTGGGGCGTTAATGCTGCCCAGTGCACGAGTTTCAGCTTCACCCCGGCCAGATCGAGCTTGCGTCGCACCGCCATCGGCAGGCAGCGCAGGTCGGCGGTGAAGTCGGATTCGAAGGCAAAGCAGTGGTTGTGGATCACTGCAGTCGCTCCAGCTGGGCCAGCCCCACCCGCGTGGCCATCAGAGCCTCGGCCTGTGCCAGGGCGGTGGGCAGGTCGCTGATCTGGCCGGCAAACCACAGATAGGCCCCCAGGTTCCAGCGCAGGGCGGGGGCCAGTTCCCCTTCCCCCTGCAGCGCCTGGAGAGCTGCGGAGCGCCAGTGGTCGAGGCTGTGCCAGGCCACTTCCTCCGTTTCGATGCCGTGGTCGCGGGGGTGAAGGATCAGCCTCTCCACGGACCCGTGGCGAACCCGGGCCGTGATGCCTGCCCGGGTGGTGGGGAGGTCGGTGGAGCCCTCCAGCCCCTTCACCGTGAGCAGGTCGGTTTCACCGGCGGCTGCCAGGGCTTCCCAGGCCCGGGTTTCGGTGGGGGGATGCACAAAGCCACTCACCAGTAGATGGTCGCCCTGGTGGGGTGTCCAGAGCAGCTCCAGGCTGGCCACCGGCGGCCGTTTGCCGATTTCCTCGCGCACCCGCACGAGGTGATTGGCCGCAGGGAAGTGGCGGGGCTGGTGGGTGAGGGCCAGGCCATGGAGGTCCAGGCGCTCCTGCACCGCCTCCAGCTCCAGCTGCCGCCATTCCAGCCCGAGTGCGGCGAAAAGTTCCGCCAGCGTCACGCCGTATTTCACCGGCATCGGATCGCCGCCGTGCAGCACCACCGGCACACCGGCGGCGGCCAGCAGCAGGGCCACCAGCGGCAGCAGCGGTGCGGTGCGGCTGCGGCCGTCGTAGGGGACCCCGAAGCAGAGGGGGCGTCGGCCGGGGGTGCGCAGCACCGGTCCTGTGTTGCGATAACTGTCGAGCATGCCGGTGAGCTCCAGGGGAGCGGGCCGACGGATGCGATGGGCAATCAGGAAGGCCCCCAGCTGGGCATCGCTGGCCTGGTGGGCCAGCATCAGATCCATGGCTTCCCGGGCCTCCTCTCTGCTGAGGCCCGTGCTGGTGTGTTCGCCGCTGCCCACCTGGGCCAGCAACTGGCGGAAGCGGGCCCGTTCCGCCCCCAGGGCCTGTTCCTGCAGGGTTTTCCGGGCGGTCTGTCGGCCGTCCGCCGGCACGGCTCCGTCGGCGGGAGCTGTTGCGCAGGTGCGGCTCATCGGTAGCGATTGCGACACGTGGGGTCGACACCGGTCGGCACATTGTCCCTCCCGGCTTTGTCGGTTGTTACGCAGGTTCTTTGATGCTGTCTGCCTCCTCTGAGACGGAATCCGCCGCTACCGGGTCTTCGATACCCGATTCCGCGGCGAAGCTCAGCAAGGTGGAGCAGGCAAAGGCTGGCTTCTGCGGTCTCGAGCTCGAGCCCAGGCTTTCCGAACTGGCGGAGCAGGGTTGGGAGGCCATGGATGAGGCGACCCTCACCATTCACCTCAAATGGCTGGGGATCTTTTTCCGGCCCGTGACTCCGGGGCGGTTCATGGTGCGGTTGCGGCTGCCCAATGGGGTGATCACCGCCGAGCAGCTGGAGGTGCTGGCCGATGCGGTCGACCGCTGCGGTCCCGAGGGCAGTGCCGACATCACCACCCGCCAGAACCTGCAGCTGCGGGGCCTGCTGCTGGAGGACATGGCGCCGTTGCTGCGGGCGATGGAGGCGGCGGGTCTGACCAGCCGCCAATCCGGCCATGACAACCCCCGCAATATCACCGGCAATCCCCTCGCCGGCATCGATCCCGAGGAGATCGTGGATACCCGGCCGCTGGTGGCGGCGATCCAGGCAAGGCTGCTCGCCGCCGATGGCCCGCGCAATCTGCCCCGCAAGTTCAACGTGGCCGTGGGCGGTGCCGCCGACAGCTTCCTGCTTCACAACGACCTCGCCTTCCTGCCGGCCGAACGGGAAGGCGAGCAGGGCTTCGCAGTGATGGTGGGGGGCTTCTTCTCGGCCCAGCGCAATGAACTGGCGGTGCCCCTGGGCCTGTGGTTACGGGGTGCGCAACTGCCGGAGTTCACGCTGGCGATCCTTCGTCATTTCGAGGCCCACGGCAACCGGGCGGCGCGAAACCGGAGTCGGTTGATGTATCTGGTGGACGAACTGGGCCTGGATGGGTACCGAGCCGCCGTGCTCGAGGAGTTCGCCGCCGTGCTGGCAAGGGCCGGCAGCCCTACGGCAGCCACGGATCTGGCCCTGCCCCACGATGGCAGCCACCAGGTGAATCGTGCCCCTCGCTCCTGCCTCGGCGTCCATCCCCAGGCCCAGGCGGGTCTCCACTGGGTGGGTCTGCATGTGCCGATGGGCCGCCTCGAGGCCGCTTCGATGCTGGATCTGGCCCGCCTGGCCCGCAGCCATGGCGACCAGGAGCTGCGGTTCACCGAGGCCCAGAACGTGCTGCTCCCCGGGGTGCCGACCGAGCGGCTCGAGGCCCTTCTGGCCGAGCCCCTGCTGCAGACATTCCGGCCCCAACCCGGAACACTGCAGGAGGAAGCGGTTAGCTGCACCGGCAATCGCTACTGCAGCTTTGCCCTGATTCCCACCAAGACCACGGCCCAGGCGGTGGTGGAGGAGCTGGAGCGACGCCTGGAGCTGCCCCATGCCGTGCGCAGCCACTGGACCGGCTGCCCCAACGCCTGCGGTCAGCCCTACATGGGGGAAATCGGTCTGATGGGTGCCAAGGCCCGCGAAGGGGGCCAGATGGTGGAGGCGGTCAAGATCTTCCTGGGGGGCTCCATGGGGGCGGACCCTCGGCTGGCGGAGCTCCACCACAAAGGCGTGCCCCTCAGCGCCTTGCCCGATGTGCTGGAGGAGCTGCTGGTGGAGCGTTTCGGTGCTCGGCGTCGGCCTGTGGCCGGATGAGAGCGGGGCCCATTCCTTTGCCCGGTTCTTCGCCGTCCACAGCCCAGCCGCTGATCTGCCCCGGTCGTCCCCCTGGCGGTGCCAGGCTGGAACCAGCCATCGGCGCAGGCGGGGTGCCCCAGGCCCAGAGTGAATTCCCCTTCCCCGAGGAGCTGCCCCCCCTCGGCGGCGAAGAGCGCTGGCATCGGCTTCAGCAGCTGCGTCGCGACCCTGCCGCCTGCCGGTCGTGGCTTGCCCCGCTGGAGGCCGCTGAGCAGCCTCCCGAGCAGGATCTGCTGGAGGCTCTCGTGGCCGGCCTCGATCCAGGCGGAGCCCGTTCTTTCCTCACCCTGCGGGGGGGAAGCGACCAGGAGCTGGTGCTGCGGGCCCTGGAGCGGGAGCTGCGGCTGCCGACGCCGGCGCTGGCCGCCGTCTGGCTCGAGCCGCTGTTGGCCCAGGCCCCACCCGCCGGAATCGCGGCGTGGCGGTGGTTGGAGCTTCTGGGTCGGTTCCGGGATCCCCGCTGTGCCGCCCGGCTGCGTGGCTACCTGGAGCAAGCGGCCGAACCGGCCCCGGCCCTGTTGCCCTTGCTGGGTCTGCAGCGCGATCCCCGCGATGCACCGCTGCTGCAGCGCCTGGCGCTGCAGCCGGGCCCGGGGGCGCTGCGGCGCTCCGCGCTCGAGGGGCTGGCTCTGGGCCTGGTCGCCTGGCCTCTGCCTGCTCTTCAGTCCACTTTGATGACCCTGGCGGCAGACCTGGATCCCGCTCTGGCCGCCCAGGCGGTGGATCTGCTGGCCCGGTTGCCGGGCGCCCAGCCCCGGTTGCGCCGGCTGGCTCGCCGTCCTCTGGAGGCGGGGGTGGCGGCCCGGCTGCAGCGGCGTCTGCGGCCTTCGCCCCTGGTGCTGGTGGTGCATGGCCGCACGGGGGGACTGGTGCCGGTGGAGCTGCAGCAGCTGGCCGCCGAGCTGGCGGAGCGTCGTGGTGCGCCGGTGCTGCTGCAGCCCCTTACCGCTCCGGGCCCCGAGCCGGATGCCGCCTTCCGCTCGGCGGTGCTGCGATCCGGGGGGCTTTCCCTGGTGCCCCTGCTGCTGCTGCCTGGCGGCCATGTGCGCAACGACCTGCCCGGCTTGGTGCGGCAGTGGCGGCAGCGGACCGCCGCCTGTGGCGTCGCTCCCGGGGAAAGGCCGTTGTTGTGGCATGCCCCGTTCCTGGGGGCCTGGCCCGACTGGCAGCAGCTGCTGGCCCGGCTGCTGGCGGAGGCCCGGGCCGGCGGCCGCGGTGCCCTGTGGTTGCACCATCCGCTGGAGGGGCCCCTGGCCCGCCGCTATCTGGACCATCTGCAGGCGGTGCTCCAGGCACCTGGCGTGGCCGCTCCATACAGTGCCCCTCCAGGCAGCTTCCTTCCTCCCGGGGCAGCGTCCTCTGCCTGCCTGCCCCTCACCCTGGCGGCCAACCGGCTCACCGAGTCGTTGCAGGCCTGGGGAGCGGAGTTTCCCCCTCTCCTGCAACTTGAGCCCGTGCGTCAGTTCCTGATCGAGGCCCTGGAGATGGTTCCATGAGCGGCACCGTGTATCTGGTGGGGGCAGGCCCCGGCGATCCGGAGCTGCTCACTCTCAAGGCCCATCGCCTGCTGCGCCACTGCGATGCCCTTGTCTACGACTCCCTGGTGCCGTCTGCCCTGCTGGATCTGGTGCCGCCACACTGCGAACGCCACTTCGTGGGCAAGCGCCGCGGCCACCATTCGGTGCCCCAGCCAAGCACCAATGCCGTGCTGGTGGAGCTCGCAGAGCGCCACACCACGATCGTGCGCCTCAAGGGCGGTGATCCGTTTCTGTTTGGCCGCGGTGGTGAGGAGGCGGCCCATCTGGTGCGGCAGGGCGTGAAGGTGGAGGTGGTGCCGGGAGTCACCGCCGGCATCGCCGCCCCGGCCTATGCGGGCATCCCGGTCACCCATCGCCGCGCCGGCTCCAGCGTCACCTTCGTGACCGGCCATGAGGAGATCGACAAGCGCCGCCCCGGTGTGGACTGGCAGGGGCTGGCGCGCTGCAGCGATGGCCTGGTGATCTACATGGGGATCCACAACCTTTCCCGCATCTGCTGCGAGTTGATCGCCGGTGGCATGGCGCCGGAGACACCGGCCGCCGTGATTCAGCAGGGCACTGTGCGGGGCCAGCGCCAGCTGGTGGCGCCCCTGGCGGAACTGGCCGAGCGGGCCCTGGCCGAGGCCTTCGCCTCCCCGTCGATCGTGGTGATCGGCGAGGTGGTGGCCCAGCGGGTGCCGGAATGTGCGCCGGAACCGGCGGATGCGGAGATGCCGATCCCGCTGCCCCTGCCGCTCTGAGGCGCGCCTGCCAGGGTCAGCACCGGTTGCCAGCCGGGGAAGTGGCCTGCGGTCAGGCGGTTTTGGTATCCGCTTCCACAACGGGCGGCGACTCGCTTTCGGTTCACTGGTCGATCCGCCGCCGGTGGGGTCCCCTCTGCCCCGCCCCTCCCATGACTGCCACCGTTCCCTCCCAGGACATCTCCTCCGGCCATACCGCTCCTGAAGGAAGACCTCGCCTTTCCAGACCGGCGCCGATGTTCGAGCTGATTCCCTACGAGAAGTTCCGCGATACCCCAGCCGTTCGCTTCTTCGATATCACCGTACCCACCTCCAATGCCCGCGATCTGGTGGTGCATTCGGGCCCGGCCGTGAGTCCCCCCGATGATCCCGAAACCGGAGCCTGGCAGTTTTACCTCCATCCCCATCAGGAGGACAACCTGCTGGCCCTGCAGGGAGGTCGCACCTTCTATCTGGTGAATCTCGGCTGGAACTATCCCTTCCACATCGTGCGGCTTGATTGCGGCGGCGACATCCTGCGCATTCCGCCTGGCACCTTCCATCGCTCGGTCTCCGATCCCGATGGATCGCTGGTGCTCAACCAGGCCGTGCGCGAGGAAGGGGCCTCGGTGCTGCGGGAGTTCCGCGTCTACAACAGCCACCGCATCCCCCGCCTGTTCGCCGTCACCTCCCGCACCGCTCCCCTGCCGAAGCTGCACGGCCTGAACTGGTGACGTGAACTGACCAGCAGGATCAGGGGAGCCGCAGGTCGAAGGTGACGTCATCCGGTCGGCGCCGGCCACTCCAGGCCGGCCCGGCCGGGCCAGGTTCGAGTCCGGTCTCGGGCAGGGGCAGGAAGGCATGGCCGGGTTCGTCCAGCCTCAGGCGCTGGCAGCCGGAAGGGCCGATCAGGTCCAGCTCTAGGGGCAGCTGGGGGGCGATCGCCGGGTGGAAACAGGGATAGAGCCGCTGCTGGCGGAAGCGCACCGCCAGCAGAGCCGGAGTTTCTGCCAGCGGCAGGGGACGGCCGTTGAGCCGCAGTTGCCAGCGGCGCCGGAATGCGGCGTTGGCCACCACTTCAAAGCGGCGCAGGGAGGCGTCGATGAAGCGGCTGGTGAAGCCCCCTTCGCGCGGGAAATCACAGATCAGCGGCCAGGCTTCCAGAGCCGGCCGCAGTTCGAGAACGGCCTGCTCTTCGGTGTCGCCTGCCTGGTCGCGCCATTGCAGCAGCGGCGGGAAGCGCCATTCCCACAGGGCCCGATAGGGGGCCGGACCGAGCGTCAGGCCATCGGCAGCCAGGTCGGCCAGCACCTGTTCAAGGTCGGCCCAGAGCTGGCTCGGCAGCATCATGCGGTCGTGCAGGCCGGGGCCCCAGTCGCGCAGGGCCCGGGGCCGGTGGCGGGGTTCCAGCAGGTGGGCGGCCAGCGCCGACCACAGCAGGGCGATGGCATTGCTCCACTCCACTTCCGGCAGGCTTTCCAGGGCCCGGAACTCGATCAGGCCGAGGCAGCCGGCCGGGGTGCCCGGATTCCAGAACTTGTCGAAGCTGATCTCACTGCGGTGGTTGTTGCCGCTGCGGTCGGCGTGCAGATGGCGCAGGGTTTCGCCGATCAGGCCCCGGTGGTCGCCCCAGGCTTCCTGGGAGGGTTGGCCGTCCGCCTGTTCGAGGGCCCTGTAGGCCAGCTCCAGTTCGAATCCGTCGCCGGCGGCCTCATCCGGGCGTGGCGACTGGGAGGCGGGTCCCACGCAGTCCCCGCCGAACAGGTAGCCCAGGGAAGGGTGGTGCTGCCAGTAGCGCAGCACCCCGGCCAGCCAGGCGGGACGCGAAAAGAAGGGGTGGTCGTCGAGGCTGGGCCCGCCCCAGAGCAGGTGGTTGCCGCCACCGGTGCCCTCCCGCCTCCCTGCCGGACTGAACTTCCAGCTGCGCAGCCCCTGGGAGAGGCCGATCTGCTCGAGCCGGCGCATCCAGCCGCTGTAGTCCGCCCAGCCGTGGCAGATCGGCAGGTTGATTTCCAGCACCCCCGGATCGGCGGTCAGGCCCAGCACCTGCCAGTGCCCCTCCCCATCGGCGGGCAGCATGCCGCTCAATCGCGGGGCCGCCAGGCCGGCCGGCAGGCCATCGGCCACCGCCTGCAGCAGGATCAGCAGCGGTTCGCGCAGCAGGGGCGGCAGGAACAGCTCCCAGCCATTCGCTTCCAGCTCCAGGGTCAGCACCTGGCGGGGCAGCTCGTCGGGGAAGTGTTGCAGGGGCAGCCGCAGCCCGGCGGGACCGGGGGCGCCGCTGAGGGTGCAGAGAGGTGCTTCTAGGGGCCAGGCACCCGCCTGCCAGCGGTAGGGCGCCGTGTCGGTCACCGTCAGCGGTACGGCCCACACATGGCGGTCGGGATCGAGCGGATCCACCAGCGCCAACGGTTGCAGGGTGACCCCGAGCCGTTCCCCCAATCGCTCCAGCCAGGCCCCTGCCTGCTCGGGCCGCAGTGCCCCGCCCTCGAGGCCGGGTTGGCAGGCCTCGGGCCAACGCACCGGTGGCGTGCCATCGAGGCCGGTGATCAACCGCAGCGCCCAGCGGGGGTTCACCTCACCGTCGTATCGCTTGCCGGGGCAATAGAGGAGGGTGCTGCCGGGCCACACCTGCCGCTGCAGTTCGCGGGCCAGGTTTCTGGCCAGCGGCAGCTTGGTGGGTCCATCGGCACTGATGCTCCACTCGGCTCCGCTGGGCTCCAGGGGCACCATGGTGGGCTCGCCCCCGAGGGTGAGCCGGATGTCGGCGGCTGCCAGACGACTCTCGGCGGTGGCGGCCACCTCCTCCATCCAATCCATGGTGATCCTGGTCTGCGTGGTGCGGGGTGGTGGGGGTCAGGCGGGAGAAACGGGGTTGGTGGTCGTCACCGGCACCGGTGCCACCTTCCAGATCCGCTCGGCATATTCGCGGATCGAGCGGTCGCTGCTGAAAAATCCGCAGCGGGCTGTGTTGAGGGCCGCCATCGTGCGCCAGCGGTGCTGGTCACGCCAACAGGAGTCCACCTCGTTCTGGGCCCGGCGGTAGTCCCCCAGATCGGCCATCACGCGGAAGGGATCGCGGCTGCAGAGATTGGCCAGCAGCGGATGGAAAAGATCCCGGTCCCCTTCGCTGAAATGGCCCGAGCCGATCAGGTCGATCGCTTCCTTGGCGAGGGGGTCGTTTTCCAGCCAGGGCATCGGGTGGTAGCCGGAGTGGTTGAGCTCCGCCAGTTCGCTGGCGGTATGGCCGAAGAGGAAGAAGTTCTCCTCCCCCACACAGTTGCGGATCTCGATGTTGGCCCCATCGAGGGTGCCGATCGTGAGGGCGCCGTTGAGGGCCATCTTCATGTTCCCGGTGCCGGAGGCTTCCATCCCTGCCGTGGAGATCTGCTCGGAGAGGTCCACCGCCGGATAGATCCGCTGGCCGAGGCTGACATTGAAATTGGGCAGGAACACCACCCGCAGGCGACCGTCCATGGCGGGGTCGATGTTGACGATGTCGGCGATGCCGACGATCAGCCGGATGATCAGTTTTGCCATCGCGTAGCCCGGAGCCGCCTTGCCGCCGAAGATCACAGTGCGGGGGGGCAGGTCCTCGCCGGCCCGCAGCCGCAGGTAGCGCTCCACGATCTGCAGGGCTGCCAGGTGCTGGCGCTTGTATTCGTGGATCCGCTTCACCTGTACGTCGAACAGGGAGTCGGGATCCACCAGCACGCCGGTGTCCTGGCGGATCGTGGTGGCCAGGCGCTGTTTGCTGCATTCGCGCACCTTCTGCCAGCGCTCCAGGAAGGCGGGGTCGCCGATCAGCGGTTCGAGCTGGCGCAGGCGGTCGAGATCCCGGCGCCAGTCGGGCCCGATGCTGTCGTCGAGCAGATCGGCGAGGGCTGGATTGGCCACGGCCAGCCAGCGGCGTGGGGTCACCCCGTTGGTGATGTTGCCGAACCGCTCCGGCCACAGCCGGGCGAAATCGGCGAACAGGTTGTCGCGCAGCAGCTGGCTGTGGAGTTCTGCCACCCCATTCACCTGGTGGCTTCCCACCACCGCCAGGTGGGCCATGCGTACCCTTCGCTGTTCTCCTTCCTCGATCAGGGAGAGCCGCTCCATCAGTTCCGGTTGCCCCGGGAAGCGGATCCGCAGGGTGCGCAGGAAGCGGGCGTTGATTTCGTAGATGATCTGCAGGTGGCGGGGCAGCAGCTGCTCGAACAGCTCCAGCCCCCAGGCCTCAAGCGCCTCGGGCAGCAGGGTGTGATTCGTGTAGCTGATCGTCTGGGTGGTGATGCTCCAGGCCGTATCCCAGTCCACGGCATGGACATCGATCAGCAGCCGCATCAGCTCCGCCACGGCGATGGCCGGATGGGTGTCGTTGAGCTGCACCGCGAACTTGCGGTGGAAATCGGTGACGGCGATCCCCTGGCCTTTCAGGATGCGGAACATGTCCTGCAGGGAACAGCTCACGAAGAAGATCTGCTGGCTCAGCCGCAGCCGCTTCCCCTGCTCCATCTCGTCGTTCGGATAAAGCACCTTCGAGAGGGTTTCCGAGTTCACCTTCTGCAGGACGGCGCGGGTGTAGTCCCCGGCGTTGAACGAGGCGAAATCGAAGGCGTCGGGGGCCTGGGCGGACCAGAGCCGCAGGGTGTTGGCGGTCTGTACGCCATAGCCCAGGATCGGGGTGTCATGGGCCACGCCGATCACGGTGAGGTTGCCGATCTTCACCGGATAGCTCCATTCCGGGCGGATCACCTCCCAGGGATTGCCCCTGGCCAGCCAGGGGTCGGTGCTTTCCTGCTGACCCTCGCGGCCCACCTGCTGGCGGAAGATGCCGAATTCGTAGCGGATCCCGTAGCCGATGGCGGGCAGTTCCAGGCTGGCCATCGATTCCTGGAAGCAGGCGGCCAGCCTTCCCAGGCCACCGTTGCCCAGGCCGGGTTCCGGTTCTTCGGCGATCAGCTCCTCCAGGGAAAGGCCCAGCTGGCGGCAGGCCTCCTCGGCTTCGCGCCTGAGGCCGAGGTTCACCAGGTTGTTCTCCAGGTGGGGACCCAGAAGATATTCCGCTGAAAAGTAGGTGGCCGTGCGGACGTGCTGTCGGGTGTAGACATCGGCGGTTTCCACCCAGCTGTTCAGCAGCAGATCGCGCACGGCCAGCGCCAGGCACAGGTAGTGATCGTGTCGGGTGGCCAGCGAAGGGGATTTCGCCTGGCTGGAGAACAGATGGCGACGCATGGCTTCCAGCAGGCTGGAAGCCGTGGCTGGCGTGGTGCTGGTGCTTGGAGGAGCCATGGGGGGGAGGGGCGCGGTCCGCAGGGACTGAATTGATTTACCCGTAATCGCCTGGAAGCAGGGAGGCGTTCTGCACCAATCGCTACCGCCCGCTGTGGCTTTGGCTTGTTTCCGGGTCTGCAGTTCTCCACCACGGTTTCGGCAGCGCCTCGGTGGCATCAATTTCGGCCTCGATACTCCAGCTCAGTTCGCTTTCCACTTCCGGCGGTCCCGAGAAACTGCCGTTCACCGCTGCCGTGAGTGGTGGTTTGGAGGACGTCGCCAGGGTCACGTAGCGATCGTCGATGGCGCCGATCCCACTGGGGTCGAAGCCGCGCCAGCCGGCCCCGGGCAGGTACACCTCCGCCCAGGCGTGCAGGTCGTACTTCTCCGGCTTAGGCTCCACCAGGTGATAGCCGCTCACGAACCGGGCCGGCAGGCCCACGCAACGGCAGGCCTCGATCATCAGCATGGCCAGGTCCCGGCAGGAGCCCACCCGTTCCTTGAGGGTGCGACCGGCCGGCCAGGCCGGGCCCACATGCCGCTGGGTGTATTTGACCCTGTCCTGAATCATCTCCACCAGCTGGCTGAGGAATTGCAGGGCCCGCTGGTTGCTTCCCATCAGGGCTTCCTGGGCAAGATCCACGGCGGCCGGATCGTGCTGTCCGTTGGGAAGCCATCCTTCCAGCGACCCCATCAGGTCGCCGTTGAGGTGGCCCACCGGATAGGGAAGCTGGGGCTCATGCTCCTCCAGGGTGCTGGCCAGGGGCGGTGCCTTCTGGGTTTCCACCTCGCTGATCCCCTGCACCAGAAAAAGGTCGGTGCTCCCCTCGAAGCGGGCCCGCAGGATCTCGTCACCGCTGGCGGCCACCAGCGGATAGAGCAGGGCAGGCTCCGGGCTGATCCGGAGCTGGAAATCAAGCAGGCGCTGGAATCCGTGCCCCCTGGGTTTGAGGCAGAAACGGTGCGGACCGAGCAGCACCGGTTTGTTGTATCGGTAGGTGAGCGTATGGGTTATGCGGGCGCGCATGCCGATGCTGTGCTGGGAAGGGAAGGTGCGCTGGTGGAGATGAAGTAACGCTGCTCGATCAGATCGTGCATGCGGTTGAGATCCTTCTGCAGGTGGTCGATCGCTTCATGCAGGCCGTTGGCCACCAGTTCCTCGATCCGGGTGAAGCTCCAGCGCGCCAGCACCAACCCGCTCAGGCACTCAAGGTCGTCGGGAGGGCCGGGCACGGCATCACTGCGGATGATCCGCAGGGTTTCACTGATCCGCTCCAGGCAGTAGCGCACGGAGCGAGGGAAGATCGGATCCAGCAGCAGGAAGGAGGCAACCTGTTCCGGTGCGATCGCCCTCTGCTGGGACTGGCGGAACATCTGATAGGCGCCGGCGGTGCGCAGCAGGGCGATCCACTGCAGTTCGTCGAGCACTCCGCCCACTTCCTCGGGGGAGGGAAGCAGCAGGAAGTACTTCACGTCGAGGATGCGGGTGGTCTTGTCGGCCCGCTCGAGCAGTCGCCCCAGGCGGCTGAATTGCCAGGAAAGGTCGCGGCTCAGGGTGGCATCGGTGATGCCATAAAAAAGCTGGCAGGAGCGCCGGATCTCCCGCAGTTGTTCCTGGGGAGGTTGCTGCCAGAACTCCGGTTCCTGGAGGTTCCAGTAGATGCTGTTGATCTGCTCCCACATCTCGGTGGTGATGATCTCCCGGATCTGGCGAGCGTTTTCGCGTGCGTTGGCGATGCAGTTCACCACACTGCTTGGATTCCGCGCTTCCCGCACCAGGAACTGCACCACGTCTTCGGGGTTGCCGGCGGGAAAGAGCTTGTCGAACAGTTCACGGTCGCCACTCGCATCGATCAGGGGCAACCAGGGTTCGGCGCTGCCGGGCGGGCAGTCGAGGGCCATCGCTTCGCTCACTTCCACGAAGCGGGAGATGTTCTCCGCTCTCTCCACGTAGCGGTTGATCCAGTAGAGCGAGTCGGCTACACGGCTCAGCATGACAGTGCTTCCTCCCTGGAGTCCTCGGCCACGATCCAGGTGTCCTTGCAGCCCCCTCCCTGGGAGGAGTTGACCACGAGGGAACCCCTGCGCAGGGCGACCCGGGTGAGGCCCCCGGGGGTCACCCAGTTGCCCTTGCCCCGCAGCACATAGGGCCGCAGGTCCACATGGCACGGATAGAGCTCCCCTTCACTGAGGGAGGGAACGGTGGAAAGCTCCAGGGTGGGCTGGGCAATGAAGTTGCGGGGGTCGGCCTCGATCTTGGCGGCGAACTGCTCGATGTCCTCGCGGCTGGCATGGGGACCGATCAGCATTCCGTAGCCACCGGCTTCGGCCACGGATTTCACCACCAGCTCGCTGAGGTGCTCCAGCACATAGCGGCGATCGTCGGGGCGGGAGCAGATGTAGGTGGGCACGTTTTCGATGATCGGCTCCTCGTTGAGGTAGTAGCGGATCATCTCCGGCACGTAGGCGTAGATGAGCTTGTCGTCGGCAACGCCGGTGCCGGGGGCGTTGGCGATCGCCACCCTGCCGGCCCGATAGGCCGACATCAGACCCTTCACGCCCAGCATCGAATCCTTGCGGAACACCTCCGGATCCAGGAAGTCATCGTCGATGCGGCGGTAGATCACATCCACCGGCTCCAGCCCTCCGGTGCTGCGCATCCACACCCGGTCGTCCTGGCAGACGAGGTCGCGGCCCTCCACCAACTGGATCCCCATCTGCTGGGCCAGGTAGCTGTGTTCGAAATAGGCGCTGTTGAAGACGCCGGGGGTGAGCAGCACCACCTTGGGGGCGTCGGTCCAGGTGGCGAGTTCCCGCAGCGTCCTCAGCAGCTGGGAGGCGTAGTTGTCGATCGGCTGCACGGTGCGGCCGGCGAACAGGCTCGGGAACATGCGCTTCATCACGCGCCGGTTCTCGAGGAAGTAGGCCACCCCGGAGGGGCAGCGCAGGTTGTCCTCCAGCACCCGCCAGGTGCCTTGGCCGTCGCGCACCAGATCCAGGCCGGAGATGTGGCACCAGCGACCCAGGGGGGGCTTGAAGCCCTTCATCTGGGGCCGCCAGCCCTGGGAACTCTCCACGTCCCCGAGCGGCACGACCCCGTCGCTGAGGATGCGCCCCTCTCCATAGACGTCGGCCAGAAACAGATCGATGGCCTCCAGGCGCTGGAACAGACCCTTCTCCAGGCGGGCCCAGTCCTGGGAGCCGATCAGCCGCGGCAGCGGGTCGAAGGGCAGGATCCTTTCCACCCCCTGGCTGCCGGAATCATTGAGGCGGAAGGTGGCGCCAAGGCGCTTGAGCAGGATGCCGGCAGCGGCATGGTTCCGGTTGAGCTGGTCCAGACCCATCCGGCCGAGGGAGGAGAGCAGGGGCTGCAGGGCGGCCCGGGGTTCGTCGCTGCCGCTGAAATATTCGTCGTAGCCATGGCTGGGCCTGTATTGCGTGAACATCGGGATCTCTCTTGCCGGGCACCGCTGCGGGGATCCTGCTGCGCGCCCGGGGGTCCACCGGGTGGCCTTTGATACGGAAATGTCCCTGGCTTTGCCCTGATTCAGTAGCAGCAGACACCCGTGCAGTCGTTGACCTGGTGTCCGTTCCGGCTGTTCGTACTGCAGATCTGCGCCTGAATGGCTGCGCAGCGGTACGTGTCCCTTTCATGTCATCCCCGGAGCATCCCCCGGAGGGCCCTCCGCAGCCTCTCTCAAGCCCGTTGCCGCCGCCTCCGCCTCCCCTCCCTGCGGCCGTCCGCGTGACCGAGGTGCTGAAGCTGGTGGAGGTGGGCAGCGTGATCAATGAGATCAGCCCCTCTCCCTCGCGGAATATGCGTCGTGATCAACGCCGTTCCGTGCAGTCCTGCCGTCCGGTGACGATGGTGCTGCTGGACGAGGCACAGCGGCCGATGACCCCCTGGTTCATGGCTGACATTCTTGACATCGGTGCCGGCGGCATGTGCCTGATGATCAGCGACCAGCACCCGTTCCAGGTGGGTCAGCTGCTCATTCTGGATGTGCGCACCCATCCCACCTTCGGCCGGGATTACCTGCAGGCGGAACTGCGCTGGTTCGTGAAGAGCCGGATGTTCTCCACCTGCGGGGTGGCCTTCTCGGTGCCCCTCGGCAGCCCCCCCGAGCTGGAGCTGGAGCGTCGCACCCGCCGGCGGGATTTGCCGGAGCAGGATTCCTGGGATGCGGTCTGGAACGACCGACGTCCTTTCCAGTGAAAGGAGGGGTTGCAGGAATCAGAGCAGGAAATAGCGCTGGGCCATCGGAAGCACCTCGGCTGGTTCGCAGGTGAGCAGCTCGCCGTCGGCGAACACCTCGTAGGTCTGGGGATCCACCTCCACCTTCGGCAGGGCCTGGTTATTGCGCATCTGGGCCTTGCCGATGCCGCGGGTCTGCACTACCGGCACGCAGCTGCGGCGCAGCCCCAGGCTGCGGGGCAGGTCGGCGTCGAGGGCTGCCTGGCTCACGAAGGTGAGGCAGCTGGGGGCCAGGGCGGCGCCGAAGGCCGCGAACATCGGCCGGCCATGCACCGGCCCAGGGGTGGGGATCGAGGCATTGGCATCGCCCATCTGGGCCCACACGATCGATCCGCCCTTGAGCACCAGTTCGGGTTTGACGCCGAAGAAGCCCGGTTTCCACAGCACCAGATCCGCCAGCTTGCCCACCTCTACCGAGCCCACCTGGCTGTCGACGCCATGGGCGATCGCCGGGTTGATCGTCACCTTGGCGATGTAGCGCTTCAGGCGGGTGTTGTCGTTGCGGCTGGAGTCCTCCGCCAGGGCACCCCGCTGCACCTTCATCTTGTGGGCGGTCTGGAAGGTGCGGAGGATCACTTCGCCCACCCGGCCCATGGCCTGGGAGTCGCTGGCGATGATCGAGAAGGCGCCGATGTCGTGCAGGATGTCCTCGGCGGCGATCGTCTCGCGGCGGATGCGCGATTCGGCGAAGGCCACGTCTTCGGGGATGCGCGGATCGAGGTGGTGGCACACCATCAGCATGTCGAGGTGCTCCTCGAGCGTGTTGCGGGTGTAGGGCCGGGTGGGGTTGGTGCTGCTGGGCAGCACGTTGGCCTCGCCGCAGATCTTGATGATGTCCGGCGCGTGGCCGCCGCCGGCCCCCTCGGTGTGGAAGGTGTGGATCGTGCGGCCGCCGATGGCCCGGATCGTGTCTTCCACGAAGCCGGCCTCGTTGAGGGTGTCGGTGTGGATGCACACCTGCACATCGAAGCGATCGGCCACTGTCAGGCAGCAGTCGATGGCGGCGGGGGTGGTGCCCCAGTCCTCGTGGAGCTTGAGGCCGCAGGCGCCGGCCCGGATTTGCTCCTCCAGGGCCTCGGGCGTGCTGGCGTTGCCCTTGCCGAAGAAGCCCAGATTGATCGGCAGCCCTTCGGCGGCCTGGAGCATGCGGGCGAGGTGGAAGGCGCCGGGGGTGCAGGTGGTGGCGTTGGTGCCGGTGGCCGGGCCGGTGCCGCCGCCCAGCAGCGTCGTCACCCCACTGGCCAGGGCCGTTTCCACCTGCTGGGGGCAGATGAAGTGGATGTGGGTGTCGATGGCGCCGGCGGTCACGATGTGGCCCTCGCCGGCGATCGCTTCAGTGCCCGGACCCACCACGATCGTCACCCCGGCCTGGGTATCGGGGTTACCCGCCTTGCCGATCGCCACGATCCGGCCGTCCCGCAGACCGATGTCGGCCTTGACGATCCCCCACCAGTCGAGAATCAGGGCGTTGGTGATCACCGTGTCCACGGCTCCCGCCGCCCGGGTGGTCTGGGCCTGGCCCATGCCATCGCGGATCACCTTGCCGCCGCCGAACTTCACCTCGTCGCCGTAGGTGGTGAAGTCCTTCTCCACCTCCAGGATCAGTTCGGTGTCGGCCAGCCGCAGTCGGTCACCGGTGGTGGGGCCGTAGGTCTCGGCGTAGGCGCGGCGGGAGATCCGGTAGGGCATCGCGGGCTCGGAACGGGGCTGGTGGCGAAGGGAGGGTGGGTCAGTCCAGGGGACCGTTCACGAGGCCGTTGAAGCCGAACACCCGGCGTTCCCCGGCGTAGGGCACCAGCTGCACCTCGCGGCTGTCGCCGGGCTCAAACCGGATCGCGGTGCCGGCCGGGATGTCGAGGCGAAGCCCGTGGGCGGCCTCGCGGTCGAACTGCAGGGCGCCGTTGGCTTCATGGAAGTGATAGTGGGACCCCACCTGCACAGGGCGATCGCCGCTGTTGGCCACGGTCAGCACGGTCACGGGACGCCCCGCATTCAGTTCGAGCTCACCGGGCTCCGGCAGCAGTTCGCCGGGAATCAGGGGGGGCATCGGGGGTGGGGGCGGAGGGCCGTCTGTCCGTTCTATCGGATTCAGCGGATTGGATCTATCGGATCGGATCGTGCAGGGTCACGAGTTTGGTGCCGTCCGGGAAGACGGCCTCGATCTGCACCTCCTGCACCAGCTCCGGAATGCCCTCCATCACTTGCTCGCGGCTCAGCCAGGTGGTGCCTTCCCGCATCAGTTCGGCCACGCTCTTGCCATCGCGGGCCCCTTCCAGCACCTGGAAACTCAGCCAGGCCACCGCTTCCGGGTGGTTGAGCCGCAGGCCGCGGTTGAGGCGTCGTTCGGCCAGCAGCGCTGCGGTCACGATCAGCAGCTTGTCCTTTTCCTGGGGGCTCAGATGCATGGTCGCTTGCGCCTTCTGCCTTTCTTAGCCCGAACTGGGGTCGACTTCCACGGTTACGTTCATGCCTGTTCGCGGGCGAGGGGAATGGGCGCATTGGCACCACGGCTGGCCATCGTGGGCGCGCTGTGGCTGGCGGCGGCCCCGGCTCCTGCCGCCCCCTCCCCTTCGCCTTCCCCCTCGCCCCCGCCTCCACCTCCGCCCCCACTCCCGCCCGTTGAGCTGCCCCTGCTGCAGCGGGCCCTGACCAAGGCGACGGCGGACCAGCTTGCCGAGGCTGCCCTGTTCGTGGACACGGTGCTGGCAGAGCTCCCCCTGGTTCGGCGCGGCGGCACATTGATCCTGCGCGGCGGTGAGGTGAAGCCCGGTAGTTCCCGTGCCGTGGAGGCGGAGCTGTTGCGCAGGCGCATGATCTACGGCACCGCGATCGAGCAGCGGGGCTTCCGGTCCTTGGCCGGTCGCTATCGGGTGGTGGCCACACCCGCCTGCGCCCGCCTGCCTTCGGCCCTGGCCCGGGGGGTGGCCAACGGCGACCTCGAGCAGCTGGAGCTGGAGCAGCAGGGATTTCGGCTGACCCTGGCGTCGCCTTCGCTGTCGGAATCCTCCACGCTGCCGCCCTCTTCGCCGGCGCCGGTGCCGTTGCGGGGGGTGGTGGTGGAGTCGGTGCTGCGGATCGCGGAACGGGTGGTTCTGCCCCGGCCCGGGGTGTCGCTGGTGATGTCGTTTCGTGGCCGGGTGGCTCCCGAGAAGCTGGTGCTGCGCCCCAACGGGGAAGGGCTTCTGGCCCTGTGGCCCCGTCAGCCCGGTCTGCCGCCGCCCCCATCGCGGGAAGATCTCGAGGCCTGCGTGCTCACCCTGCGTACGGGAATGGAGTTGCCGTCTCCTGCTCCGCAGGCGCTTGTTCCTGGAAGGGCCACACCCGCGGCCATTCCGGCGGGCTGAGGCCTCGCTCCTGGCGGATCCGGGCCCAGATCCGGGCGAACCAGAGGCGGGCGGCGGTGCTTGAGGGGCCCCGGTAGCGCGCCACCATTCCCTGCTCCAAGGCTCCGCAGGCCATCTCGCCCTCCAGGCCGGCGTGGGCCTGGCGGCAGTCTTCCAGCAGCCCGCGGAGTGGCTCCCCTGTCAGCGGCTGCGGCGCCGCCCAGACCAGGGAGCCGAACACCGGTTGCCCTGCCAGGCCATGGGGGCTCTCCAGGGCGGCCTCCCCCAGCTCCAGGCGGTCGACCAGCTCCCAGCGCCCCGCTGCGGGATCCCCGCGCCGGATCTCCAGCAGGGAACGCCAGCATCCCGGGCCCAGGCCCTCACCGGCGGCGGTGCGTCCGAGCCGCACCACCTCGGCCCCCAACCAGCTGGCGCTGGGCGCCAGATCCACCCGGGCGCGCTGCTCGAACAGGCCGCCTGCGAACACCACCAGCTCCTGGGGCAGCCATTCGAGATCGGCCTCCGCCGCCAGCTGAAACCCCAGCTCCTGGTGGGCCCAGTCCCCCTGGGGGGCCCGGCGCAGGCGACCCACTGAGCCGTACACCTTCTGGGCCGCCACGCTGGTGAGCAACACCCGGCTGCCGGGCCCCAGATCGGCGCTGAGGCTGAGCCGGTCGCCCCCCACCAGGCCGCCGGCGGTGTGCAGCACCGGCAGCTCGCAGCGTCCATCCGCCCTGGGGAAGGCCCGTTGCAGCTTCAGGGGGGACTGGGCGCCCCCCTGGTGGATGGTGTGTTCGCCGGTCCACCGGAACTGCAGCTCGGCGCGCCCGTGCCAGGCGGTGGGGAGGTCCTGCATCGGGAACCGCGGGCCGGAGGAACCGCCACACTCTGGAGGGTGTGCATGGCAGGAGGCCAGCAAGGGCATGGACACGGTTCCCCTGGTACTCACCCGGAGACGGCTGCCTCCCCCGCAGGGGATCGCGGCCGAAGCAGCCCTGCGCCTTCCCCTCGCTGCTGAGGAACGCACCCGGTTGCGGGGAAGGCGCCGCAGCGGCTGTGGCCTGGAGCTGCTGCTCCAACTGCCCCGGGGGGAGGCCCTGGAGCCCGGGGAATGGCTGGCTGCCGCCGGCGAACAGGGGCCAGCGGTGCAGGTGGAGGCGGCGCCGGAGCCGTTGCTGGTGGTGCGCAGCGTTGATCGGCTGGAGCTGCTGCGGGCGGCCTATCACCTGGGCAACCGCCACGTGGCGCTGGAGGTGCGCCTGGAGGAACTGCGCCTGCTCGATGACCCGGTGCTGGCCGATCTGCTGGAGCGGCGCGGGCTGCTGCTGGAGCGCTGCCAGGCGCCGTTCCTGCCGGAGGGAGGCGCCTATGCAGGGGATCACGACCACCATCACCACCATCCCAGCCCGTGACGGTGCGTCTGCTGCATCTGCTCCAGCTGGTGAGCCCAGCCCTGCCGGTGGGGGGCTTCAGCTACTCCGAGGGTCTGGAGGTGCTGGTGCAGTCCGGCCGGCTCTCCGACGCCCGGGCTGTGGCCGATTGGCTGGCGGCTGAGCTGGAGCGGGGTGCCCTCACGATCGAAGCTGCGGCCCTCGGCCCCCTGGGCAAGGCGCTGCACCGCTGGCGCTGCGAGGCCGATCCCACCGCTTTGGCGGCGGTGGTGGATCTCGATGGCTGGCTGCTGGCCCAGCGGGAATCGGCCGAACTGCGTGCCCAGCAACGGCAGATGGGGCAGTCCCTGCTGGAGCTGGTCGCCGAGCTGGGGTGGCCCCTGCCGCCGCCGCCGGCCAGCCCGCCCCCCCGGCTGGGCTGGCCGGCGGCCTGGGCCTGGGCGGGGTTGTGCCTGGAGCTGGAACCTCTGGAGCTGGTGGAGGGCTTTCTGTTTAGCTGGGTGGCGAACCAGTTGAGCGCGGCGGTGCGGCTGGTGCCGCTCGGCGCCAGCCAGGCCCAGCGGCTGCAACTCGCCCTGGCGCCGCTGATCGAGGAGCGTTCGCGGCTGCTGGTGGGGGCTGACCCCTGGAGCATGACCAGCGGCGGCGTCGGCGCCGGCCTGGCCCAGCTGGGGCATGCCGAGCTCTATTCCCGCCTGTTCCGCAGCTGAGGGTCCGCCGTTGAGGGCTGCCCAAGGCCCAATGCCCAATTCCCAGCCATAGGCTGGTGGCGCATCGGAGGGAGCGATGAGTCGCCTGCGGGTGGGGGTGGCCGGGCCGGTGGGATCGGGCAAGACAGCCCTGGTGGAGGTGCTCTGCCGGCGGCTGCGGGATCGGCTCCAGCTCGCCGTGGTCACCAACGACATCTACACCCAGGAAGATGCCCAGTTCCTCACCCGGGTCGGGGCGCTGGCGCCCGAGCGGATCCGCGGCGTCGAGACCGGCGGCTGCCCCCACACCGCCATCCGGGAGGACTGTTCGATCAACCGGGCCGCCGTGCACGAGCTCGAGCAGGCGTTCCCCGACCTCGACCTGGTGCTGGTCGAGAGTGGTGGCGACAATCTGGCCGCCAGCTTCAGCCCGGAGCTGGTGGATCTCTGCATCTATGTGATCGATGTGGCCGCCGGCGACAAGATCCCTCGCAAAGGGGGGCCCGGCATCACCCGATCCGATCTGCTGGTGATCAACAAGATCGACCTGGCCCCGCTGGTGGGGGCCAGCCTGGAAGTGATGGAGCGGGATACCGAGCGGATGCGCCAGGGCCGTCCCTGGTGCTTCACCAACCTGCACAGCGGGGAAGGCGTGGAGCGGGTCGAGGCGTTTCTGTCGCAACAGCTACCGGGATGACGGAGCCCCGTCTCGAGGCGGGCCCCCACGTTTTGTGCTCAGTTGAACAATCAGTAGCAGCCGCTACCAAGGCGTGGTCCGTCTCGTCGATACGTTCCGCCTGTCTGCGCTTCGAATGCTTGATGGCATTCGTGGCGTTCCACTTCACAGGAGCATGTACATGACACCATTGCCGATGAGGAAGCCCTCCCTGCGGCTGATTGGTGGTGCGACCGCACTGGCCACTTCGCTTTCCCTGGTGGCCTGCGGCGGTGGGGGCGGAGAGTCCACCACCGGTGGGGGTGGCAATTTTGACGGTGAAGTGAAAGTGGGCATCCTCCACTCTCGCTCCGGCACGATGGCCATCTCCGAGAACACGGTGGCCGAAGCCGAACTGATGGCGATCGATGAGATCAACAAGGCCGGCGGTGTCACGATCGAAGGCAAGAAGCTGAAGATCGTGCCGATCGAAGAGGACGGCGCCTCCGATTGGCCCACCTTCGCAGAGAAGTCGAAGAAGCTGGTCGACCAGGACAAGGTTGCTGTGGTCTTCGGGGGTTGGACCTCCGCCAGCCGCAAGGCGATGCTGCCGGTGTATGAGGCCAAGGACGCTTTCCTCTACTACCCGATTCAGTACGAAGGTCAGGAGTGTTCGAAGAACATCTTCTATACCGGTGCCACCCCCAACCAGCAGGCTGAGCCTGCCGTGGAATGGCTGCTGAAGAACAAGGGCAAGGACTTCTTCCTGGTGGGTTCGGACTACGTGTATCCACGTACCGCCAACACCATTATGAAGGAGCAGCTCAAGGCCCAGGGCGGCAAGGTGGTTGGTGAGGATTACTTGCCCCTCGGCAACACCGAGGTGGCTCCGATCATCGCCAAGATCAAGCAGGCCCTGCCCAAGGGTGGTGTGATCGTCAACACCCTCAATGGCGACAGCAACGTGGCCTTCTTCAAGCAGA
>JBBASR010000037.1:0-24702 GCA_040399125.1 Cyanobium sp. | reverse complement strand
CCGGGCGGTGGCGGGCAATGTCGGCGGCGTGGGCAGCGATCTTGTAGGCGATCAGACCATTGCGCACATCCTCCGGATTAGGCAGGCCGAGGTGCTCCTTCGGAGTCACATAACAGAGCATCGCCGTGCCGTACCAACCGGCCATGGCGGCACCGATGGCGCTGGTGATGTGGTCGTACCCCGGAGCGATGTCGGTCACCAGGGGACCGAGCACATAGAAGGGCGCCTCGGCGCACTCTTCCATCTGCTTCTTGACATTGAATTCGATCTGATCCATCGGCACATGGCCCGGTCCCTCGACCATCACCTGCACATCGTGTTTCCAGGCCCTGCGGGTGAGCTCACCCAGGGTTTTCAGCTCGGCCAGCTGAGCCTCATCGGAGGCATCGTGCAGACAGCCGGGGCGCAGCGAATCACCTAGCGAGAAAGTGCAGTCGTAGCG
Source organism: Cyanobium sp. (assembly GCA_040399125.1). Taxonomy (GTDB): domain Bacteria; phylum Cyanobacteriota; class Cyanobacteriia; order PCC-6307; family Cyanobiaceae; genus Cyanobium. Next base: position 24,260 of record JBBASR010000037.1, on the reverse strand, counting down.
CTTAAAGATCTCACAAATGTCATCAAAGCGGGTGTAAAGCGGATTCTGCTTATGGTGATAGAGCATCCACTGGGCAAGAATCCCGCCACCACGGCTGACGATACCCGTGAGCCGCCCTTTCACCTTGGGCAGGTGCTCGATCAGCAGGCCGGCATGAATGGTCTGGTAGTCAACACCTTGCTGGCAGTGCTTCTCAATGATGTGCAGGAAGTCGTCTTCACTGAGCTTCTCGATCGAACCGTGCACACTCTCCAGCGCCTGATATACGGGCACCGTGCCGATCGGCACCGGTGAAGCATGGATAATCGCCGTACGAACCTCATCAAGATTCACCCCACCGGTGGAAAGATCCATCACGGTGTCGGCGCCGTACTTCACAGCCAGCTGGAGCTTCTTGAGCTCCTCGTTGACATCGCTGGCATTGGGTGAGGCACCGATGTTGGCGTTCACCTTGCACTTGCTGGCGATGCCGATCGCCATCGGCTCAAGGTTGGGGTGATTGATGTTGGCGGGGATGATCATCCGCCCCCTGGCCACCTCTTCCATCACCAAGGATTCCGGCAGGTTCTCGCGGCGGGCCACGAAGGCCATCTCTTCGGTGATCAGCCCCTGGCGGGCATAGTGAAGCTGGGAGACGTTGGCACTACCGCGACGCTTCTCAATCCAAGGACTGCGCATGACTGAAGGTGGCGTGGGACGGACGAGGCAAGGGGCAGCCTGAGTTCTCCGGCACTTCCCTGCGCCGGCATGACCCGGATCAGGTTCGGAGGGTGTGATCTCAGCCCGGGGCGGTGGAACGCCCGGGCACCCCTAGTGACGTACGAAACCTAGCAAGGCCGGCCATGGCCGGGGTCACGGCCCCAGCCATGGCTGTGAGGCCTGGGCCATAATTCATGGGGCGACACGCGTTCCACCATCGGTTGCAAGAGACGACAATCACCATGAGCCGCACGCTCTCCGAACGGCAGAAATTCGGAAGATTCCTGCTCACCGGCGGCGCCTCTGCCATTTTAAACATCGTCAGCAGGGGAATATTATCTGCTTTTGTTGGCTTCTCGACATCCGTAATCCTGTCCTATGTGATAGGCATGATTCTCGCCTACGCCCTGGCGCGACGCTATGTTTTTGTCTCTTCAAAAGCATCTCGAGCCAGGTCGATCGGCGGCTTCATAGTTGTCAATATATTCGGTGCACTCCTTACCCTGCTTTTCAGCGTGCAGCTGCGCACTATACTAGGCCACCTGTTTGGATTGAACACGTTTATTGAATACCTGGCGCATTTTTTAGCTCTTTCCGTGTCAAGCGTCACCAGTTTTCTGGGCCACAAATTCATCTCCTTCCGGGACACCACCTCCCCGCGCCTGCCCTGATCCAGCGCCGCGGTGGCCTGTCCTGGCAATGCCCCTGCGGCTAACCCTGCAGACCATTGAGGGCCGTTGCCACCACCCGATGATCCGGATCCGACTGGAGTCCGGAAAGCAGGCTGCGGGCCTCAGCCGACGCCCCCTCTCTCACCAGTCGGCCAAGGATTTCGGCCCCACCCACCCGGATCGTGCCGTCGTCATCGGCAAGGGCCAGCTTGGCCAGATCGAGCAGACAGGAATCCTGCATCTCCGTGACTTCAGCCAGGGCGGCCAGGATGCTGCAACGCACCAACCAGTGGGAATCCGCCACGAACGCCTGACGCAACAGGGGCCAGGCCTGCTCCACCCCATAGCTGGCGAGAGCGTTGGCTGCCTCGGCCCTCACATTCGCATCGCCATCCCCCAACGCCACCTGCAGGGCCTGCCATCCCTGGGGACTGCACTTCATTCCCAGTCCGGCGCAGGCCAGCGAGCGGATCATGAACGTGGTCTGCTCAAGACCAAGCAACAGCAGGGGAGTGGCTTCGGGCTCCGGCACCTCCCGCAGGGCGGCCAGGGCAGGCATCGCCCGGCTGGGATCGCCGGAGGCAATGGCGTCGCGAAGGGCTTGAAGATCGGGATCCGCCGCAGCCATGGGTGACACCAGGGAACGCCCATCCTGCCGCAGCTGTCCTACCTCACCCGATGTCGTTCGTCCCGCAGGGCCCGCAGCAATTCGCGACGACGGCGGTGCCGCACCTGCCAGCTGGTGACGAGCAGGCCGCCGCCGATGGCCAGGGCCGGCAGCACCTGAACCCGATCTCCGGGCTGGCGATGCAGCAGCGCCACCAGCGCCAGCAGGATCAGCAGGGGCGAAGCAAGCGCCAGCAGCGCCGCGGCGCGGGAGGGGGTGGGCTGGATCACACCGAAAGGCCCATGCGCCGCAGCAGACTGAGGGTGAGAACCTTCACCCCCACCTCAAGACACCCCTCATCGGGGGCGAAGGTGTTGCTGTGCAGAGGCGTGCATCCGCCGGGCCCGGCCACCCCCAGCCGGAACATCGTGCCGCGGGTGCCATCGAGCAGCTGGGCAAAATCCTCGGCCCCCAGGGAAGGCTGCTCCAGCCACTCCACCTGGTCCGTGCCCAGCAGATCCACGGCGGCCTGGGCCACCAGGCCGGTGAGTTCAGGGTCGTTGTGCACCGGAGGCGAAATGCAGCGGTAGTGGACCCGCGCCTCGCCGCCATGGCCCCGGCACAACGCCTGCACGGTGTCCTCGATCCAGCCGGGCAGCTGGGCATGAACCTCAAGATCCAGGCATCGCACGGTGCCCAGCAGGCGCACATGGTCGGCGATCACATTGAAGGCCTTGCCCCCTTCGATCCTGCCGAAGCTCACCACCACGGGGTGCAGGGGATCAAGACGACGGCTGATCGCCTCCTGCAGACCACTCACCACCCGCGCCGCGATCCAGATCGCATCGGTGCTCTGGTGCGGCCGGGCCCCATGGCCCCCTTCCCCGAGCACCTCCACCTCGAGTTCTCCGGCGGCGGCGGTGAGGCTGCCGCTGCGCACACCCACCGTGCCCACCGCCAGGCTCGGGAACACATGCACCCCGAACAACGCCTCCACCTGGTCCATCGCCCCTTCGGCCCGCATGCGGCGGGCGCCTTCGGCCGTTTCCTCCGCAGGCTGGAACAACAGACGCACCCGGCAGGGAAGGCGATCGGCAAGGCCCGCCAGCAGGCGGGCAACCCCCAGCCCCACCGTGGTGTGGATGTCATGGCCACAGGCATGCATCAGGCCCTGGCGGCAGGAGGCGTAATCAAGGCCGGTGCGCTCCTCGATCGGCAGGGCATCCATATCGGTGCGCAGCGCCAGCAGCGGGGCACCCTTCGGGCCCAGCTCGGCCACCACGCCGGTACCGCCCACCCCCTCCTGCACCTGCCAACCGCAGCGCCGCAGTTCCCCCGACACCAGGGCTGCCGTCTGCTGCTCGTGGCCACTGAGCTCGGGGTGACGATGCAGATGGCGGCGCAACTGGATCAACTCCGGCACCAACGCCTCCAGGGCCCGGTCGAGGCCCAGGTCCTGCCAGTCGGTGGGCGCCTGGGAAGGGGGGGAGGAGATCAGCATCGGACAGCTGGGAATCAGGAGGTCAGGGCCAGGAAGCGAACCAGAGCCTGCACCGGGCCGGGCGGCCAGCGCCGTATCTGCAACAGCCATTCTTCCTGGCGGTAGCGGGGGTCGAGGCCGGAAGCGGCCGCCCAGTTGCTCTCCGCCTCGCCGAAGGCCCCACGGGACCACAGCAGGGCCGTGAGACCGGCACGGGCATCGGCGAACAGTGGATAACGCCGGATCAACGAGCGAAACTCCCGCTCCGCCTCCTCGGCATCCCCGAGCTGGTAAGCGGCCAGAGCGGCGCTGGAACGGGCCATCGCGAACCCGGGACGGGCTGCCGCCGCCGCCTCGAACCAGCTGCGGGCCTCCTCCCAGTGCCCCAGAGAGCCCTCCACATTGCCCAGGTTGTAGAGCGCGGAGGCATCCCCGGAATTGCGCTCCAGAATCCATTGGTAGTCGGCAGCGGCCTCCTGCCAGTGGCCCAGAGCCTCCTCCGCCGTGCCCCGGTTGAGATGGGGATCCGGATTGGCGGGCTCCAGCGCCATGGCCCGCTCCTGATCGGCGATGGCCGCCTCAGGATCCCCGAGAGCCAGCAGCACGTTGCCGCGGTTGCTCCAGGCGGAGGCCTCACCGGGGGACAGAGCCAGCACCCTGTCCCACAGGGAAAGGGCCTCGGGGAAGTCTCCCGCCCGGCTGGCCTTCAGCGCCTGCTCGAACAACCGGGCAAGGGGATCACGGGAAGAGCCGTCGGCCCGGGCGATGGGCGGCAGGGACACCACCACGCCAAGCGCCAGCACCAGGGAGAGCAGCAGGGCAGCGAACCGGGTTTTCATGCCTTTTGCCCCGCCGGGCGGGCCAGATGGGCCCGGCCCGCTTCAGTCACGATGCGTCCCCGTGGCGTGCGCTGCAGAAAACCGAGCTGCAGCAGATAGGGCTCCACCACGGTCTCAAGGGTGCCGGCGTCCTCCCCCAGGGCCGCCGCCAGGGTTTCCAGACCCACCGGCCCGCCTCCATAGCCATCCAGCAGCAGGCTGAGCAGCCGCCGATCACTGGCATCCAGCCCCCGCCCATCGACCCGGTGCAGGCTCAGGGCCTGATCCACCAGATCGGCGCCGATGCGGCCGTGGCCACCCACCGAGGCCACGTCCCGCACCCGCCGCAGCAGGCGGTTGGCGATCCGAGGGGTGCCGCGGCACCGGCGCGCCACTTCCTCGGCGGCGCAGGGGGCCAGCTCCAGGCGCAGCAGCCCGGCGGCCCGCTGCACGATCGCCTGCAGATCCTCCAGGTCGTAGAACTCCAGCCGCTGAATCAGGCCGAAGCGATCCCGCAGGGGGGAACTCAGGGAACCAGCACGGGTGGTGGCCCCCACCAGGGTGAACGACGGCAGCTCAAGGCTGCGGGTGCGCGCCCCGGTGCCCTTGCCCACGGTGAGGTCCAGGCGGAAGTCCTCCATGGCCGGGTAGAGGATTTCCTCGGCCACCCGGTTGAGGCGGTGGATCTCGTCGATGAACAGCACCTCATGGGGCTGGAGATTGACCAGCAGGCCCACGATGTCGCGCGGACGCTCCAGCGCCGGGGCGCTGGTGATCCGGCAGCGCACCCCCAGCTCCTCTGCCAGCACAAGGGCCATGGTGGTCTTGCCCAGCCCCGGCGGACCATGCAGCAGCACATGGTCGAGGGCCTCGCCGCGGCTGCGGGTGGCCTCCACGGCAATGCCCAGCACCTGCTTGAGCTCCCGCTGGCCGATGTAGTCGGCCAGGCGGCGGGGTCGCAGGCCGTCTTCCCGGGCCGTTTCGCGGAGCGGCGGTGCGTCTGGCTCCTCCCCCCTCGCCCCACCGGCATCCTCCCCCTGCCGCCCGGGGTCCACCAGCCGCGTAGCCGCCGTGCGGCCGGCCGCAGCGCCGGCGCTGGTTCCAGCGGTCGGTTTCTGCGAAGGCCTGCCGCCCGAGGAGATGATCGCCATGGATCGAGGGTACCGAGTGCTGCCTAGGGTCGGGGAGCGTGAACCGGCTCGATGGCGAAAGGCGGAACCGGCAAGAAAGGGGGCAAGGCAACAGCCCAGGCAGCCGCCAACAGGCTGCTGGCGGACAACCGCTTCGCCCGTCACCAGTACGAGATCCTCGAAACCCTGGAGACCGGCATTGAGCTGCTGGGCACGGAAGTGAAGTCGATCCGGGCCGGGCAGTGCAACCTGCGGGATGGCTTCTGCCTGATCCGCAACGGGGAGCTCCAACTGCACAACGTGCACATCTCCCCCCACAGCTACGCCGGTCGCTTCTTCAACCATGACCCCTTGCGGGTGCGCAAACTGCTGGCCCACCGGCGCGAAATCGACAAACTGCGCGGTGCGCTCGAGCAGAAAGGTCTCACCCTGATCCCCCTCAACGTCCACCTGAAGGGCTCCTGGATCAAGGTGACCCTCGGCCTCGGCAAGGGCCGCAAGCTGCACGACAAGCGCCACGAGGAGAAACGCAAGCAGGAGGCCAAGGAGGCCCGGGCTGCCATCGCCCGGCTCTGAGGGGCCCCCTCAGGGGCGCTCAGGGGTAGCGGGGGCTGGCGGCGGCGTCTCGGGGCCAGCCTCGGGGGTAGGCGGCTCCGCTGCCCCGGGCGGCTGGACTGCCGGCTCCTCGGCGGGGGCAGCGGCATCGGCGGGCGGCTGGGGCGGCGCTGGTTCGGCCGCAGACGGCAGGTCCTTCGGAGGCAACGGCGACACCACCGCCGGCGGATCGGCCCGTAGCGAAAGGCTGATCCGGGCCGGCGCCACCCCTTCGTTGGTCACGAGCAACTGCACCGGCGAGGCCTTCTGGGGGCCCAGGGTCACCACCCGGAGGGGTCCCCGGGGCTCCAGGGAGCTGCCATCGGCCGCAAACACACCCATCTGCAACAGCGGTGTGCCGTTCACCCCGAGGGCCAGTCCATGGCCCTCGGGCACACGAATGGCGAACAGACGGGCACCGTTGGCGGCCACGTCGGCAGAGACCAGCTGGTTGGTGCCGGAGCTGGCGGTAATCGGATCGATGCGCACGTTCTCCAGGGTCTGGTCCGCAGCGGCGTACCAGAGCTGGCGGAACGGCTCCGGGGGCATGTCCTGGCCGGCATGGCCCGGCAGGATGTTCTGGGCGCTGGCGGAAACCAGCTGCCGCAGCACCGCCGGACTCAGGCCCTGCCCCACCAGGGAGGCCTGACGGCGTTCCCAGTCGGCGCTGCTGAAGCCCCCGAGCCGCTGCCGCAGGCCCAGGGGCAGCTGTTCCACCCGCGCCAGCCATTCCTCCGCCAGTTCGTTCCAGACCTTGCGCAGCGGTGCATCCTCAAGCGAATCCCCCGGCAGACGGCCGCGCCGCTCGGGGTACTGGGCCATCAGGGCCGCATCCACCAGGCGCAGGAACCAGCCGCGGTCCACCTGCATCGCCCGCAGGCGATTGAGCAGCTGCTGCCGCTGATCCACCTCAGCCGGAGGAAGACTGCTCGGAAGCTCGATCGAAGCCCCTTCCGCCGCCACTGGCTGACGCTGACGGCCCAGCCACCACCAACCGATGGCCGTGCCCACGATCGCCGACAGCACCAGGGCGATCAGCACCGGCCACAGGGCCCCTTCGGCCTCCGCCTCCCGCTGCTCGAGACGGCGGCGGCGACCCTCGGGAGCGGCCTCCACGGGCAGCTCGGCCGCGAGCGCGGGCGGTGAAGGGGGCCCAGGAGGTGAAGGGGGCTCCGGCAAGGGGAGCGGCAGAGGGAGCGGCGGGGGTTGGGCTTGGGATTCCTGCTCCGGCGCGGCTGCGGGCACCGGGGGCGGCAGAGGCTCCGGCACAACGGCGGGCAGCGGTGGGGGCAGCGGGGGCGCCTGCGGCGGCACCAGGGCCACGGTGCGATCAGCCCGGGGGACCGGTCCGGTGCTCTCCGGCATCGGCACGGACTGGAAGGCCACCAGGGCCTGGCCGGCCGAGGCAAACCGCTGGGCGGGATCCCTCGATACCAGGCGCTGCAGGGGTTTCCGCAGGGCCGGCTGGTCATCGAGGCTGGCCGGCCAGCGCCAGGCCAGGCTGACGGGATCGAGCAGGGAAGCCGGCGGGTCGCCGCTCAACAACACCAGAGCCACCACGCCGAGCGCATGCAGATCCATCCAGGGCTCCGCAGGCTCCTGCCGCGCCAGCTCCGGCGGCGCATAGCCGGGAGTGGCACCCAGGGCCGGATCGGCCGCTGCCGCCGCCGTACCCCGCACCAGCCCGAAATCGAGCAGCACCGGCAGACCGTCCCGGTCCCGGCGCAGCAGGTTGTCGGGCGAGAGATCCCCATGCAGGAGCTCCTGGCTGTGCAGGGCGGCCAGCACCGGCAGCAACTGGCGGAGCAACAGCAACACTTCACCGGCGCCGAACACCAGCTGGCGCTCTCCCCTGGCCTCCAGCAGCTGGCGCAGGGTGCTTCCGGTCTGCCACTCCCGCACCAGCCAGAGCTGGTTGTCCTCTTCGATCACGGCCCCGAAGCGGGGCACCTGGGGATGGAGAACCCCCTGCAGCCGGCTCCAGAGTTCCCGGGCCCGTGCCTGGTCCTGGTCCGGCCCCACCTGCCGCAGGGCCACAGGGGCATCGGCAGCCAGCAGATCCCTCGCCAGCCAGAGCCAGCCCTGGCTGCCGGCGGCCGCCAGCGGCCTTTCCAGCCGGTATCTACCACCGATCACAGGAGCGGCCTCGCCAGCAGCGAAATCCGGGGAGGAATCAGAATTCATGAAGGCAGGGCGGCTGGCTCACGGAGGGGCTGCTGCAACCCCCGCGAGGCAAGCCAGTCGCGGTCGTAGAGGCGGGAACGGTAGCGGTCTCCCCCATCGCAGAGCACGGTGACGATCCGATGCCCCGGACCCAGCCGCCGGGCCGTCTCCACAGCAGCGGCCACGTTGATGCCCACCGATCCGCCCATGAACAGTCCCTCCCTCCAGAGCAGGCTGTAGATGGTGCGCAGGGCTTCCTGGTCATCGATGCGCACGGCGTCATCGATCGGAGCGCCCTCCAGGTTGGCCGTCACACGGCTGTTGCCGATGCCCTCGGTGATCGAGCTGCCCTCGGCGTGGAGAGCGCCGGCGGTGGCCCAGCTGTAGAGCGCGCTGCCATGGGGATCGGCGAGCACGCAACGCACCCTCTCGCTGCGCTCCTTGAGAAACAGGGCCACCCCGGCGTAGGTGCCGCCGGTGCCGGTGGCCGCCACCCAGGCATCCACACGCCCTTCGCACTGTTCCCAGATCTCCGGGCCGGTGCTGGCGTAATGGGCGCGGCGGTTGGCCAGGTTGTCGAACTGATTGGCCCAGACGGCACCAGGGGTCTCGGCGGCGATCCGGCCCGAAAGCTTCACGTAGTTGTTCGGATCGCTGTACGGCACGGCCGGCACCGTTCTCACCTCGGCCCCGAGGCTGCGCAGCAGCCCGATCTTTTCGGCCGACTGGGTGTCCGGGATGACGATCAGGCTGCGATACCCCAGGGCGTTGCAGAGATGGGCCAGACCGATGCCGGTGTTGCCGGCGGTGCCCTCCACCACCACGCCTCCGGGGCGAAGTTCACCGGCAGCTTCCGCCTCCCGCAGGATGCCGAGGGCGGCCCGGTCCTTGACCGACCCCCCGGGGTTCATGAATTCGGCCTTGCCCAGAATCTCGCAGCCGGTGAGTTCGCTCAGGGCCCGCAGCCTGATCAACGGGGTATGGCCCACCGCTCCTGAGAAGCCTTCAGTGATCCCGGAGCTGGTGCCGCCCATGGTGCTGGCCTGTCCTTCGTGTTGCGTGGCCGGATCGTAGGGAACCTCCCTAAGGTCGGGTCCAGAGAACGCCGTTCGATGGCCCGTCCAGCCGAGTCCAGCCCCGGGCCGGCCGCTTCCGGAAACGGGGAATCGGAACCGCTGCGGCAGAGACTGATCGGGGTGCGGAGCCGCAGCGAAGCGCTGATCGAAGGGCTGGAACCGGAGGATCTCTGTCTGCAGGGAATGGCGGACGCCAGCCCGGCCAAGTGGCATCTGGGGCACACCGGCTGGTTCTTCGAAACCTTCCTGCTGGAGCCCCATCTGCCGGGTTGGGAACCTGCCGATCGCCGCTGGGGGTTCCTCTTCAACTCCTATTACGACGCGGTGGGTGCCCGCCATCCGCGACCGCAGCGGGGCCTGCTGACCCGACCGCCGATCGCTGCCGTGCTCGCCTGGCGCCAGCGCATCGATCGGGGCCTTCACGACCTGCTCGACCAGCTCGAGAACCTGACTCCAGCCGAGGCCGCACCGCTGCTGGCCTTGATCGAGCTGGGCCTGCAGCACGAACAGCAGCACCAGGAACTGCTGCTGATGGACCTGCTCGACGGCTTCAGCCGCAATCCCCTGGAACCGGCCTACCGCCAGGGGCCCGGTTCGCCGGAGAGCCTCTACGAGCAGGCCTGCGGGCAAGGCAACCCCGTCAACTGGCTGTCCCATCCCGGCGGTCTGGTGGAGATCGGCCAGGCCCCCGGGGCCTTCCACTTCGACAACGAGGCGCCACAACACCGGGAATGGTTGGAACCCTTCGCGATCGCCGATCGGCTGGTGACCAACGCCGACTACGCCAGCTTCATCGCCGATGGCGGCTACCGGCGCCCGGACCTGTGGATGAGCGAGGGCTGGGCGGTGGCGCAGGCACGGGGCTGGGAATCTCCGCGCTACTGGCGGGGCGAGGAGGAATTCACCCTGGCGGGCCGTCAACCCCGCCAGGCCCGGGCGCCGGTGCGGCACCTGAGCTGGTTCGAGGCCGATGCCTTCGCCCGCTGGGCCGGCGCCCGCCTGCCCAGCGAGGCGGAATGGGAAACGGCCGCCGCCACCGGCAGCCTCACCGAGGTGTTCGGGCTGCTTTGGCAGTGGACCGGCAGTCCGTACCGTCCCTATCCGGGTTTCTCACCGGCACCAGGGGCCGTGGGGGAATACAACGGCAAGTTCATGACCTCCCAATTCGTGCTTCGAGGCAGCTGCTTCCTCACCCCGGCCGGCCACGCCCGTCTCACCTACCGGAATTTCTTCCCGCCGGCCAGCCGCTGGATGGCGGCCGGTCTGCGCCTGGCCAGGACCCAGCCATGAGGCGGAACGCCCCTTCCCTTCCCCTGATCAATCTCCATCCCCCGGCGGCCGACATGGCCCAGCTGGTGCTTGAGGGGATGGAACGAAGCCCCCGCCAGCTTCCCGCCTGGCTGCTCTACGACGCCGAGGGATCGCGGCTGTTCGACGCCATCTGTGAACAGCCGGAATACGGGCTCACCCGCACCGAAACCGCCCTGCTGGAGAAGTACGCCCCGGAAATGGCCGCCGGCCTCGGCCACGGGGTGGTGGTGGAATTCGGCGCCGGCAATGCCCGCAAGGTGGGACCGCTGCTGGAAGCGCTGCGACCCCCGGCCTATGTGGCCCTGGACATCAGCGCCGATCACCTGGAACCGGCCTGCCAGGCCCTGCAGGAACGCCATCCCGCGGTGCCGGTGCTCGGCATCTGCTGCGACTACAGCCGCATGGCGCGGCTGCCCCACCATCCGCTGCTGGCGCAGAGACGCCTGCTGGGCTTCTATCCCGGCAGTTCGCTCGGCAATTTCGAACCGGCGGAGGCCCGGAGCCTGCTGCAGCAGTTCGGCCGGTTGCTGGGTGCTGATGGCCGGCTGCTGATCGGTATCGACCAGCCCAAGAGCGTGGAGCGACTGGAAGCCGCCTACAACGATGCCGCCGGCGTTTCGGCCGCCTTCGCCTTCAATCTGCTGCGACGACTCAACCGCGACCTCAACGGCAACTTCGATCCCGCCGGGTTCCGGTACACAGCCCGCTGGCAACCCCAGCAGAGCCGCATCGTCATGGCCCTGGTCAGCCGGCATGCCCAGGAGGTGGAGCTGGCCGGTCGCCGCTGGCGCTTCGAAGCCGGGGAGGAGCTGATCACCGAAACCAGCGCGAAGTACAGCCCGGAGGCGTTCGGCGCCCTGGCCGCCGCCGCCGGCTGGCAGCTGACGGCCCGCTGGAGCGATCCGGACAATGATCTTTCCCTGCATCTGCTCAAACCGGGGCAGACTTGGGATCCAACCGCACCGCAGCGATGAGCAGGGAGGAACAACGCCTGGCGATGCGCTCGATGCGGGAGGGTCTGATCAGCCAATTGGAGGAGCTCTATCGAGACGCCTTCGATCAGATCAGCACCCAGGACCTCGGCGAAGGCGCCATCGCACGCCTGACCCAGCTGCTGCTTCGCTCCCGCGAAGCCGCGATCACGCCGCTGCAGGAGGAGATCGAGGCCCCTCTGATCACGCGTGCCCCCGAACCGCCCCACCCACCGCAATGACCCGCTCCACCAACGGCAGCAACTGGCTGGAACAACTCGAATCCCGACTTGATGCCCAGCTGCAGTCCTTCCTTCGCTCCAATCCCCAGCAGGAGGCCCTGTTGGCCGAACAGGACGCCAGGGAGCGCCAGCAGCGGCTGATGAAGCAGCGCCTCGACCTGCGCCAGGAAGCCGAAATGCAACGGCAGGGTCTGCTGCGTCTGGCCGGCGAGATCCGTCAGTGGGAAGAACGGGTGAGCCGGGCCCGCAGCGCCGGTGCCGAGGAACTGGCCAGCCGGGCGGAAGACCATGTGAAAGAGCTGATGGAGCAGGGCCGCAACCGCTGGCAGACCCTCGGGGAGCTGGGGCAGCGGTTCTCGGCCGTGGAGCAGGAACTCACCGAGATCACCGGCCAGCCGGCCCCCCCGGCGCCGCCCGCCGCCCAGGGCGATGCGGACTCCAGCCTGGATGCGGACTGGGCCGCCTTTGAATCCCAGCAGGAACTCCAGGAACTGCGGCGCAAGATGCAGCGCTGATCGGGACTCGGCGGCATGGGCTTCCTGCTTTCCAAACTGCTGCCGCTGGCCCTGTACCCGCTCGGTCTGTCGATCGCCCTGCTGTTGATCGGACTGGCAGCAGGTCCCCGCCGCGGAGCCAGGGGCTGGATCACTGCCGGCCTGGGGCTGCTCTGGCTGGCCGCCATGCCCTGGACCTCGCGGCAACTCCTCTGGCAGCTGGAGGAACGGGCCAGCCGCATGACCCCTGACCCGATTCCCACCGCCGATGCGGTGCTGGTACTGGGCGGAGGGCTCCGCCCCCAGTTGCCGCCGCGCCGCCTGGTGGAGGTGGGGGAAGCCGGTGACCGGCTGATCCAAGGGGTGGATCTGGTGCGGCGCGGTCGGGCGCAGTGGCTGGTGGTATCCGGAGGGCGGGTGAGCTTCACCGCCCACGATCCCTCGCCCCCGGAAGCCCGCTCGGCCGCCAGCCTGGCCCAACTGCTGGGGGTTCCCGCCGCAAAGATCCTGCGCAGCGAACAGGCCCGCAACACCGCCGAGGAAGCTCAGGCCATCGGGGAACTGGCGCAGGAGCGGGGATGGCAGCGGCTGCTGCTGGTGACCAGTGCCACCCATCTGCCCCGCTCGGTTGCCACCTTCCGGCGCCTCACCGACCTCACGATCGTGCCGGTGGCCTGCGATTTCCAGCTACCGGAGCGCCGTGCCTACGGACAACCGAGCGGAGAACACCTGCTGCTGAGCGTGCTGCCCAGCGCCGATGCCCTTGCCACCACCACGATGGCGATCAAGGAGCATCTGGGCCAGCTGGCCTATCGCCTGCGGGGATGGAGCTGAGCCCGCCGGTTCACTTCTTCGGAGCGGGTGGCACCAGGCTCACCCCTTCCGGCGGCGGGGTGGGATCCGGATCGGCGATCAGCATGTGCTGCAGCACAATCTCGGGACGTTCGCTGTCGCGCCAACGGATGCGATAGGCCGGCATCTTCGTGCCGCGGCTGGTGGTCTGCTCCACCGGCTCCATGACCCAGCCCCGGCGCGACCGCCCCTGGGGATTGCGCTTCACCACCGCATCGGCGTGTTTGAAGCGAAAACCGACGCGCTCGCCGCTCATACCTCAGGATGCCCCGATGGGGGAGATTGCCTACGCGGATCCATTATCTCACTGCACCGGTCGCAGGGCCTCCGGACGCAGCAACGGGAAGGCGATCACATCCCGGATCGAGGCACTGTCGGTGAGCAGCATCACCAGCCGATCGATGCCGATTCCAAGACCGCCGGTGGGAGGCATCCCCACCTCCAGGGCATGGAGGAAGTCCTCATCCACCTTCTGCGCCTCCGGGTCCCCGGCCCGTCGACGCTCCTGCTGGGCCTCCAGCCGGGCCCGCTGATCGAGCGGATCGATCAGTTCGCTGAAGGCGTTGGCGGTCTCCCGACCGACGATAAATAGCTCAAACCGCTCCACCATCCCCGGCTTGCTGCGATGGGCCCGGGCCAGGGGGGAGTTCTCCACGGGGTAATCGAGCACGAAGGTGGGCTGGATCAGGGTCTCCTCCACCTTCTGCTCGAAGGCCTCCACCAGCAGCCGGCCCACGCTGTCGGCCGCTTCCGGCACTACCAGCCCGGCCTGCTCCATCGCCGCAGCGGCCTCACTGCGGCTGGTGAAGGTCTCGAAATCGAGGCCGGTGGCAGCATTCACCAACTCATGCATCGTGGCCCGGCGCCAGGGCGGGGTGAGATCGATCTCGCTGCCCTGATAGGGGAGCCGCGTGCCGCCGCACACTTCCCGCGCCGCCGTGACGATCAGCTGCTCGGTGAGCTCCATCATGTCGTGGTAGTCGGCGTAGGCCTGGTAGATCTCCACCGAGGTGAACTCAGGGTTGTGGCGGGTGCTCACCCCTTCGTTGCGGAAAATCCGCCCCAGCTCGTAGACGCGCTCGAAGCCCCCCACCACCAGCCGCTTGAGATGCAGCTCGGTGGCGATGCGCAGGGTCAGCGGCAGATCCAGGGCGTTGTGGTGGGTCTCGAACGGTCGGGCATCGGCACCGCCGGCCTGGCTCTGGAGCACGGGGGTCTCGATCTCGAGGAAGTCGCGGTCATCCAGCCAGCGACGCATCGAACTGACGATCCGGGCGCGGCGCCGGAAGGTCTCCCGGGTGTGGGGAGAGACAATCAGATCGAGATAGCGCTGGCGATAGCGCTTCTCCACATCCGCCAGCCCATGCCACTTGTCGGGAAGGGGCTGAAGCGCCTTGCAGAGCATCTGCCACTCGGTGACCTTGACCGAGAGCTCCCCCCGATCGGTGCGGCGCAGGGTGCCGGTCACTCCGATCAGATCGCCGGCATCCACCAGGGAGGTGATCTGGCCGAAGGCTCCGGGGGGCGGCGCCTCGGGGGCTGCCGCCTCGAGCGTGGCTTTTTCGAGGTAGAGCTGAATCGTGCCGGTTTCGTCGGCCAGGGTGAAGAAGGCCAGCTTGCCCATCACCCTGCGGGTCATCACCCGACCCGCCACCGACACCACGTCGGCACACTCTTCACCGTTGGGCAGGTCGGCATGGTCCTGCTGGAGGCGGGCAGTGCGGTGGGTGGGGGAGAAGCCCAGGGCATAGGGCCCCTGGCCGAGGGCCGCCAGGGCCTGGGCCTTCTCCAGGCGGGTCTCACGCAGCTCCGACAAGGCAGGACGAAGGAAACAGGTATGGGCCCATCCTGCAGGAACAAGGGGAACGGTCCCCGGCGAAAGACTCAGCCGACGGCGGGCAGGGCACCATCGCCCATGCGCTGAGAGGCGTAGCCGGTGCCCCGCACGGTCAGGATCAGTTCGGGATTGCGGGGATCGGGCTCGAGCTTGCCCCGCAGCCGGGCCACATAGACATCCACCACCCGCAGGTCGGCGGCGCGACGGGGCGGATAGCCCCAGAGCTGTTCGAGGATCTCGGCCCGGGGCACCACCCGACCGGGTTCCCGGAACAGCAGCTCCAGCAGGCTGAACTCGGTGTAGGTGAGGGCGATGCGCTGGCCATCGCGGGTGACCTGGCGGCGGTTGGTGTCCACCACCAGATCCCCGACCCGCAGCACACCACTGCCGTTGCTGGCTTCCCTGGGTTCCGCCGCGGCCGATCCCCGGCCGACCCGGCGAAGGATGGTGGCGATCCTGGCCTCAAGCTCCTTGGGGCTGAAAGGCTTGGGAAGGTAGTCGTCCGCACCGAGATCCAGGCCCGCCACCCGCTCGGCGATGGCATCGAGGGCCGAAAGAAAAATGATCGGCACGCAGGATTCGGCCCTCAGGCGCCGGCAGACCGCAAAACCATCCAGCTTGGGGAGCATCACATCGAGCACCACCAGGTCGGGCTGCTCGCGGTGGAAGAGGGCAAGGGCCTCTTCCCCATCCTCGGCACAGACCACGTGATACCCGGCCAGCTGCAGACGCATGACCAGCACCCGGCGTACCGCGGGTTCGTCGTCCACCACCAGCAGGGTCGCCCGGCGCTCCGGCTCCCGACCCTCGCCGGTACCGCTGCCATCGTCTGCCTGCTGCCGGGGCATGTCCTCCGTGGGCATGGACGACATAGGCATCGAGCCGGAGATCCGGGTGAAGAATCGCAACCATACCCTTCAACACCGCCTGTGGTCATCCCCCGAATCGCCTCCAGCACGGGCGATCTGGGCATCTTTAATGATTTCTTCGGAAACAGAAGTGATCGGCGACTGCTGGTAAGGGCAATCGGAGCCCTATCAGGGCCAGCGGGCCTCGGCGTAGCGATTCCACTCCCGTTCCGCCTCCGCCAGGGCCCGGTCGCTGTCGATCTGACCGAGCATCGCCTTCTGGAGCTGGGTGTAGAGGATCGCCTGCAGACGCTTCACCCCTGGAGTGGCGGGCACCAGCACCCTTGCCTCCGCCAGGGTGCTGGCCGAGAGACGGCGAGCCTGGCCCACCAGCGGAGCCGCCGCCTCCTGCGGGCCCTGCTCGAGCCGTTGTTCCAGCTCGAGCAGGGCCTGCCGGGAAGAAGGCAGCACCCGGGCCTCCTCGGCGAAAGCCAGCTGGTTGGTGGCATCGGTGAGGAAAAGGGCGAAGCTCACGGCCTCCGCCGCCATGGCCGTGCGTCGCGGCACCACCAGGTTCATCACCGCCACATTCGCCTCACCACCGGCCCCCCGCAAAGGGGGATAGGGAACCGTGACGGCGGCGACACCGGGTGCGTTGGTCTGGAGGTTGCGGAGGAAGTCGGGGCCGGTGGCCACCTGGGCCAGATCCCCGGCCTGGTAAAGCTCGATCGCCCGTCGGTAGCCCTGGCTCACCACCTCCCGCGGCAACAGACCACGGCGGAAGAGGTCGGTCCAGAAGGCGAAGGCCTTCCGCCCGGCAGGGGTGTGGAAGGCGGCCCGATGGTTCCCATCGAGCAGCGTCACCCCCATCTGCACCATCGATTCGAGCAGTTCGGCCGAGTCATCGGGCACCACGGTCACGAACAGGGCATAGCGACCGGTGCGCTGGCGCACCGCCTGGGCATAGGCAGGCACGTCCTCCCAGCGGCGGGGTGGTTCTGCCACGCCGGCCTGCTGCAGGATCCTGCGGTTGGCCATGGTGACCCGAGTGGTGAGGTACCACGGGATCGCGTACTGCACCCCTTCCTGACGACCGGAAGCCCAGATGCGGGGAAGGTAGGCATCGGCGGCCCCGGCTGGCAGCTGGGACTGGAGATCGAGCAGCCCCCCCTTGCTGGCGAGGTTCGCCGCAAACGGAGGATTGAGATTCACCAGATCGGGAGCGGTGCGGGCGAACACCGCCGCCAGCAGCTTGCGCTCCACCGAACTCCAGGGGACGTCCGTCCACACCACCTGCACGCCAGGGTGCCGACGCTCCCAGGCGCTGATCACCTTCTGCATGTAGGGGTTGAAGCGGGGGGCCAGGTCGAGGGTCCAGACCCGAAGCTGCCGCGGCCCGGCCGCCGGCCCCTGACCCAGTGGCGGCCGCGACCCGCAGGCGGCGCTGGCCAGCGCCAGGGCCAGCAGAACCAGCAGCGGCCGCCGCCGCCAGCGGCGCGGCCCACCATTCCGGCCGGCAAGGGGGCGAGACCCAGGAGGAAGGAGCGACATGGCCGTTTTCATTCAGCTGCGCCAGGCGGCGCCCAGCTGGCGCCAGAGCAGCAACTGCAATGAGCACAGCAGTGGTGCCAACAACGCCGTGACCAGGGTCTGGGCCAGCAGCACCTGCAGCCCCGCCCCTGCCAGGTCGTCCCAGTGCCAACCTGGCAGGGCCAGCGGGGCGGGATTGACCCCCCGATCCAGCACCGACCCACTGGCCGCCGAACCTTCGTAAAGAACCAGGGCTGCGGCATGGTTCCGCCAGGAGATCAGCAACCACTGGATCATCAGGCTGAGGTCCAGCAGCAGGGTGCCGAACAACGCCAGCAGGGCAAGATTGAAAGTGCCTTGAATCGGTGCCCCCTTGCGACCGATCCGGCCCCACCACCAACCGAGCAGCACCAGGCCTGGCACCAGGCTGGCTCCGGAAGGATGGAGGGCATCCAGCAGCAAACCCACGGCGAGACCTGCCAGACCGCCCGAAATACTTCCATCCACCAGGGCCCAGGGCAGCAACCAGAGCACGGCCCAGGCCGGGGCGACCCCCGCCAGCCGCAACCACCCGGGCGCGGCCAGGGTGAGCAGGGGCACCAGCAGGGAGGTGGCCACACACCAGGGTTGCCGAGACAACACGGCCATCAGCGCACCAGTACCTGCACCCAGTCGAGCGCATCAAGGGGCGCGATCAGCTGCACCACCGCCTCGGGGGCGGGATCAGCCGTCTCATCGATCGACTGAATCACCCCCACCGGCAGGTTGGGCGGCAGCAGCGTGCTGGCGGGAGAGGAATACACCACATCCCCCGGGCGGGCCTGAGGATCCTTCTCGAGAAAGCGCAGCAACGGCCGGCTGGTGCCGATGCCGCTGAGCAGGGCATGGCGCCGGGTGCGGCCCACCCAGACCCCCACCCGGCTGGTGGGGTCGGTGAGCAGACTCACGGTGGCCGTGCTGGGGGTGACGCTGCTGAGCCTGCCCACCAGGCCTCCGGGTGCGATCACCGCCTGGCCGGGACGCAGGCCCTGGAGAGCACCGGCACCAAGCACCAGCTGATGCCACCAGCCGCCCGTCTGACGGGAGATCACCGGGGCCTCCACCCTCTCACCGGCGGCACGGGGCAACTGAAGCAGGCCGCGCAGGCGCTCGTTCTCGCGCTCAAGCTGGCGGAGGCGCAGCTGGTCACCGCTGCCCTGAGCGGAGCGCACCCACTCCCCCTGGGCCGTACCAGGCCAGAAAGGACGGGTCAGCAGGGCGTAGGCATCGGTGACCAGGGAGCCCTTGCTGAACCGCACGGCCATCAGACCCAACAGCAGGAGCAGCCAGGGCCAGAACTGCAGCAGAGGGCGAGCCTGGCCCCAGCGCAGCCAGCGGGCAGCCGGCATGGGAATCAGACCGCGTGACGGGCGAAATCGGGGGTGTCGAGCACGCGCTGAAGATGCTGATAATCCTCGAGCACCATGCCGCAGCCATTGACCACGCAGAGCAGGGGGTCCTCGGCCACGTGGGTGAGGATGCCGGTCTCGTGGCTGATCAGATCACAGATGCCACGCACCTGGGCGCCACCGCCGGCCAGCATGATGCCGCGATCCACGATGTCGGCGGCAAGTTCGGGCGGGGTGCGCTCGAGGGTGCGTTTGACGGCCTCCACGATCACGTTGAGGGGCTCGGCCATCGCTTCGCGAATGTCGCCGGCACGCACGTTGACCGTGCGGGGCAGGCCGGAAAGCAGGTGCAGACCCCGCACATCGAGAGAGGTCTCATCGTGGATATCGTCGGGGAAGGCGGAGCCGATGCGGATCTTGATGTCCTCGGCCGTGCGCTCGCCCACCACGAGGTTGTGCACCTTCTTGAGATAGACGCCGATCGCCTCGCTGAGTTCGTCCCCAGCCACCCTGACCGACTCGCTGAGCACAGTGCCGCCGAGGCTGATCACCGCCACTTCGGTGGTGCCCCCCCCGATGTCCACTATCATTGTCCCGACGGGTTCAGTGACCGGCAAACCGGCACCGATGGCGGCGGCAACGGGCTCATCAATCAGGTGCACCTGGCGGGCACCGGCCAGTCCCGCCTCCCGCACGGCCCTCCGCTCCACCCCGGTCACGCCGCTGGGGATACCGATCACCAGACGGGGAGCAAGTACCCCTCGGCCCTCGTTGCCTTTCTGGATGAAGCTCTTGATCATCTGCTCGGCGGCATCGAAATCGGCGATGACGCCGTCGCGAAGCGGCCGTACCGCCCTGATGGTGCCGGGAGTGCGCCCCAACATCAGCTTGGCCTCATCGCCCACCGCCATCGGCACATTGCGCTGGAGATCGATGGCCACCACCGAAGGCTCCTGCAGCACGATGCCCCTGCCGGAGACGTACATCAGGGTGTTGGCCGTTCCCAGATCAATACCGATATCGCGCGAGAACTGGAAGCGACGAAAAAACACGAGGGGGGGCGACCGCAGGCTGGTTGGCCCAGATCATAGAGGGGGTCCAGCCGCTGCCCAGAGCTCGGGGGCAGGGGGTGTGACAACCGGGACGAAGGGTGGAACTGACAAGGCGTGGCCCCTTCAGAGGGTGCCGCATCATTAGATCCAACACAGATTCAACACAGCAGGAGTGGCTGCCATGGGCGTCAATTCGATCACTCTCGTCGGCCGGGCCGGCCGCGATCCCGAAGTGCGGTACTTCGAGTCCGGCAGTGTCGTGGCCAATCTCACCCTGGCCGTGAACCGCACCCGCAAGGACGACGAGCCCGACTGGTTCAACCTCGAGATCTGGGGCAAACAGGCCCAAGTGGCGGCGGACTACGTCCGCAAGGGCTCCCTGCTCGGGATCATCGGTTCATTCAAGCTCGACCGCTGGACCGACAAGGCCAGCGGCGAAGAGCGCACCAAACCCGTGGTACGGGTCGATCGACTGGAGCTGCTCGGCTCCCGTCGCGATGCTGAGGCAGGCGGGGCTGGTGGCAGCTACGAAGGCGGCGGCTACGGCAGTGGCGGTTTCGGTGGGGGAGAACCCAGCGAGGAGGAAGTGCCGTTCTGAAGGCCTGGCCGCAGGCGGGGCAGGCCGGAAGGCCCAACCCGCCAGCGGTTCAGCTGGGGAGATTCACCCGCCCGCGATTCAGTGGGGATCCTGACGGCGTTTCCAGACACGCAGCCCCAGCCAGGCAAGGCAGCCGAGGATCGCCGCGGCCAGCAATTTGTTGATCACGCCTTCGAAGGGCTTGATCCAGCCCATCACCTGCCCCCAGTTGCTGCCCAGCATCCAACCGGCAGACGTGAGCGCCAGATTCCAGATCAGGCTGCCGGCGGTGGTCCAGAACAGGAACGGACCGAAGGGCATCAGCTCGATCCCGGCCGGCACGGAGATCAGGGTGCGGATCGCGGGCAGCAACCGCCCCCAGAAGACCACTGCGGCGCCGTGCCGCTGGAACCAGTGGCGGGAGTGGTCGAGTTCCTTTTCCGACACCCCCACCCAGCGTCCATGACGCTGCACCCAGTGCTTGAGGCGCTCCTCATTGACGAGACGGCCGATGCCGTACCAGGGGAGGGCGCCCACCACGGTGCCGAGCAGACCGGCCAGCACCGCACCCACGAAATTGAGCTGCCCCTGACCCACATAGAAACCGGCCAGGGGCATGATCAGCTCCGAAGGAATCGGAGGGATCACGTTCTCCAGCACCATGGCCGCAAAGATGCCGAGGTAGCCCCACTGGGTGACCCATTGCTCAACCACGGCATTGAAGGAATGGAGCATGGGCACAGGCGGCATCCACCGCATCGATTGGGCCGAGTGTGGCGCGCCGACCGGCACCGTGGCTGCCGGGGAGGTGGCACAAAAAAGCCCGGCCGTGGAAGGCCGGGCGGAAGGAGCTGCGAACAGCCTCCGTATCAGTATCCGTATCAGTAGCGGTAGTGCTCCGGCTTGTACGGCCCCTGCACGGGCACGTTCAGATAGTCGGCCTGTTCCTGGCTCAGCTGGGTGAGCCGGGCGCCGATCTTCTCGAGGTGGAGGCGCGCCACCATCTCGTCCAGGTGCTTGGGCAGCACGTACACCTGCTTCTGGTACTGATCACCCTTGGTGAACAGCTCGATCTGGGCGAGCACCTGGTTGGTGAAGGAATTGCTCATCACGAAGCTGGGGTGGCCGGTGGCGCAGCCCAGATTCACCAGACGCCCCTCGGCCAGCAGAATGATCTTGTTGCCGCTGGGCAGGGTGATGTGATCCACCTGGGGCTTGATGTTGTCCCAGGGGTACTGCTTCAGGGAAGCCACATCGATTTCATTGTCGAAGTGGCCGATATTGCAGACGATCGCCTGATCCTTCATCTGGATCAGGTGCTCATGGCGAATCACCTGGAAGTTGCCGGTGGCGGTGACGAAGATGTCCACATCACGCACCACGTCATCGAGACGGACGACGCGATAGCCCTCCATCGCCGCCTGCAGGGCACAGATCGGATCGATCTCAGCGATCATCACGGTGGCGCCAAGCCCGCGCAGTGACTGGGCCGAGCCCTTGCCCACGTCGCCATAGCCGAGCACCAGAGCCACCTTGCCGGCCACCATCACATCGGTGGCACGCTTGATGCCATCCACCAGCGATTCGCGGCAGCCGTAGAGGTTGTCGAACTTGCTCTTGGTGACCGAGTCGTTGACGTTGATCGCCGGGAAAGGCAGGTCGGCGGTCTTCTGGAGCTGATACAGACGGGCCACACCGGTGGTGGTCTCCTCGGTCACGCCCTGGATGGCGGCATGGATGCGCGAGTAAAAGCCGGGCTGAGCGGCCAGCTTCTGACGAATGCTGTTGAAAAGGGCGGTCTCTTCTTCGTTGGAGGGGTTGTCGAGAACGGAGAGATCCTTCTCAGCCCTGGTGCCGAGAATCACCAGGCCGGTGGCATCGCCGCCGTCGTCGAGGATCATGTTGGGGGTGCCGCCATCGCCCCACTCGAGGATGCGGTGGGTGAAGGCCCAGTACTCATCCAGGGTCTCGCCCTTGTAGGCGAACACGGGCACACCGGCGGCGGCGATGGCGGCGGCGGCGTGGTCCTGGGTGGAGAAGATGTTGCAGCTGGCCCAGCGCACCTCGGCGCCGAGGGCGACAAGGGTTTCGATCAGAACGGCGGTCTGGATCGTCATATGCAGCGATCCGCAGATGCGGGCGCCCCGGAGGGGCTGCTCGGCGCCGTACTTGGCGCGCAGGGCCATCAGACCCGGCATCTCGGTTTCCGCGATGGCGATCTCCTTGCGGCCCCAACCGGCCAGACCGATATCGGCCACCACATAGGAAGACGTGACCTGGACGCCGGAAAATTCAGCCGCAGGGCTGGAGGGTGTTGCCACCATGGGGTTCAGCTCCCCTCAGGGAGGACGATGGATTGGGAATATCTGCAGAGACGCCGAGGCTTCGGGCTCGCTTGAAGCGAATCTACAGGGATGTCACAGATTGATGCGCTGCCAGCCGGCGATCCACCGGCCATAGAACTGGAAGATGCCTTCGCCACGGCACGGCTGGGGCAATGGCTGGCGGGCCTGCTGCTCGAAGGCCCCTTGAGCGCCCCCCCGATCCTGCTGCTGCAGGGAAACCTCGGGGCCGGCAAGACCTGCCTGGTGCAGGGACTTGCCGCAGGCCTCGGCATCCAGGAACCGATCACCAGCCCCACGTTCGCCCTGGCCCAGCACTACCGCGGCAGCCTGGGCGGCCGGGCCACGGCGCTGGTTCATCTCGACCTCTATCGGCTGGAGGAGCAGGCCTCCGCCGAGGAGCTCTTCGCCCAGGAGGAGGAGGAGGCCCGGGCCCTGCAGGCCGTACTGGCGGTGGAGTGGCCGGAAAGGCTCCGCTTCGCCCTGCCGGAGGCCTGGAGGCTGGAGCTTGGGATCAGCGGTGAGCAACGCTGTGCCCGGCTGCGCGTCCCGGGGGGTGCGGTAGTGCCGGCGCCCGAGGGTCTGAAGGGGATTCGGCTGAACGCCTGAGCCGATCGGCTCACGACCAATGCGGCGGAAACTGCAGCCGCACCTCAGCCCCTCCGAGGCTGGCGCTGCGGCCCAGCAGCATCTGCCCACCATGGTTCTCCATGGTGGCGGCCACCACGTAGAGCCCCAGCCCCATCCCCCCGACAGCCGTTGTGGTGAACAGGCGCTCCTCCTGCAGGTCAAGGCCGAGCAGGGCCTCAGGGAATCCCGGACCACTGTCCGCCACCACCAGTTCGAGAGGAAGACCCGGACCCCGCCGCAGGCTGAGCTGAATCGAGCGCTGGTCCTGGTCCGCAGGCTGGGAAGCCACCGCCGCCAGCGCATTGCGCAGCAAATTAGTGACGGCCACCTGGAGCTGGGCGGCATCACCATGGATCTGAACATCGCCGGCTTCGAGGTCGATGACCTCCAGCTGCACCGCCTCCGCCGCCATGCGCCGTTTGAGGTAAGTGATCGCCCCCTGCACCACAGCCTGCAAAGCAACCGGGCCATGCTCAGTTTCGACGCTGCTCAGCAGCATCCTCATCTTCTCGGTGATCTCGGCCACCCTCCGGGATTCGGAAAGCAGCAGCTGCAGCAGCGGCAGGCTGCCCTCGGGGCCGGGCTGTTCCTGGGCCAGGCGGATCAGCTGCTCACTAAGGAGGCTGAGGCTGCTGATCGGCTGGTTGATCTCATGGGCCACAGCGGCGGCCGTGAGGCTGGTGCGCAGCTTCTGGCGCAGCACCTGCCGCTGGCGACTGAGGTTGTCGTTGGCCAGCCGCAGCTGAAGGTTGCGTCGTTGCCATTGGCAGCCCACCACCAGGGCGAGGCCGCACGAGAGGGCGAGGAGGAACAGCAGCACTGCGCCGGGCTCCGATCAGAGAAGCGCCACGAACCATGCCCAAGGCTCAAGAAAGGCAGAGGGCATCAGCTGTCCTAAGGAGGCTCTGGAAAACCCAGCCCATCCACGAGACAATGGGCCTGTAATCG
>JBBASR010000036.1:0-24869 GCA_040399125.1 Cyanobium sp. | reverse complement strand
GATGGATCTCCCAGTTGCTGGAGAGGAAGCCGGAGTCCTTGTTGCTGTCGGAGTAGCCCAGCATCACTTCCTGCAGGGCCTGGCCGTTGTCGCTGTTGCTGGTCAGCAGCTGCCGGTAGAAGGGGTCGCAGAACAGCCTCTCCATCACCGCCGGGGCCCCCTGCAGGTCCTCGACCGTTTCAAACAGAGGGATCACCAGCAGCGCCGAACGCTGGGCCATCGGATCCACCAGCCCGGCCTCCTTGGCAAGCAGCAGCACCTCCAGCAGGTCCGACACCGTGTGACTCATCGAGATCACATAGGTGCGGCAGATCCGGGGGCCGAACTCCTGCTGCAGTCGCGCCAGCATCCGGAACACCGCGAATGTTTCGGCGGTGATCTCGCTCCACTGGGCCGCCGGCGGCACGAGCGGGCGACGGGTCTGGAGTTCGGAGAGCAGCCAGCTCACCCGCTGCTCCTCGTCCATTTCGCTGTAGGGAACCGGCAGCAGCAGGTAGCGGGTCAGTTCGTCGATCGCATCGCTGTGGCGGGTGCTTTCCTGACGGATGTCGAGGCTGGCCAGGCAGAAGCCGAAGATGTGCACCTGGCTCAGAAGATCTCCCAGGGCTTCACAGCTGAGACCGGTGGCATCGAGGCTGCCCTTCACCAGCTCCAGGTCGGTGCGGAATTCCTCGGCGGAGCCGTAGTGCAGATCCTGGCCCGCCGCGCTGGTGGCGGAGAGGTTTCCCCCAAGCCCGGTCTCAAGCGAGGCCTGGGCCTCATGGGGGGATTCCCAGCCGGCTTCCGCCATCTGCTGGTTGCGCCGTTGCGTCAGCCGCAACCGCTCGAGCACATAGCTGAGCTTGAGGCGGTAGGGCTCCAGCCGATAGCGGGCGGCCCGTTCCTCGTAGATCTCCGGGAACCGCAGGCGGTCCATCTCCAGGGACTCCAGCAGCGCCGGACTCACCTGGCTCCACTGCATCGAGATGCTGAGCTGGTCGCGCAGGTCCGACACCGAACGCACGTAGCGGTCGAGCATCAGCTGGCGCTGATAACTGGCGGTGCGCCAGGTGATCTCGGGGGTGACGGAGGGGTTGCCGTCCCGGTCGGCTCCCACCCAGGAGCCGAAGGTGCAGAAGGCATCCCGGGGCGGCAGCACATCGGGGTAGCTGCCGGCCAGGGCCGAGCGCATCCGCTGTTGCAGCTGCGGCATGGCATCGAACAGCACCTGCTGGAAGTAGTGGAGGGCGTAGTCCACTTCGTCCAGCACCGATGGCTTGAACTGGTGCAGTTCGTCGGTGCGCCACCACAGCCGGATTTCCTCCTCCAGCTGCAGCCGCAGCCGCTGCTGTTCCTCCGGGGTGATCACCTTGCCATCCTGGAGCCGCTGGATCAGGGAGGCCACCCGGCGCTGCTTGTGACGCACGGTGTGGCGCACGATCTCGGTGGGGTGGGCCGTGAACACCAGCCGGATATCCAGTTCCCGCAGCAGGTTTTCCAGTTGGGCCGGCGGCACGTTGAGGGCGCGCAAACGCTCGAACAGCTGGCGGAAGGTGGCTGGATCGCTCTGGCTGGCGAGGGGGGGCAGAAAGGGATCGGTGCTGGTCGGTGGGGGGGCGGTGCGCAGGCTCTCGAGATAGCTGTCTTCCTCGATGTGCTGCTCGAGGATGTTGACCAACTGGAAGTAGAGGGAAAAGGCCCGGGCTGCGGCGATCCCATCGGCCAGATCCATCTCGCGGATCACGGCCACGATCGCTTCGCTGTCGGCGCGGTCCAGTCCGGAGGGCTCCTCTCCAGAGGCGAGCTCCGGTCCGATCAGGGGGCGGCTGAGGTCCTTGAGCCGCAGCAGACGATCCACCTGCACCGGCGGACACTCGCTGCGCAGCACGGTCTGCCACAGGTCTTCGACCAGCTCCAGGCGTTCTCCCAGCAACCGGATGACGCCGGCCGAAGGCTCGCCGGCCACCAGGGCAAGGGATGCGGCCATGTCTTGGTTCGGTGCAGGTGCTGCGGACAGGGGCTGCCGCATGGGGGCCGATCCGGCAAGGGAAGATTTCATGATCATCCCAAAGTGTCCGGTCGGTCTGTTGCAAGCCATGCTTCCAGCTGCCTTTCCCGCTGTTCCAGTTCCGCTGCCGACCCCGTGAGGATCGTGGCGATCGAGGCACCGGCGGCATGGCGTTCCAGCCATTCCATGGCCTGATTGCCCCTCTCCAGAACGGGGAATAGCGGGGCGAGGACCGTCTCGAGGCCGAGTTCCTGCGCCAGTGGGCCCATGGATTCAAGGTCGCTGCGGATCCAGTCGCGGGCGGTCACGGCGGTTCCGCTGCGCCAGTGGCCCAGCGGCGCCTCCAGGCTGCTGCGGGCGGCCGAGCGATCGTTGGCATCGGCGAGGGCGGCTAGTTCCTCTGCCCCGAGCTGGCTCGCCCGCAGCGGGTCGTGGTGATCCGGATCCCGCAGCAGCTGGTGCACCCGCAGTTCGGCATAGGCCGTGATCGCCAGCAGCAGCAGGGGATCGGCCACCAGATCACAGATGCGGATCTCGATGCGGTTGAGATCGTGGGGGCGGTGGTCGCCGTTGGGCCGCACGGAGGTCCACAGATGGCGCACGTTCTGCATCGAACCCGCGGCCAGTTGCTCTTCCATCCATTCGATGTAGTGGCGGTGGTTCCGGAACAGCGGAACGGAGGGGGGGGTGAGCGGAAACTGGAGCCACCGTTGGGAATGGGCGCCGGTGGCGGCACCATCGAGGAAGGGGGAGCTGGCACTCAGGGCCAGGAGCAGGGCCCCTTCACAGCGCAGCATCCGGATCGCGGCGAACAGGGGCTCCATCGCCTCCATGCCGAGGTTGATATGGACGCTGGCCGTCACCACCCGGGTGCCGTAGGTCTGCTCGATGTAGCCGTGATAAGGGTTGCCGGGATCGGAGCGCTCGAAGCGATCGCTGTCTCCGAGGCTCAGGGTGCTGCCGGGCAGCAGCGTCAGGCCGCGGTGGCCCAGCCATTGCCGCAGCCGCTGCCGTGGCTCGAGCAGCGCCCGCAGCTGGGCCTGATAGCTGGCCTCGGGGGCCGTGGTGTATTCGAGATTGCGGTTGTCCGGTTCGGTGACGAAGTCGGCCAGAGCCTGGGCCGCCTCGGCGGCACAGCCCACCACCCTCCCGTCCGGAAGGCCGGTGTACATCTCCACCTCGAATCCCTTGAGCAGGAGATCGCTGCTCATCGGACTCCGGGGGAGAGAGGCTCCTGCCCAAGGGGGTGCAGGCATGCCAGGGCCTTGAGCATGCCGCGGGCCTTGTTCAGGGTTTCCTGGTATTCGGCGGTGGGCTGGGAGTCGGCCACGATGCCGGCCCCTGCCTGCACCTGCACCCGCCAACCGCCTTCAGGGCGGGGCAGCACCACCATCGTGCGGATCGTGATCGCCGTATTGAGGGCGCCGTTGAGATCCACTGCCCCATAGACCCCCGAATAGGGACCACGGGCATCGGGCTCCAGCGCGTTGATCAGTTGCATGGCACGGATTTTCGGGGCGCCGCTGACGGTGCCGGCGGGGAAGCAGGCCATCAGCAGGTCCCACACGTCGCGGGAAGGAGCCAGCAGCCCCTCCACCTGGCTGACGATGTGCATCACGTGTGAATACCGCTCGATCACCATCAGGTCGCCCACGGTCACGGTCCCGGGCAGGCAGACCCGCCCCAGGTCGTTGCGACCCAGGTCCACCAGCATCACGTGTTCGGCCCTTTCCTTCGGGTCGGCGAGCAGCTCCTCCTCCAGGGCTTCATCTTCCCTGTCGTCCCCGCCGCGGGGACGGGTGCCGGCGATCGGCCGCAGCGAGGCCAGAATCGCCCCATCTTCGCGGGGTTCGGCCTTCACCATCACCTCCGGACTGGAGCCGATCAGGTGCCAGTCGCCGAAGTTGAAGAAGGCCATGTAGGGCGATGGATTCACCATCCGCAGGCTGCGGTAGAGGTCGAATGGGTCGCCCTCGATCGGGGTTTCCAGCCGCTGGCTGAGTACCAGCTGGAAGACGTCTCCGGCAGCGATGTGCTCCCGGGCGGTCTGCACGGCCGCTTCGAAGTCGGCCTGGCTGCGGTTGCTGATCGTGTTTCCTGTGCGGCTCACTTCCTCCACCGTGGCGTCGTGCCAGTCGAGGGGGGTGACCCTGGGCAGGGGTTCGTGCATGCGGACCTCGAGGCTGGCGATCTTCGCCTCCGCCCGATTCCAGGCGTCCTCCGGTTCGGCCCCTTCGCTCAGATCCACATAGGCCACGGCGGTGATCTGGCGTTTCACCTGGTCGAACACCAGCAGGTTGTCGGCCAGCATCCAGCAACCATCCGGGGGCGATCCCGGGGGCGCATCATGCACAGGGACGGATGGCTCGATCCAGCGGATCAGCTCGTATCCCCAGAACCCGAAAAGGTGGCCCAGCGGTGGCAGGCCAGGCACGGCCTCCGGCCGGATCGAGGCCAGGCATTCTCGTTGCAGCTGGAGGGGATTGCCGTGCAGGGCATCGATGCGGCCATCGCGCCAACAGCGCTCGGCCTGCGCGCCCCGGCAGGTGAGGGTCCACAGCGGATCGCTCACCACGAAGCTCCAGCGGCCCACCCGCTCACCGCCTTCGACGGACTCAAGCAGCACCCCATGGCCCTGGCGTGCCCCCACCTTCAACCAGGTGGTCAGCGGCGTTTCAAGGTCGGCCGGCCAGCGCTTCCAGAGGGGCAGGAAGTTTCTGCCTCCCAGGGCCTCGGGACCGCCGGCGATCCTGGCGAGGAAGGCGGCACGATCGGGACTGCGGTCAGGACCCGGCATCTTGGCGACAGGCAGGCAAAAAAAACGGGGCGCTCTGCCCCGCCGTTATAAGTGTTGGTCAGACCAGGGTCGGGCGGATCAGGCGTCGAACGTGGACTTGCCGCTGAACTTGAGGCTGGCGGGATTGGGATTGGCACCGATGCGGCGGGAGTTGTGGCCCACCATCACCCGACCTTCGTTCACCTTTTCAGGGAAAACACCGTCCTTGGGATGGAGGAACTCGGTGTCGCCACCGGGATAGATCCGGTAGATCTTGTAATCCTCGATCCGGGGCTTGAACTTGGTGCGCAGCTGGGTGCCGAGGGCAAGGCATTGCTCCTTGCGGGCGAAGTACATCAGGTTTTCGCCGGCATGCATCTCGGCGGCACCGCCCGTGGGCAGTTCAAACGCCTGGGCGGCATTGCTGGTCCAGGTGATGGCGTACTTTTCCTCGGTTTCGGCGGCATTCAGCAGACCGCCCGTGCTGCCGATGTGCTTCGGAAGTTGACCGCTAAGGGCTGTCGCTGGCATGGCTCGCAGACCGTTTCAGCCGGAAGCTAGCACTGGCGTTTTGGCCCTTCCGCAGCGAAACGACGAGTCTTCACACCCGTCAACATTGCCCCGCCACCGGGAAAAACACGGTGAGGCTGCTGCCGCCGCGTTCCGTCAGCCTCCCCCCCAGCCGATGGAACAACTGCTGAGTCGCCTGGCGGCTGAGTTGCAGGCTGCCGGTTTCCGGGTTCCAGCTGAGCACGGGGCCCACCTGGGAGCTGGTCGGACCTGCCGGGGCGCCGCCCTCACCGCCGATCCCTTCCCCCAGGCCGGCATCGTCGCTGTTGAGCTGCAGCTTGAGGCGCGAGCCGGCCGGCTGCAGGCTGAGGGTCACCTGGCTGCCGCTGGGGAGGCTGCGGCTGAAGCGGTCCATCAGGCCGCCCAGCATCGTTTCCAGTCGGCTCGGATCGCTCAGCACCAGCGGCAGCTCAGGGGCGATGGCCAGGCGCAGGCTCAGGCCGCGGCGGTGGAGTTGTCGCTGCCAGAGATCCTCCAGTTGCCCCAGCAGCTGGCTGAGGTCGGTGCGGGCCAGTTCACTCGGGCTCAGGGGCTGGCTGCTGCCAGGTTGGCGCTGCAGTTCGGCCGCCAGGAAGATCAGCCCGAAGCGGTCGATCTGTTCGCTGCATTCCCCGTCGATCTGCTCCAGCCGCTGCCGCACCACCGTGGGCAGCTCGCCGCGCCGCAGCAGGGAACGGATCAGGGTGCGGATCGTGGCCAGAGGGGTACGAACTTCATGGGTGAGGGCTTCCAGCAGGGCCAGTTCGCTGCTCACGGCTTCGTGGCTCTCGGCTTCGCCCCGGGCCCGGTCCGTCGGCCTCGGGGCACGGCGGTGCACCAGGGGTTGGAGGGTGACGCTCGGGGCCATCGAGGCCAGGCGTTGGGCCAGCAGCGGCCAGAACCGCAGGCCGAGTTCGGGGTCGCTGTGCAGGCTTCCCATGGCCTGCAGGCGCTGCCGCATCTGCCGCGCCGCCCGCGGATCGTCGGCCTGAAGCCGCTCATCCAGCAGCGAGAGAGCGGCGGAAAGAACTCCGGCGTCGAAGCGCACCAGCAGGCGTCTGGCTTCCGGCGGGCCATCCAGGGCCAGGGCCACCTGCAGCCGGGGTGTGATCAGTACCAGCAGGGGATCGGTGCCGTCGGCTACCTGTAGCGGCAGCCGCTGGAAGCCGACGGCCAGGCGGCGACCATCGTCGCCGCCTGCTCCCGGGCTGCTGCGCCCTGGCAGCAAAGGCGGTGCGGGCAGCAGGCTGTCCATTTCGGGGGGCGCCCATACCCAGCCCTGCAACGTCTGAAGCACGGAGGGTTCATAGAGCGCCGGCAGGGGGGCCGCCAGCCACACCCCAACGTCCGAGCCGGGCAGCAGATCCTCCTGCAGCGTGGCGAGGGCCGCCCACCATTGCCGGCGCACGCTGTCCTCATCACCGGTGCCGGGGGGAACACCTTCGGCCAGCACGTTCCGCAGCTGCTGGAGCGTCACCACCACCGCTGCGAATCGCGACTGCGGCGGGCGACGGAGGCACAGAGGCCCAGCGAAATGAAGTTCACCAGCATGGCCGAGCGGCCGTAGCTCAGCCACGGCAGGGGGATGCCCGTGATCGGTCCCAGTCCGATCGTCATGTTGATGTTCACCACCACCTGGAACATCAGCATCGCGCCGATGCCCACCACCACCAAGGACTCGACATCCGTACGGGCGCGGGCGGCGATCTGGAGCAACCGTGCCATCAGGAGCGCGAAGCAGATCACCACCAGCATCGATCCCAGGAATCCCGTTTCCTCGCCGAGGGCACTGAAGATGAAGTCGGTGTGCTGCTCGGGGATGAACCGCAGCTTGGTGAGGGAGCCCTGCATCAGGCCCGTGCCCCAGAAGCCGCCCGAGCCGATGCCCACCTTGCTCTGCAGCAGGTGGTAGCCGCCTCCGAGTGGATCCTTGGAGGGATCGAGAAACATCGTCAGCCTGTCGCGTTGATGGGGCTTGAGAAAGTTCTGCCACAGCCAGGGGGTCCCCACGGCGAACACCCCCTGGACCGCCAGCACCACTGCGAGGGCGATTCGCTTCCAGGGCAGGGAACGCCAGGCGACCAGGCCCATCAGCGGAATCCAGACCAGCAGGGCCCAGGGAAAGACCCCGGCGAGGATGGCGGTGAACAGGGGGGAAAGCAGCAGCACCACCCAGGCACCGGGCATGCCCGCCCAGAACAGCATCACCAGCAGCACGGCGCCGAACACCAGGGAACTGCCGAGATCGGGTTGCACGAACACCAGCAACCACGGGAGGCTGATCATGGCCACCGGCCGGAGCAGATCCACCGGTCGTTCCACCGGGTAGCGACCCAGCACTCCTGCCAGCAGCAGGATCGCCGCCACCTTGGCGAATTCCGAAGGCTGCACATAGAACCCACCGATGTTGATCCAGCTCTGGGCGCCGAGGGCGCTCACGCCGATGATCCGCACCAGCACCAGGCTCAATACCATTGCGGCGTAGATCCACCACTGCCAGCGCACGATGCGATCGAGGGGCAGGCGGGCCAGCTGCAGAGCCACCGCCATCCCTACGGCAGCGGTGATCCAGTGCTGATACCAGTCGGCGTAATTCGCCTGTCGCTGGGTGCTGGCGATCAGGATGCCGGCAAAGAAGGTGAGGACCAGGGGGATGCCCCACAACAGCCAGTCCACCTGCCGCCAGGGCGAACGGCGTGGATACCGGCTGTGGTTTCCCCGCCTGGCACTCAGGGAGGCCATCGGATCAGGCCAGGGCCGGCCGGAGGGCACAGCTCTGGGTCAGCGCTGCGGCCAGGGCATGGAAGGCCTGGGCGGTGGCGGAAACGGGAGCGCTGAGGACGGCGGGCCGGCCTGCGTCTCCCCCCTCCACAACGGCGAGTTCCATCGGCAGCTGGGCCAGCAGGGGTACCTCCGCTTCGGTGGCGAGTCGCTGGCCGCCGCCGCTGCCGAACAGGGCGTAGCTCTTTTCCGGTGCATCCGGTGGGATGAAGGCTGTCATGTTCTCCACGACCCCCAGCACCGGCACTCCCATCTGCAGGAACATCGCCAGGCCGCGACGGGCATCCTGGAGCGACACCTGCTGGGGGGTGGTGACGATGATCACCCCGGCCATGGGTACGGCCTGGGCCAGGCTGAGCTGGGCGTCGCCGGTGCCGGGAGGGAGATCCACCACCAGGACATCGCGCTCGCCCCAATCCACCTGATACAGAAACTGGCGGATGATTCCATTGAGCATCGGTCCGCGCCAGATCACAGGTTGGTTCTCCTGAATCAGGAGGCCCATCGACACCATGGCGATGCCGCAGGTCTCGATCGGCGAGAGGACCTGATCGTTGCCGCTGCCCCGTACGGCAGGGGTGCGATCCGCCACGCCCAGCATCGTGGGGGCGTTGGGGCCGTAGATGTCGGCGTCGAGCAGGCCCACCTTCAGCCCCGAGGCCGCCAGGGCGCAGGCCAGGTTCACGGCCACTGTGCTCTTGCCCACTCCCCCCTTGCCGCTGCTGACGGCGATCACCTGGCGCACTCCAGGGATGGGCTGCCGTTCGGGCACTTGCCCGTGGCCCGCCCCGTGCCCGTGGCCGGCGCCACCGATCGGCCCAGCGGAGGGGGGGGCGGCAGAGGCGGGTGAGGCCAGTTCGATCTGCACGTCATCGATTCCGGCTACCGCGAGCAGGCTGCGGCGGGCTTCCTCGGCAATCCGGTCCCGCTGACTGCTGGCGAAGCCGGGCAGTGCCAGGCGGAAGATGGCCCGCCCCTGCTGGAGACGCAGCTCCTGAATCCAGCCCAGGTCCATCAGGCTGCGGCCGCTGCCGGCGTCGCAGACGCCATGCAGTGCCGACCGGGCCTGGGCGGAAGCCTCGGATGCCTCCGTGGCGGGATCGCTGCTCGCGGCAGGGATCGGATCGGTGGCCTGATCGTGGGGGTGATCGGCAGATGGCATCCGTCCGGGCGGATCGTGGGGAACCGGGATCCTAGGGGCGCTCTCATGACAGAGGCTCTCGAAGCCTTGTGTCGGCACCCTTCAGGCTGGAATGGTGTGCCGATGTCTCGCGCCCGAGGGCGTGCCTGCTTCATGGAGATCCCCCCCGTCGATTCCCGCGCCAGGGCCAAGTCCCTGTTGATGGGCCTTCAGGACTCGATCTGTGCGGGCCTGGAGCAGCTCGACGGCGAAGCGCGCTTCCAGGAGGAGAGCTGGATTCGGCCCGAGGGGGGCGGTGGCCGTTCCCGGGTGATGAAGGGGGGCAGGGTGTTTGAGCAGGGAGGTGTGAATTTCTCCGAGGTGGAGGGAGATCAACTGCCCCCTTCGATCCTCAGCCAGCGGCCTGAGGCCGCCGGGCAGCGCTGGTTTGCCACCGGCACCTCGATGGTGCTGCACCCGCGCAATCCCTATGTGCCCACCGTGCACCTCAACTATCGCTACTTCGAGGCCGGTCCGGTCTGGTGGTTCGGGGGCGGTGCCGACCTCACCCCCTACTACCCGTTTCTTGAGGATGCCCGCCATTTCCATCGCACCCTCAAGGGCGCCTGCGACAGCGTCGATCCGGCTTATTACTCCGTGTTCAAGCCCTGGTGCGACGAGTACTTCTTCCTGAAGCACCGCGGCGAGACCCGGGGCATCGGGGGGATCTTCTACGACTATCAGGATCCGGCCGGGGTTCTCTATAAGGGTGGCGATGCCGGCGGGAAGGCCGCTGCGGTGAGCAGCGGCATCGGTGCCGTTGCCCACGACTGGGAAAAGCTGTTCCGTCTGGCTTCCGCCTGCGGCAATGCGTTTTTGCCCAGTTACCTGCCGATCGTGGAACGTCGCCACGAAATCGCCTACGGCGATCGGGAAAGACAGTTTCAGTTGTATCGGCGCGGTCGCTATGTGGAGTTCAATCTGGTGTTCGACCGGGGCACGATCTT
The DNA here is from genome assembly GCA_040399125.1 of Cyanobium sp. GTDB lineage: Bacteria > Cyanobacteriota > Cyanobacteriia > PCC-6307 > Cyanobiaceae > Cyanobium. The sequence continues at coordinate 14,649 of JBBASR010000036.1, read as the reverse complement.
CGGTCTCCAGACCAATGGCCGCACCGAATCCATCCTGATGTCACTGCCACCCCTGGTGCGTTGGGAGTACGGCTACGTCCCGGAGCAGGGGAGCCGCGAATCCCTGCTCACGGAGGTGTTCACCCGCCCGCAGAACTGGTTGGAGGATTCTTCCCTCGACGGGCGTTGCGAACCCCACGGGGCTGTGGCTTGACCCCGTTGCCGCTGGCGGTGCCGGTGGCTCTGGTCTGACGGCCCAGGCCGAGCTCCAGGGCCGTCACCACCCGTTCGGCGATGCGGTTGACAGTTTGCTGGCGGGTGCGCGGGTCGCGCAGGGAGGCTTCCAATCTGCCCTCGAGTTTGCCCACCTCCAGCAGCCCGATGCCCCGCTTCGGGCCTCCGAGAATGTCCCGGAAGGTCATCGGGTAGGCCCCGAATTCCCGGGCCAGGCTTTCGTCGATCGTGCTGAAGGGGCGATGCAGGGGGGGAATCAGTCCGGAGCCCACGCCCGAGGCCCCGTAGGCATCGAAGTGGATCTCAAGCGCATAGCCGCCCCGAGCGGCATGGTCGCGGCCCACGCTCCAGTTGGTGGAGGGATCGTCCCCCTCCACGATCGTGCGCACGGGAGGTTTGTAGAAGTCGATCCGCAGTCCCCGCTGACGGCCGAGGCTGGCCACGGCATGGGCGATCACCAGGTTCCAGTAGTGCTCGTCGCTGATGCCCCGATACATCGGAGCGGCGCCCCGCAGAGCCACTGCCTCACCGCTTGTGCCCGAGCCGGAGATGCCCTGGGAGTCGGCGTGGCCGGCCATCACCAGGATCGGGGTGTCGGGCGTCACGGTGCGCAGTCCGATCCAGTCCTTGTTCAGGCGGCTGCGGGTCCCCAGCAGGGGATCGATGCCGCCGGGAGGGGTGCCCGTGCTTCCCAGGCTGCCGATCGCCATGCCGCTGCTGGCGGCGGCACGGTTGTTGGAAAGCAACTGCTGGGAAGAGGCTGGGGCTGCGCTGCCCAGGAGGAGCATCGCCGTACTGAGGGCCAGGGCGCGGCAGTGGGCTCGCGGCATGGGCATGGGCATGGGTGCTGGGGTTGGGGGAGTAAGGAGAAGGATCAGATGGGGGAGCTGAGCAGGGCGCCGTCGCTGGCCAGATCAAGGCGGGGGCCAAGCTCGGTTTCGATCGCGATCAGCTCATCGCGATGGGCCCGCAGCCGCAGGGTGCTGCCCGGGCGACCCTCCTCTTCGATCAGGCGCAGTTCCAGGCTTTCGGGCCGGGCGGCGCGCCGTCGGTAGACGAGTCCGGCGGCCGGGCCCAGCAGGGCGAGCAGCAGGGGCCACCATCCCAGTTGGGGCAGCAGCTGGCGCAGCACCAGCCCGAGGCAGGCCGCCCCCACTCCCCCCAGTACCGAGAGCAGGAGGGCCAGGGGGGCACTGGCTTCCACCTGGCCGCGGAAGCGCAGCAGACAACGATCCGGATCACCGGCCTCGGTCTGCCAGCCCCTGGCCGTCAACCAGGTGGAGAGACCTTCCAGCACTTCCACCGGTGGCCTCGGGGAATGCACCTCCACCACGGTGGTGCGGTCCTTGCTTGCGGCCCTCAGGAAAAAGACCAGACCAATCGCCAGCAACAGGGTCAGCAGCAGGGTCGAACCCAGGGTCGGCATCGGCGATCAGCGGCAAGTTGCTCATTCTTGCCCGCCCGTCGGCCGCTTTTGGTCCACGATGAGTCGGTTCCGCCTTCGCTTCGATGGCCCAGGCTCCTTCCGGTTCCTCGATTCCTCCCTCCCGCTTCGCCGTGTTCGACGGCGATCTCGATGGCGAGTGGCTCCAGCTCTATGGCGAAGCCCGGGCGCTTGCGGTGGACACCGAGGCCATGGGCCTGATTCACGGTCGGGATCGGCTGTGTCTGGTTCAGATCTGCGATGAACACGACAACGTCAGCTGCATCCGTCTTGCCCGCGGCCAGGGCGCCGCGCCCCATCTCGAGCAGCTGTTCGAGGATCCCGGGATCGAGAAGGTGTTTCACTTCGCCCGTTTCGATGTGGCTGCCCTGGCGGAGAACCTGGGGATCGCGGTGAATCCGGTGTTCTGCACCAAGATCGCCAGCCGTCTGGCCCGCACCTATGCCCCCCGCCATGGCCTCAAGGACGTGGTCAACGAGCTGGTGGGGGTGGAACTCGACAAGCAGGCCCAGAGCTCCGACTGGGGAAGGGTGGAGGAGCTCAGCGACGCTCAGCTGGCTTACGCGGCCGGCGATGTGCGCTGGCTTCTGCCCGCCCGTGATCGGCTCGAATCGATGCTCAGAAGAGAGGAGCGCTGGGAGCTGGCCCAACGCTGTTTCGATTGCATCCCGGTGTTCGCCAGTCTGGATCGGCAGCGCTTCGGCCAGATCTTTGAGCACTGAGTCCGCTCTTGGCTGGAATCAACCAGTCTTTGCGCTTCGCTTGGATCAGTCCTCCACCATGAAGTTGCGGTCGTTGCCCACGGCCTCCAGCTGCTCGGTGAAGGAGTCGCTGTTGTCGACCCCGGCGGCTTCCACTTCCTCCAGCATCCGCACGGCCAGCTCCAGCCGGCTCGCCGGGTCCCTGGCCCCTTCCTGGGCGGCCCTGATCTCCACCTTGCGTCGTGCCGAAGACTGGCTGATGCCCAGGCGGCTCGCCAACCGGCCGCAGGCGGCGCTGTAGTTGCGATCGGAGATACCGGCCATCGGCGGGCGGAACAACGGAAGGGATTCCCATCATCCCCCCCACTCCGGCAGCAGCCTGGTGGCGATCAGGGTGGCCAGCCGCTCACTGGCCCCCGGGGGGCCCATCCGTCGTCGTCCGATGCGGCCCAGCCGCTGGCGTTCCTGCTCGTTCTGAAGCAGGGCCTGCAATCGCTGGGTCAGTTCGGTGCGGTTGTGGCACGGCGTTACTGCTCCCCCCAGCAGGCGGCTCTGCCGCCTTGCGAAACCGGCCTTGAACTGGGGGCCGGGACCTGGCAACGACAGGGCGGGAATCCCCAGCCCCACCAGCTGTTCGGTGGCGGTGCCGGCGGCCGCCAGCCCCAGGTCGGCCCAGCCGGCCCATTGTTCAAATCGTGACGGAGCGATCAGCAGCGTCACATCCCCCCGCTGCCAGGCCGCGGCTGCGCAGTCCGGCGCCGGTAGGGGAATGGCGGCAAAGCCTGCCTCGGTGAGGGGGGCAACCAGCTCCTCGGGCCGGGGCCTGGATCCCACGGCAGTGAGCACGGTCAGCGGCTGCGGGGGCCGGTGGGGCAGGCCCCCCAGCAGCCGCCTGAAATTGCCGAGGGCTTCCGGATGGCGGCTGCCCGCCAGCAGCAGTACCACCTGCTTGCCAGCCAGCCAGGCGGGCCGCGGCGAGACGTCGAAGCCATCCATCATCGGGTTCCCCGGCGCCAGGGCCGCCACCCGGTGACGCCGCAGCCCCCGGGCGGTCAGCGGATCGCGTACGGCCACCAGATGGCAGCGGCGGCTTGCCATCAGGTGCCATTCCCAGGGGTCCCATTCGCTGCCCTTGCAGCGGTGATAGCCATCGGCCACGGGGGAACTCCCCCAGCCGCTGGGAGGGGCGGAGGCCCAGGTGAAGTCGCTCTTGGGGGTGCCGACGAAGCCGAACCGGCTGCCGCTGGCCCAGGCGAGCGCCAGCGGCAGCAGATCGCCCACGGCCAGGATCGGATCGCCCCGCTCTCCCCATCGCCGCACCAGCTGGGTCTGCTTTGCAAACAGCAGGGGCAGACCGGCGCCCAGGTCCCGCAGCAGGCCTCTCAGGCTCTGGTTGCTGAAGCCACCGCTGGGCAGGCTCTGGCGGGGACCCACCTGGCGCAGCATCCCCATGGCCTCCGCCTTCCCATAGCTGTTGCCTTCGCCCACCAGAGGCAGAACCTGCAGTTCCAGGTCCGGGAGGAGACGGTGGAGGGCTCCGATCACACGCAGGGCGATCAGGTCCTCCCCGTGGCCGTTGCTCAGAATCAGCAGACGGGGAGGCATGCCGGGGCTGATACGATCCGTCAACGGGAGTTTGCTCCCCCTTCGGCGGCATGGCCAAGTGGTAAGGCAGAGGATTGCAAATCCTTTACCCCCAGTTCGAATCTGGGTGCCGCCTCTTCCCGTGGAACCACCCGGTCACCCACATTCACACCCATCCAAGGGGGGCTCGTCTGACGCGTCCCCCTTTTCTGTGCCCATCCCTCGATTCTGCTGATTCTGATGACGGCACCATCGGGGGAGGCCTCGGCCCCGCGCCATGACTATCGGCCGGAGATTGATGGGCTGAGGGCATTCGCCATCCTGGCCGTGATCATCAATCACGTTGATCGTCGGATCTTGCCGTCTGGGTATCTCGGTGTAGATATTTTTTTTGTGATTTCGGGCTATGTGATCACCCGATCTCTGCAAGGGCGCTCGGCTCCAACTGCTGTTGACTTCCTGCTTGATTTCTATGGTCGCCGCGTGCGGCGGCTCGTGCCTGCACTGGTGCTGTGCATCACGATCACAGCCCTGTTCACGGTGGCTGTGAACCCGGAGCCGGGCAAGGCTCTCGATACCGGGATCTGGGCCCTGTTCGGACTGGCCAACCTTTCGCTGCACAACCAAGCCACGGATTATTTTGCCCTCGCGGCTGATTTGAATCCCTTCACCCACACCTGGTCGCTTGGGGTGGAGGAACAGTTCTATCTGTTGTTTCCCTGGTTTGCCTGGTTCACAGGATTTAGTCGCCAGCTTCGCCATGGGCCGCTCCGACTCGCCTGGCTGATGGGCCTGCTCTGCCTGGCATCGCTGATCTGCGGGGTGGTTCTCAGCCTGCGGGCTTCGCCTGGGGCCTACTACCTCCTGTCAGTCCGCTTCTGGGAACTGGGCGCCGGTGTGCTGCTGGCCCTGCCGCTCCATCGCCGCTGGCCTGTGCCCTGGCGTTCGCTGCTGGCGCGCCCTTCCCTCTGGTTGCTGGCCCTGACCGCCACCCTGTTCGCTCCCCGTAGCCATGCCCTGGGGGCCACCCTGGCGGCGGTGCTGTTCACAACGCTCCTGCTCTCCGCCCTTGAGCAGCAGGGGAGCAGGGTGCGGCGCTGGTTGAGCCATCCCCTGCCGGTGTACCTCGGACTGATCTCTTATTCGCTCTATCTCTGGCACTGGAGTGTGCTGGTGATCAGCCGCTGGACGATCGGCATCCACTGGTGGTCGTTGCCTTTCCAGCTCCTGGCCATGGTGCTGCTGGCGATGGCCTCCTATCACTGGGTGGAAAGGCCCCTGCGCCATCGGCCCTGGTCCCAGTGGCGCTGGCCCACCCTGGCCTATGCCCTGCTGGCCGGGCTTGGTGGTGCAGGCATCCTGTTGCTGGCCGGAGGTCCGCTGCGGTCCTCGTTGTATCTGGGCAGCCGCGAGCGGGCCGACCATGCCTCCTTCGAGCGTGCCACCCGGGCGGAGGGCACCACCTTGTCCGAGGCCCGGTGCGGGCGCTTTGCTCCAGACACGCTGAGCAACTGCGTTCTGCCTCCGGGGCAGGGGGACCGCCCCACGCTGCTGCTGATGGGCGACAGCCATGCCCAGCATCTCTTTCCCCTTCTCGGTGCCCTGCACCGCGATCGAGGCCTGGGCGTGGCGGCCTTTGCCCCAGGGGGTGGTGTGTTCCCGCCCCCCCTGGAGTCGGCGGCGTGGGAGCGGCGCCATCGGGAGTCCTGGCAGTTTTTCCAGAGCGTGGTGCCGAGGTTGCGGCGGGGGGATCTGGTGCTGCTCTCCTCCCGGATCGGTCCCCTTGGTGCCGAAGGGGGTGAGGCCCTGGAGCGTTGGGCCCGGGAGGTGGAGCGGCTGGCCCGATCTCTTGCCTCGAAAGGCCTGGCCGTGGTGGTGGTGCTGCCCCTGCCTTCCTTTGAGGCTCCGGTCGACCCCTATCCGATCGAGGCCTGCCTGCCCGAGTGGTTTCGGCCGGACCCACCGTCCAGCTGTGCCCTGCATCTGCAGCGTCTCCGCCCCGAGGCCCAGCAGGAATCCCTGCAGGTGCGTCGGGTGCTCGAACCGGTGGCCCGCAGGCAAGCCAACCTCCACCTGTTTGACCCTTTCGAGCCGTTCTGCCCCACCCAAACGGTGCGCTGTGCAACGACCAGCCATGGGCGGCAGTGGTTCCGCGATGACAACCACCTGAGCGTGGATGGCTCGCTACGCCTTCTCGATCCCCTGGTGGAATTTCTGCAGGCCCATCAGGTGAAGATCCCGAACAGGATCGAAAGCAGGGCGAAACCCAGAACGCCCGCCAGAGCGAGCAGGGATGCGGAGGGGGGCATCGGCCGGAAGCCACGGCATCGCGAAGTTAGGGCTTGAGCAACCAACGAAGTGCTCACCTAGAACTTCGCCTCAGCCAGCCAATGGTCTACAGGGCCGCTGCCAGCTTGCCCGTTCTGTTCGCGGCTGGTCACTTCACAGCGGATTCTGCTCTTTTCCAGGCGGCAGTGGCCCTTGGCCAGCTGGGATTCGGGTAGCCCCTGGGCCAGTCCCTGGGCATCAAAGCGTGCGGTGGCCATGACCGTGACCAGCAACTCCAGCGGCGGTCTGGGGGTGCAGCGTCCTTCCTGACAACGCATCGATCGGCCCCGTTCAACAAAGCCTGCGAACAGAAGGTGGCGTTCCACCAGAGCGGACCCTTCCACCCTGTGCAGGAAGCGCACGGAGAGCAGTCCCTCTTCCTGTTGTTCCAGCTTCAGGCCCAGGCAGCCCTGCACCGCGCCTGGTGTGCGGCCTCGCTGGTGTTTGATCCGGCAGCTCCTGGTCCGTTTCTCCCAGCGCCCGAAATGGGGGGTGGGGTTGCTGGCGGGTTCCAGCAGTCCTTCCGCCCCGGCGGGGCTGGCGATTCCCCCCACCAGAAGCGCCACCAGCCAGCCCAGGTCTCGGATCCTGCGGCGGTTCAGTAGCCGGAATCCGCCACGCATATTCCCTGACAGCTGATGTCGTTGGTGGCCGTACGACCGCAGTGCTGGCACAGCACCGGATCCGGCAGTGTGGCTCCGGTCCGGGGAGCCGGCACGGCAGAGGGGGGCGAATCCTGTGCCGGTGGGCTCTGGGAGATAGGGATGACCACTCTGGTGAGGCAGGGGCGGTGGACAGGTCCGATCATGGCGCTCGACCCCTGCGGATGCGCTGTGACGCCGGTTGCTGCTTCTTCCCTTCCTGGCATCGGCGTCGGCACATGGGCCTGGGGCAACCAGTTCCTCTGGGGTTATACCCCCGAGCAGGATCCCGAGCTTGAGGCCTGCTTCCGGCGCGCCGTGGATCTTGGCCTGCATTTTTTCGACACAGCCGATTCCTACGGCACCGGTTCGTTCAACGGACGCAGCGAATCGCTGCTGGGGAGATTCTGCGCCGGCCTCAAGGAGCAGCAGCTCCGTTCGCTCACGGTGGCCACCAAGCTGGCTCCCTTTCCCTGGCGCCTCGGTCGGGGGGGCTATGACCGTGCCTTTGCTGCTTCCCAGCGCAGGCTGGGGGGCAAGCTCGATCGGGTGCAGCTGCACTGGAGTACGGCCCGCTATGCCCCCTGGCAGGAGCAGCCCCTGCTGGATGGGCTGGCGGAGCTGGTGCGGCAGGGGAAGGTGGCCGAGCTGGGGGTGTCGAACATGGGGCCCCTGCGGCTCCGCCAGGTGCATCAGCGCCTGGCCGAGCGCGGAGTGAAGCTGTGCAGTCTCCAGGTGCAGTTGTCGTTGCTGGCTCCGGAGGCTGTGGCGGAGGGGGGTGTGGCGGCTGTCTGCCGGGAGCTGGGCATCGACCTGATTGCCTACAGCCCCCTGGCCCTCGGCCTGCTCGCCCGAAAGCCCGGCCCGCTCGGGGATGTCCCGGCGGGCCCCCGGGGCCTGTTGTTTCGAAGGCTCTGGCAGCCCGTGCAGCCGTTGCTCAAGGCGCTGGCCACGATCGCCGATCGCCACGGCATTCCGCCATCCTCTGTGGCCCTCAACTGGTGCCGCTCCCACGGAGCGATGCCGATCGTGGGTCTGCGCACGGTCTGCCAGGCCGAAGCTGCCGCCTCGGCCCTTGCCTTTGCGCTCCAGGATTCGGAACGTCAGCACCTTGATGAACTGGCCAGGGTCGGCACCGCCCGCATGCCTGCCAATCCCTTCCAGAGCCGCTGAAGCCAGGATTCCTAGGCTCAGCTGGCGGCCGCCGGGCTGGGGTCTGGGGTGAGAACCACCGGCAGGGCCTCACTGCGGGTCGGGGGCTGTTCATCCCTCTGGAGCAGTCGAATGACCTGGGGATCCTCCGCTGCGGTCGATGCACCCCCTTCTTCACCGGGACCACAGGCGGCGAGTGCTTCCTGCAGCAGGGAGTCGAAGGTGGCGCCAGGCAGGCGGTGGCGAGCCAGTTCCAGGAAGGCCCGGGCCAGGGACTCCCCGGCGGCGGCCCGCAGGGCGGGATTGCTGCGCCGCAGTTCCTGCTCCTGGGCGATCGAGGCCAGGAACCGTTCCGTCACATCGCGCTTGGTGGTCGCTCGGATGCGGGTGTCCTGCTCGGCCTGGCTGAGGAAAAGCTGGCCTTCCTGTTCCTGAAGGCGACGGTTGAGGCTGTCCAGCACCTCCTGGGCTTCCTTGGCGATATGGGTGAGCTGTCCATCGGAAAGCCGAGGCAGATCAGCCACGTAGACCTTGCCGTGGTCCCGCAGAGTCAGAAATGTGGGCCTCTGGCCACCCGGGGAGCTTTCGCGGTAGTTGCTGCTGGACTCACGGAGCCGAGGGCGGGGTTGCTGCGGCCGCTGGGGAGGAACGGGGCCTGCGGAGGAACGGCGACGGGTAATGCGGGACGAAGTATCGAACATCAGCGGTAAGGGGCAGTAACAGTACGAAGCGTCAGTTGAAGCGTCAGACCCGGAGCATCAAACGGCATTAAACGGTATGGGACGGAGTGCAGTATCAAAACCAACAGCCCAGCACCATAGGCAGTGCACCCGCGACCGATAAGGGGCCTTCAGTACGGCAATCCGGCCAGGGGCAGGGCTCCGGCAGACTCCGGTTTGACCTCCCCCAGCCCCCAGGCCTGATGCCCCTGCTTATGGCAGATCGCCAGGGCGGTTTCGGAGGCCTCCCAGGGGAGGATCAGGCAGAACCCCACCCCCAGATTGAAGGTGTTCCAGAGGTCGGCTTCCGGCACCTCTCCATGCTCCTGGAGCCAGCGGAACAGGGCAGGCCTTTCCCAGCTGGTGGGATTGATCTCGGCGTGAACCCCCTCCGGCAGGCAGCGGGGAAGGTTTTCCGGCAGTCCGCCACCGGTGATGTGGGCCATGCCGTGCAGGGGAATCCCGGCCTCCCGCAGGGCCTTCACCAGCGAGCCGTAGAGAAGGGTGGGCGTCAGCAGGCTGGCCAGCAGTGGCGGACCATCCGGACCGAGGCGGGTTTCTGGGGTGACTCCGCAGTCTTCCAGGATCCTGCGCACCAGGCTGAAGCCGTTGCTGTGGACCCCGCTGCTGGCCACGGCCAGGATCCGGTCCCCCGGTTGCACCTTTCGTCCATCGATCAGTTCCTCCTCCTCCACCACGGCCACGCAGAAGCCGGCGAGGTCGTAGCGGCCCGGGCCATAGAACCCAGGCATTTCCGCGGTTTCCCCGCCCAGCAGGGCACAACCACTCTGGCGGCAGCCTGAAGCGATGCCTTCCACCACCTCGGCCATCGCTTCCGGGCTGAGCTTGCCGGTGGCGATGTAATCCAGAAAGAAGAGAGGCTCGGCGCCGCTGGTGATCACGTCGTTGACGCACATCGCCACCAGATCGATGCCCACGTCGTGGTGCCGTCCGTGGGCTTGGGCCAGTTCGAGTTTGGTGCCGACCCCATCGGTCCCTGAGACCAGCAGGGGGTTCCGCAGGCCGGCGGGCAGCCGGCAGAGTCCGCCGAACCCCCCGAGCCCGCCCACCACCTCGGGCCTGCGGGTGGCCTCCACGCTGGAGCGGATCCGGTCGACGAAGGCCCGTCCGGCCACCACGTCCACTCCTGCTGTGCGGTAATCCATGGGCCGCTGGCTGCTGCTGATCCGATCCTGCACTGCCGCCTCCCACCCCTTCCACCCCTCCCGCGGGTGGACGATTCCGGGATTGGCACGAAAAACCATTAAAGCGGCTTATGACGGCGATCAGATGAGCTGATCGAAATAGGGGGCTCCCGGGGGCGGAGACGTCAGTGGGACTGGGAAATTCAGGAAGCGATGACAAATCCTGATCAGTCTTTCCGGGGTCTGGATGTGTTTTGGCCGCCGCGGGCTTCCGTTACGTTTGCCTCGTCGTTATTTCCTGTCAGGAACCCGTTCGGTGAATTCGCATCTCTCCGGCCTCTCCATCTGAGTCCGACCTGAGAGCGAATCAGCCCTTCCCAATCGGAGATTTTCTCCATGGGATCAGGTTTATCAACCGGCGAGTTCCGATTGTCATGCGTCGTACTCAACTCCTGGGCGCCGCCGCCCTCCTGATCACCGGCAGCAGCTTCGCCGCTCCTGCCATGGCTGGAACCTTCGCTTCCGCTGAATCCGTCGCCATCCGCGAAGCCGGTTTCGCCCCTTCCTGGGACGAAAAATTCCTCCGCCAGATCACTCCGGCCCCGCTCGCCCAGACCCAGCTCGCCTCCGCAGGTGTTTCCACCGGCCAGGCCAGCTGGTACGGCCCCGGCTTCTACGGCAACCGCACCGCCAGCGGTGAAGTGATGCGCCCCGGCACCCTCACGGCTGCCCACCGCTACCTTCCCTTCGGCACGCGGGTCCGCGTCACCAATCTCTGGAATGGCCGTTCCACGGTGGTTCGGATCAACGATCGCGGCCCCTTCCACGGTGGTCGCATCATTGATCTCGCCCATGGCGCCGCCCAGCAGTTGGGCGTCACCTCCAGCGGCGTCGCAGATGTTCGCCTTGAAATTCTGAACTGATCCTCGGATTTCCGGGGATGTTCCCTCTGCCCATTCGCCGCTTGCGGCGGATGGGCTTTTTGATGGTCCCAGTGGGCTGGATCCGGTGCAACTGCTTTCAACCGTGGCCGAGTTGGCTGCCTGGCGCCGAAGCCACGCCGATCGTCCCTTGCATTACGTCCCCACCATGGGGGCACTCCATGCTGGGCACCAGCAGTTGATTCGTCGCGCTGGCGTCCTCTGCTGTCGGGAGGGGGCACGGCCACTGGTGCTGGTCAGTGTCTTCGTCAATCCACTGCAGTTCGGCCCCGGTGAGGACTTCGATCGATACCCCCGGGATCTTGAGCGGGACGCGGCGCTGGCGGCGGCGGCGGAAGCCGATGCCCTGTTCGCCCCAGGGTTGCAGGAGGTTTACCCCGAAGGGCTCGAGGGGCTCACCAGGGTGATTCCGCCGCCGTCCTTGCAGTCCACTCTCTGTGGCAGCTGCCGTCCCGGGCATTTCGAAGGGGTGGCCACCGTGGTCTGCCGACTGCTGGCCCTGGTTCGTCCCGATCGGTTGCTGCTGGGGGAGAAGGACTGGCAGCAACTGGTGATCCTGCGGCGGGTGGTGCAGGATCTGGCTCTGCCGGTCACGGTGCAGGGGTGTGCCACGGTTCGCGGATCCGATGGCATCGCCTGCAGTTCCCGCAACCGTTATCTGACCCCGGCGCAGCTGGAGCAGGCGCAGGCCCTGCCCACAGCTCTGTTGATGGCCAAGCGGCTGTATCGCGAGGGCGAGCGCGATGCCCAGGTGCTGGTAGGCAGCGTGGAGCGGCAGCTGCGCCAGGCTGGCCTCGCTCCTGAGTACGTGGAGATGGTGCAGGCGCTTAGCCTGAGGCCGTCACCGCAGGCGCAAGGCCTCACTCTTCTGGCGGTGGCTGTGGCCTGTGGCCCCAGTCGCCTGATCGATCATGTGTTTCTGATGAGTCGCTCACCGATCGTTGCCATCGATGGACCGGCAGGTGCCGGCAAGAGCACCGTTACCCGGGCGTTCGCCCGGCGCATGGGGCTGATCTACCTCGATACCGGCGCCATGTATCGGGCCCTCACCTGGTGGGTGCTGCACCAGGGCGTGGATCCGGAGGATGCGACGGCCGTGGCTCCGCTGCTGGAGAATCTCGATCTGCAGCTCTCCAGTTCCGCTTCAGGGGAGCCGTTGGTGACGATCAATGGCCATGAGGTCAGCGAAGCGATCCGCAGCCCCGAGGTCACGGCCCGCGTCTCCCAGGTCGCGGCCCATGGGTGTGTCAGGCAGGCCCTCACCCGCCAACAGCAGGCGATGGGACAACGGGGCGGCCTGGTGGCGGAGGGAAGGGACATCGGCACGGCGGTCTTCCCCGATGCCGAGTGCAAGATCTTCCTCACGGCCACGGTGGCCGAACGGGCCCGTCGTCGGGCCCTCGACCTCGAGGCCCGTGGCTTTGCTGTGCCTTCCCTGGCCGAACTGGAGGCCCAGATCGCCGAACGGGACCATCGAGACTCCAGTCGCGAGGTGGCGCCTCTGCAGCAGGCGGAAGATGCTCTCGAACTGGTGACCGATGGTCTGCCGATCGAGGCGGTGATCCAGGCTCTGGTGGATCGATTCCGCGAGCGGGTGCCGGAGGAGGCCTGGCCTGCCCCCACCACGGCGCAGGCCTGATCCTCAGTTCCGTTCGAGATCCGGTCCGAGATCCTCCAGCAATCCCTCGCAGGCATCCTCCAGCAGGTCCAGCACCTGTTCGAAGCCCTGGGAGCCGCCGTAATAGGGGTCAGGCACCTCCCGCAGATCGAAACGTCGGCAATGGTCGGTGATCGGCCGGATCCGGGCGGTGGTCTCGCTCTTCCGGGCGAGGGCCTGCACCGTCGCCAGGTTGTCGCCATCCATGGTGAGGATGTGGTCGAACAGCAGCAGATCCCCGGGATCGATCTGGCGGGCACGACTCGGAAGCACCACGCCGCGACGGGCTGCGGCAGCGCGCATGCGTGAATCCGCCGGTTTGCCCACGTGCCAGGCGCCGGTGCCTGCGGAATCCACTGAATAGCGATCCTGCAGTCCCTCCCGCTCCAGCAGATGCAGGAAGAGGCCTTCGGCCGCCGGTGAGCGGCAGATGTTTCCGAGGCAGACGAACAGCAACCGGGTGGGTGGGGTCATGGCGGGGGGCAAGGGGATCAGGCCTCCAGGCGGCGCAGGGCCAGAGCGGCCCGCAGACGCACCACGGGGGTGTCTTCGGCGGGGGCCTGGCTGAGGCTGGCGAGCGCCCGCTGGGCGCGCTGATACGGATCCCCCATCGGCTCCACCAGGAGGGCGAGCGCTTCAAGGCCGAAGACCACCCCGTAGCGCACCACCCATTCCCCATCCCTGCAGCCGGCCTCAAGGGCTTCGAGGCAGCGGAGTCGGACGGCCTGGCGTTCCTCGATCATCAAGGCCTCCAGCCGCAGCTGACCGAGGCCGCAGGCGGCCGCCCTGCGCACACTCGGGCCCACATCGGTGGCGAGGGCCTCTTCCAGCACCTCAAGCCCCCGCACATCTCCGATGCCGGCGAGGGCCCGCACGGCCCAGGCCCTGGCCCCGTAGTTGCGGGGATCGAGGCAGTGGAGGATCGGTTCCACCGCCTGGGGGCCGAGCCGGATCAGCCCGTCCACGGCAGCCACCGCGGCGCCTGGATTGTTGAAGCCCAGCACCTCCACCAGGCAGGAAGCGGCCGCCGGATCCTCCACGGAGGCAAGGGCCTGGGTGGCCTGCAACAGGCCCAGGGCGCTGCTGGCCTGCTCCACGGCCTGGATCAGCTGGGAGGTCATCGGGGAAGGATCGGGGTTCACAGCAGGGCGTCCATTGCGGCCAGAACGCTCTCCACGTCCACGCTGGCGGCGTGCCGCTCGCCGTTTTCCACCAGACCCCGCAGGGCGATCAGCTTGAGGCTGTTCTCGGCCAGGGTGGCGCAGATCGGAGCGAGGGCCGGTCGCCAGCCCACGGCACCCAGATCCATCAGGGCGGCACGACGCACCTGGAGCTGGGGATCCTGCAAAAGTTGCAGCAAGGGTTCGGCCCAGCGCCCCTCGCCGCTCAGCTGCAGCAGGGCGCGGCAGGCGGCGCTGCGGATCAGGGGGCGGTCATGGAGGGTGAACGGCTCGATCACCGCCGTCACCTCCGGTTGATGCACCCCGATCTCGCCGAGGGCCTCCAGCATCGCCTCGCAGGGCTCCTGCAGTCGGGGACTGTCGCTGCGCGGAGCGCCAGCTCCACCGGGGCCGCTGGCCAGCCTCCGGCAAAGGGGAGGCACCGCTGCCACGGCCCGGAGCTCGCCCAGGGCCCTGGCGGCAGCCTCCCTCAGCCCATCGTCGTTGTCCTCGAGGGCTGCCAGCAGCTGTGGGATGGCGGCGTCTTCGCCCAGTTTTCCCAGGGCCCGTGCCGCATTGCGGGCGACGGCATTGTGTTCCACCCCGGCGCCGGGATCCCGTGGCTGACGCTGGCCCAGGGCCGCCAGCAGCAGCGGCACGGCTTCGGGATGGCGGCTGCGCATCCTTCCCAGCCACCAGGCGGCGTAGTACTGAAGCGACTGGTCCTGGGTCTGGCGCAGTCTTGCCAGGGCTTCTTCCTCACTGATCGGAGCTCCTGGGATGTCTCCGGCGGCAACCATGGCCTGGTGCAACGGGTGAGAACAACAGTGATGTTGCCATCCCCAGGGGAGTGGTGGTTTCCGTGATCGTGCCGGTGCAATAGGCAGCCACAAAAAAAAGGGCCCCGGAGGGCCCTTAGGGAAGGACAGCGAGCAGAGCTCAGACGAGAGCGCTGATGGCGTAG
>JBBASR010000035.1:22577-25568 GCA_040399125.1 Cyanobium sp. | reverse complement strand
GCAACGCCCACAACTTCCCCCTCGACCTGGCTGCTGCGGAAGCCACCCCCGTGGCGCTGACCGCTCCTGCGATCGGTTGATCAAGACATCGGAATCCTGATTGGATTCCAGTCTTTCGATCTGATCAAGGCCCCTGCTTCGGCGGGGGCTTTTTTGTTGCCGGCGGGATACTTGCGGCTGATCGTTTGCTTCTCCTCAACCACCTCCTCCCGATGCAGCTCCCAAGTGTTCTGTCCGCCCGCTACCGCCGGTTGTTTCGCTTCTACGACCGCAACGGTGACGGGGTGCATTCCCTGGCCGGCGACTTCATCCCGGTGGCCCACAGCATCCAGGCGCGCTGGGGGGAGCGGCCTACCCCCGTACCCCAGCTGCTGCAGGTGCTGCTCGACACCTACACCCACGAGAACGCTCGTCGGGATACCGATTCCAGCGGCAGCGTGGATCTGCAGGAGTTCATCGACTCCCATGGCCCTGTCGTGGCCGCCTTCCGATCGTTGCCAGAACAGGGGCGGCTGTTCATCGAGCGGGCGGCGGGAGGCTTCTTTGACCTCCTGGACCTCGATAGCGACGGTGTTCTTCAGCTCGCAGACCTGGAGGCCTTCGCCGCCGCCTATGGCCATCCGGTGGCGGGCATCGCCGCCAACCTCGACGCGATGTTGGACGACCTGGGCCTGCCCCCCAGCCACTTACCGCGCCAGGCGTTCCTCACCCTGGTGGAGCAGTACTGGTTCGATCCTTCCCCCACCGCCCCCGGCCGCCGCCTGTTCGATGGCTTGTCCCTGCTGGAATGAAGCCGCTAGGTGCAGCGGCGCATTGCAACAGCTGGCCGAGGAGTTGCTGGTTCAAGCCTTGCTCGTGACGATGGGCCGCCGCCGGTTGGGATACAACTCACGGCACAGCGGGCAGACGGTGCCATCGCAGCCACGGGCGGTGCAGTGCTCGCGGCCATAGAAAATGATCTGGAGATGCAGCTTGTTCCAGGCGGATCGGGGGAACAGGCGCTTCAGGTCGGTTTCGGTGCGGGCGACGCTCTCGCCGCTGCTCAGCCCCCAGCGCTGGGCGAGGCGATGGATGTGGGTATCCACCGGGAAGGCCGGCACACCGAAGGCCTGGGCCATCACCACGCTGGCGGTTTTGTGGCCCACGCCCGGTAGAGCCTCCAGGGCCGCAAAGCTGCTGGGCACTTCGCCGCCGTGACGCTCCAGCAGCAACTCCGCCAGGCGCTTCACATTGCGGGCCTTGGTCCGGGCCAGTCCCAGCTGACGGATATGGCCCAGGATCGTGGCCTCCTCAAGGGCGGCCATCGCGTTCGGGGTAGGCCCGGCGGCGAACAGAGCCGGCGTGACCTCATTGACCTTCTTATCGGTGCACTGGGCGCTCAGCAGCACCGCGATCAACAGGGTGAAGGCATCGCTGTGATCCAGCGGCACCGGGGTCTGGGGATAGTGCTCCTCCAGGCGCTGCATAATCAATGCCGCCCGCTCCTGCTTCCTCAACGCTCTGCCGCCCGGCCTGTGAAGCCCAGTTTGTAGGCTAAAGCCAGCGCACTCAGCCCATGGGCAGCAGCTTCGGCGAACTCTTCAGGATCAGCACCTTCGGCGAATCCCACGGCGGCGGCGTGGGCGTGATCGTGGATGGCTGCCCCCCCCGACTGCAGCTGGACCTGGAGGCGATTCAGGCCGAACTCGACCGGCGCAAACCTGGCCAGAGCAGGATCACGACTCCCCGCAAGGAGGACGACCGGGTGGAGATCCTCAGTGGCCTGCTGGATGGCGTGACCCTGGGCACCCCGATCGCCATGGTGGTGCGCAACAAGGACCAGCGCCCGCAGGATTACCGCGAAATGGAGGTGGCCTTCCGCCCCTCCCATGCCGATGCCACCTACCAGGCGAAATTCGGCATCCAGGCGCGCAGTGGGGGAGGAAGGGCCTCGGCGCGCGAAACGATCGGGAGGGTGGCGGCCGGAGCGATCGCCAAACAGCTCCTGGCCAAGGCCCATGGCACCGAAGTCGTCGCCTGGGTCCAGCGCATCCATACGATCGAAGCCCAGGTGGATCCGGCCCAGGTGAGCCTGGCGGCCGTGGAGAGCAACATCGTGCGTTGTCCCGATGCCGCCGCCGCCGATCGGATGATCGAGCGCATCGAAGCCATCGGCCGGGAAGGGGATTCCTGCGGCGGCGTGATCGAATGCGTGGTGCGCAACGCCCCCGTGGGGCTTGGCATGCCGGTGTTCGACAAGCTCGAGGCCGATCTCGCCAAGGCGGTGATGTCGCTGCCGGCCACCAAGGGCTTCGAGATCGGTTCGGGATTCGGGGGAACGCTGCTCAAGGGCAGCGAACACAACGACGCCTTCCTGCCCAGCGAGGAGGGGAGGTTGCGCACGGCCACCAACAATTCCGGTGGCATCCAGGGGGGCATCAGCAACGGCGAACCGATCACCCTGCGGGTGGCGTTCAAACCGACGGCGACGATCCGCAAAGCACAGCAGACGATCAATGCCAGCGGCGCCGCCACCATCCTCGAGGCCAAGGGTCGGCATGATCCCTGTGTGCTGCCCAGGGCCGTGCCGATGGTGGAAGCGATGGTGGCCCTGGTACTGGCGGACCACCTGCTGCGCCAACAGGGTCAGTGCAGCCTCTGGTGAGCTGAGGCTGGCATCCGGGGGGGCTCAGTGCCGCCGAGGGGCTCAGTTCCGTTCGGACTCCGGCCTTCCGGTGCCATTGCCGGTTCCAGCGAACACACCCACCAGCACGGGCTCGTTGGGGGCAGCAGGCGCAGGGGCGGAACTGAGGCGACCGACAGCCTTGGCCATCCGCTTGGCCACGGAGGCCTTGCCGCCGGTGGAGCGAGTCGAACGCCTCTTCGATGTCGGCTTAGCGGTTGCCTTTGCCGCAGAAGCAGCACCAGTGCGAATGGCACGACGACGGGCCGGCTTGGTCGCGGCAGGGGCCGCTTCCTGCTCCAGCGGCTGCGAAGAGCTAGGCGCAGAGG
>JBBASR010000035.1:9089-22477 GCA_040399125.1 Cyanobium sp. | reverse complement strand
GTCGCGGCAGGGGCCGCTTCCTGCTCCAGCGGCTGCGAAGAGCTAGGCGCAGAGGTTTTCGCAGTGGGCTTGGCAGTGGATTTGGCAGTGGATTTGGCAGTGGGCTTCGCAGAGGATGACTTCTTGTTGGTCGCGGTGCGGGCAGAGCGGGCGCTGGGCGCCTTGGCCGCCTTGGGCCTGGCGGGGGTGGCCTTGGTGGCACGGGTGCGGTGGGCCAGCACAAGAACCCACTCCTCATCGGAGAGATTGGCGGGCTTGGCACCGTGGGCATCCGCCACCTTGGCGGCCTTCTCGATATCGGCCACAAGGTTCTTCCAGGAGGTGGCAAAACGCTTGTCGGACTGAGACTTCGCGCCGCTTTCCACCAGCGTCTCGATCACTCCGGCGGCACTCACCTTCTTGCGACGCCGATTGAAGATCTCCTTCTGAAGCTGAGCAATCAGGGCATCAGCCTTGTCACTGAGCTGAATGGTGAGCTGAGACATGGAAAAGCGAACCACTGTCTCATGGGTAGCACTGCAGACTCGCAACGGCAACGATCAGCGTCGATCGTCGGCAGATCGGCGGCCCAAACGCACCAGCAATCGCTGTAGGGGGAGTAGATCCAGGGAGCCAATGGAAGCCCCATCGGCAACCTGAAACAGTCCGGAGCCAAGGGCCACGGCATCCACCCCTGCCGCCAGCCAGGGTTCCACATCCGCTGGCCCCAGCCCACCAGCCGCGATGCAGAACGGCAGAGGAGTTCCCAGTGGTGCCATCAGACGCGGCCAGTAACCGGGACCGACGCTGGAGGCGGGGAAGAGTTTGACGATCCCACTGCCCCAGGCACGGGCCTGATGCACTTCGGTGGGAGTCATCACCCCTGGCACCAGGGTGAGGCCGGTGGCCTGGGCTCGTTGCAGCAGAGCGCGATCGAGAATCGGCGAAACGGCGTAGTCGAAACCGGCGGCTTCAACGGAGCGAAGAGCCTCCAGGCTGCAGATCGAGGCGGCGCCAAGGTGCAGGGCAGGGAAGGAGGCACGCAGTTCGCGGCTGGCCTCCACCCAGCCAGGGCCGGGCTGCCAGGCGATCTCCACATGCAGAAGGCCCAGGTCCTGCAGCCGTTCCAGCAAAGGAACGAGCAGAGCAGGATCCTGGGGCCTGAGCACCAGCAGCAGGGGCTGCCGGTGCAGGGAATCGACGAGAGCCTCAGACGTAGGCCGCCACCTTCACATCACGGGTAATGAGGAGCTCCTGAAGCTCTTCGGCATCCACGGTCTCCTTCTCCACCAGGAGGTCGGCGAGCTCGTCGAGCACGGGTCGATTGGCGACGAGCACCGCGGTGGCACGCTTGTAGGCCTCATCCACCAGCTCGGAAACCTCCTCATCGATCGCGGCGGCGGTGTCCTCGGAGAAGTCCCTTTCGGCGGCGATGTCGCGGCCGAGGAACATGCCGCCCTGGGAACGGCCAAGGGCAACCGGGCCGAGACGATCGCTCATCCCGAAGCGGGTGACCATCTGGCGGGCGACCCGGGCCACCTGCTGGAGATCATTGGAGGCTCCGGTGGTGACCTCATCTTCGCCGTAGACGATCTCCTCGGCGACCCTGCCACCGAGCGCAACCGCCATCTGGTTCTGGAGATAGGAGCGGGAATAGAGGCCCGATTCCATCCTTTCCTCACTGGGGGTGAAGAAGGTGAGGCCGCCGGCCTGGCCGCGGGGAATGATGCTGATCTTCTGCACGGGGTCGTAGTCGGGCATCAGGGCACCCACCAAGGCATGGCCTGCCTCGTGATAAGCCACCAGACGCTTGCGGCGCTCGCTCATCACCCGATCCTTCTTCTCGGGGCCGGCCATCACCCGCTCAATGGCGTCGTTGACCTCGTCCATCGAGATCTCGGTGAGCTGACGACGTGCCGCCAGGATCGCCGCCTCGTTGAGCAGGTTGGCCAGGTCGGCGCCGGTGAAGCCGGGGGTACGACGAGCCACCTTGTCGAGATCCACATCCTTGGCAAGGGTCTTGCCGCGGGCATGAACCCCCAGGATCTGGAGACGGCCGTTGTAGTCGGGGCGATCCACCACCACCTGGCGGTCGAAACGGCCCGGGCGCATCAGGGCCGCATCCAGCACATCCGGGCGGTTGGTCGCCGCCACGATGATGATGCCGGTGTTGCCCTCGAAGCCGTCCATTTCGGTGAGCAGCTGGTTGAGGGTCTGCTCTCGCTCGTCGTTGCCGCCACCCAGACCGGCGCCGCGCTGACGACCCACCGCATCGATTTCGTCGATGAAGACGATGCAGGGAGCATTCTTCTTGGCCTGCTCAAACAGGTCGCGCACGCGGCTGGCGCCGACGCCCACGAACATCTCCACGAACTCCGAACCGGAGATCGAGAAGAAAGGCACGCCGGCCTCACCGGCAACGGCCTTGGCGAGCAGGGTCTTGCCCGTGCCCGGAGGCCCCACCAGGAGCACACCCTTGGGGATCTTGGCGCCGACGGCGGTGAAGCGGTCGGGGTTCTTGAGGAAGTCGACGACTTCGGTGAGCTCGAGCTTGGCGCCCTCGATGCCGGCCACATCCCCGAAGGTCACCTGGGTCTGGGGCTCCATCTGCACCCTGGCCTTGCTCTTGCCGAAGTTCATGGCGGGGTTGCCGCCGCCGCCCTGGGCCCGACGCAGCAGGAAGAACAGGCCCCCCAGCAGCAGCAGGGGGAAAAGCAGGCTGCCCACCACCTGCTGCCAGGCAGCCGGCTCGCGGCTGGGCTGCACAGCTATGTCGACGTTGTGATCGGTGAGCAGCTTCAGCAGGTCCTTGTCGGGGGCAAGGTTGACCACGGCGCGGTCGCCATCGTTTTCGACCACCTGGGCCGTACCCCGATCAGGGGAGATCAGGACCCGGGAAATCTCGTTGGATTCCACCGACTCCACGAAATCGCTGTAGCGCAGGGTGCGCTGCGTGGTTCCGGCGGGATCAGGGCGCTCCAGGAAGGCCGTGCCCAGGGCGAGAAACACAATCACCAGAAGCACGTAGAGCCCCGCATTGCGCCAGCGCTTCTTCACGGCAGCCGCCTCCCTGAGAAAGTAAGTAAAGGAATGTTACCCGGCTTCGGCAGCGGGCGTTGCCCTGGCAGACAAGCCTGCCCAGGCTCAGCCTGCCGACCGGAGCACTTCCACCACACTACGGAAGGCGAACCATTCGGGAATCTCCTCACCGCCCCGCAGCATCTGGCGGAACTGGGTGCCGCTCAGCTTCCTGACGTGCAGGCCGCGGGCTTCGGCGTGCTCGGCCGTCACGTAGCCCTCCTCTTCGGTGTACACGAGATTGAGGGAGGGGACGGTCTCCATCCCCAGCTCGGGGGCATTGTCGCGGGCGAAATCCTGGGCCTCATAGGGCCCGTAGAAGTCTTCGCCGCTCAGGGAAGACTTGCAGCCCGCCATGTCGCGGCCAATGATGAAGTGGGTGCAGCCGTAGTTCTTGCGGATGATCATGTGCTGCAGGGCCTCACGCGGACCTGCCATGTGCATCGAGTAGGGCAGATAGGCCCAGCGGATCCGGGGGTTGTCGACCTCCTCGGCCAGCCGCTCGTAGGTCTGGAAGCGCACCTCGCCGGCGATGTCGTCGTCCTGGGTGGGGCCGCAGGTGGGATGCACCAGCACCACGCCGCCTTCGCTGACGTTGGTGGCATGGAGCGCCCGGGTGAACAGCTCGTAATGGGCCCTGTGGATCGGATTGCGGCACTGGAAGGCCACCACGTCCTGCCCCTCGGGCAGGCTGGAGCGCACCTCCACGGGCGTCTTGCAGGGGAACACCCGCCGGGGCAACTCAAGCCCCTGAACGGAACCGCCCAGGTAGAAACGGCCCCGCTCACAGGCGACCATCCGCACGGCGGGATGCTCAAGCGATGTGGTGCCGTAGCAGCCCTTCGCCTCCTTCACCTTGTCGGGCTCCCAGCGGCTCTCCACCGTGAGCACCGCGAGATCCTGACCGCGGTAGGTGAGCAGCAGCCGATCCCCCACTGCGATGTCGGCCTCGTCGGTGTCGAACACGATCGGCAGGCCGAACAGCAGACCGCTGGTGGTGCGATGGTTCGCCACCACCGAGTCGTAGTCCTGCTGGTGCATGAAGCCACGCAGGGGCGAAAACCCTCCCACCACCAGCAGCTCCACATCGCAGGCGTTGCGATCACTGCACTCCACCACCCGGTCCACGCCGGCGCGCACCGCTTCGCGCTGCTCAGCCGGCACCATCAGATCCACCAGGCTGCCGCCGTGGGGAGCGATCAGGCCCTCGTGCAGAGCACGAACCTGGAACGGGGTGGTATCGACAGGATTCATGGGCAGGCCGGCGGGGGGCCGAAGGGGCGACGTGGGGATTCTCCCAGACCACCCACGGGCCCATGAAAAAGGGGCCTTGCGGCCCCGGAACGATTGCTGTCAGCAATGCGATGGCTGTGCAGAAAAGGGCTCAGACCTTCTCCAGACGGCCGAAGAGCTCACCGCTGATCTTGACGTCGACGGCCTGCTTGCCGCCCATGTCGGTGTCGGAGGGCTGGATGGCGGTGAACACGCCTGCGAATTCACCGGTCTCGGCATCCACCTTGGTGATCGACAGGCTCATCGAACCGGTGCCATCGATGTAGCGCTTGACGTTCTCGTTGATCAGCTCTTCGTCATCGCCGGCAGGCACCAGACCCACAGCGCTGCTGTAGCCCGTGGTCAGACCCCGACCCTTGGGATCGAGGAAGTTGCTGGTGCGGTAGCTGGGAGCGCGGTAGTTGCCGGAGAAATCGGTGCTGGTGGAGATGGAGGCACCGTTGGCGGTGGCCACCAGCTCCTTGCTGGAGAAGGTGAAGGGCACTTCCTCACCACCGGGGAGCAGCACGGTGATCGGTTGGAAGTCGATCCCGCCCAGCTCGGTGAAGGTGAGGTTGTCACCGGCCACCTTGAGGTCGCCGTAGACCTGATCAAGGCTGGAGGTGTAGCGGGTGAGGATCTTGCCGGGCACGAACTGGGCCTCCTGCCGCTTGTTGGCAGGCTCGCCCTTCACGTAGACCTCGGAGGGGTGCAGGCAGATCTCACGCAGCTGATAACGGGCGGAGCCATCGAGAGGGATGGTGCCCCGGGCCGAATCGGGCAGGGTCGGGCAGTCGTTCGCCCGGCCGGTGTTGAGGATGTCGTCGTAGGTGATGTTGGCCCGATCAACGGCCTTCGCCCCGCCGCTGCATGCGGTCACCAGGGTCAGACACAGCGCCAGCATCAGAGCCAGCAGGGGACGGAAACGCATGGGGAGAAGCCGCAGAGACGGAAATGGGACTGCGCTGCAGCGGATCCTACCGGTGGAAAACGCCCGGTCCTGATAGCTTGCGCTCGCTCTCAACAACCTGTATGAGAGACCGATGATCCAGAACCTTGATACAGACGCGGGGGCGCTTCCCGCACAGGAGCAGATCCAGCGGGGGCTCGACGAACAGCTGGCGGCCCTGGAGAGCCTGGCCCTGCAGCTTCAGGACCAGCCGCTGGCCCTGCTCGACCTGCTCCGCAGGCTGGAGCGGCTGCATCGGTCGATTCAGGATGGTGCCTTCCGCAACAGCCTTCCGGAGAATCGCAACCAGCTCTTCCAACTGCTGAGCGAGATGGAACAGAGCGGCGGCTGGCCCTACATCCCGCGCCTGCAGCTGCGCACCTTCCTTGATCTGCTGCAGCGGGAGGAACCCGACCCGGAAACCGCGACAGGCGATCCCGAAGACTGCGATCCCCCCCTGGCGGCCTGACTCAGGCTTCCCTGATCAGTCCTCGTCGAAAGGCTCCTGATCCACCAGGTGGACGTAAGGGAGCGCCAGATCGGGCCGGTGGATTGCCAGGGCCCGCAACAGGTGCCAGTCGGAGAGGCCGGCAAAGGGGGAGGGATAGTCGTCCTCCTCCAGCCGCTCGGCCAGCTCGGCGATCGACTGCTCATCAAAGCCGGCCAGCAGCTCCGGCGTGATCGGGGCGGGCGTGGCCGGGTCGGACGGGATCGGTTCTGGGGGTTGCACCACGGGATCGACCGCGAAGGGCTTCGAGGTGATAATTGCAGGCGTCGGGGAATTAGCTCAGCTGGTAGAGCGCTGCGATCGCACCGCAGAGGTCAGGGGTTCGAGTCCCCTATTCTCCATTCTGGACCAGGGCCTGAAAGGCTTGATCCCGGTAGGCCGCTAGGTCGTGGCGTCTGGACTGACCCGCTTGGCCAGGGCACCGGTGAGGTTGCGCAGCACATCAGAAACATCGCCTTGCTTGAGTTCCACGCTGATCAGGCTGGGGCCGTCGTCGATGGCCAGCAAGCTCGTCAGGGCGTGGTCCAGCTCCTCCTCGCACCGGACGCGATGGGCGGCCTTGAATCCGTAGGCGCCGGCGAGGGCGACGTGGTCGACCGGCTGCACATCATTGAACGGGCCATCGAGCATGGGCCGCTCGGTGCCATAGCCGCCGTTGTCCAGCACCACCACCAGGGCGGGAATGTGATAGCGCGCCAATGTCGCCAATTCATTGGCGCTCATCAGGAGGGAGCCATCGCCCGTCAGCACCAACGACCTGACCCTGGGATTGCCTGAGCTTCCCCAGGCGCCGATGGAGGCCGGAATGGCAAAGCCCAGGGAGGCCCAGTAGGCGCAGGCCAGGAAATCACTGGCGGCAGGCAGGCGCAGGTCGGCGGCGGCGAAGAGGGCATCGCCTGGGTCGACCACCACCACCGTGTCGGCAGTGAGGCGGGCATTCACGGCGCTCACCAGCCGTCGCACCGTGATCGCCACCCCAGCCTCAGGCTCGAATGGGGCCGACTCCGCTTGGGGTGATGGGTCGAGCGCCGGAGGCCTGGTGCCGGGGGCAGGGGCCTCTCGCCACACCTGCAGCAGGGCCACCGGATCGAGGCTGTCGAGGTCGCCCTGGTTCCAGCGCAGGCCTTCGGCCATCTCCACCCGCACCACCTGGTCCGCCTGCAGCTGCATGGTGAAGATGCCCGTGTCGAGATCCTGCAGGGGCATCCCCAGAATCAGCAGGCCATCGCTGCCTTCCACCCGCTCGCGCACCGCCGCGGGGCCGGCGGCCCCTTCGTAGAGGCCCAGGCAGAGCGGGTGACGCTCATTGAGGAGGGATTTGGCACTGAGGCTGGTGGCGAAGGGCCAGCCCTCCCGCTCCAATACCTCCAGGAGAGCGCTCTGCAGGCCAAAACGGTGCAGTTCGATGCCCGCCAGCACCACCGGCCGTTCCCGGCTGCGCAGCCAGCTGAGCAGCTGTTCGGCCCGTTGACGGTGCAGGGGCGCCACGGCGGGCGCCGGGGCAGGAGGGGCCGGCGGGACGAGGGGCCAGGGCAGGGGCCGGCCGAGGCAATCGCGTGGCAGTTCGAGATAGCCGGGGCGGGACTCCCTTTGCATGGCGGCCAGCACCTTGGTGATGTCACCGGCGGCGGTGCGCCCGGAATCGAGCCTGGCCGTTTCAGCGCAGACCTCATTGAAGAAGCGTTGCTGGGTGTCGGAGGCGCGGATGCTGTGGTGCAGCAGGACATGCTCATCCGATTCCCGCACCCCGGGGGCGCCGCTGATCACCAGAACCGGTGACCGTTCTGCATAGGCTCCCGCCACGGGATTGAGCAGTTTCAGCGCCCCCACGCCGTAGGTGACCACCGCCACCCCAAGACCATGCAGGCGGGCATGGGCATCGGCGGCGAATCCTGCCCCCTCTTCGCCCGCCGTGCAGACCATCTCGATCGGCGACTTCTCGAAGCGATCAAACAGGCCCAACACATAATCGCCCGGCACGCCATAGACCCGGCGAACACCACGCTGCAGCAGGGCCTCAATCAGGGCATTTGCTATATCCATAGGGGCCTGCGTGGAGTTTCCCTGATTTCGTGGAAAGCGTCAGGGCTCCGTAGTGGACAGCGTACAAGCGGCGCGGAGTAATTAAGAATTCAAACGACTTGCCTCCGGTTGTCGTCACTGCCAACGTTGCGCTGCTACTCCTGCCTCGGCTTGCCAAAGGGCAGGGGTGGCAAACCATAGAAATCACCCTGAATCATCAAAAGAAACCGCACTCCCGAAAATGATGCAAATCCTGCATTGTTTTCCGTTATCTAAAGGTTGGTCTTAGCAGCAGTGGGCTGCCTGATCCGAGAGAGACCGCTAGAGATGAGCTATCAGCCCAGTCACTCACTTGCATCCCGCCAGCTACTTCGAGGCTGCAGCCGGCTTCCCGCCACTTCCGTTCCAGCTGGCCTGGATGGAGCTGGGGGAAGCGGCGCCGATCCGCACTCTGGAGGCGCCCACAGGCCTGGGCAAGACCCTCGCCACGCTGGTGGGCTGGCTATGGGACCGCCAGCAACGGCCTGAATCCACACCCCGGCGACTGGTGTATCAGCTGCCGCTGCGGACCCTCACCGAGCAGATCGCGGTGGAGTGCCGGGCGGTGATGGCCCGGCTGGGGGTGGCCATCCCGGTGCATGTGCTGCGGGGCGGCCAGATCGAGAACGACTACGCCGACGCCCTGGCGGCCGAAGCGGTGATCGTGGGCACCCTGGATCAGGTGGTGAGCCGCCAGCTGATGCGCGGCTACTGCTGCTCGCGCTGGAGCTGGCCGCGCCATTTCGCGGCCCTCAACACCGATGTGCGGGTGGTGGTGGATGAGACCCAGCTGCAGGGGGCCGCAGTGCGCACGGCCATCCGCCTGCAGCAGCTTCACCAAGAACTGGGTGGCCCGGCGCCACGGGAGCTGGTGCTCTGCTCCGCCACCCTCGATGCCGCGATCCTGCCGGCGGAGACCCCTCGCCATGGCCTGAGCGATGCCGACTACGGGCATCCGGTGGCGCAGCGGAAGGTGGGGCGCGCCAAACCGCTCACCCTGGCCGGCAACGCCGATCCTGCGGCCTTGGTGAGAAGCGATCACCAGGAGGGAACACTCACGCTGGTGGTGGTCAATCAGGTGCGGCGCGCCCAGGCGATCGTTGCCCAGCTCCAGGGCCTGCCGACCCTGCTGCTCCACTCCCGTTTCCGCCGGGCCGAACGGCAGGCCATCGAAGCCCAGCTGCGGGAGTTCCGGGGCGTGGTGGTGGCCACCCAGACGGTGGAGGCCGGGATTGATCTCGATGCCCGGCTGCTGATCACCGATCTCTGCCCCTGGGCGTCGTTTGTGCAGCGCTGCGGCCGGGTGGGCCGCAACAACACCTATGCCGACGCGGCGGTGATCGTGGTGGAGCCGGCCGAGGAGCTGCCCTACGGCGGCGCGGAACTGGACGAAACCCGGGGCCGGCTGGATGGCCTGGGCGATGCCTGCGTGCGCAACCTGATGGCTGTGGAGGCTCCGGCGCAGCCCGATCTGGGCCGGCGCCTGCGCGGCGACATCTTCACCCAAGACCTGTTCGACACCCATCCAGCAGCGCAGGGGGACATCGACATTTCTCCGTATCTACGGGTGGGCGACATGCGGGATGTGTCGCTGCTGTGGCGACCCGAACCGAATCCAGCCATGGCCACGCCGGAGGACAGCGAACTCTGCTCTGTTCCGTTGCGGGCCTTGCGGCAGCGCCATCCCAACGTGTGGATCCCCCGCGGGGATGGCTGGATTGAGATCCCATCCGGCCAGCTTCCGGTGGGCGGCGTGGCTGCCGTGGCTTGTGCAGCCGGTGGCTACGACCCCCAGCAGGGCTGGCTTCCGGAGTCGCTGGCGGCGGTGGCCCCCATCGCTGTTTCACCAGCTGCTCTGGAGCCGGAGGATCGCCGCAGCTTCGCCTTCAAGGTGGCGGTCACGCTGCCACAGCATCTGAGCGACGCCCGAGAGGAAGCAACCGCACTTTGCGAGGCGCTTTCTCTGCCAAGGGAGCTGGCCGAAGACTTGATCCGCTCAGCCTGGCTGCACGACATCGGCAAGGCCCACCCCGTGTTTCAAGCCACGATGCGGGCCAACGGCTGCAGCGAGGGCCAATGGGCCAAAGCACCGGGCCAAGGCAGCCGGCACGAACGGCAAGGTTTCCGCCATGAGGTTGCCTCTGCTCTGGCGGCTCTGCAGCTTGGTGAGAAGGAGCTGGTCGCCTATCTGCTGATGAGCCATCACGGCAAGGTGCGCCTCCGCCTTGATCCCTTCCCATGGCAAGCCGACGACGATCCGCTCCATGGCGTGATCGATGGCGAGGAACTGCCTGCCGTTGAGGGGGTCTGCGGGGCTACCGCCCTGAACTACCCACCGATGGCGCTGGGCCGGGACTGGAGCGCGATTGCGCGTCGTCTTGTGCGCACCTACGGCCCCTTCCGCCTCGCCTGGCTGGAAGCACTGATCCGCGAAGCGGATGCCCGTGCATCCCGCCGCTGGCAATCCTCCTCACCCCCATCACCATGCACCTGACCCTCCCCCTCGACTCCCTCCTGCCCACCTTCGTGCCGGCCGGTTTTGCCGACGTTGGCCACAGCGTTGTGCGTGACGCGAGCAACGGCGAGAACCTGGTGATTGTGGATTCGGTGCAATCACTGGCGAATCACCTGGAAGCCACCCTGGTGGAGGAGCCAGGGCAGCTGATCGCCGGCCTGGAGGCGTTGCCCTACGTGCGGCTCACGCTCACGGATGCAGCGGGGCGCACCCGCGTCAGCAGCAGCCTGGAGCTGCCGCATCGCCTCGCCTCCGGCTGGTTCTGCAAGGCCAAGGACTTCGCTGAGTTCCAGGCTGCCCTTACCAAGGACATTAAGGATCACGGGATCGCGGCGGCCACCTTCCGGCGCTGCCCCAACTCCCTGCTGCATGGAGTCTTCTACAGCCAGCTGGCTGAACTGGATCCCAACATCGCCAAGTCTCCCCGCCTGCTGTCGGCTGAAGTGGTGGCCAAAGGCGCCCAATCGATCACCGATGGCGGAGTCGCCAAGGACCCACTCGTGGTGAAGGGTGATTTCGATTGGCAATCTGTGTTTGCTCCGCCCGAGAAGGATTCCGCCAAGGCCGGCGAAAACAAGGTTTCGGCTCTTGGTGTGGGTTACATCGTCCACAGGCACCAGGCATTCATCGCCAGGGAAATCGAGCTTTCCGTCTATCTGGCGGAGGGCCGCATCAAGCGCCTGCCATTGCCGGAAGCGGCTCGTGAGGTGTTGAGGCTGCTGGCCCGCACCAAACTCGCTCTGCTGCTGGCCGAGCCCCTCGATCTGCGGGCCCACTGCATCTTCCAGGTGAAACAGGGGGAAATCCCGCCAGAACTGGAGAATCCGAAGGCATTGCTGGATCAGTTGCAGGAGCAACTGCAGGAATGCCAGCGGCTGGGGCTGCTACAGGATCCGCCAATCACCGAGTTCGCGCTCACCCTCAGCCCAGCCAAGGCCAAGACGGGCAAAGGCAAGAGCAAGGCCGCCGTAGCCGCAGACGACGACAACGAAGGGGAGGATGCGTGATGGCCACCACCCTGCGGATCACCCTGCTCTCCGGCCGTTACGGCGCCACTCCCTGGGATCGGAGCGAATTTGAAGGCCAGGTGGAATACCCCCCCTCGCCCTGGCGACTGCTGCGGGCGCTCCTGCATGGTGCGTTCCTGCTCTCAAACAAGCGCGACCAGCTGCCACTGGGCGTGGAAGCGATGGTGGAAGCATTGGCCGCCAGCGAGCCTGCTTACCACCTGCCCTTTGGAGAGTTCGGGCAGATCCGGGGATTCCGGCCGGGGTACGGCTGCGAACCCGTGGCGCCGCTCTATACAAAAGGGCCCACCATGTACAACGCGAAGGGCCAGCCCAAGCGGCGCTCGTTCATCGATTCCTTCCTACAGCTCGGTGCCGGCACAGCGATTCATGTGTCCTGGCCCGTGGATTTGTCCGGTGATCAGCGCAGTCTGCTGGGGGATTGCCTGGCGGGCCTGAGCTACCTGGGTCGGGCGGAATACCCGGCGCTGTGGCAGCTGGTGCCGTCCATGCCGGAGGCGAATTGCTGGCCTGATCCCACAGGCACATTGAAAGTGCTGGGGAGCCAACCGGCAGGGGTGATCACCGGGTTGATGATGAACCCCCAGACCGCGCGGGATCAGGGAAGGCCAGCTTTGCCGGGCCAGCAGTGGCTGAACTACCGATACTGCCCGGATCGTCCGGCCCCGCCGATGGGCGGCTCGGCAGTAGCGGCTGTGAACCATGCCGTGATCGCCTGTCTTGCCAGCCATCCGATTCCTGCGTCAGCGGGCCTTGCCTGGACGGATCGATTGCACCGTGCTCTGCTGCAGCGGGCGCCGGCCTCCTCACTGTTTTCTGGCATGGTGGCCGGACAACCGCTCGGCGAGGACCAGCGGGCCTGGTATCGCTGGCATGAGACCGAGGCCGCGATCACGGCGCTGGAGGTGATGAGCCCCCAACCGTTCACCGAAGCGGAGATCGAAGCCTTGCAGCAGTTGCGCAGACTTTATGGCCGAGGCGGCGTGGAGGTGCCGCTTCGGCTGATGCGGCTGGATGCGATGCCACCCAAACGGGCCTGCCGGCTGGTGACGGCCACACCGATGCTGCTTTACACCACCCCTCGGGAGGGCAAGCTGCAGCGGCATCCGGCCAGCCAAGCGATTCAGAGCCTGCTCTGGGGCCTGGGAGAGGAAGGAAAGCTGGATCCGAGCCTGTTTGAGCACCAGGGAGAAGTGATCAGCATTCGCCATCCCGAGCGGGGCGAGATCCGCGCCCAGCTGGTGGAGGTGCTCGACCAAGTGCGCATCAGTAGGCGGGGAGAGCGCAAGGCGGCCTCGAGCCTGGGCTTCCGGGTGGAAATCAGCAGTGAGAAGCCGTTGCCAGCCCTGGGCATCGGCTGGGGCCGCCATTTCGGCGCCGGCCGCCTGGAGGCAGTGGCGTGAGCGCGCACCCCCCGCAAAGGCCGAAACCCCTGGTGCCTTCGTGGAGCTGCGCGCTCCATCGCAGCGGAAGGGATCTGAGTCGCTCGGACAGCCCTTCGAGGGCAACAGGAAACCGGCAGGTCAGGGCTGCGCGCGATCCGCCTTCTGGGCCCTTGCCGTGCATTGGGCTTGAGGACCGGAGTTCCGGATGGTGATTCCATCCGGGGAAGTTGAAACGATTGACCTGACCGCCACCGGCTGGGCCATCAATGGTTCCGGATGGTGATTCCATCCGGGGAAGTTGAAACATGTAGATGTCCTCCACCGTCCCCAGGTCGATCACGTGTTCCGGATGGTGATTCCATCCGGGGAAGTTGAAACTTGTAGTCGCTGATCTCATCCAGCGTCAGCACCGTCGTTCCGGATGGTGATTCCATCCGGGGAAGTTGAAACATGCGGTCGAGCAGCGTGGCGGCGGAGAAGCGGATGGTTCCGGATGGTGATTCCATCCGGGGAAGTTGAAACCCCGGGCTTCCCCATGCCCGGGCTTCCCCATGCCCGGTTCCGGATGGTGATTCCATCCGGGGAAGTTGAAACCGGGACCACTGCCCAGACG
>JBBASR010000035.1:0-8989 GCA_040399125.1 Cyanobium sp. | reverse complement strand
GTTCCGGATGGTGATTCCATCCGGGGAGGTCGAAAACAATCCTGAATCATCCGATCACATCATGAAAACCTCATTCACCACAGCCCCTCTTTCGAGCTACCTCGCGGCGATTGGCCTGCTGCGGATCGTTGGCGAGCAGCTGGATCAAGACGCCCAAGGCTTCTGGCTGAATGGACACTTTCATCTTCAATCAAGAGCAGGAATTGAAAGCATCGCCGAGTTCTTCTGCCATGGCTACAGGCCATCTCCATACATCACCCCCTGGAACAAAGACAGTGGCTTCCCGGGTGGGATTCCTGGCAAGGAGTTCCGCAATCTCAACGGGTCACGCTTTGAGGAGATAGAAAAAATTGTGGAATCAGCAACAGCTCTTGTGCCTCAATTCAGCACAGCAGGCCGGATCGAGAAAAGTTCCAAACCAGATCTCCTGGAAGCACTCGATCGCGCCGGAGACGACGATGCCTGGTCTGCTTGGCTGGGCATCTGTGCGGTGACCTTCCACAACCGGAAAGGTGAGCTGGATGCTCGCTACCCGGCGTTGCTCGGAAGCACAGGGGGAGCCTTCGGGAGAGCAGATTTCGGCTCGAAATTTATGAAGGCCCTGCAGGTCGCGCAACCAGAGCACTTCATTGCCGCCATTCAGGGCTCCGATCAACCCGACCTATTGATTCAAGCCGGCGACAATCTGATCTACGACCCGGCCAACCGCTGCGATGGCCAGCAGGGGTATGGCGTTGCCACACAAGACACCCAGGAATCGAGGGCGGGCAAGGCCAATCCTGCCGTCCTGATTCTGCTCGCCGAAGGCATGGCCCTGTTCGAGGGCTACGCCATGACATCCGCACCCGATGGCGAGACCAGCGATGGCCACCAGCATGCTGCTTTCACCTTGGCGGTGGAGCACAATTCTTCGGGCCATCCCTCCAGCAGCTGGCTGGAAAACGACGGCAAACAATCAGAAGAGCTGTGGTGTCCGCTCTGGGATGAACCCTGCCATTACAGCGACGTGCGAGATGCGCTGCGGCGTATCGCGCTGCTTCCTCTGCCACGGCAATTACGGACCGGCACCGATCTGGCGCTGTTCGCCAGTCGCCTCGGAAGACGGCTGAATCTTTCGGGGTTTGCGCGGTACTGCTTCCCGGCTCGCATCGGCCAGGGCACGCAGATCCCCTCGCTCATTGAGGTGTTCCCGCTTGGTGAAGCCCAGTCAGACCGCACAGACTCCCTGGCCGTTGTCGTGAGACTGGCCTCCAGGCTTCGCATCCACGCCAAGGACAAAGGGATCCCCTCCAGCTACCGGCACGCCGCCGAAAGAGTGGTGGCTGAGGTTGGGGCCATCGCTGGTGGCGGCGGCAGCTATACGGAGCTGCTTCGCCGGCTTCTGGTCTGGCGGCGGCAGGAAGATCTCTCGCAGCAGGAACCCGCACAAACTGACAAGACAGCGAGAACCCTCAGGCTCTCCTTTCAGCTGGGGGCAAAGTGCCTGCCACCGCAGTGGTTCGATCACCTGAGCCGAGAGCTTGACGGCCCCGAGTGGCGGCTTGCCCTTGCCCTGGGAACCGGCCAGGTTCTACCCAGGCCCAACGACACCACGACCAGAGAGCAGCGCCAGAGCCAGCGCCATGCTCCGCTGTCCAGCGGGCGCCCCTATGCCGGCCTGGCCGATGTTCTGCTGCTGCTGGAGGGGCGGGTGGATGCTGGTCTGGTGGACGATCTCTCCCTGGGTGTCGCCTGGATTGAACGCCGCGGCCTACCCAGGCTGCCGGCACCGGAAACCAACCTCCCCTGGCTCCCGCCCGACTACCTCGCCGGTGTTTTGCTCAACCAGTGGCACTTCGATGCCCGCAGTCCCGTTGAGGGCGATCGCGCCCGCTGGCGCGAGCTGCTGCTCGCCGGCCGCCCCGAGGAAGCCATGGACGTGGCCCTGCAGCGCCTGCGCGTGGCCGAGGTGGTGAGCTGGCCCTGGCCTTCCATCACCGCCAGCGATCCACAGCGGCTGCTGCGGGCCGTAGCGGTGCGCATCAATCCGATCACGCTCGGGCGGGCCTTGCAAAGGGGCTGACCAAGCGAAACTGGGTTCTGCAAGCAACCGGAACCGATGAACTGGAGCAGTGAGGCCGAACAGCAGCTGCGGGAGGTGCCGTTCCTGGTGCGGCCGGTGGTGAGGCGCCGGATCGAATCGATGGCGGCAGAAGCCGGCCTATCTGCAGTGGATCTGAGCTTCTATGAGCAGGCCAAGGCGCGCTTCGGCCAGAAGTGAACCGGCGATGCGGTAAAAGGGGGGGTTGAAGTCGTACCTCATCGATGTCGCAGTCCAAGCGTGAGCAGGTGGTGAGTCATCTGCGCTACATCCGCCAGGAGCTCCGCGAAATGCACCAGGGCGTCATGGAGGACGGGCTGCTTCCCGAAGCAGGAGAAGTGCGGGGCGTGATGGCCCAGATGGAGGCCCTGCTCGAACTGCTGGAAGGAAAGGGATCCCGCAAGAAAGACAGCGAAGGCTGAGGCCGGTGGCGGCGCCCCCCCGGAGGTGCTGCCGTCAAGCCTCCTCTGGGACGCTCAATCCAGCGGCTGCGCCCCCTTGCCGCGAGGCCAATCCACTGGTTTCCTTCAGGAGTCCCCATCACCCGCCCGGGCTCCGGCCTCGGGCTTTTTTATTGGCATCCCCTATCCGTGGGGGGAAAACACTGCCAAGACGCCAGAGATGGTGTAGACAGGTCATGCAGGGTCCGGGCCGGGTGATGGGGATCACCATCGGGGACTCCGCCTCCAGGGCAGGTACCACCGAAGGGTGGGCCCTTCCCGAGGGGCTCCACGGCAACAACCGACCCTGCACCCCTTTCCCTCCTGTCCCCCCTGATGCGCTCCCCCCAGCGCCGGGTCCGGTTTCAGCAGACCCGGTTTCAGCAACGCATCGCTGATGCCGGCGATGGGCTGACCCGCTGGGCGACCAACCCCTGGCGGCGACTTTCGCTGCTGAGCATCGTGCTGCTGCTCAGCTTCGCGATCGGCAACAGCCTTGGAACGATCACGGGGGCCCTGGCCTACGTAGACCTGATTGCCGCCCTGCTCTGCGTGCTGGCGATCGAGCTGAGCGCCAGGCTGCGGGGCAGGCTGATGAGTCGCCCCGGGGATCGGCTTTCCCTGCAGCTGCTGGACATGGCCAGGCTCGGCCTGCTCTACGGCCTGCTGCTTGATGGCTTCAAGTTGCTCTGAGCTCCGGGTCGGCGGCACTCAGCAAGTAGAGCAGCGCCATGCGCACCGGAATGCCGTTGCGCACCTGCTCCTCCACCAGCGAGGTTTCGGGATCATCCAGCACGTCGCCCGCCAGCTCCACCCCCCGGTTCACCGGCCCGGGATGGAGCACCGGCACCGGGCGGCCGCAGAGCTCCAGACGCCGATGGCTGAGGCCATAGCGGCGGTGATAGGACTCCAGGCTGGTGAGCAGATGCTGGTGCATCCGCTCCTTCTGCAGCCGCAGAGTCATCACGGCATCGGCTCCGGGCAGGGCCTGCTCCAGGCTGCGGCAGAGGATCACCTTGCCCCTCTGCTCCACCGGGTCGCGCTCGAGGCCAGGCGGTGGGGCCTCCACGAACGCGGCGAACGCATCCGGCAGCAGGGTGGCCGGACCGCAGAGCACCACATCAGCCCCGCAGGCGGTGAGGGCCCAGAGATTGGAGCGGGCCACCCGGGAATGGAGCACATCCCCCACGATCACGATGCGACGACCGCGCA
Source organism: Cyanobium sp. (assembly GCA_040399125.1). Lineage (GTDB taxonomy): Bacteria > Cyanobacteriota > Cyanobacteriia > PCC-6307 > Cyanobiaceae > Cyanobium. The sequence goes on along the minus strand of JBBASR010000035.1, from coordinate 5,257 downwards.
GGCTGGCCGGCGAGGGGTCCTGGGGATCGAAGTGGCGGGCCAGGGTGAAGAGATCCAGCAGGCCCTGGCTGGGATGACTGTGCAAGCCATCACCGGCGTTGAGCACGGCCACCCGTTCGCCGCTGCGATCCAGATCCCGGGCCAGGCTGGCCGGCACCCCGGCGCACCGATGCCTGACCACCAGCACATTGGCCCCCATGGCCACGTAGGTGCGGGCGGTATCCAGCAGGCTCTCCCCCTTGCTGAGCGAGCTGGAGGAGGGCGAAAAGCTCTGCACATCGGCCGAGAGGCGCCGGGCCGCCAGCTCGAAACTGCTGCGGGTGCGGGTGCTCGGTTCGAAGAACAGGCTGGTCATCAGCCGGCCCTGAAGGGCCGGAAGCTTGCGGGCCCCTGCCTGGGGCAGGAGCCGGAAGCGCTGGGCCAATTCCAGAACAGTGGCGAAATCGGCGACCGAAAAGGACGCCAGGTCGAGCACATGGCGGTGGCTCCAGCCGCTCAAGTCGCACGCTTCACGAGACGTTCCAACCGTAGGCGCCGCCGGGTCCCGCGCCAGCCGGCAGCGGCCCCCGCGGCTCAAGGAGCAGGGGGGCAAGGCGGTCGCTGCGGGGCCGCCGATCCCCCGGGGCCCGGCGGCTGACGCAGCGGCTGGCGGCGAAATACCAGCGCCAGGGGAGGTCCTGCCCCTGGGAAACACCGATGCGCACAGCCTGCCTCAGGGGCCCCTGGCCCCGGCTGGCCTCCTCCGCCAGCAGCTGCGCCACGGCCGGCGGACGCGGCGCCAGCCACAGCCCCGCCTCTGCGCTCACCGGCCGGCCGTCGTCACCGCGATCGAGGCCGAAACAGCGGGCCAGCAGACCGGGGCCCGCCGCCTGCCCTTCCGGCCCCCCGGGCAGGGCCGCCGCCCGCAGCAGCACGCCGCTGGCCCATCCGGAGCGATCCGTGACCACGTTCACGCAGTGGTGAATGCCATAGCTCACATAGACATAAAACCGCCCGGGCTCACCAAACAGGGTTTCGTTGCTGGGGGTACGACGGCGATAGCCGTGGCAGGCCGGCTCGCTCTGGCAGTACGCCTCCGTTTCCACAATCACGCCCCACAGCAACTCACCAGCGGCCTGGCGCTTCACCAGCAGACAGCCGATCAGCTCCGGTGCCACAAGCTCGGCGGGGCGGGCGAAGAAGGGCTGGGGGAGGGCAGGCAAGGGCAAGGGCTACGAACGGGGCCTGGAGGAACGGGAAGCCCGTGTCCGCGCCGTGACAGGCGCGTGAACAGGGCCCCGCCGGCCGGGGATCGCCGTCAGAGTGGGGCCACGATTCCCCGCCGGCCGTGCCGGCCGCTGCCCGTGGAAACCGATGGCTTTTCGCTTGGTTCGGTGTTGCTGGTCCTGAGTGGCCTGTTCTGCCTCACCACCCTGTTCTTCGGCACCAAAGGCGGGTACTACGACACCGACGACTACGACGGCAACGGCACGGCCCACTGAGCTGACCCTCAGGGACTGCCCAGCCGTTCGGCCTCCGGGCAGTCGCCGGTGGTGGTGATGTCCTCCACGTCGATGCTGCGACTGACGCAGGCCAGACGAGTGCTCACCGCCCCGATCGATTCCAGCCGCACGCTCTCCTCCCAGCTGTGGCGTTCGTCGTCGTCCTCGTCGTCGTAGCGGAAGGTGACCAGGTCCCCCTCGATCGACACCACCAGCGCTTCCTCAATCCAGCGCTGCTGATCGCGCAGAAACACCCAGACGGGGCGTTGCTCCACACAGAATCGATCCAGCTTGCGGTGCAGCATCGCGGCACGGCGAATAGGGTTGATCCTAGGCAGAACGGCCTTGCCTGCCGTGTGATCCAACACCATGTCGAGTTCCTCCAGCCCAGGCTCGTCCCCTGCCGGCAGCCTTGAGGCGATCCGGCTCCAACTGCGCAGCTGGCCCGAGGTGGAGAGCTACCTCGAACGCTGCCGGGGCGTGATCGTGCCGCTCGGATCCACCGAACAGCACGGACCCACCGGGGCGATCGGCACCGATGCCCTCACCGCCGAGGCCGTGGCCCTGGAAGTGGGGCGCCGCAGCGGTGTGCTGGTCACGCCCGCCCAGGCCTTCGGCATGGCGGAGCACCATCTGGGCTTCGCCGGCACCGTGAGCCTCCAGCCCTCCACCCTGCTGGCGGTGCTCCACGACGTGGTGCTCTCCCTGGCCCGCCATGGCTTCGAGCGGATCTTCGTGATCAACGGCCATGGGGGAAACATCGCCACCGCCCGGGCCGCCTTTGCCCAGGCCTATGGCACCGCCGCCGCCCGGGGGCTGCCCGGGGCCGATCGCCTGCGCTGCCGCCTCTCCAACTGGTTCATGGCGGGCCCGGTGATGCGGGAGGCCCGCGAGCTGTATGGCGACCGCGAGGGCCATCACGCCACCCCCAGCGAAATCGCCCTCACCCTCCACCTGGAGCCCACGCTGCAGACCAAGCAACGCCCCCTGCCGGAAGCGGCGCCGGCCGGTCCGATCCACGGCCCGGAGGATTTCCGCCGGCGCCACCCGGACGGGCGCATGGGGTCCGATCCCAGCCTCGCCACCGCCGAGCATGGGGCCCGCTTCCTGGATCTGGCCGCCACGGCCCTGAGCGAGGAACTGGCCTCCTTCCTGGCCGAGGAACCGGGGACCTAAGCCGGGCCGGTAAGGTTCGTGCAGCAGTGCCGAACCCGAGGCGATGACCAGGATCACAGCCGACGACGTGCGCAAGGTGGCCCAACTGGCGCGCCTTGATCTGCCGGAGGAGAAGATCAACGCTTACACCGGCCAGCTGGAGAGGATCCTCGACTACGTGGGCCATCTGCAGCAGGTGGACACCGAAGGGGTGCCGCCGACCACCAGGGCCGTGGAAGTGGTGAATGTGACCCGGGAGGACAGGGTGGATCCCACCCCGGTCCGGGAGGATCTGCTCAACCTGGCCCCGCAGCGTGAAGGGGATTTCTTCCGGGTGCCGCGGATCCTGGGCGAATAGGCGGGATCAGGTGTTGCGGGGGATCAGGAGATCAGTGGTGCGGTGATACCGCCGTGCGATGCAGCAGCTCCAGCACCCGGCGGCGGGCATGGCGCGTGGGCATCAGGGCTGCAATCGGCCGCAGGCGGCTGCGGCGGCGTTTGTGGCTGCGCACCCCAAGAAAAATGTCATAGAGGAAGTTGAATCCATCCGCTCGGCTCTCAAACAGACCCAACCGCTGGGGGGATCCTTTGGCGTCGAGGATGTGCTGGGTGGCGTGGTAGGCAGAACGATATTCAAACCACGGAATGGAAGGCCAAAGGTGATGAACCAGATGATAGTTCTGGCCCATGATCAGCCAATTCATCAGCCTTGATGGATAGACCCTGGCGTTATGCCAGCGGTTTCGGGATTGAAAAGGACGGTGGGGGAGGTAATCAAAAAACAGTCCCAACGTGACGCCCACCATCAAGGCAGGTGCGAACCAGCAGTTGAAGATGAACGGCAGAAAATCATGGCGGGCGGCCATGACCACGATCAGGACGAAAACGGCACGGGCAAGAGCCCATTCCACCAGCTCATAGCGGCGCCACAGACGGTGACGGAAGAAGAAGATCTCGTGATAGAAGAAGCGGGGCGCGATCAGCCACAACGGCCCGAATGTGCTGACGATGTGATCCGGATCCCGGCGCGGATCGTTCACGTGGGCGTGGTGCTGGAGGTGAACTCTCGTGAATACGGGAAAACTGAATCCGAGCAGAAGGGCCGCCCCGTGACCCATCACCGCATTCCAGAAGCGATGCGGATGGGCGGCGTTATGGCAGGCGTCATGAATGACGGTGCCCTCAAGGTGCAGAGCCAGAAAACCGAGGGCCAGCAGCACAGGCAGGGGCCAGTCGGCCACGAACCAGCCCCAGATCGTGAGGGCGGCCAGGCCGTAGCCGCTCAGAAACAGGCCCACGGTGGGGTTCCAGGCCGCAGGGGGGTCGAGCAGATGCCTGGGCACGCTCTGAACGGACGTGGTGCGGCGAACCTGCGCGGCTTCGGATGTGGGGGCCAGCGCTGGAGTCATCACCTGGGGAGGGCCGGATCGCCTTGGTGTCCCACATTACGAAAAGCCACTGGCAAATGAGAGGGCCTGACTGGCGACCCCTGACCCCGATGCCCACCGGGGGACTTGAACCCCCACGACCTGAGTCACTGGAACCTAAACCCAGCGCGTCTACCAATTCCGCCAGGTGGGCGAGGCTGAACTCTAGGGATCGAAAGGCTTCTCGCCACAGGACGACCAGAATGGCCATCAGCTTCCGGAGGCCCTCCATCCATGCTCGCCACCCTTGGGGGAGTCCTGGCCCTCGCACTCGGACTCGCCATCCTGCTTCTGCCGCTCCTGGCCACCGAACTGAGCCGCCCCCGCGATTCCGCCTGGGGAGCGGTGGTGCTGCTCCTGGGACTGGTGCTGGTGACCAGTGCCGATCGGCTCAGCGGGTCGCCGATGCTGGGGGTGCTCTGCGGCGGTCTGCTGATCGGCAGGCTGGGCACCGAGGTCACCCAGGCCCGCTGGCGACAGCTGACCCCTGAGGAACAGCGGCGGTTGTGGTCGGTGGAACGCTGGAGCAGCAGCCTCGGCCAGGTGGCAGCCAGCCTGGGACGCGCCGGCCAGCTCGGTGTAGGCCTGCTGGGAGGGCTGACCGCCTGGATCTCCGAACGGCGCCAGAAGCCTGCCCACGGCAAGCGCTGGGTTCGCCCCGAGCTGGCTCCCGCCCCCGGCACGGCCCCCGCTCCCGCCTCCGCCTCCGGCACTTTCGCAGCACCCGCGCCAGCCGAAACAGCGCCCGACTCCCGACTCGAAACCCCAAGCGAAACCGAAACCGCACCAGAGCTGCCGGTTCATGGGGCCGCCGAGGCGGTGGTGGTGGTGAGCGATTTCCACGGCATCGAGGAACTTCTCGATGCCTCCGTGCCGCCGGAGCAGCCCGTCGACCCCGCCGGCCCGGGCGAAGCGGGATAATCCGCTGTTACCGCCCCCGGCACCGTGACTGCGAGCCAGGTCTCCTACAAGGACACCCTCAATCTCCTGCAGACGCCCTTCAACATGCGGGCGAACGCACGGGTGCGCGAACCGGAGCTGCAGGCCTTCTGGGCGGAGCTAAATCTCTACGAACGGCTGAGCCGCGATAACCCAGGACCGGCCTTCACCCTCCACGACGGGCCGCCCTATGCCAACGGCGCCCTGCACGTGGGCCACGCCCTCAACAAGATCCTCAAGGACATCATCAACAAG
>JBBASR010000034.1:0-25648 GCA_040399125.1 Cyanobium sp. | reverse complement strand
AAAAGCCACCCATTGGGTGGCTTTTTTTATGCCTTGCTGCTTTGGTAAAGGTGGCAGAGGTACGGCAAGCCGTGGGCTCAGAGCGGCGGTTTCACCGCCGGGCAGGGGTTGGCGCCGAAGTTGGCCGTGAGTTTTTCCAGGCCCTGGCTGTAGATCTGTTGCGCTTGGGCCTTGTTGCCGCTAGCTGTCGCCGTCTGCAGCTTGTTGGCGAAAGTGGTGCAGGCCTGTTGCTGCTGGCTGGATGCCGTCTTTGCCGCTGGCGCTGCGGCCGCCGGAGCCTGGGGCGTTGTTGCCGGGACCGCCGGGGTGCTGATCGGTGCGGTGACCGGTGCCGAGACCGGTGCAGGCGCGGCCGTTGCGGCAGGGGCAGGGATGTCGGTGCAGGGGTTGGAACCGAACTGTTGCACCAGCTTCAGCACCCCCTGCTGATACACCACCTGGGCCTGTTGGGGGTTGCCGCTCACCGCCTGCAGCTTGCCGGCGAACTCCTGGCAGGCCCGACGACTCTCTGCCCGGCGCAGCAGCGGTCCCGCTGATGCTGCGGGGATCGGCGCCAGTTGCAGCAGGGGCAGGATCAGGAGCAAGGGCAAGGGCAGGGCTGAGGCCTGGGGGATGGCCAGGGGCAGGGTGCCTCCCTGGCGCTGGGGGTAAACGGGAATCGGATTGGTCATCGAAGGGCCACAACCTGCTCCCACAGGGTATGGATGGGAGGTGTTGCCGGCCGTGGGGATGGAATTCCGTGTTCTGGGCCAGGTTCTGCGCCAGCCCTTCCGATCAGGGCTGGCGGTGCTGCTGGCCCTGGGACCCGCCGCGGGACCGGCTCTGGCCTCGGCTCCGGTGTTGGCGCAAGGCTCGACACTGCCGACCAGGCAGACCGCTGTTCGCTGGCCCGCGGATCTGGCGCCGCTGGAGCAGCAGCTGCGGCGTTTCGGCTTTCGGGTGTTGCTCGCCCTGCCTCCGCATCGGGGCAGCTACGGTCTGTTCGAGCCGCGCACCCGCACCCTCTGGGTGTCGCCCCTGGCTTTTGAGCTTGGCATCGGTCGCCAGACGTTTCTGCATGAGGCGGTGCATGCCGCCCAGAGCTGTCCCACTGGAAAGCTCACCCCGATTGGCTGGACCTTCCGATTGGAACCGGTCGTGGAGCGGGAGATCGAGCGCATTCTCACCACCAGCTATCACCACGGCAGTAGGCAGCTGGAGCGTGAGGCCTTCGGCCTGCAGGGCCAGCCCAATGCCAGCCAGCGATTGCTCAGTGCGCTGCAGAAGCGCTGTCGGGTGCGCTCCGGTGCGGCCGACAGGCGTTGATGTCTAACGGAGGCATTTCTGCTGGGATACTGGGGCAAGGGATGTTGGGGACCATGAGCCTTTCGGCACGTTGCCTGCGAAGGCTGCTGCTGCCGCTGGCGTGGGCTGTTCCGCTCGGGGGCTGTGCCACGTTTCAGCCTCGCTCCGTGGACCAGGCGGCCCTGCTGCGCCGGGCTGAGACCCGCACCGAGAAGGGCGTGACCGTGAGCGTGGTGGCCCTCACCGCCGATGAAAGCCGCAATGTGCTCGGTTTCCCGGTGGCCCTGCGGGGCATCCAGCCGGTTTGGGTGAAGATCGTCAACCGCGAATCGGTTCGCTACTACCTGCCGCCGATCACGGTGGACAACGAGTACTTCTCGCCGATGGAGGTGGCCTGGCAGGGCCACGGTGCCTTCACCCCGGCCACGAACACCCGCATTGATCAGCATCTCCACCATCTCGGGTTGCCGATGTTCGTGGAGCCGGGGCAGACCGTTGCCGGTTTCATCTTCACGCACCGCGATGAGGGGATGAAGTTCGCCAGCATCGAACTGGTGGGGGCAGGCAAGCAGCGGGTGCGTCGCTTTTCCTTCCTGGCCCAGGTGCCCGGCATCAAGACCGATTTCCAGAAGGTGGACTGGGACAAACTGGCTTCCACCGCCCGGACCAGGGATCTGAGCGAAGAGGGGTTGCGGCAGTGGGTCGAGAAAACCCTGCCTTGCTGCGCCCTCGGCGGTGACCGCAGGACCCCTGCTGACCCCCTCAACATCGTGCTGGTGGGGGACCGGGACACGATCTTCGCGCCGCTGGCCCGGCGTGGCTGGCACGTGACCCAGGCGCTCACCGTGGGATCGCTCTGGCAGACGATCCATTCGTCGTTGCTCGGTAGTCGTTATCGCTATGCACCGGTGTCGTCGCTGTATGTGTTCAACCGTCGCCAGGACATCGCACTGCAGAAGGGTCGGGAGGATGTGAACCAGCGGAACCACATGCGGTTGTGGCTGGCTCCTGTGACGGTGAACGGCACCTCGGTCTGGGTGGGGCAGATCAGTCGGGACATCGGCGTGCGTCTGACCGCCAAGACCATCACCACCCACAAGATCGATCCTTCCGTGGATGAAACCCGCTGGTATCTGCTCCAGGATCTTTTCTTCTCCGAGGGCCTGGAGCGGTTCGGGCTGTTGAAGGGGGTGGGGGAAGCGCCGTTCGAGCAGCCACGTAGCAATTACACCGGTGATCCCTACTTCACCGATGGACTGCGGGCCGTGATGTGGCTGACTCCGCGACCGGTGAGTTATCACCGGGTGGCTACCCGCTGGCCTGCCCCCTCCACCACCCCCGTGGATCTGCACGGTAACGGCGTGGATCAGCGACAGGATCAGAGACAGCAGGTGTCGCGGCCGGCTGCCTTGGCGCGGTAGAGCGCTGCATCGGCCAGGGCCAGGAGCCGTTCCGGTTGCTGGCCCGCCCGCGGTTGGAGCGATGCGATGCCGATGCTGGCCGTCACGAATTCCGGAGCCGCTTCCTGCGGTCGATGCAGGCATCGCTCCCGCAGGGCCCTCTGGATCCGTTCGGCCACGGCCAGACCTCCGCGGCTGTCGGTGTTGGGCAGCAGCACCACGAATTCCTCGCCGCCGAAGCGCGCCGGCAGATCCGAGCGTCGTTGCAGGCCGGACTCAATGGCTCTGGCCACCTCCATCAGGCAGGTGTCCCCCGCCAGATGTCCGTGGGTGTCGTTGTACTCCTTGAAATGGTCCACATCAAGCAGCAGCAGGGAAAGGGACTGTTTCTCCCTGCCATGGCGCTTCCATTCCTGTTCGAGCAGTCTGTCGAACAGGTGGCGGTTGGCGATGCCGGTGAGTCGATCGGTGTTCGCTACCAGCTCCAGTTCGGCATTGGCACGGCGCAGCTCCAGTTCCGCTTCGCTGCGTTTGGCGATTTCCTCCTCCAGCCTCTGGTTGGCTTGGCTCAGCTCCAGGGTGCGCTCGACCACCGCCTGTTGCACGCTGGCGTTCTGGGCCTCCAGCTGCCCAAAGCTTTCCCGCAGCTGACGACCCATCGCATTGAAGCTCTCGGCCAGCGGGGTGAGTTCCCGGATCGCGGGTGGAGGTACCTCCGTGTGGAGGTCACCGGCGGTGAGGGCCTCGGAGGCGGCGGTCAGGGAAGCCAGGGTGGCGCGGATGCGGCGCAGGGAGGAGAGCCCCAGGGCCACGGAAATGCCCATGATCATGATCGCCACCAACAGGTTGGTCAGCAGGTCGCGTTCCAGGTGTCCGGCGATCGACTCCTCCGCCAGCACCGTGACGATCCTCCAGTCCAGGCCGGCGTCGTCGCGGAAGGGATGGATGCGTACCAGCATCGGCTCGCCCTCGAGATCCACCTCCAGGTCGTGTTGCCCGCTGATCGAGCCGAGCTTGCCGAGCTTTTTCTGCAGCGCCTTTGCTGAGTCCCTGATGCCGAGTTCCCCCGATTCGACGGCGGCCTGGCGCACTCCCCTGCCGCCCACGATCCGGAACGGGAAGGAGCGTGTCGAACTGGCGACCAGCAGCCCCTGCGTATCCACCACATAGACCAGGCTCTTGGCCTCCAGCGGCAGGGAGCGCAGAAACTCGCCGATGTTGGAGAGGAAGACATCCACTCCGGCGACTCCCACCAGCTGACCATTGCGACGCATCGGCATGCCGGCGCCCATGGCCATCACCTCGGGAGCATCCACCCAGTTGTAGATGCTGGTCCATATCGGTCGATTCGCTACGAGCGGTTGCCGATACCAGCCATCGCTGCGGAAGTCCCCGAACGGGCGGATCTGGGACGGGCCCGAAATCCTCCCTTCGGCATCGAGCGGAAACAATTCCAGCTTGTCGATCGTGGCCTTGCTCGCCACCTCCAGAAACAACTTTGGGCTGTCGTTGTTGTTCTGGCCTACGCCGATGAAGTTGCCGTTGATTAGGCCGTAGTTGAGGTAAGGGGCCTCGGGAAAGGTGCGGTGCAGCTGCCAGAGGAAGGAGGCGGTGGCGTTGCGATCGGCGGGATTCAATCTGCCGCTCTCCACCGCTTCGGCCATCACCCGGATCACCTGCTGGGCGTTGTGCAGATAGCCGCGCAGATAGGTGTCTACGCTCTGGCTGGTGCTCTCAGGCCCTTGCGTTCCAGCTCCTGGTGGTAGCGCTGATCGGTGAGGTACGAGAACAGGCTCATCAGACCGATGGCCAGCGGCAGCTGACCCACGAGGGGCAGCAGCAGCAGGGCTCCAAGGGAAACCGGTCGTCGCAGCATGGGGCTGTTCAGCAGGCCGAACCTAGAAAAGGATTGTGACCGTCGTCGGCTCTCTTCTGGTGGGGTTCGTCCGGATTCGCCAGGCTCCGGCAGCGTGGGAGCCTGCGGAGGTTGCTGTCGATGGCCGTGCATGGAGCCGTGCATGGGGCAGGGGGTGGGGGCCTGGCGGTCGCCGTTTTCCTGGCCTGGCTTCCCCTGGCTCCGGTGGCGGCGCGGGCGGGCCAGGACGTTCCTGGCCTGGCGTCGTTCCGCGAACTGCAACCCGGCGACTGGGCGGCCCAGGCCCTCGCCGGTCAGATCGAGCGCCATGGCTGTGTGCCGGGCTTTGTGGAGGGCCGGCTGCGGGGTGGTCGTGGGCTCAGTCGGTTCGAGGCGGCGGGCCTGCTGCTGCAGTGCCTGGAGTCGCTGGGCAGCGGCGACGAGGAACTGCGTCGGCTCCTGGCCGAGTTTGCACCGGAGCTGGCGGTGCTGCGGGGGCGGGTGGAGGGCCTGGAGGGCCGGGTGGGGAACCTGGAAGTGCTGCGCTTCAGTCCCACCACCCGCCTGGTGGGACAGGCCACCTTCGTGCTCGGGGGCAACAGCTTCGGCGGCAACAATCCGCCCCTGATGCAGGCCTTCCCGGCGTTGGAGGGGGCCCTCACCTTCAATTACGACCTTAGTCTCGACTTCGAGACGAGTTTCAGTGGCAAGGATCTGCTGCGGACCGAGCTTCGGGCAGGTAACTTCGCCCAGTCGTCCTTCGGTAATACCGACAGCCTAAACCAGCTCGAGGTGGCCTTCGAGAGCACCTGCCTGGGCGGCGATCCCGTGCGTGCCCAGGATTGCGGCGACGTGCTTTCGATCTATCGCCTCTATTACCAGTTCCCCCTCGGCGAAGAGTTCACCGTCACCCTCGGCGCTCGGGTGCGCCAGGACGACATGCTGGCGATCTGGCCGAATCTCTATCCGGGCGATTCGATCCTCGACGTCGCTTCCTACGCCGGGGCTCCCGGGGCGTACAACACCAACCTGGGCCCTGGCGCAGGGCTGTGGTGGAAGCGCGGGGCCTTGGCGATCAGCGCGGAGACGATCGCCTACAACGGCGACGTGGGGTCTCCGGCGGCTGGTGGCTTCGGCACCGCCAATGCCGGTTCCACCGGCACCGTGCAGATCGGCGTGGCCCCAGGCCCCTGGGCCCTGGCCTTCACCTACAACGTCAGCCGGGGCTTCCCCGGGGGGGTGTATCCCGGCAACGCCACGCCGCTGGCGGCCCTCAACACCCAGGCGGAACCGGCCCTGGCCGCCTTCGGCGTCAGTGGCCGCACCGATTCGCTCGCCCTGAGCGGCTACTGGCAGCCGGCCGCGGCCGGCTGGCTGCCCTCGATCAGTGCCGGCTGGGGCAGGAACGTGGTGCAGCCCGGCGAGGGCAGCAGCGGCTTCGAGCCGATGGTGAGCCAGTCGTGGCTGGTGGGACTGCAATGGAGCGATGTGCTCGCCAAGGGCAACATGCTCGGGCTGGCGGTGCTCCAGCCCACGTTCGTGACCGACTGCGGCGGGATCTGTTCCACCTTGCTGGGGCAGGCCGACGACGTACCCCATGACGGCAATCTCGCCTGGGAGGCCTGGTATAGCTGGCAGCTCTCGGATGCGATCACGGTGACTCCCGCTGTCTTCTACCTGGCCGATCCCTGGGGGCAGATCAACCGCAGCCTGGGGAGGCAGGCCGGCATCCCCCGACCGACATTTTCCAACTTCGGGGCGCTGGTGAAGACCACCTTCCGGTTCTGAGGCCCGGCGCGGCGAAGGCGGCTGGTGGAGGTGCGTGGTTTGGAGGAGCTTGGTTGTGGAGGAGCTTGGTTACGGATGGTCCCCGTCACTGGCGCCGGCCGGGGTCCCTGAATAGAACATCCGAAGTTGCGTTTTCGTTGTGTTCGCCTCCCTTCGGTCGCTGCTGGTGCTGCCGCTCTGCCTGGTCGTGGCGGTGATCGGTCTGCTGCTGCCGCCGGCGCCTGCCGCCTATGCCCGGGACAGCCGCGAGGTCACCCCAGCGCCGGTTGCCTCCGCTGACTACGGCCTGGGTGCCGCCCTGGCCTGTCTGGAGACCGGGCGTTTCGTGCCGGTGCCTGCTCCCCAGGCCCGCGATCGGAACGGGGCGGTGCGTTATGTCTGCCGTGATCAAAGCGGCTTCCTGAGCCAGGAGCCTCCCTATCCCGTGGTGGCCTGTGTGGGCCCGATGGCCTGCAGCCCCACCGGTGAAAACGAGGGCGATCGGCCCGGACGGCGGCGCTGAGGATTCCCCTTCCCGCAGGCGGTCCTCAGGGGCGGTTGAGCCGGTCGAGCAGGGTCGGCGGGCCGAGTTGCTCGAGGCGGAAGCTGGCGCCGTAGCTGGGGGTGGGGCTCTGGGAATAAAAGTGGCTGCGCCCCTCCTGCCCCAGCCCCTGGCGTAGCCATTGGCTCATCCCACTGCTGCGGCTGCGTGTCCGCAGGGCCAGCAGCACCAGCTGTTCGATGCCGGTAGGCGGGCGGGACCAGCCGAGGCTGTCGCATAACGGCGCGTCCAGGAGGCCCATCAGGGTGGTGCGCAGCAGTGGTCGCAGGCCTGCCGGCCAGTCCGAGAGGAGCATGGTCAGGGTGGCATCCGCCACCCTGCGATTGCTTTCGGCATAGGCGAAGGATTCGCTTTCCACCCGCCTGTTGAGGCTGAGCAGCTCTTCCAGGCTGGCGGGGAGGTGGTGCAGGCCCATCCGTTCGCCCACCGCCTGCCAGAACACAAACAAGTGCTGCTGTTCCTCCTGGCTCAGGGCTCTCCAGCCATATCGGGCGATCCAGCGGATCGGTTCGGCCACGAAGGTGGAGAGCACGTAAAGGAAGTCGTCGTTGCTGATCGCGTAGTGGCCATGAATCCGGTTCATGCGTTCGATCACGGCTGAGCCGGCCGCACTGTTCAGCCCATGGCGAAGCAGTTCGGCCACCATCAAGCCGGTGTCGTCGTAGCGCTTGCGCGGGCGTTGCTCGAACTCGCCGGTCTGAACCAGCAGCCCCGAGATCGAGGGGACACTAAAAGTGCGCAGCAGGGCCAGCTCGAGTGAGCGGGTGATATCCCACGGGAAAAGGTGGCCCGCCAGGCGATGGCAGCAGGCTTCGGCGGCGGCCAGTTGCTGGGGGGAAGGGCTGGACTCCGGAAGGGCAGGGGGCACGGCGAAGCTGGCCTGGTGCTCCCACGATGGCGCTCCCGTCGCCTCAGCTGCCGCCGCTGCGGCCGTACCCCTTCTGCTGCAACAGGCGGGCGCAGGCGCCTCCGTTGGCCACCAGGCCCTCGTAGTGGAACAGCACCTCTCCGTTCACGCCCCGGGCCCGGTTGGCTTCGATGCACTGCCAGATCCTTTCCGGGCTGGCCACGTGGTCGCCCACCTTCAGCAGCAGACCCGGCGCCATGCGCTGGCGTCGGGAAGGATCGGCCTGCACCCCCGCAGCGCTGAGGCTGTGGTCCAGCAGTCGGCGGTAGGCCCAGGCGGGGCCGCGCAGGTATAGCTGGGGGTGCAGCAGGTCCACCAGGCCCTGATCCAGCCAGGTGGGCCAGTCCTGGAGGTACTCGCGGCGCGCGAAGGGGTGGGGACCCGGCGCCAGGGAAAGCAGGCAGTCCGGCCGCAGGGCCTTGATCCGTTGCCGCAGGCGGACCAGGAACCCGGTGAGCTGGTCACACCGCCAGGTTGTCCAGGCGGCGTCGTGGTCACGGCCCGGTCGTCGCCCCGTGGCTGCCAGGTAGGCGGCCAGGGTGGCGGGATCGTGGCCGGCCTGGACCGGCTGGGCCGGGAGCCGGTCATCCCCCTGGATGCCGGCCACCGGATAGGTGCGCACCACCTCCAGGATCAGGTCGCTGATGAAATCCTGCACGGCGGGATCGAAGCCGTTCAGCCACTCGAAGCCGTTGCGGCGCACCAGCTGCTGCTGGCGGTTGCAGGAGGCCCAGTCGGGGCGGACCGCCAGCAGCGGCCCCCCCTGGATGGTGTGGCCGCCGGCGAAGCCGTATTCGAACCAGGGGATGACCTGCAGGCCATGGTGTTCGGCGGCGTTCACGATTTCGGCCAGTGGATCCCGGCCGCGCCAGGCCGGTGCGATCGCCAGCTCCGGGCCGAGCAGGGCCTCGATGGTGCGGCTGGGGAACAGGGTGAGGCCCCGGTTCCAGACCACGGGGAAGACATGGCTGAAGCCGGTGTCCGCGATCAGGGCGATGGCGGTCTCGATTCCCTCCCGGCTGTGGAGAGCGTCGCAGTCGACATTGGAGAGCCAGACGCCCCGCACCGGTGCGGGAGCTGGTGGCTGGGCCGTCGTCTGCTGCTGCATGGGCTAGTGGTGCGCTGCGCGGCCTGCGGGGCCAGGGCCTCGCTGGTTAGGTTGGCACTCAGTGATGTCCTGCCGCCTCCTATGGCCAAGGTCGAGATCTATACCTGGACCGGCTGCCCGTTCTGCGTGAGGGCGTTGCGGCTCCTGGATCGCAAGGGAGTTGCCTACAGCGAATACGTGATCGATGGCGATGAGGCCGCCCGTGCCGCGATGGTGGCCCGCGGCTCCGATGGTCGGCGTTCCCTGCCCCAGATCTTCATCAACGATCAGCACATCGGTGGCTGTGATGCCCTCCACAGCCTGGATCGGCGCGGGGTGCTCGATGCGCTGCTGGCCGGTGCCCCCTTCGATGCGGTGGCCTAGGAGGCTGGGGCGGGAATCGGCAGCACCAGGCTGCGGAATCCCTGCTCTGCGGGGGGAAGGTCTTCGCAGCTCTTTCCCTTGCCGCCGCCCTGGCGTCGGTGGCCATCGTCGCTGAGAATCACCAGCCGATCCCCTTCCTGGAACAGGGCTTCCGGATTGAGGCCGTCCAGATCCACGCCCTCCACCTCTCTTGGTGGGTCCGCCGCTGCGCCCGTCCAGTGGAACAACCTCGGCACCAGGGGCTTCTTCGGTTGGGAGCCCGGTGCTCCGGCCACCACCAGAACACCATGGGGCGTGGCCTCGAGACTGCGGATGCCGAGGCCGCCCAGATCCAGCAGCTGGGGGTCGCCGAAGCGGGGAGGCGCCCCCTCCAGCACCGCCGCCGGATTGAGCAGGCTGGCCACCAGGGCCTTCCCTTCGATCAGCGGGTTGCGGAAGCCGATCAGCAGACTGCCTGACGCTCCGGCCCCCAGCCCTTCGATGCTGAGTCCCTGCTTGCCCTTGCCGTCCTGGGCGGCGGCCCGATCGAGCCGGAAGGGGGCATAGCGGGGATCCCGGTTCAGGTCCTCGATCAGGGAGCGATAGGGCAGCCCCACCGGCTCCACCTCCACCGAGGTACCTGCTGGCGTCAGCTGCAGCCGGGTGGCGAACAGCAGCCGACGGCTGGGGCGGGAGGCGCCGTTGCGGCCGGTGCTGTGGGAGCCGATCCAGTAGGCGAGCCTGCCCTTGCCATCGGTCGGCTCCAGCCAGGTGGCTCCTTCGAGATCGAGTTCGGCGTTGGCGTCTGCCGCTTCCGGAATGCTGGCGACGGCGATCGGCGGGCCTGCCTGCCCGATCCGGTAGATCCGCAGGGGCACCGGGGCTTCGGCCTCGTCATCGACGACCGCGAACAGCCCCTGCCCCAGGCCGAGGGCCGCCGAGGCGTTGCAGGGACCGTCGTGCAGAACCAGCTGCGGGGCCGTGGCGGCGCTGGCCGGCAGCACAGCGGTGCCCAGCCACAGGGTCGCCGGCAGCAGCCACAGGATCAGGGCACGGAGCCAGCGGTGCATGGTCATGGCGCCGGGGTTGTGGCGGCCAGGTGCTCCGCCAGCCGGAAGCTGAGGGCCAGAGCCGTGAAGGTGGGGTTGGAGCTGCTGCCGGTGGGGAACACCGACGATCCGGCCACGTAGAGATTGGGCATCGCGAACACACGCCCCTCTGGGTTCACCACTCCGTCTTCGGGCCGGCTGGCCATGCGGGTGCCTCCCATGTGGTGATAAAGGCTATAGCCGCGGGATTTCCAGTCGTCGTTGGTTTCGGCCAGCATCGGATTGCGATGAACCCGGGCGATCCCTGCGCCTTCCAGCACCCGCTTCACCTCGGCGAAGTAGGCATCCAGGGCCACCCGGGTGCGGTCGCTCACCAGCCAGTGGATGCGGGGCCGGCGCAGACCGTAGGCATCGCGTTCGGCGGCGAGCTGGATCCGGCTGTCGCGCAGTGGTTCTGATTCGGCATTGGCGATCAGAAAGATCCGCGACTGCCGCGGAATGCGGATGCGCCTCTGCACCACATGGGTATACAGAATCTTGGCGCTCTCCAGCGGTGCCTGCGGCAGCATCTTCAGATCCCTCAGGTTGTGCCGTCCGAGGGCGCCATGGCGCAGGTCGTTGTAGAGACGACGCAGGCCGAGCACCGGTGCCGTTTCCTCCAGCTGCACCCCCAGGTTGCCGGTGACATTCAGCAGCTGCAGGGAACACTGGGCGGCGTCGGTGAGCTGGAGCTTTGGCACGAACTTGTGGCGGCCGTGCACAAAGCTCGAGAAAAGATGGCGGAAGGCAGGCCAGTCGAGCGGTTCGAGGCGGGCGCCATAGAAGCCCACGTGGTCCTGGTAGTACCGGCCCACCAGGTCATGGTCATTGCCCAGGCCTCCGGGATGCACCTGGTCGGAGGCCAGCAGCAGGCGTGGGTTCTCCACCCCGCCTGCGCAGAGCACCACCCGCTGGGCCCGGACCAGGCCCGGGCGGCCCTGCCGCGACCGGATCGCCACGCCACTGACCCGCTGCCGATCGGCATCCACCTCCAGATGGCTGGCATGGGCGTTGGTGAGGCAGATCACCCGATCCGAGGCGGCGATGCGTTCCCGCCACAGAGGGGCGAGGTTGGGGTGGGGGCTGTATTTGGAGAAGTTCAGGCCGAGGGGGGAGGCGGGGGCGAACAGCCCGCTCAGGGCTGGGTCGTTCCACAGATCAGCGCTGAACGGGCGTTCGTCGAGCCCCAGGAACCGGGTGGCCATGGCGTAGTAAGGCGCCAGATCCCCAATCCGGAGCGGCCAGCCCGCTCCGTTCAGGTAGGGCCGGGGCGCCAGGTCGTTGGCGCTGAACGGCAGGGCCTGGCCGGCCCAGCGCTGGCTGGAGCCACCGAAACCCCGGGCCCGCGAATCCGCCACCCCCGAATCGATGTCGCCGCTGTTGAGTTCCGCCGGCACGGCGGCATCGTCCGCGGAATCGCCCAGGCCGCCGCTTTCGAGCAGGATCAGGCGCAGGTTGGTGTGGGCCAGCAGATGGCTGCACAGGGCCAGCCCGAGCACGCCGCTGCCCACCAGGCAGATGTCCCCCTGGAGTTCAGGGGTGCTGGTGCTGGCGTTGAAGTCGATGAACATGCAGCGGGCTGGGCCGGGGCCTACGACAGGGACGCGAGACAGGCCAGAAAGGCCTCGATGGCCTCGGGCGGCGGGGGCCCGGCGGCCACCTGCGCATTGGCCCGCAGGCGCTGGGGCTGACGGGTGGAGAACACCACGCAGCCCTGGGGATTGCGGTGCAGGGCCACGGCCAGCAGCATCGCGCTCAGGCCGGCCGGCGCAACGAGATCGTGGCCGCACCGATCACTCCACTGCTCCAACCGCTCCGGCGGTAGCTGGGCGAGGCCGGCCAGGGCCTGGCCATCAAGGCGCAGGCAGCCGTGGGTGAACAGCGGCGGCGCGGCTCTCTCCACGAAGAAGGCCTGATCGGGATCGGTGGCGGTGTCGGGGATCTGCACCACCCCTTGGAAGGCCGGTTCCTCCTCCAGGATCCTGCGGCTCTGCCAGCGGCCACTGCCGATGCCGTAGTGGCGGATCCGGCCGGCCTGGATCAGTTCCTCGAGGGTGTCGAACACCTCGGGGCTCAGGTATTCAAGCCGGCATTCATGCAGCAGGTAGTAGTCGATGCAGTCGCAGTTGAGCTTGCGGAGGCTGGTCTCCACATGGCTGCGGATCGCTTCGCGCGTGTAGGGAAGCGGCGGCGTGGGGGGGGCAGGGACCGTTGCGGTGGTCAGGCCCGGATCCTGGTGGTTGCTGGAGCTGGTGCCGCCGCCGTTGCCGCGCAGCCGGCGCAGGGGTGCCTCGAGCCGGGGGCGCAGCCGGCGGTTCACGACCCGGACCAGCGGCAGCAGCGGCCGCAGGCCGGCCGGGTACTGGCGGGGCAGCAATCCGAACTTGGTGGTGATCGTGATCCGGTCCCGCCGGCCGCGCGCGAAACGGCCCAGCACCTCCTCCGCCAGGCCCTGGCCGTAGAGCGGCGCGGTGTCGAAATGGGTGATGCCCAGCTCCAGGGCCTCCTCCAGCAGGCGCAGGCGGCCCCGGTCGGTGAGTGCCGCTCCCATCAGTCCTGCGGTGCCGAAGCCGAGCCGGGAAGGTGGTGGAGGGACGGCGGGCAAGCGCAGGGGCGATGGCGGAGGCGGCAGCTTATTCCTTCCGCAGCAGGAAGAAAAAGGGTCGCTCCATCCCCTTGAGATCCATCACGCCGAGCAGCGTGTGGGGATCGAGCCTGCGGAAGACGTCGTGGATCGGCAACTGGTCGTAGATCATCGTGGCGCTGTCGCGACCCCGGTGGCGGGTGAGGCGCAGCCGGGCCCGCGACTGGCGGGTGCCCACCAGCTTCACCAGCCAGGGGAAGATCCCGCCCAGCGGCGCCAGCTGCCCCACCCAGGGCTGCCGCAGCAGTGCCGTCGGCAGCCGCCCTGGATCTACCTGCACCACGGTGCCATCGAAGGCCCGGAACAGCAGGGGGTGCACGTCCTCGGGGCCATCAAACCGTTTGCCTACCCAGTGGCAGGCTTCCAGCAGACCATCCAGCCAGTGGCCCGTGGCCACGCTGCTGCCCAGCCAGGTGCCGCGCAGATCGGCCGGATCAACCGGCTCCAGGGCATCGAACAGGGCCAGGGCGGCCTCAGGGCTCAGCGGCAGTCCGGCCCGCAGGCAGGAAAGGTTCTGGGCATCCACGGTTCCACCTGATCCGGAGGGGCAGGGTAGGAAGCTGCCGGCAGAAGCCGCCGCTTCAGGATGGCGGGATGCGCTCCGCTCTGTCTTCGCTCCCCATGCCCGAGCCCCCTTCTGGCCCCCTCAGCCATCTCAACACCGCCGGAGAGGTGCACATGGTGGAGGTGGGCGACCGGCCGGCCAGCGATCGCCGTGCCGTGGCCGAAGGCTTTCTCCGCATGGAGCCGACGGTGCTGGCGTTGGTGCTGGAGGGGCGGGCCCCCAAGGGCGATGTGCTGGCGGTGGCCCGGGTGGCGGCGATCCAGGCGGCCAAGCGCACCTGGGAGCTGATTCCCCTCTGCCATCCGATCGGTCTGACCGGCCTGGAGGTGACGATCGAACCGGCCGCCGAACCGGAAGCGGCCGGTCCCGGTCTGCGGGTCCAGGTCGCCGCCCGCACCACCGGGCCCACCGGCGTGGAGATGGAGGCCCTCACGGCGGTGCAGGTGGGCCTGCTCACCCTCTACGACATGCTGAAATCCGCTGACCCGGCGATGACCATCGGTCCGGTGCGGCTGCTGGAGAAGACGGGGGGACGCCATGGCCCCTGGCGCCATCCTGGAGCCGCTGGCCCTTGCGCCTGAGCCCCCATGGCCGAGATTTTCCGATCGTCGGACCCTTTCCCCCGGGAGGGTCTGCCCCTGGAGCAGGCCCGTCGCAGGATCCTTGAGGAGCTCGCCGGGCGTGGACCGCTGCCGGGCGGGGTGGAAACCGTGCCCCTGGCCCAGGCCCTCGGTCGAGTCAGCGCCGAGGGGGTGCGGGCGTCAGCGGCGGTGCCTGGTTTTCGCGCCTCGATCATGGATGGCTATGCCATTGCTGAGCCCGAGGTCCCGCCGCTGGGGCAGGTCTGGACCCTGATCGGTCGTTCGGCGCCCGGAGCCCCCTTCGATCGGGTGCTCCAGCCTGGCGAAGCGATCCGGATCCTCACCGGGGCGCCGCTGCCGGAGGGGGGGCGGCGGGTGCTGCCCCAGGAACTGATCGACCCGGGCGGCCTGCCCGCGCCGCTGGGCCGGATTCAACTGGTGCGCGAAGCGGGCGCCAATCCATGGATCCGGGCGCCCGAGGAGGAGGCCGCCGCCGGGGCGGAACTTCTGGCCGCCGGCAGGCGGCTGGGTCCGGCCGACCTGGGGCGCCTGGCGGGTTGCGGGGTGGCGGAACTGGCGGTGGGGCTGCGTCCCCGGATCGGGCTGCTGGTGAGTGGCGATGAGCTGGTGCCGGCCGGACAGCTCCGCGGTCCCGGGGAGATCTGGGAGAGCAATGGCACCTTGCTGGAGGCGTTGCTTGGCCGCCTGGGCTACGGGGTGGCCGAGCGGCGGCTGGTGGGCGATCAGCCCGAAGCGTTGCGCCATGCCCTGCAGCAGCTCTCAGCACGTTGTGATCTGGTGGTGAGCACCGGCGGTGTGTCCGCGGGCGACACCGACTGGATCCGGCCGCTGCTGGCCGAACTCGGTCAGGTGGCCTTCTGGAAGCTTCACCTCAAGCCCGGCCGTCCCTTCGCCTTCGGCGACCTGGCCGGGCGGCCTTTCTTCGGCCTGCCGGGCAATCCGGTGGCCGCGGCGATCACGGCGTTGCAGTTGCTCTGGCCCGCCCTGCAGCTACTGGAGGGGGCAGAGCCCCAGCTGCTGCCCCGGCTGCGGGTACGGCTCGCCTCCGACCTCAGGCGGGGCGCCGGCCGACCTGAGCTGGTCCGCGCCCGGCTGGAGGTAGGGCCTGCCGGGGAGCTGCTGGCGGTGCTGGAAGGCAGTCAGGCCTCCTCCCGCATCGGTTCGCTGCAGGGGGCCGATCTGCTGCTGGAGCTGCCGGCGGAGCTGGGGAGCCTCGAGGCCGGGGCCCCGCTCTGGGCCCAGCTGCTGCGCCTGCCGATCTTCTGAGCCGGCCGCGGCACCCAGAGGCGCTTCTGCCTTCAGCGGTCCCCTTGCAGCGGGGTGTTGCCCTGAACCCAGCTGCCCCTGCCATCGGTCCGCCATTCCTTTTTCCAGAACGGGGCCTCGTGCTTGAGGGCCTCCAGCAGCTCCTGGCAGCACCGCTGGGCGGGGCCGCGTCGATCGGCCGCCACCGCCACCAGCACGATCGTCTCCCCGGGGAGCAGTCTCCCCACCCGGTGTCGCACCAGCACGGCCCGGGTGCCGTGGTGGGCGGCAGCCTCGGCCGCGAGCCGCTGGATCTGGGCTTCCGTCATTCCCGGGTAGTGCTCCAGCTCCAGGGCCTCCAGCTCCTCGCCGCTGCCATCGCTGCCCCTTACCCGGCCGATGAAGTGGGATTCGGCGGCCGGGGTGCCATCGGTCAGGGAACTCAGCCGGTCGTGCCAGTGGGCCAGTTCCGCCAGGGGGGCGAACGGAGCAGGGCACACGGCCAGGTCGAGGCGGGTGGCCATCGACTCAGCCGCCACTGATCGGAGGCAGAAACGCCAGCTCGTCGCCGGGCTGCAGCGGCTGGTCGGCGTTGACGAAGCTGCGGTTGATGGCGATGCGCACCGTGGCGGGGAGGCCCGGGCCCAGACCCAGCTCCCGCCAGAGGTCGGCGGCGGTGGGGAAGCCGGTCGCCGCCGCCACCAGGGGCAGCTCGCGCTCGGCCCAACCGGCCTCCTCCCGCAAGCCCGCGAACAGCCTCACCCTGATCGGGGCGCCGCTGGCCATCCCGCTGCCGGTCGCCGTCATCGCTGCCCCTTCCCCCAGGACCATCGGGACGCTAGATCCGTCCGTCCCGCTCTGCGGCTCTCCCTAGGGTCCTTGCCAGTTGGCTGCGCGCTGCGTTCCGATGGGCCTCACCATTGCTCTGCTCACCGTTTCCGACAGTCGCACCCTTGCGGAGGACCGCAGCGGTGACGCCCTGCAGGCGCGGCTGCTGGCCGCTGGCCATCGCCTGGTGGAGCGCGAGCTCGTGCCTGATGACCGCTACCGCATCCGTGCCGTGGTGAGTCGCTGGATCGCGGATCCCGCTGTGCAGGTGGTGATCAGCAGCGGTGGCACCGGGCTCGCCGGACGCGATGGCAGCCCTGAAGCGGTGGCACCGTTGCTCGACAAGACGATCGATGGCTTCGGCGAACTGTTCCGGGTGCTTTCGTTCGAAACCATCGGCACTAGCAGCCTGCAGAGCCGCTGCCTGGCCGGGGTGGCCAACGGCACGGTGGTGTTCGTGCTGCCGGGTTCGCTTGATGCGGTGGAAACCGCCTGGGATCGGCTGATCGCTGCCCAGCTCGACGTCACCACCCGGCCCTGCAACCTGGTGCAGCTGCTGCCTCGGTTGACGGAATCCGCGGATCATCCGGCCGGCCAGGATGGGGCCTGCCGCTTCCCGCACCCATGATCGGCAACCTTGGTCAGGACGATGACGGCCTGGAGATCGTGGCCGAGGGCGAGATCATGCGGATCCTCGGCGACGACAACAACGGCAGTCGCCATCAGCGGCTGGTGCTGCGCCTCAGCGGCGGCCAGACCGTGTTGCTGGCCCACAACATCGATCTCGCTCCCCGGCTGGACGAGCCGCAGATCGGTGCACTGGTCAGCTTCAAGGGGGTCTATGCCTGGAACCTGGAAGGGGGTGTGGTGCACATGACCCACCTTCCGGCCCATCCCGGAGATCCGGAGGGTTGGCTGAGCTGCGGCGGCAAGGTGGTGCAGTAGGCCGTTTTATCCCCCCAGAACGGCCATCTCCGCCGGCGAGGCCCGTTGGTCGGTGGGGATGCTGCCGCGCTCCTCGCTGTAGCGGTCGGTTCGTTCCCCCCAGAGGCGGGCGATCGCAGCGCGCAGACCATCGGGCTGAATCGCCGGTTGCAGCTGGGGCCGCAGATCGGTGCCGACGGAGGCGAACAGGCAGGGGTAGGCGATGCCGTTGGCGGTGATCCGCAGGCGGTCGCAGTCCCCGCAGAAGGGGGCCGTGATCGACGCCACCACGGCCAGATGGCCGCCGCCGTCGCGATAGCGCCAGCGGCTGGCGGTGCCATGGGCTTTCCGCCCGAGGGGCAGCAGCGGCCAGTGGCTGGCGATCGTCTGCACCATCTCCGCCGCAGGCACCACCTGCTGGGGGGTCCAGCCGTTGCGGCTGCCTACGTCCATCGCCTCGATCAGGCGCAGTTCCACCCCTTGGTGGCGCGCCAGCCTGGCCAGGGGCACCAGCTGGTTGTCGTTGCGGTCCCGCTGGATCACGGCATTGAGTTTGAGTTCCCCCCGGGCCGGGTCGAAGCCGGCGGCGCGGGCATGATCGATCGCCGCCAGCACCCTGGCCAGGGTCTGGGCGCCAGCGGAGGTCTCCTTCAGCCCGGCCATGCGCGCCACACTGGTGGCGGTGGTGCCATCGAGACTGATCGTGAGCCGATCCAGGCCCGCCTGGCGCAGTTTCCAGGCTCGCTCCGCCGTCAGCAGCAGGCCATTGCTGGTGACCGCGATCTGCCGCAGGCCCGCTCTGCGCAGGGGCTGAACGGCGGCCACCAGTTCCGTGAGGCCTGGATGCAGCAACGGTTCCCCCCCCGTCAGCCGCAGGCTGTGGAAGCCAAGGGCCACGGCGGCTTCCACCACGGCAAGGCGTTGCTCCAGGGAGAGCAGACCTTCCGGTTCCTGTCCATCCGGCAGGCAGTAGGGGCAGGCCAGGTTGCAGCGGGCCGTCAGCGACAGCCGCAGCACCCCCGGGGGACGTCCATGCCGGTCGAGCAGCCGGGCTGCAGGAGTTCCTTCCGGTGATGGTGCGGGAAAGGAACTCACAGGGAGGGCGGCTTCCGCAGACGATCATGGCCGGGTGGCCGTCAGGTTCGGGAGGTGTTCAGGTTCCGGAGCTCCTCCGGGGTGTTGACGTTGGCCAGGGCCGCGGCGCCCAGCGGCAGCTGCCGCACCTCCTCCCCGGCCAGCCAGCGCTGCAGGCTGCGTTCGCCTGCGGCCAGGGCCTGGCTCAGTCGGTGGCGGCGGTCGGGATCGCTGGGATAGATCCCCAGTAGCGGTTGGGGGCGATCGGCGCGGCTGATCCAGATCCCGGGAGACCCCGCGGCGGCGCCCTCCAGAGCCCGCAGGCTTGCTTCATCGAGGGCCGGCATGTCCACCGGGCAGAGCAGCAGGCGTTGCTGCGGGTAACGCTCCATCAGGCGCCCGAGAGCCTGCAGTGGCCCTTCGGTCGGTGGGGGTTCCAGCAGCAGCTCCAGGGACACGCCGTCGGCTGCCAGCTCCCCCACCAGGGGGGCCGCCCGTTTGAGGTGCGCGGGCCAGCGGCTCATCAGGCTGATCGGAACGTGCAGGCGAGCCAGCAGCCGCAGACTGCGCTCCAGCCAGCACCCCCCCTGGGGATGGGGCAGCAGGGCCTTGTCGCGGCCCATGCGCCGACTGGCACCGCCGCTCAGCAGGCAGCAGCGCAGGGGCGGTTGTGGGGATGTTGGCTCGGTCGCGGGTTGCTGTATCAACGGATGCCGGACGGCAGGCGGCTGATTCATAGGGTCCGCCCTTCGCCTTGCCCGCTTCCAGCCTCCGCCATGGCCCTTTCCCCCCTCGCCACCACTCTGCTGGCTGCCAAGCGTCGGCAGGGCCTCAGTTTCGCCGAACTGGGGGAAACCCTGGGGGTGGACGAGGTGTGGGTGGCGAGCCTGATCCACGGCCAGGCCACCGCGACGCCGGAGGAGGCCGAAACCCTGCTGGCGGCCCTGGCGGTGCCCGAGGCCTCCCGAGCCGCCCTGGTGGAGCAGCTCAGCACCTATCCGATCAAGGGCGCTCTCGATCCCGTGATCCCCACCGACCCTCTGCTCTATCGCTTCCACGAGATCCTGCAGGTCTATGGCCTGCCCCTCAAGGACGTGATCCAGGAGAAGTTCGGCGACGGCATCATGTCGGCGATCGATTTCATCCTCACCGTTGACCGACAGGAGGATCCGAAGGGGGATCGGGTGGTGGTGACGATGAACGGCAAGTTCCTGCCCTACCGCCGTTGGTGAGCCGAGCGGTGTCGCCGGCACCCTGTTTCGTAGCCGTTGTCACAGTTGGGCCCCCTGTTGCTTGGTGCAATGACCGTTCCCGACTTCCCTTGTTCTGACGGTCGCTGTCCCTGCTGGAGCCG
This sequence comes from Cyanobium sp., assembly GCA_040399125.1. Lineage (GTDB taxonomy): Bacteria > Cyanobacteriota > Cyanobacteriia > PCC-6307 > Cyanobiaceae > Cyanobium. The sequence goes on along the minus strand of JBBASR010000034.1, from coordinate 6,099 downwards.
TTGTTGCCGCTGAAGCTGCGGACGCGGTGCGGGCCCAGTGCCCCTACTGCGGCGTTGGCTGCGGCCTGGAGCTCAAGCCCCCCGTGGAGGCCGATGCCCTGTGGACCAGCCGCGGTGATCGGCACCATCCCTCCTCCCTCGGCCAGGTGTGCGTCAAGGGCGCCACGGTGGGAGAAACCCTCCACCACAACCGGCTCACCACCCCGCTGTGGCGGGAGACGATCGATCAGCCCTTCCAGCCCATCGGTTGGGATCAGGCGTTCGAACGGCTGGTGGCCCAGATCCACAGCACACTTGCCAGCCAGGGGCCAGGTGGATTGGCGATCTACGGCTCCGGTCAGTTCCTCAGCGAGGACTACTACGTAGCCAACAAGCTGCTCAAGGGAGCCTTGGGCAGCAATAACTTCGATGCCAACTCCCGCCTCTGCATGAGCTCGGCGGTGGCCGGCTATGCCCGCAGCCTCGGCTCCGACGGTCCTCCCTGCTGTTACGACGACCTCGATGTCGCCGATCTGGTGCTGTTGATCGGCACCAACACCGCCGAGTGCCATCCGGTGCTGTTTCAGCGGATGCTGAAACGCAAGCGCAAGATCAGGGAAGGGCTGCGGCTGGTGGTGGTGGATCCCCGTGCCACCGCCACCAGCGATGCGGCCGATCTGCACCTGGCCATCCACGGCGGTACCGACCTGGTGCTGTTGCATGGCATCGGCCACCTGCTGCTGGAGCTGCGGGGGGTGGATCAAGGCTTCATCGCGGCCCATACCGAGGGCTACGACGACCTGCAGGCGCTGTGGCGGCAGTGGACGCCACAGCGGGTGTGTGAACTCTGTGGCATCGCCGAAGCCGACCTGCGCCAGCTGGCCTGCTGGTGGGCGGAGGCCGCCGGTGTGGTGAGTCTGTGGTCGATGGGTGTGAACCAGAGCCGGGAAGGTACCGCCACCGTGACCGGGATCATCAATCTGCATCTGGCCACGGCTCAGATCGGTCGCGTGGGTGCCGGTCCCTTTTCACTCACCGGTCAGCCCAACGCCATGGGGGGGCGGGAAGTCGGAGGGCTGGCGAATCTGCTGCCCGGCTACCGCCTGGTCGGCGAAGCCGCCCACCGGAGCGAGGTGGAGCGCCACTGGGGGTTCGCCCCAGGTTCGATCACGCCCCAACCGGGGCTGACGGTGTGGCAGCAGATCGAGGCGATGGAGCGGGGCGAACTGGGCCTGTGGTGGGTGGCCGCCACCAATCCGCTGGTGAGCATGCCGTCCTTGGATCGGGTGCGGGCGGCGGCGGCGCGCTGTCCGCTGGTGGTGCTGAGCGAGGCCTATGCCGGCACCGAGACCGCTGCCGTGGCCCACCTGCTGTTGCCTGCGGCCCAGTGGAGCGAGAAACGGGGGGTGATGACCAACTCCGAGCGGCGGGTCACTCTCTGCCCAGCCTTCCGGGAGCCGCCCGGCGAGGCGCGGGCCGACTGGCAGATCTTTGCTGAACTGGGACGTCGCCTCGGGTTCGTCGATCAGTTCAGCTACAGCTCCTCAGAGGAGGTGTATGAGGAGTTTACGGCACTCACTCAGGGTCGGGTGTGTGATTTAAGTGGTCTGAACCACGCGTTGCTGAGGGATCACGGCCCCCAGCAGTGGCCTTATCCGGCCGGCACGGCACCGGGGGGCGGCCAGCCCAGGCTCTACACCGACCATTGCTTCCCCACCGCCTCCGGCAAGGCGCGGCTGTGGGCCGATCTACCCCTTGGCCTGGCTGAACCCCCCTGCGACACCTACCCTCTGGTGCTCACGGTCGGCCGTTATCTCGGCCATTGGCACACCATGACCCGTACGGCCCATGTGGCTCGGGTCAGCAAGCAGCATCCTGAACCCTTGCTGGAGGTCCATCCCCTGGATGCCGATCGCCATGGGCTGGTGGATGGCGCCATGGCCGAGCTGGTTTCCCGCCGCGCTGCCGTGGCGGCCCGGGTCCGCATCACCGATCGCATCCGGCCCGGCACGTTGTTTCTGCCCATGCACTGGGGTGCCAGTCAGCCGAATGCCTGCGAGGCCAACCGGTTGATGCATGAACTGGCCTGCCCCCATTCCAGCCAGCCGGAGCTGAAGGCGGCGGCCGTCCGGGTGCGACCGCTGGAGGTGGTTGCGGCCGCCCCAGGACCATGACCCGGATGGAGGTCTGGTCCTTAGTCGCCGTTTTCCACGAGGCTGGGGGCCAGCCTCAGCCCCCCTTCCCGGCTGGTTTCGGTTGCCACCAGTCCTGCCTGGCGCCAGCGGGAGAACTGGCGCGTCACCGTGACCCGCGTGTGCCCCACCAGTTCGGCGATGCGTTCATGGGTGAGATGGATCGGCAGCTCGTACCAGGCTCCATTGCGACGGCCTAGCCGTTCGACCAGCAGCTGCAGCACAGCGATCAGTCGCTGTTCGGCATCCCCCAGGTGACGGATCAGCAGCAGGGCCAAGGTCCAGTCGTTGAGGCTGCTTGCCCCTTCAGGCGGCAACAGGGCCCAGTCCTCCACCAGCTGCACCGCGGTGATCGCTTCCAGGTGGAAGCGGGAGCGCCGCAGCAGATCGAGGGGCAGCTGGTCGCCGCTCTGCAGGAAGCCGAGGGTGATCGGCGCGGCCTCGAGAGCCTCCCCTGCCCCCTCGGACACTGCCACACGCATCAGGCCCCGGGTCACGCTCAGGCACCGGCTGGAGCCGAGGGCGGAAGCGTCGAGCAGCATCGTGTGGCCCATGGCGATCTCCATGGCGGTGGAGCCGGCCCGGCCTGCGGGATCAGACGTCATCGTGGGCATGACGGCGATACAGGAAATCGAGGGCATGGTTGCGGAGGCGGCCGTAGCGGGGATCCGCCTGGATCGCCTCGTAGCTGCGGGGGCGCGGGAACGGCACCTCCAGAATTTCGCCGATCGTGGCGGCCGGACCATTGGTCATCATCACGACGCGATCGGCGAGGAACAGCGCCTCATCGATGTCGTGGGTGATCATCAGCACCGTAGGGCGCTGTTCGCGCCAGATCGTCAGCAGCTCTTCCTGGAGTTCCTCCTTGGTGATCGCATCCAGGGCGCCGAACGGTTCATCGAGCACCAGCACCGCCGGATTCACCGCCAGCGCACGGGCGATGGCCACCCGCTGCTTCATGCCGCCAGAGATCTGACCGGGGCGTTTGTCGATGGCCTCCCCGAGGTGGACCAGCTGCAGGTGGTGATCCACTACCGCGGCCCTGCGGACGGCGTCCAGTTCCGGTCGGGCGGCCTTCACCGCCAGGTCCACGTTCTGTCGCACCGTCAGCCAGGGCAGCAGCGAATAGTTCTGGAACACCACCATCCGATCTGGGCCGGGGCGCTCGATCGGCTGCCCCTTGAGCATCACCGAGCCGCTGCTGGGTTGCAGAAAGCCCGACACCATGTTCAGCAGTGTGCTTTTGCCGCAGCCGGAGTGACCGATCACGCAGAGGAACTCCCCCTGGCTGACGCTCAGGTTGATGTTCCGCAGGGCTTCAAACGGTCCGCGGCGGCTCTGGAACACCTGCCCCACGTCCCGGAATTCCACGAACCCTGAGGGCGAGGGGGTGGTGAGGGGCTGGGGTGAGGGCACCGCGGCTGGGGAGGGATTCGGCATGGGAGCAACTCAGCGGAGCGCGAAGGAGGGGGAAGGCTGGTTCCGATCGAGGTTGTCCGGACCTGGCAACGGCACCGGCGCCACGCCGGGTCTGGGGCTGTCCGGCAGGGACTGCAGGTAGGCCAGGGGTTCGTCCTGGTCGAAAGGGAGGCCGTCCGCCAGTGCAAAGGCATGGCGGTCGGGTCGCAGGGCCGCGAAGCCGGCCATCTCCAGGGCGGCGTCGCAGAGGTCGGGTCGGTACACCTGACTCAGCAGCTCCTGGCGGTTGCTGGGGAAGGGACACCAGCCCCAGCGGCTGAACTGGCTCAGCAGCCAGGTGCCTTCCGCCCGGTTGGGGATGTGGGCCCGGTCGCTGTGGAAGCGGTTGAAGTGCAGCAGTTGGGTGGGGTTGGCGCCCGTGCCGGTGTTGAACTGGCGGCTGAGGGCGATTGCCGCCCGGCTGCCCAGCCATTGCGGTTGGCTCAGGACGCGGGTGAGTTCGGCGCGGGTGGAGCCGTCGTCGCAGCGTTCGCCGGCCCGCATCAGGCCCGCGCAAACGGCCAGCAGGGCCTCGGGATGGGAAGCGGCCCAGCCTTCGGAGCAGGTGAGCACCTTTTCGGGATGGCCGCTCCAGATGTCAAGGTCGGTGGCGATCACATAGCCCTGCCGGTCCTCCACCGCTTCAGCCACGCGGTAACGGCCGGCGATGAAGCCATCCACCTTTTCCGTGCGCAGAGCACCCACCATCACCAGGGGGGACATCGGCACGAACTGCACCTGCTGGTCCGGTCGGATGCCGCCGCTGGCCAGCCAGTGGCGCAGCAGCACTTCGGCGATGCCGCGTGCCTCGGGCACGGCGATCCGCAGGGGCTGCTCCTGGTCGGCCAGGTGGCGTTGCAGCTGGGGCAGATCGACGACGCCCTCGCCCAGAAGGCGTTGGGCCAGGCAAAGGGCATTGCCGTTGCGGCTCACGGTCATCGGTGTGATCGCCGGCCAGGGGGCCTGCCCATGCAGGCCCAGGCTGAGCGCCAACGGGGTGGTGGCGGCTGTGATCGCCGCATCGATGCGGCCCTCCAGCAGATCCCGTTCCAGCACTTCCCAGCGGGCCTGGGGTATGGGCGTCACCTCCACCTTGGTCCTGTCGAACAATCCCCGCTCCAGGGCAATGGCCAGGGGAGCAACATCGAGGCCGGGGAGGTAGCCGAGGCGAATGGTGGTGGGGCCTGCCGCGGTCTGGATGGAGGGTGATGCGGTGGCTGCCGCGGTCGTTGTGGCGACTCGACGCTGCTGCAGGCGGCGCTGCTGCTGCAGGAAGCCGATCAGTTCGTTGCGCAGCTGGTAGTAATCGGGATGTTCCATCACCTCCAGTCGTTGGCGGGGCCTGGGCAGGGGCACCCGCAGGATCTGGCCGATGCCGGCTCCGGGACCGTTGGTGAGGCACACCACCCGGTCGGAGAGCAGCAGGGCTTCATCCACGTCGTGGGTCACCATCACCGTGGTGATGCCCGTTTCCTGGGAGATCTGCATCAGCTGTTGCTGGAGGTTGCCGCGGGTGAGGGCATCCAGGGCGCCGAAGGGTTCATCAAGCAGGAGCAGCCTGGGGCGGATCGCCAGGGCGCGGGCGATGGCTACTCGCTGCTTCATGCCGCCGGAGAGTTCGGCCGGCAGTTTTTCAGCGGCAGCCCCGAGACCCACCAGCTGGATCGTCTCCTCCACCCGCTGGCGGCGCTCCGCGGCGCTGCTTTCGGTCATCACGTTGTTCACCGCCAGGGCGATGTTCTGGCGCACGTTCTGCCAGGGCAGCAGCGAATAGTTCTGGAATACCACCATCCGATCCGGACCCGGATCGCTGACCTGACGGCCGTTGATCAGGATGCCGCCGCTGCTGGCCTGGGTGAGGCCGGCGATCAGGTTGAGCAGGGTGGATTTGCCGCAGCCGGAGTGACCGATCAGGGTCACGAATTCGCCTTCGCTGATCTCCAGGTCGATGTCCTTGAGGGCCACATAGCGGCCACCCCCATCGAGGGGGAACACCTGGGTGATGTCGTCGACGGTGAGAAAGGCGGTCATGGTCAGACGCCTCCCCGGTTGATGCGCCGACCCGCCCAGGCCACCAGTCTGTCGAGGGCAAGACCCACCAGGCCCACATACAGAATCGCCAGGATGATCTGGCTGGAGCTGGAATCGCCTCCGGCGTTGTAGGCATCCCAGATGAAGTAGCCGATGCCGCCGTCGGCTTTCAGCATTTCGGCCGCCACGATCGCCAGCCAGGCCAGACCCACAGAGATGCGCAGGCCGGTGAAGACATAGGGGACCGTGGCCGGAATCACGATGCTGCGGATATAGGCCCCTTTGCGCAGCCGCAGTACGCGGGCCACGTTGGTGTAGTCCTGCGGGATTTCACGGATCCCTACGGCCGTGTTGATGATGATCGGCCAGATGGCGGTGATGAAGATCACGAAGATCGCCGAGGTGTTGGCGTCTTGGAACACCATCAGCGAAATCGGAA
>JBBASR010000033.1:0-27876 GCA_040399125.1 Cyanobium sp. | reverse complement strand
GGGCCCTTAGGGAAGGACAGCGAGCAGAGCTCAGACGAGAGCGCTGATGGCGTAGTCGATGTAGTTGTTGGCGATGGTTCCGGGGTCGCCAGCGATGCCGTGGTTGGCCTTGATGTAGTTGAGGGCCTCAACGTACCAGGAGGGGGAGAGTTCGAAAGCGCGGTTGATCTCGTCGAGACCGGCGATCAGGTACTCATCCATGGGGCCGGTGCCGCCTGCCACGAGGCAGTAGGTGACCATGCGGAGGTAGTAGCCGATGTCACGGGCGCACTTGTCCTTACCGCGCTGGTCGGCGGCGTAGTTGTTTCCCTGCATCTGGGTGGTGTAGGGGAACTTGTTGTAGACGGCCTGTGCAGCGCCGTTGACGAGGGAGTCGGCGTTGGCGGTGAGGGCCTTGGCGGCTTCCAGAGCATTCTTGGCGCGCTCAAAGCGGCCGAAGGCGGAGTTGAGCTCCGTGTTGCTGAGGAAACGGCCCTGGGAATCGGCGGCTGCGACGGCCTCGGTGAGGGGGGTCTTCATTGGTTGAAGGAGAAGTTGAAGGTGAACCTGTTAGAGACCGATCAGGCGACAGCGGCAGCTGCGCGATCGAAGTAGGTGCCGATTTCGGACATCAGGGCGGAGCAATCGCCGGGGGTGATGCCGTTGCGGTCGTTGGCGATCGCGAGGGCGGCGTCCTTCATCTTGCGGATGCCTTCAGCCACGGAAGCGCCGGGGACGCCGAGGGCGAGGTAGGTTTCGCGCAGGCCGTTCAGGCAGCGATCTTCCAGAACGGAAGCGTCACCGGTGAAGGTTGCGTAGGTGATGTAGCGGAGAACGATCTCCATGTCGCGGAGGCAGGCAGCCATGCGACGGTGGGTGTAGGCGTTGCCGCCGGGGGCGATCAGGGCGGGCTGCTGAGCGAAGAGCTCGCGGCCGGCGTTGGTGACGATCTTGGAAGCGTTGGAGGTGATGCGGTTCACGGCATCCATACGCTTGAAGCTGTCGCCAACCATCGACGCCAGGGCGTCGATCTGACCAGCATTGATGAATTCGCCGCGGGCATCAGCCTGAGCAACGACCTTAGTGAAGGCGTCGAACATTGAGTAGCTCCTGGTTCTCGACTGTTCGAAGTCGGGAGTGGGTGGGTAAGGGGGTCTGGCGGGTTCCCTGCGGCAGAGCAGGGGGCGCAGCAGAGCAGGCGGGGCCTGTTTGCTGCTCGTCCCATTAGACCTGACCATTGTTGGACCTTGGAACCTGGCCCTGTGTCCGACTTAACAATTGGTCACTGCGATCAGGCGTCCACTGGGATCAGGCGCCATAAAAAAGCCCCTGCAGGCAGGGGCGGTTTGCCGTGGAGGTGGCCTGTGATCAGGCTTTGCCGCTCTTCTGCTTGGCCTTGCGGGGCGGGGCCTCGTTAGGGGCGGCGGGGGCCAGGTCCGTGCCGGTGACCGCCACATCGGTGATCTTGCCCCCAAGGCGGTGAACAAGCCGGAGGGTTTCGTTCATCCGCGTGTAGGGCACCTTCATCACATAGTCAGCGGTTCGTACGAAATCGTTCTTGGCCAGACCTGTGACCGTGATCGTGACCTGACGACCACTGCTGAAACTGGTGCCTCGATTTCCGGCTGAAACTTTCATGGAAACAAAGGGTGGAGGGATGGGAATAAGCGGGATCCGATCAGTTGATCGGGGTGATGCTGGCGATTCGACCACCTTCGCGATGAATCTGTTGCTGGTACTCCAGCAGCTTGTTGAAGGGGATGAAACGCACGCGGTTGCTGCGCTTGTGCAGGCGGTAGTTGTTGAAGCCGCTGATTTCCACCCGGAAGGTGCGGCCTTCCTCGCCGGCACCCACTCCCTGGCGGGTCACGCCGTCGGCGGTCACCTTGCGGAAAACGCTGCCTTTGGCGTTCGGGCTCACCACGGGCATTGCCGCATCCGCATGCACCGAAGGGTTGAGGCGTGACTGGTTCTTGCAGATGTCGCCTTTCACCGACGCGGCGGCCCCGCGGGTGAGCTGCAGCATGTAGGAGAACTGCAGGCCCTGCTGCCCGGTGGAGTAGTTCCAGCCGTGCAGGTAGGGAACAACCTCTTCCCCGAAGCGCTCCTGGTACTCCGGGCTGTCGATGTAGGAATCGATTTCGGCTTCGTAGCCCTGCTCCTGCAGGATCGTGAAGTGGTGCAGCATCTCGGCCTTGTTCTGGGGGGCGCGACCCAGAAGATGCTTGTGATTCAGTTCAATGAATCGGTAGGCGTTGCAGTTGCTGAAGAAGCGGTCCCTGTAGAGGTTGCTCTTCGCCACCTGGCGCACAAATTCACGAACGCTCAGGTAGCCACGGCGAAACAGCGACTCCGGGCCTTCCAGACGATCACTCTCCATCACGTACTGACGGCCGAGCACCTGCTGGTACACGGCGCGGATCAGGGCGGTCTTGTCCAACGACGAACTGGAAGCCCAGTTTTCCTGATTGCGGTTGGAGAAGCGCTCGATGCCCAGATAGGCAGCGTTGGCGAGTGTCATGGGGTGGGGTCTGGTGAGTTGCGGGGAGAAAAGCAGGAAATCTGCAGAACGGACAGCCGTGCGGCCGTGCATTGAGGTGCGCCGGCAGGCAGCCGCGGGACTGTCTCAACCAGAGGCTGCATGGCGGATCCTATGGGTGCCCCAAGGCCAGGACGACAGCCTTTCACAATCGTTACAAACCTGCCGCCCGGACTCCCTCTGGCGCCTCCGCACTGGGCCGATACCATCCGCCCAATTCCCTCTCCCGTCATGGTCTCTGCGGAAAGGAGCCCCGCTTCCCTGGAGCGTCTGGCTGACCAGCTCTCCACCCTCTCCGAGCTGACCGAAACTCTCACCTATCGCCTGCTGGATCTCGAGGAGCGGCTGGAGCAAAGGGAAGCCCAGATTCAGTCCTTCCTGGAGGGGGCTGCCGGCGCCGAATCTGCCATCGCGATGGAGGAGCGGCTGGCGGAAACGGATGATCGCATCAGCAGGATCGAGGCGGTTCTGGAGGGTGAGGCTTCCGGCCACCCGGCTCCAGGCCGCAATCAACCCCGGGTGCTTACCTCTGTCGGCCGCCCGTTGGCACCGATCGAGGCTCCGGCCCGTTCCAGGACGGGGACCAGCGGCGAGGCTTACGGGGGGGGAGAGGAGTTCGATCCGATCGAGTCGGAGGAGGATCCCTTCATGGAGGAAGGCGAGCAGCCGTTCATGGATGACATGGACGAGCTGATCGCCTGATCCCCGATCACCTGTTTCAGCCTGCGCTGCGTGTGCTTAGCATTGCGACCGCAGTGATCAGCACAAAGGCGGTGATTCCGAATCCGCCGGCCGTCACGATCCCCTGCCAAATTCTGCGCGCCAGAGGCGAAGGGGCATCGGCCAGCCAGGCCGGGCGTGCCATCGCGAACGAGCTCGTCGGACTCCAGGCGGTGCCACGGCCTGCGGGGGCACGGCGCGCGCTGACCTCCCGCCAGTAGGCGTCGTAACGGGGGGCCTGCTGGTTGAAGGGCAGCGCACCCTGGGCGCGTCCGGCCAGCACCCGCGAACGCTGATAGGGAACGGTGTCGGTACCGAAGTTTTCGAGGTATTCGGGGGAATTCAGCAGGCTGTCCACCAGCCCTCCGAGGCCCTGTTGCGCAATCAGGATCGATAGGGCGATCCGCTCCTGATCGCCATGCACAGGTCGGCCGAGAACCCGGCCCACGATCTGATCCACCATGCGGTAGTTGCTGTTGCAGCGATAGAAATCGTTGCGGAATTTGTCGGAAAGCAGCAGGCCACGGATGAAATCACGCACGGAGATCTGGCCGCTGCGCAGCTGCGACTCCAGCACCGGATCGCGATCCACTTTGAAGGCATGGAAATAGATCTGCCGGTAGGCCTGCGCAATCAGTTCGTCCACGTTGCCGGGCCTGCTGGCGTTGCCCTGGTGCCGCTGGCGGGGGCTTTCATCGCCACCGACGCCAAAGCTCTTCACCCGGGCGTTCTGACTGACGGGTGGGGTGGACAACAAAGGCAGGGCCATGGAAGCAGGGGAGAAGGACCGGCCGGCAAGGTAAGGCTGATGGCGTTTGCCGGAAGCATTCCTCCCCCATCTCCTCAAACACCGTTACGCAGGACGTACTGAAGAAGTTCAGCTATCGAACGCGGCCAGCCAGGCCGCAGGGATCTCATCGCTGTAGTCGTCGGTGCGCTCGAATTCGAAGGGGCCGGCCAGGGAGCCCCAGAGCTGTTCATGGGTGATGGGGTCATGGCCGCGATCGATGGTTCGCATCCCCTGTGGGGCGAGCTCGAAGCTGCTCACGAGATAGGCCGTGGCTCCCTTGCGTTCCACCAGACAACGGCATCCCGGCTCCACTTCGCCCACAAACCCCTGGCCCTGTTCGCGCACCACATACGTGCATCCCTCCAAGGGGCGGAGGCCCTCGGGATCGATGCTCTGCCGTTTGGCTTCATCGTCCACGGCGCCCCAGAAGCGTTCGGCCTCGTGAAGGGCCTGGTTGTGGATGATCAGCTCTCCGGAGCTCGCCCGCTCGGCCCGCAGCACCCGGATCCGATAGGGGGCCGCCGGGTTGATGGCATAGGACTGCTCCAGCAGCAGCGATCCGGGGGCCAGCTGGGGCAGAGGCCGGAATTTCACCAGGATGTGGGCGTAGAGAGGCGGGTTGTCGAAGGCCTGGGCCTGATTGCTGTACCCGGCGCACAGCATCCGCACGAGGCGGGAGAGTGAACTGCTCATGGTCTGGGAGGGCTCGTCGGGGAGGGTTCAGAGACCCAGAAGACGGAGGCGGAATTCGGCCACCTGCCTGGCCATCTCCGGATTCTCCTTCAGAAACGGATGATCGCTGACCCGCTCCAGAATCAGGGGCAGCTTCGCCTCGTTTTCCAGTCCATGCTCCGGATCGGAGAGGCTGTGCTCCTGCCAAGCCTCATCAAAGGTCTGGGCGAAGCTGTCGGCGTTGTTGAAGATCTGATCCCTAAGGATCGGATCGGGTCTGTCTCCCATCGACACCGGTCGATCCATCAGCGCTTCTGTGTGATCCGCGCACCGCATCATCTCATCGGGGAGGACCGGTCGGTCTTCCGCACTAGGGAGAATCGCCTCTGCGGCCCGTTCTTCGTCCTACATAGGAATCAGCCGGAATCAGGCCCTTGAAGATCACCCATTGCGGAGACCAACATCTGCTCTGCCTCAGTTCCGAGGAGGTGGCCCTGCTTGTGGATCTGTGTCACGCCGCTGCCATCTCCGGACATCTCTCCTCCCGGAAGGCCCAGCAGCGTCGGCTGCAGGGCTTCATGGCCGATGTCCAGACCTCCCTGTTTCCCACGGCGCAGTCGGTCTGGCAGCGGGAGAGGCAGAAACAACAGACTTAAGCCCCTAGAGGAGGCCCCTGTCTGGAGGGAAGCTTGGAAGGAGGCAATGCCAGGACCCAGATTTGAACTGGGGACACGGCGATTTTCAGTCGCCTGCTCTACCAACTGAGCTATCCCGGCCCGTCGCCGTAGCGACCCCTAAATCTTAGATCACGGCCCCCTCGTTTCCCTGGCGGCCGAGCGCCCCTGGCCTTGATCCCCGCTCCGGGGTGCGGGCCAGGCAGAGCAGGCCGCGTACCCGCCAACCGCCCTGCTTGAGGCAGAGAGCAGCACTTTCCGCCGTGGCGCCGCTGGTGAGGATGTCATCCACGATCAGCACGGGATGACGCCGCCCCTCACCGGCTTCTGCCCTGCTCCGGCATCGAAACGCCTGGTGCTGGTTGGCGAAGCGCATGCTCCGATTGAGGTGGTGTTGTCCGAGCACGGGGTGGGCACGCTCCAGAAGTTCAGGCATACAGCGCCAGCCGAGGCGTCGAGCCAGCCTGCGGCTGATCAGCCCGGGTAGGGGGTTCGCCTTTTTCTTCCAGCTGGGAATCGGCACCAGCAAAGGCTTTTCGGAGCGTTCCCCTGGGGCGCTGAGCTGCTGCAGTACCTGGGCGGCCAGCAGGTCGGCGAGTGCCTCGACCACCGGGGCGTGGGGCTGGCGGCGGGCCTGCAGCAGTTGCTTTCTCAGGTCGGCGCTGTAGCTGCCCACGGCCCACCAGGCCAGGGAAAGAACGCCCTGCAGGCCTGCCGCAGGCAGGTCCAGCCGTTCCCGACAGGCTTGGCACAGTCTGCTTTCGCCCCGGGAGTCCTGCCGCCAGGGAAGGGCCTGGTGGCAGAGGGGGCAGACGGGCCTGGCAATCCAGTCGATCGGCAACCAGAGCGGGTTGCGGCAGGGGAGGGTGATCAGGAGAGGAGCTGCCGGCGGCAGGGGCGATCCCTCAAGCCTTCCCCGGCAGGGACCGCAGCATCGCCACCAGGGTGCGATGGGCGTCCTCGCTGTCGGTGAGGAGGTGATCGAAGGGCACCTCCAGGGGGGTGCCGTCCACCTCGAGTCGCATCACTTCCGGTTCCACCGCCAGCATCCGGGCCGTGACCGCCTCCTCTCTTCCCCCGTAGTGCCGGGCGTAGGCGAGCACGGCCTCGGCGTGGTCGTCGTTCATGTGTTTGCAGATCCGATCGCTGACGGCGGGGGTGAGGGGGTCGGCGGACATCGCGGCTTGGTTGGGGGTCTGGGGATTCTGGGATCAGGCGGCGGCGAATCGCTGCCAGAGCAGCAGGCCCAGTCGGATCGCACTGAAGCTCACGTAACCCGCCAGGATCACGAACAGCGCCATCGAGAGGATCGAACCCAGACGTTCGTTCATGGGGAAGGGAAACGGGTGAGGGTTTCCATCCTGCCGAGGGGTGGAGCGGATCGCAGCAGGGCTCGGGCAGCCAGTCGGGCCATGCCAAGGGCCGCACTCAAGCCGGGGCGATTGAGCACGGGAATCCCCAGCAGCAGCGAGCGCAGGGCCCGCCACTGGGGATTGCGAGCCCCGCCCCCGAGGCTGATGACCCGTTGCACCGGTGGTGCCCCCAGTTCCTGCAGACGTTGCCAGCCAAGCGCCTCGATCCTGCCGAGGCCCTCAAGCAGAGCCTGGAGATAGAGCGCATCACTCACCGGGCGTGGCTCAAGCAGTGGTTCCAGTTGGGGGTCATCGATCGGGAAGCGTTCTCCCACCTGGCTCATGGGCCGCAGCATCAGCCCGCTCGGCCGGGCGGGATCGATCTGGCGACTGAGTTCAGCGATCTGCGGATCGCTGTAGAAGCGTCGCAGAATTCCGGCCCCCGCATTGGAAGCGCCCCCCACCAGCCACCGCCCCTCAATCCGGTGGCAACTGATGCCGGCGCCGCCGATCGGGGCCGCCACAAATTGTTTGAGCACCAGGGTGGTGCCGAGCACGGCGATTCCATCCCCGTCGCGGGGCTGCGCCGCCAGGACCGCGGCATTGGCATCGGTGCTGCCTGCCACGACCAGGCAGGTGCTGGGGAGGCCCAACCCCGTGGCGGTGCGTGCATCCAAGGGGCCCAGAACCATCCCACTCGGACAGATTCGCGGCAGCGACGGGCTCCAGGGTTGTCTGCCGATGCTCCCCGCCCAGTTCCCCTGCTGTAGATCCCAGCCCAGGCGCAGATTGTTGCCTTCCTCACCCCAGCGCCAGTCCCCCAGCAACCAGCCCATCAGCCAGTCGGCCTGGTGGCGGAGCCACCAGGAACCTGGGGAAAGTTGTGCGGCCCTTCCCAGCAGGTGGAGGGCCCTCACCAGGCTGCCGCTGGCGGAGGCGGCCAGGGCATGGTCGGCCGCCAGGAGCGAGGCGGCCTGCTGGAGCTCTGGGAAGGCCCGGTGATACGGAATCGCCTCCCCCAGAGCAGCGGGGGCCAGGGCTCCATCGGGGCGGCAGAGCAGCAGGGTGCCGGAGGTACCGTCGACGGCGATCGCCCCCGTGTGGGCGCGCTGGGCTGGGGTCAACCGACCGATCAGGTCGATCACCCCCTGCCGCCATGCCGCCGGATCCTCGAACCGGCCGGGATAGGTACTGCTGTGCTCCACCAGGGGAGTGCCCCCGGAATCCACCAGGGCAAGGCGGAGGCCGCTGCTGCCGAGGTCGATGCCGAGGGCGTAGCTGTGCTCCCGGGCGGCAGGCACGGTTTCAGGCGGCGCTTCCCACCCGATCGGCGGTGGCCTGGCGGAGGGTGGTGGCGATCGAATCCACGTTCTCCCAGGGCAGGTTCAGATCGCTGCGCCCGAAGTGACCGTAGGCAGCTACGTCCTGATAGAAGCGGCCTCCTCGCTGCTGGGGCAGGTGGCGCAGTCCGAAGGTTTCGATGATGGCCCCCGGCCGCAGGTCGAAGTGCTCCTGCACCAGGGCGGTGAGGTCGGCATTGCTGATCGCTCCCGACCCGAAACTCTCCACCAGGATGCTCACCGGGCGCGCCACCCCGATGGCGTAACTGAGCTGCACCTCCACCTTTCGGGCCAGACCTGCGGCCACAAGGGCCTTGGCCACGTAGCGGGCGGCATAGGCGGCTGAGCGGTCCACTTTGGTGGGGTCCTTGCCGGAGAAGGCTCCACCGCCATGGCGGGCGTAACCGCCGTAGGTATCCACGATGATCTTGCGGCCGGTGAGGCCGGCATCCCCCTGGGGGCCGCCGACCACGAACTTGCCGGTGGGATTCACCAGGAAGCGGGTGGTGGCCTTTTCCGGCTGAAGGCTGAGATCGGCGGTGGCCGGCTCCACCACGTGGGTCCAGAGGTCTGCGGCGATCCGCTCGCGTAGGGCGCCTTCTTCGCTGATTCCGTCGATCTCGGCGGTGTGCTGGGTGGAGATCAGGATTGTGTCGATCGCCACGGGGCGATCGTCCTCATAGACCACGCTCACCTGGGTCTTGCCGTCGGGCAGGAGGTAGCCGAGGCTGCCGTTGTGCCGCACCTCCGCCAGGCGCCTGGCCAGGCGGTGGGCCAGGCTGATCGGCAGCGGCATCAGCTCCGGCGTTTCATCGCAGGCATAGCCGAACATGATTCCCTGGTCGCCTGCTCCCACCAGATCCAGGGGATCCCCATCGTGGTCATCGGCTTCGTTCACGCCCTGGGCGATGTCGGGAGATTGCTGGTCGAGGGCCACCAGCACGGCGCAACTGTTGGCATCGAAACCGCCGGCCCTGGCGCCGGAATAGCCGATCTTTTCGATCACACCGCGCACGAGGGTGTTGAAGTCGACCCGGGCGTTGGTGGTCACCTCGCCGGTGATCAGGCATAGCCCGGTGTTCACCACCGTTTCACAGGCCACCCGGGAGGCTGGATCCTGGTTCAGCAGCGCATCCAACACCGCATCACTCACCTGATCACAGATCTTGTCGGGATGGCCCTCCGTGACCGATTCCGAGGTGAAGACGTAGCGGCTCATGCCTGCTGGCCCTGTGAAGTTGATTGGCAAGCTTATGTCCCCTGGGCAGGAAGGGCCTCCAGTTCGGCCCAGTGCCGCACCTGGGGGAAGGCAGGGTCCAGCGGGGCAGGCTGCTGCCAGCCGCTCGGGTAGCCCAGCACCACCCCAACCCCGGCCGCTTGGGCCATGCGCAGGTCGCTGTTGGCGTCGCCGATCAGGGCGCAGCGGTGTGGAGCCACGCCGAGCTTTGCGCAGAGGCCGTGCACCGCAGCCGGATCTGGTTTGCGTGGTCGATGTTCGGCGCTCCACAGCCCATCGAAATGAGCCTCAAGACCGTGGCTGGCCAGAAACATTCGGATGCCCTGCTCATGGTCGTTGCTGATCACGGCGCAACGCAGGCCTGAGGCTCGCAGCCGCTGCAGCATCGGCAGCAGGCCTTCGGTGGGTTGGGGCCTGTGTGCGCTGCCTTCTCCATGGAAGCGATCGGTGTGATCGAACACCTCCTCCGCCAGCGCCAGGGCTTCGGGCCAGCCCATCCCCACCTGAGCCAGGGCCGTGGCCGTGGAGATCAGGTTGTGCTCCCGTGCCGCCACGGCGATGGTGCCGGCCGGGTGGAGGCCGTTGGTTCCCAGTCCATAGGCCCGTTCAAGCAGATCCCGCAGGCATTCGGCCTGGGGGGCCACCCGGGCTGCGGCCAGTTGCAGACAATGAAAAACCCTGGCCTCCGCCAGGGCTTGGAGCATGGGCTCGCTGTGGCTCATGGTGCCGTCCTTGTCGAACAGCACGGCATCGAGATCGCAGGGTTGGGCCTGGTGGGAGGCGCCCCCTAAACAAAGGAGGGCCTCACCACGAAGCAAAAGATGGGCCATGCCCGCAGGTGGAAGGAAGATCAGTCGAGCGTGACGCCCATGGGTTCATTCTCCTCAGCCTGTTCCAGCAGCATCTGCTTGTAGCGGGCCGCCATCTCCTCCGCCTTGTCGAACACCTTCTGGGGATCGCTGAGCATGTCGCCCGGTTCTGGTTCGAGGGCTTTGGTGGAGAGGGAGATCCGGCCGCGCTCGGCGTCGAGATCGATGATCATCACCTTCATCTGATCATTGACATTGAGCACGGTGTGGGGAGTCTCAATGTGCTCGTGACTGATTTCGGAGATGTGCAGCAGGCCGCTGACGCCACCGATATCGATGAAGGCGCCGTAGGGCTTGATGCCTCGGACCGTTCCCAGCACCACTTCGCCCACTTCCAGGCGATTCATCTTGCGCTCCACCAGGGCGCGGCGATGGCTGAGCACCAGGCGGTTCCGCTCTTCGTCCACCTCCAGGAACTTGAGGGGGAGGAAATCGGCCACGAGTTCTTCCTTGGCCTTGCGGGTGCTGATGTGGCTGCCGGGAATGAAGCCCCGCAGGCCTTCCACCCGCACTAGGGCCCCACCACGGTTGGTGGCGAAGACCTCGCTGTAGATGGTGGCGTCTTCCTTCTGGAGCTGGCGCACCCGCTCCCAGGCCCGCTGGTATTCGATGCGGCGGATCGAGAGGGTGAGCTGGCCATCCTCATTTTCTTCGCTGAGGATGAAGAATTCACGCACCTCGCCGGGCTCAAGCACATCGGAGAGATGCTCCACCCGGTTGATCGACACCTCCTGCAGAGGCATGAAAGCGGCGGTCTTGGCGCCGATGTCGATCATTGCCCCCTTGGATTCGAGGGCGAAGACGGTGCCGTTGACAACGTCGCCGGGCTTGAAGTTGTAGTCGTACTTGCTGAGAAGGGAGGCAAATTCGTCGAGCGTGAACCCCACTCCTTCGCTATCCCGCGAAGAGCTGCGGCTGCTGGAGTCGTCGGCGCTGGGCACCTCTTCCGGAATGTCGAGGTCGAGCACGGCGGCATCAACAGCAAGATCAGGCTCAGCCGTCTCCAGGCTGGTCGCTGCGATCTCGATTTCGGAGGAAGGGGTAACGGTCATGGAAATACGGCGGTCTGCCCGGGGCAGTGCGAGGGAGGTGCCAAGGCTGCCCGCCTGCAGTCCTGGCCAATTTCACATTCTACCAACAGGTGTCTCGGAAGGCTGGTTTATGGGGCAGTCCCTCTCAGCTGACGGCAGCGAGTCGGGTCTTGGTTTTGCCTCGCCCAGTCGTTTGGCTGTTCAGTCCCTCCAGGGTGGCAACGAAATCGGAGACACTCTGGAACTGCCGGTAGACAGAGGCGAAGCGCACGTAGGCCACCTCACTCATTTCCCGAAGTCGTTGCAGCACCAGTTCTCCGATTTCGTTGCTGCTCACCTCCCGGCTGCTGCGTTGCTGCAGCGCAAGCTCGATGTCATCCACCACGGTTTCCAGTAGGGCCGGCTGCAATCCGGTTTTTTCACAGGCCCGCAGCAGGCCATGCAGGAGTTTGGATCGATTGAAGGTTTCTCTGCTGCCATTGCGCTTCATCACGGTGATCGGAACCGTTTCCACCCGTTCATAGGTAGTGAAGCGAAAATCGCAGTTCAGGCATTCCCGCCTCCGCCGCACACTGCGCCCGCCATCGGCCGCCCGTGACTCCAGTACCCGGCTATCCGTGTGTTGACAGGAGGGGCATTGCATCCCCGGAGACCGAGCATTGTGTGCGCTGAGTGTAGACAGCAATTCTTCTCTTGAGAAGGGGGGGATTGGCCGCCCATGAAAAAACCCCTGCACAGGCAGGGGTTGGGGATCAGGCGAAGGGTCTCACTTGCCGATCTTCGGGGGGTCGCGGAAGGCGATGGCGAAGAACAGGGTGGAGATGGCCAGGGCCAGAATCAGGATGTAAGCGAAGCTCTCCATGGGGAATCCTCGGGGGTCCGGAGTTCAGCTGAGGGTGGTGCCGGCCGGGGGCACGTAACCCTCGGGAAGGCGGCGGGTCGACTTGTCGCCCAGTTTCTGGAACAGGCCGAACTCAACCTGATCGCCCAGGTCGGGATCGATGCCGGCGAACACGTCGCGGTACAGGGTGCGGGCCCCGTGCCAGATGTGTCCGAAGAAGAAGAGCAGCGCGAAGCAGGCGTGGCCGAAGGTGAACCAACCGCGGGGGGAGCTGCGGAAGGTGCCGTCTGAGTGGTAGGTCTCGCGATCGAATTCGAACGCTTCACCAAGCTGGGCCTTGCGGGCCAGACGCTTCACGTCGGCAGGGTCAGTGAATTGCTGACCATTGAGAGCCCCGCCGTAAACAGTGGCGGTGACGCCCTGTTGTTCGAAGGAGTACTTGGCTTCCGCACGACGGAACGGAATGTCGGCCCGAACTACACCTTCCTCGTCCTGGAGAACCACAGGGAAGTTCTCGAAGAAGTTGGGGAGACGACGAACCTGCAGCTCGTGGCCTTGCTTATCGGTGAAGGAGATGTGACCCAGCCAGCCCGTGGGCAGACCATCGCCATTGACCATCGGACCTACCCGGAACAGACCGCCTTTGGCAGGACTGTTGCCCACGTAGTCGTAGAAGGCAAGCTTCTCAGGAATGGCTGCCCAGGCTTCTGTCGGAGTGGCACCGTTGTCGATCGCCGTCTGCACCCTGCGGTTGATCTCCGTCTTGAAGTAGCTCTGATCCCACTGATAGCGAGTGGGGCCGAACAGTTCGACAGGAGTGGCCGCAGCGCCGTACCACATGGTTCCAGCAACCACGAAGGCGGCGAAGAACACAGCGGCAATGGCGCTGGCGAGAACGGTTTCGATGTTGCCCATGCGCAGCGCCTTGTAGAGGCGCTCAGGCGGACGGGTGGTGATGTGGAAGATGCCGGCGATGATGCCGACGATGCCGGCCGCAATGTGGTGGGCAACGATGCCACCTGGATTGAAGGGGTTGAAGCCTTCCGGTCCCCAGGCTGGTTGCACCTTTTCGAGATGACCGGTCAGGCCATAAGGGTCAGAGACCCACATGCCTGGACCGAACACGCCGGTGAGGTGGAAGGCACCGAAGCCGAAGCAGCCAAGGCCGGCGAGCAGGAGATGGATGCCGAAGATCTTGGGCAGGTCCAGGGCTGGTTCGCCGGTCCGGGGGTCCTGCCAGATCTCGAGATCCCAGTACGTCCAGTGCCAGATGGCCGCCAAGAAAAGAAGGCCACTGAAAATGATGTGGGCGGCGGCAACGCCTTCGAAGCTCCAGAAGCCTGGATCCACACCGGTTTCACCGGTGATGCTCCAGCCACCCCAACTGCCCGTCACGCCAAGGCGGGCCATGAATGGCATGACGAACATGCCCTGGCGCCACATCGGGTTGAGGACCGGGTCGGAGGGATCGAAGATGGCGAGCTCATAAAGCGCCATGGAGCCGGCCCAGCCGGCTACCAGAGCGGTATGCATGAGGTGCACGGCGAGCAGACGGCCCGGGTCGTTGATGACGACCGTGTGCACCCGGTACCAGGGCAATCCCATGGGGGGTCAAGTCTGGGTTGACAGTTGATCGATCGCGCCGCATCTGCGGTTTGATCGTTCGTTGATCGGCGGACACCGATCCGTCTGGCGATGGTAAGGGGTGCGGACTGCCGTACGGGCTTGCTGGTTACGGACCGCAACTGCCGGTTCCACAATGAGCTGCCGATCCGTACCCCCTGAGGTGTCTCCCATGCCTGTCATCCGTTTCGTTCGCGAAGGGCGCGATGTGGAGTGCTACCCCGGCGAGAACCTGCGGGATGTGGCGCTGCGGGAGGGGATCGAGCTTTACGGGATCAAGGGGAAGCTCGGCAATTGCGGGGGGTGCGGCCAGTGCATCACCTGTTTTGTGGAAGTGCCCGAAGGCACGGCGACCACGGCGTTGAGTGGCCGTACAACGGTGGAGGACCAGAAACTGCGTCGCCGGCCCCAGGAATGGCGGCTTGCCTGCCAGTCGCTGGTGCAGGAGTCGCTTGTGGTGGTGACCCGCCCCCAGGTGGGGTTCCCCGATCGGGCGGCGGTTCTCGCCGCTGCCTTGGTCGAGCCCCTGCCCCAGGGACCGATCGCCTGGCCTGCCCCGCCAGTCGAAGAGACGGAGGAGCAGGAGGAAGGGGCCCAGGCTTCCGGCTCCGCAACGAGCGATGAAGCGGCCGCCGAACCGGCGGAGGGACGGTGATACTTTCTCAGGACTTCCCCCACAGCCATGGAAACCAACGACCTCGGTTTCGTTGCCAGCCTCCTGTTCGTTCTGGTTCCTGCGGTTTTTCTGATCGTTCTCTACATCCAGACCAGCAGCCGTCAGGGGGGCTGACGCCTCCCCGCATCTGCCGGCCTCACATGCTGCTGGCCTGACAAGCCTGCAGGCCTGAATCGATCAGCGGCGTCCCTCCGGCTCCCTCACCAGCAGGACGGGAGTCGGAGCATGCACGCGGATGTAATCGCTCACAGAGCTGCCCAGCAGACGATCCAGATCCACCAGGCCCCTGGCCACAAGGGGCCTGCGGTCCTGGGAGGCGATCACCATCAGGTCGGCCTTGGTCTCCGTCGCCGCTGCGCAGACGGTGCGGCCGATGTCTCCGGTGCGATGCAGCGGCTCAAGCGTCACGCCGAGGCTGCGTGCCTTTTGGATGGCTTTTTCCAGTACCTCATCGGCTGGGCTGCGACCGCCGCGGGAGGGGGTGATGTCCTGGCGGGTCACGTGAACACCGATCAGGCTTCCTCCCGGAATACCGCGCACCAGTTCACAGGCCAGCTGCAGGGCGTCGTCGCCCACTCCGGTGCCGTCCACCGCCACCATCACCCGGTGGATCGCTTTCACGTAGAGGTCGTCCCGAACCAGCAGCATCGGCCGGGTGGACAGCTGAAAGACGTACTGGCTGGCGCTGTTGCCCAGAATTGACTGGAGGCGTCCCAGCCCCCGGGATCCCATCACGATCAGGTCGGCATCGAGTTCCTCCGCCACTTTGAGCACGGTCTGCTTCGTATCTCCTTCCCGGACCAGCCGGTTCACGGCCCCAGGATCCAGATTCAGCCGTTGGATCGCAGCGTCGATCAGGCCGTTGGCCTTCTGGCGGTGCTCCTCGAGATCCTGGCTTCCCTGCTCGGGAATCACATGCAGAAGATTGATGCGTGCCTCGCGGCAGGGAGGGATGTCGCGCAGGATGCGCACCATCTCTTCCACGTGGCCTGTGCCGGAATCGGCAATCAGAAGGTTGCGGAACACTGTCTTGTTCAGGGCTCTTGCGAAGCCTATGGCTGATCCACAATTCAATGCCTTTTCCGGTGAAGTCCGTGATGCAGCCGCAGGACCAGCTTTCCTGGTGCCTCCGTCGCCGGGTGCTTCCCCAGCACACGGATCATGCGGGGGTGATGTGGCACGGTGCCTATCTGGCCTGGCTGGAAGAAGCCCGGGTGGAGGCTCTGGCAGAGGTAGGCCTGGCCTACAGCGATCTGTCCGCCCGGGGGTTGGAACTGCCGGTGGTGTCGCTGGCGATCGACTATCGCCAGGCGCTGCGGCACGGCGATCAGGTGCTGCTGCGGAGTCAGGTGCTGCCTCGTCAGGGGGTGAAGCTGCCCTGGCGCAGTTGCTTTCTCACGCAGGCTGGGGAGGTGGCGGCGGTGGCCCGGGTGGAGCTTGTGGCCGTGGAACTTGCCGCCGGGGCCCGGCGTCGGCTGCTGCGCCGCCTGCCCCCTGACCTGGATCAGGCGATCGGGGCCCTGGTCGCCGGCCCCGCCAACCCCACTTTTTAGTACATTTGTACCCAATGCCGGTCTTCGGCCGGTCTGGCTCTGGGGGAGGCGGATGGTTCAGGCGCGGCTGGGATGGGATTGGCGCCGCCGTTGCTGGTGGTTGCTGTGGAGTCGATGTCCCGGGATCGGCTGGGTGCGTCTGCGCCAGTTGGAGATGGCGTGCGGAGGTCTGGAGGCGGCCTGGGAGGCGTCCGCCGTCAGTCTTTCCAGCCTGTCAGGGTGGAATCGGGGGTTGATTGGGCAGGTGGAGCGATTCCGTGCCCGCTGGGGGGCCGATCCGCTGCCGCGGTTCTGCCGCTCCGAGGGCTGGGGCAGAAGGGCGCTTCTGCCGGGCGATCTCCGCTGGCCCGAGGGCATCAGCCAGCTGGAGCGCCCCCCTCTGGTCCTCCATTGGCAGGGCCGAGGCTCCCTCTGGGTTCCTCTGCAGCAGCGGCGGGCCGTGGCCGTGGTTGGAACCCGCCGACCTTCCGCCCATGGGCTGGCCATGGCGCGGCGGCTTGGGGCGGCCCTTGCCCAGGCGGGCTGGCCTGTGGTGAGCGGCCTGGCCGAAGGGATCGATGCGGCGGCCCACCAGGGATGCCTGGAGGCCGGTGGTGTGCCGGTGGGGGTGTTGGGTACCCCTCTGGAGCGGGTCTATCCCAGGCACCACAGAGTTCTGCAGGCGAGCGTCGGCTCGAGGGGCCTGCTGGTGAGCGAGCAACCCCAGGGCGCTGCCGTGCAGGCGGCCCATTTCGCCCGTCGTAATCGGCTGCAGGTGGCTCTGGCCTGCGCCCTGGTGGTGGTCGAATGTCCGGAGGCCAGTGGAGCACTCCATTCGGCTGATCTGGCCTGGAAGCAGGGGCTGCCGCTCTGGGCGGTACCGGCCGATGCCGCCCGGTCTTCCGCCCTCGGCAGCAACCGTCTGCTCGTTCGAGGTGCCACACCCCTTCTGGATCCTGCCGAATTGATTCACCAGCTTGGACCAGGGCCCCTCTTTGCCCGGGGCCAGGGCCCCGGGCCGCTGCGTCCGCCCGGACCCGTCGATCGCCACCAGGGCAGGTTGCTGAAGGCGGTGGGGGAAGGTGCCTCCCTGGAGCAGCTTTCCCTGATGCTGGAGCGGCCGGCTCCCGAACTCACCAAAGACCTCCTGGATCTTGAGCTGGCCGGCCTGGTGCGCTCCGAGCCCGGACTGCGATGGCGACCCTGCTGAGGCTTCTCCTGCTTAGGGTTGCCGAGCGGGCCCGAT
The DNA here is from genome assembly GCA_040399125.1 of Cyanobium sp. GTDB lineage: Bacteria > Cyanobacteriota > Cyanobacteriia > PCC-6307 > Cyanobiaceae > Cyanobium. Next base: position 10,755 of record JBBASR010000033.1, on the reverse strand, counting down.
CAGCCTCCATGCCGCCGCCTGTTCCCTCGGTTGATAGCGACTCCCTGGATGTGCTTGCCGCCAGTGAGGTCACGTCCGCGGAAAGTCTGCTGGTCTGGAGACGTCGCCTCTTGCAGCGTGGGGGCCACCCCCCCGATCTCGACTGGCTGCTCGATCTTGTGGGTGGGCTCGGCTGGTCTGAACTGCAGGCATTGCGGCTCCACCCGGATCGTCCGGTGCGGCTTCTCCAGAGCCGCCGCTACCTGGAACAGCTCTGGCAGCGCCATCTCGATCACGGCGAACCGCTGCAATACCTGGTGGGGCGTTGTCCCTGGAGGGATCTGGAACTGATGGTGGCGCCTGGAGTGCTGATTCCTCGCCAGGAAACCGAACTGCTGATCGATCTGGCGTTGTCCCTGCTTCCCCCCCCCCTCTGCGGAGAGCTGCCTTCGCTGTGGGCCGATCTGGGCACAGGCTCGGGTTGCCTGGCTGTTGCCCTGGCCAGGGCGCTGCCCACCTGGCAGGGGTTTGCCCTCGATCGCAGTCCCGAGGCCCTGGCGCAAGCGGCGGTCAATCTCGGGGCCTCAGGGGCGGATCAGCGGGTGACTCTTCTGCGCTCCGATTGGTGGGGGGCACTGGCTCCCTGGTGGGGATCCCTCCGGCTGGTGGTGAGCAATCCTCCTTACATCCCCACGGCCGTGGTCGCCGGTCTGGATCCTGTGGTGCGTGACCACGAACCCAGGCTGGCCCTTGATGGAGGCGTCGATGGACTCGATGCGATCCGTCGGATTGTGGCCGGGGCCGCCGTTGCCCTGGCGCCGGGCGGTCTGCTGGTGCTGGAACACCACCATGACCAGAGTGGGGCGGTGCTGGATCTGCTTCGCGCCGCCGGGATGGTGAATGTCCACGCCCATCCCGATCTTGAGGGCACCCTGCGTTTCGCCTCGGCATCGCGGGAGGGAGAGCTGTGACAAGCCCTTTGCCGCAGGATTCTCCGCCGGATCTTCAAGGCAGTGCCCTGCTGTGCGATGAGCTCGCCTCCAGGCTCCGTTGCGGTGCTGCGGCGTTGTTCCCAACCGATACCCTGCCGGCGCTTGCGGCCATACCGGCAGCCGCCGCCCAGCTCTGGCCGCTGAAGCAACGCCCGGCGGAGAAGCCCCTGATCCTGATGGCCGCTGATCTGGATCCCCTGCTGGAGCTGCTCGGTATCCCCTGGGAGCCGGCCTGGTTGGAACAGGCGGAGCGTTCCTGGCCGGGGGCCGTCACCCTCGTCCTGCCGATTCAGGGGGAGATCACCCAGGCACTCCATCCGGGCGGCACCACCCTCGGATTGCGGATTCCAGCCTGTACTCAGGCCCGGGAGTTGCTGCGATCCAGTGGCCCGCTCGCCACCACCAGCGCCAACCGTTCCGGTGCCGAGCCTGCTCGTGATGCCCAGGAGGCTGCCCGGCAGTTTCCCGACCTTCCCCTGCTGGCTCCGCTGCCCTGGCCCGCGGGTTCCGGGGTGGCCAGCCGTGTGATCGCCTGGGAGGAGGGTTGGCGTGAGCTTCGGCCCGGTGCCGGGATCGGATCCCCTCCGCCCTGAACTCCCATGCTCCCCGTCGCACTGGTGGTGTTGATGATCCTCAGCCTCAGCCATTGGGGGGTGGAGCCTCTGCTGGTGCTGCTGACCCCCGTGCTCAATCTTTCCTGGCTGGGCTGGGCTGGGCTGGCGATCCTGCTCTGGTTGTTTGCTGGCTCGCCGCAGGATTCCGATCGTTTCTGAGCACTGATTTCAAGGGGGCCAGGTCTGCGAAGATCCACGGGTGACACTCCCTTGTCCTGCCCAGCGACTCTCCCCGCGACCGTTCAGGAGCGTGGAGCAACTCGTCGAGCTGTTGAGGCTTTTTGGCCTTTCCATGGAGCTCTATCAGCTCACCACGGGCTGTTGCAGCGGAGACGTGCTGCCCGTGGGCTGTGAGCGGGTGCAGATGGTGAGGATCCGGCTGGATCGGCCGCTCCTGGTGATGGGGCCCAAGAGCAGTGAGCGGTTGCAGCTCTGCCTCAGTCTCGGCCCGCTGCGCCCGGGCCTGGTGGGGCTCCAATCCCATGGGGTGGAGCTGGCCGATGATGTGATTTATGGGCTTGATCCCCAGCGTGATGTGCATCTGGTCACTCCCGATGCCTATGGAATGGCGTTGCTCAGCATTGATTCCCATCACCTGTTCACCAGTGCGGAAGCTATGGGTTTTCCCTGTTTCGAATCGGTGTTTCGCAAGCACAACTGGTTGCGGTTGGAGCCTGGGCGATTGCAGGAACTGCGCCGTTTCCTTGCGGAGCTCTTCGCTGCGGTGGAGGCTGGGGTAGGTCCTGCTGCGGCCTTGGCTGCCGAGGCCCCGCTGATCTCGCCGCAGGCGGATCTGCTCCCCCTGTTGCTCGAGACGATCCTCGATGGGTGGGAGCGGCAGCGGGGCGTACCCAGGGAGCCCCCTCGGATCGAGCTGGTGAAGCTCGCCGAACAGTGGGCCCAGCAGCATCCCTCCACGCCGATCACGCTCGAGGAGTTGTGCCGGGAGGTGTACGTGAGCCGCCGCAGCCTGATCCGGGGGTTCCAGGAGCATCTGGGCATGGGGCCGATGGCCTTTCTGAAGTTGCGTCGGCTCCATGGCGTACGGCGCCAGCTGCTCGACCATCCGCCGGCCACGGGGCGGGTGGGGGAACTGGCCCACGCCTGGGGGTTCCCCAACTCCGGCCATTTCGCCCGCGACTACACCCGCCTGTTTGGGGAATCCCCCAGTCAGACCTTGAAACGGACGCCTCTCTAGTTCTTGGAGAAGCTGAGTACCTGGCGATTCCCGGGGCAAATCATTCCCACGGGAAAAAGCCGGCTAACGGATTTGAACCGATGGCCTTCGCTTTACAAAAGCGCTGCTCTACCACTGAGCTAAGCCGGCAACGGGTCGACATCTCGGCCCTACAGGAGCTTATCGCTGTGCCAGCGACCACAGCAGCAACTGGGTGCGGTTGCGGCAGCCGGTCTTGGCCAGCAGGCTGGAAACATGGCTTTCGATGGTCCGAGGGCTCAGCACCAGTTCCGCCGCAATCGAGCGATTGGAGGCTCCTCGCAGCAGCTCTTCAAGAACCCTCTGCTCAGCAGGCGTGATCGTGGGTCTGGGCAACGCTGTTTCGGCCAAGGCAGGCGGGCAAGGGCAGGTCGAACCTTCCCGCCCAGCGTCAGCAGCGATCAGGGAGTGGCGGCACCCGGGTCATTCGGGATCGGGATGCACCCAGGCGGGGATGGGCGCACTGCTGCTGTTGGCGATCTCGCGCAGCTGGCTGAGGGTGCCTTCCCTCCCCGGGGGATCGTCTTGCGGGGGAGCGGAGCTGGTGGGGGCCATAGGCTCCCCATCGGCAGGGGAAGGTGGATCCAGCCGTCGGGCTCCCTTGATCGGCAGGTTGGCCAGCAGCGCGGTCACCCGGTCTTCGGTCTCCAGGCTCACATCGCAACCCTCGAGATCGATTTCCACGTAGCGCTGCACCACCTCCAGAATTTCGCGGCGCATCTGATCGAGCAACTCCGGGTTGAGATCGCTGCGGTCGTGGGCCAGCACCAGTTGCAGTCGCTCCCTGGCCGTGCTGGCACTGGGCTGGGCCTGGCGTCCCAGCAGCCGATTGATGAAATCGAGCAGGCTCATCGGGCTCAGAAGATCTTGGTGGAGATGATGCGCTTGATCTTGGCCCTCAGGCCCTCACGTTCCTTGGAGGGGTCAATGAGAGGAACCGATTCGCCCTGGAGGCGTCGCGCCACATTCAGATAGGCCTTGGCGGCGGGGGATCCTGTGCCGTTGAGGGTGAGGGGCTCCCCACGGTTCGTGGAGACGATCACCTGTTCGTCCTCCACCACCAGGCCCAGCAGTGGGAGGGCAAGGATGTCGGTGACATCTGACACGGCCAGCATTTCCTGATTCGCCATCATCCGGGGCCGCACACGGTTGAGCACCAGCTGCACGGGCTGGACACCCTGGATGTTGAGCAGGCCGATGACCCGGTCCGCGTCGCGCACGGCCGAAACTTCGGGCGTGGTGATCACGATCGCTTCCTGGGCCGCGGCGGCGGCGTTCTTGAAGCCATCCTCAATTCCGGCAGGGCAGTCGATCAGCACGAAGTCGGAGCGCTCCGCCAGCAGGGCCACGATCCGTTTCATGTCCTCAGGGGTCAGCCACTCGAGCATGCGGGGATTGCCTGCAGGCAGCAGCGAAAGGTTGGGCTCCTGCTTGTGCTTCACCAGTGCCTGCTCCAGGCGGCAGGTGCCGGCGAGCACCTCCTGGGCGGTGTAGACGATCCGGTTTTCCAGGCCCAGGAGCAGGTCGAGATTGCGGAGCCCGAAATCGGCATCCAGAACTGCCGTCCTGGAGCCAAGACGGGCCAGGGCGATGCCGAGATTGGCCGTAAGGGTGGTTTTTCCTACTCCTCCTTTCCCGGAGCAGATCAGAATGATGCGGGCAGGGGCAGACGTCACGGCATCCATCGACGTGAAAGCAGGCTAAGCCAAGTCCTCTCTCCCCACCGAGCGGCGCCGTTCTGCAGGGTGTTCAGAGCTGTTGCGGCCAGCCGGGCGAGGCAGGGTCGATCCGGATGGTTCCCTTCTCCAGGTAGGCCTGCTCCGCCAGTCCCTCAGGTGGGCGTTCTTCCGGCCCCCGGGCCACATGCTCGGCGATCCGCAGCTGGAGCGGCTGAAGCTGCAGAGCCGTGATCCGGGCGGAGGTATCGCCCTTGCAGCCGGCATGGGCCACGCCCCGCAGGCGTCCCCAGATCAAGACATGGCCGCCGGCGCTGATCCGAGCCCCTGGGTTCACATCCCCCAGCAGCAGCAGGGAGCCCTCGGCCTGCAGGTGGTCGCCGGAGCGGAGCGTGCCGCGATGAATCGTGAGGCCAGCGCGGTCTGGGGGCTCCCCCTCGGCCTGTCCGGAGGGCAGATCCGATAGGTCTTCGCTTTCGAGGCCCAGGGCTGAGGCCGCCACCAGCGTTTCGCCCAGGCTGGCCCGCACTTTCTTCAGGCGCAGACCCATCCTCTCCAGCAGCTTGCCGATCTCGATCAATTCCGGAATCCGCAGTGGCCAGGCTCCTGCCTCCAGCACAACGCCACCCTGCACGCCTCCCTCCGATTGCTGATTCCCGAGGCTGAAGCGCACCTCATCCACAGCCGAGGAGGACTGCTTCTGGAGCGGCAGGCTCAGCAGATGCAGCTGACCAGGAGCCTGGGCCGGAATCAGTGCGGCGGGCATCGATCCAGAAGGTGGGGCAGGGCAAACCTAGGCGTCTCGATCGCGTCCCTTCCTTTCTCTGAGGTTGCGCAGCAGCGACTGGAGCGACTCGCCGATCGCTTCCGGATGGATCAGCCAGGCCATCTCCTGGTTCTGGGCCAGGCTGTTGACCAGGGGGGAACGTTGTTCGAGCGCCTGCAATCGCTCACCATCCCAGAGCCGAAGTCCCCGTCTGTAGACGTGATAACCGCGGCTCTGGCGCTGTTGCAGGTCGCAGCAGGCTTCTGCCTGGAGGCCTGCTCTGCGACAGAGGGTCTGGGCCTGGGCCAGCAGCTCCAGGCGCTCCGTCGGCAGCAGATCGCTCACATCCGCAGCCCTGAGCAGATCGCGATCCAACAGGCGGCGACTGGGGTCGGCAAGGGCCTGGGGCGCTTCTTCCCGCCAGCGCATCAGGTGATAGCCAGTACGGAGGTCGTCGTTGGCCAGATAGGTCTCGATCTCGAGCTGATCGCTGTGCCAGAGCCATCGTTCCATCACCGGATCGCACCACACCGCCTTCGGCCCCAGACGGCGAGCGCAGGCGATCGCCTTGCTCAGCAGCCAGTTGCACACCACGTTGAGCCGATGGTTGTAAACGCTGCGGTACATCAGCTGGCGCACCACCAGGTAATGCTCCACTGCCATCAGCCCCTTGGGATGGATGGCGAGGCTTCCATCAGGGGCGAGGGTCAGGGCTGCCAGGATCCGCTCCAGATCCAGCTGGCCGTAGCTGGTACCGGTGCTGTAGCTGTCGCGCATCAGGTAATCGAGTCGGTCACAGTCGAGCTGGCTGCTCACCAGGGATTCGATCGCCGGGCAGTCGACCGGGCCATGGTTCAGCAGGTTGGCCACCGCATCGGCCAGACCCGGCCTTTCAGCTTCCAGTCGCTCGCGCAGGGCGGGATGTTCTCGGATCAGCCTCCCCGACCACTCCTCATGACGCAGCCCGAACATCTCCTCGCCCGTGTGGCTCAGGGGCCCATGGCCGACGTCGTGGAGCAGGGCCGCGGCATAGAGCAGGCTGCGGTGCTCCGCCAGCTCCGGATGACTCCGTTCCAGATGACCGAGGGCGAGGCGGGCCAGGTGCAGCACCCCCAGCGAGTGGGTGAAGCGGCTCGATTCGGCGCCATGGAAGGTGAGAAAGGCCGGCCCCAGCTGACGGATCCGTCGCAGCCTCTGAAAGGGGCCCGTGTCGATCAGATCGATTACCAGGGCCTCGGCCGGGGCGGAATGATCGAGCCGGATCGCTCCGTGCAGCGGATCGTGATAGGTGCGCTGGCTCATGCCGCTTTCTGAAGCTGGCTGAGCAGTTGCTCCGCTGCCTGATCCAGCCAGCTGTCGCCCTCCCCGCCAGGGTTAAGGGGTTCCGGCGCCGGCAGTCGGAGGTTTGGTTCGATGCCCTGGTGCTGGATGTCCCTGCCGCTGGGGGTGAGGTAGCGGGCCACGGTCACGGCCATGCCGCTGCCGTCGCCGAGGGAGATCAGCGTCTGGATCAGGCCCTTGCCGAATGTCTGGGTCCCGGCGAGCTCGGATCGTCCGCTGTCCTGCAGGGCCCCCGCGAGGATCTCGCTGGCACTGGCCGTGCCCCCGTTGACCAGGGTCACCATCGGCCCCCCATACCGACGCCCACGGCTGGCCTGTTGCAGGCTCGTGATCCCGTTGCGTTCCAGGGTTTCCACGATCGGCTCGCCGTCGAGCAGCATGCTCGCCACGGCAACTCCAGCGCTCACCAGCCCGCCGGAGTTGTTGCGCAGATCCAGAATCAGACCCTCCACGGCGCCATCGTCTCCCGCCCTGGAGGAGAAGCGGTCCAGCGCTTCCTGCACCTGGTCCGCAACAGGATCACTGAACTGCGTGATCCGCAGATAGCCGAGCAGGTGCTCCCCACGCCGCAGAATCCGCGATCGCACCGGCTGCAGATCCACTTCCCGGCGCTCGAGGATCACCTCACGGGTCTCCTTTCTCCCACCGGGAGGCAGGAGTTTCAGAAGCACATCGCTGCCCGCCTCTCCCCGCAGCCTCGAGGCGGCTCCTTCCAGCCCAAGCTCCCCGGTGGGCACACCATCCACCGCAAGCAGTTCCGTGCCGCTCACAATCCCGGCCTCGGAGGCGGGGGAATCATCGAGGGGGGAGATCACCACCATCTGCTGGTCGCCCTCCCGCAGTCCGAGCTGAAGTCCCACCCCGCTCACGGTTCCCTTGGTATTGGAGCGAAGGGCACCGTATTCCTGGGGGCGCAACATGCGGGTGTAGGGGTCGCCGATCGAGGCGAGCATCGATTCGATCGCGGCGTAGGCCTGCGAAGAGCTCTCAATCGAGTGCTCCAGGGTTTTCTGCCGGAGCTGGCGCCAGTGGATCTTCTCGAGTTGCTGGGGATCCACGTAGCTCTGATTCACGAGCCGCCAGGCCTCCACCACCAGCTGCTGGGCATCGCTGAGAGCCAGCGCTGGCTGAGCCTGCAGGCCCATGGCCAGGCAGAGCAGCAGAGCCAGCAGCGACCGCAGGCCTGTTGCAAAGGGTTGAGCCGTTCGGGGGGTAGGGGGCTGTGGGCTCACGGAAGGGGGAGAGCGATCGGTAGACTCTCGCAACCCAAGACCCTCGCTGCATGGCGAATTCCTCACCTGCCGGCAAGACGAACCCCGTCTACGACTGGTTCCAGGAGCGTCTGGAGATCCAGGCAATCGCCGACGATATCTCCGCCAAGTACGTGCCGCCCCACGTCAACATCTTCTATTGCCTGGGCGGCATCACCCTGGTCTGCTTCCTGATCCAGTTCGCCACTGGGTTTGCGATGACCTTCTATTACAAGCCCACCGTGGCTGAGGCTTACGCCTCCGTCCAGTACCTGATGACCGACGTCAGCTTCGGCTGGCTGATCCGCTCCGTCCACCGCTGGAGCGCCTCGATGATGGTGCTGATGCTGATCCTCCACGTGTTCCGCGTGTACCTCACCGGTGGTTTCAAACGGCCCCGTGAGCTCACCTGGGTCACCGGGGTGACCATGGCGGTGATCACCGTCTCCTTCGGGGTGACCGGCTACTCCCTGCCCTGGGACCAAGTCGGTTACTGGGCTGTGAAGATCGTGAGCGGAGTTCCTGCTGCGGTTCCCGTCGTAGGAGATTTCATGGTGGAGCTGCTGCGCGGAGGCGAGAGCGTCGGCCAGTCCACCCTCACCCGCTTCTACAGCCTGCATACTTTTGTGATGCCCTGGCTGCTGGCTGTGTTCATGCTCATGCACTTCCTGATGATCCGCAAGCAGGGCATCTCCGGCCCCTTGTGATCGTTAGTTGCCCTAGCCTTTGATCATCGGTACTCCTTCTCACCGTCGTCTGCTCTGCCATGTCGATCCTCAAGAAGCCTGATCTCTCTGATCCAGCTCTCCGGGCCAAGCTCTCCAAGGGCATGGGCCACAACTACTACGGTGAGCCTGCATGGCCGAATGATCTGCTCTACATGTTCCCGGTGACGATCCTGGGAACCATCGCCTGTCTGGTTGGTCTTGCTGTGCTGGATCCGGCCATGCTCGGCGATCAAGCGGATCCGTTCGCCACTCCACTGGAAATCCTCCCCGAGTGGTATCTGTACCCCGTGTTCCAGATCCTTCGGGTGGTTCCCAATAAGCTGCTCGGCATCGCTCTGCAGACAATGGTTCCCCTCGGACTGATGATGGTTCCCTTCATCGAGTCTTTCAATAAGTTTCAGAACCCCTTCCGCCGTCCCGTGGCGATGGCTGTGTTTCTGTTCGGCACCTTCTTCACCATTTATCTGGGGATCGGCGCTGCCCTGCCCATCGACAAGTCCCTGACCCTCGGCCTTTTCTGATTGGTTCCCTGAACCAACTGGCTCAATCTGCATCTTCGGGCCGCGATTCATTCGCGGCTTTTTTATTTGCCCAAGCTTCCTTCAATATCGAGGGTGGTGACGCAAGCCTGGTTCTCACGAAGCATCTGATGCACCAGCAGGAACCCAACGACCGTCCATGTCTGATAGGTGCGAGCCTGCTGGCCCACCCAGGTGCCAGTGGGACCATCAAAGTATTCCGCCCATTGCTGTCTGGGCAGCTGGTTGAGCTGAGACCAATAGCAATCCTCCAGTAGGGAACGCATCTGGCCCATCAGCAGCACATCAGCCTGGGGATGCTTCTGTCCATGCAGGAGAATCGCGCCTCCCAGAGACCAGAGCAGACTCGGCCAGTGGCCGCCGTTGTGGTAACTCCACGGCCAGTTTTTGGGATCGGAACCCGTCTTGTTAGCCCACTCCTCGGCATCCAGTGGAGGATGACAAATCCGCATCGGCATCTGGGCAATCAGATGCTGGCGGTTGTGGAGCACCAGTCGGAACAAGGCGCGCTGCTGAGGTGGGGTGATCAGGCCGAACAGACTGGCAAGGGAGTTTCCGAGGCTGTAGAAGCGGAAATCAGGTCTACCTGTGCGCATGTTGCCGATCAGGTATCCACCACGATTTTCAAGCCAGTCCTGTAACCAGGGCGGGATCACCTGGGGCTGCACATTGAATTCATTTTCATGTTGATGTTCTCCATATTGTTCCGTGGGCCTCCTTCTCAACACCTGCATCGTCTTGCTGGTCACCCAGTAGTGCTTCAGCAGGAAAGCGCGCAGGTCGTGCAACCATTGGCGGCTCAGGGTCAGGCGCTGGGCCAGCAGTCTGCTGCGGGTCTCGCGCTGGGCAAGTTCCATCAGGTGGCAGCAGCTTTGCAAGCAGCCATACAGGAGTACCTCCACCTCGAGCGGGGCACCCCACACGTCCATGGGACGGTCAATCATGAACGCGCAGTCCGGCACGAACAGCACCGGGGTCCCTTCAAAACTCGGGTGCAGCAGCAGATCCAACAACAGATGCACACTGCGTTGCACCTGTTGACTGGTGCCGAAGGCCAGGTCCCTGCTTTTGCGAACGTAAAGCCAACAAAGCACCGGCCACCAGAGACTGGCATCCACTGAGGTGATCCGGCCGATCGATCGCTGCCCGTAATCGGCGATCAGTTCACCCTGTTCTTCCACGAAGCTGGTGGGAAACACCCCGCGGGTCTGGTAGCTGGTGCTTTGCAGCTCGGCGCAGATACCGAGAAAATGGCGAACAATCTCGTAACGACCCTGCATCAGCAGATAGAGCATCACCGGAACGTTGTCCCGCAGAAACACTTCTCCGTAGTTGGCGCTGTCGCGGCGCCTTGGATGTACGAGGGCCGCCACCGAGCCCACCAGCTCCCCACCTGCCCGCACCAGGGTGCGCTCGAAATGGTCCCGTGCCCCAGCCACCACTGATTCTTCACGGGAACTCGGCCTCACCCGGAGGTGTTCCTGGCTGAACTGCTTAGCCACTCCGTCTCCGGCTCTGCATGCCCTCTTCAGACCATAGAAACGGCGCCGTGGAGCGGCTGGTCATCACCCCCGATGCCCTGGGCGGAAGCCTTGAAGGGTTGAGTGAGCGGTAGAGGGGTTGCCAGGTGGGGACGAGGTGGTATGATTTTGGA
>JBBASR010000032.1:0-28237 GCA_040399125.1 Cyanobium sp. | reverse complement strand
GGTTCACAGATCAACCGCAACCCCACGATCGCGCCGGGGTGGGCCTTCGGCATCCCCACGGGCACCGGCATCAGCCGGAAACGAACCGTGGTGCCATCAGTGCGTTCGAATTCGGCGGAGATTCCCGCCGGCTCCTCCGGCAAGGCGTAGCTGCTGATCAGGTGCCAGCCGAGGCGATCGGCGATCCAGGCGGCCAGCAGCAGGCCTTTCACCGGGTTGTCGCCTTCCACATCGATGTCGAGCTGCACCACGTGCTGAAGGGCATCACGGCGGGAAGGAGGATCGAACACCATCGCCAGCGATTCGCGCCAGCTGCGCAGCCGCAGCCAGTTGAGATCGTTCACGGCTTGCCCCGCCTCGATCCGCTCCACGAGCACATCGAGGCAGCGACGCGGCCGCCCCAGGGAGGAATCGATCACCAGCCGGCGGGGCAGCGGCGCGATCGCCTCGAGCATGTCGTGGGATTCCTCGAGACTGCTGTTCCACCACACCCAGCAGGGCAGGTCCTCGCCCACCAGGGGCTGGATCAGGGCCAGTCCCTCCTTGAGGGCCGCCATCCCGCCCCGCAGCATCACCGCATCACCACAGGCCCCGCCGGCTCCGCCTTCCTCCGGCAGCGGGCAGTAGGCCGCCACCATCGTCTCCAGCGGATGGCCGGCATCCAGGGTGGGAGCCAGGGTGATCAGGCGGCGGGGCATGTGGGCGCTGATCGCGCTTTCCACGAACTGACCGCGCTGGTCCTGGGCCTGATGGCTGCCCGGCAGGCGACCCAGGGCCCAGGTGAGCCGGGGATCCATCGGCGCCATGCAGGCGGGCAGATCGCACTCGGCCACGGCCTGACGGGCGGCCTCCAGCACATCCTCCCGATCCAGGCCCCGGATCGGCCCCTCGACCCGGCCGAGACGCACCATCTGCTGCTCCAGCCAGGAGGGCTCCCACACCAGCAGGGTGAAGGTGGCGGCGCCGGTGGAGCCCTCGAGGCCGTGGTTCCAGAGGCGATCGAGGTACGGACTCACCTCGGCGGGGGGAACGGAAAGGGGGGCCTGGAGGGTGAGTTGGGCGGACATGGCGGCAGAGGGGAGAGGGGAGGACTGGGGCGGATCGCGAACGCGACCGGAAGGGGCTCAGGGCTCAGATCAGGGACGGCGCCAGCTCAGGCCTTCCTCGGCGAGCAGGTTGTCGGCGGCGGCGGGCCCCCAGGTGCGGGCCTCGTAGGGATGGATCGGCAGTTGCCAGGGGGTCTGCTCGATCAGTTGCAGCAGGGGGGTGTAAAGCCGCCAGGCGGCTTCCACTTCATCGCTGCGGGTGTAGAGGGTGGGATCGCCGAGCATGGCGTCGGCAAGCAGGCGCACATACCCCTCGTCGGAGGGTTCCCCGAACGAATCGTCGTAGGAGAAGGCCATGTCCACGGGACGGCTGCGCATGCCGGAGCCAGGGGCCTTCACCTCGAACTTGATCTCGGCCCCCTCATCGGGCTGGATGCGCAGGATCAGCTGATTGGGGGTGGGGGCACCGCCGGCGGCATCAAACAGATGCACCGGCGCTTCCCGGAAGGTCAGCACCACCTCCGAGAGGCGCTTGGGCAGGCGTTTACCGGTGCGGAGATAGAAGGGCACCCCCTGCCAGCGCCAGTTGTTGATGAACAGCTTCATCGCCACATAGGTTTCTGTGGTGCTGTTGGGATCCACCCCGGGCTCCTGGCGATAGCCCGGCAGCGGCCGGGCCAAGGTGCCGCCGGGTCCGTACTGACCCCGCACGCAGCACTTCCAGGCCTCCTCCTCATTGGCGAGGTGGGCGGCCTGGAGCACCTTGGCCTTCTCATTGCGGATGGCCTCGGCGTCAAAGCGGCCGGGGGGCTCCATGGCGGTGAGGGCCAGGATCTGGGTGAGGTGGTTCTGCACCATGTCCCGTAGGGCCCCGGAGGATTCGTAGTACCCCGCCCGTTCCTCCACGCCCACGGTTTCCGCTGCCGTGATCTGAACGTTGGCGATGTAGTTGCGGTTCCAGATCGGCTCGAAGATCGTGTTGGCGAAACGCATCACCAGGATGTTCTGGACCGTTTCCTTGCCCAGGTAGTGGTCGATGCGGAACACCTGGCTTTCCTTGGCACAGGCCTGCACCACCTTGTTGAGCGCCTGGGCACTGCCGTAGTCCCGCCCGAACGGCTTCTCGATCACCACCCGGCTGCGCTCCGCATCGGCCAGCAGACCGGCCGCGGCGAGGGCCCGGCAGCCACTGCCATAGAACTCCGGCGCAACCGAGAGGTAGAAGGTGCGGTTGCCTCGGGTGGCACGGAGTCGATCGATCACCTCCAGGCGCTGAGCGAGACGCACCAGGTGATCGCTCTGCTGGAGATCCACCGGTTCGTAGAACAGGCCCTGGGAAAACTGCTCCCAGGCCACGGGATGCTGGGCAACCTCAGCGGCCAGGGCCTCGGCCATCCGGTTGCGGAATTCCTCATCGCTCCAGGGACGCCGGGCACAGCCGAGTACGGCGAATTCACTGGGAAGGCGGCGTTGCCGGAACAGCTCGAACAGGGCCGGCACCAGCTTGCGGTGGGTGAGGTCGCCACTGGCTCCGAAGATCACGATGCACTGGGGCGTGATCACCCGCTCCTGGCGCAGACCCACCCGCAACGGGTTGGTGAGGATGGTGGTCATCAGGGAGCAGCTGGTTCCCCCCGGTTTAACGGCTGTGGAGCAAGACGTCGCTGATTTCTGTGTGGGTTCGCCCACCTACGAAAAAGCCCGCCAACGGCGGGCCTGAACGCGATCGAAGGGAACTTTCAGTTGGTAGCGAACGTCAGTAGGTTTCGACGTGCCAACGCTCGGCTTTCTTGAGCTGGGGCCGCAGGGTCGCCCAGTCGAGGCCCTTGGCGCCAGCGGCGGCGGTCATGGCTTCATCGATGCCGGGTTCCATTCCCCGCAGACCACACATGTAGACGTGGGTCTTGGGATTTTCGATCCAGGAGAAGATCTCCTCGGCATTTTCCAGAACCCTGTCCTGGATGTACATGCGGCCGCCCTTGGCATTCTGCTGTTCACGGCTGATCGCCTTGGTGTAGCGGAAGTTGTCGGGATACTCGCTCTGATAACGCTCGAAGTCGTCGTCATAGAGGAGGTTGGCGGTGGTGGGAGCACCCATGAACAGCCAGGCCTTCCCACGGAACTGCCAGCCATTCTTCTCGCGCTCGGCCGGCTCGAACATGCGGCGCAGGTAGGTGCGCATCGGCGCGATGCCGGTGCCGGTGGCCAACATGATCACATTGGCCTCCTCGTCCTCGGGGAGCAGCATTTCCTTGCCCACCGGACCGGTGATCCTCACCTTGGCTCCGGGTTCGATGTCACAGAGGAAGGTGGAGCAGACGCCGTTGATCGTCTCGCCGTCTTTCTCGTACTGCAGCTGACGCACACAGAGAGAAACGGTGTTGTCGGCGAGATCGTCGCCGTGGCGGGTGCTGGCAATCGAATAGAGGCGCAGCTTGTGGGGCTTGCCATTGGCATCGGTGCCATCGGGAATGATGCCGATCGACTGACCCTCCACATAGTGGAGCTGGGGATCGCCCCCGGAAAGATCGAAGGTGATGTGGTTCACCCGACCGATGGCCCCCTCTGCCAGCAGGCTGTAGTTGTCGGTGACCGTGCCGAGGAACGGATCCTTCGGCTTATAGAGGTTCACGGGCACATCGGCGTGGCTCACGGCAGGTCTGGCGACGGGGGACGGGGAAGCGACCTCGGCAGGCGCCGCAACGGGCTGAGGATCGGCGCTCACCACCTTGATCCGACCACCCTGGCGGGCGATCGTCTGCATCAGCGACTGCAGTTGTTCGAATGGAACGGTGATGCGGCGCTCAGCCTGCCGCTGCCTGCCGATCCCGAAACTCTCCACCACCACGGTGAACATGCGGCTGTCGGACTGGATGGCACTGCCAGTGGAAACGCGCATGTGGGAGTCGGGCTCTTAAATCGGCCAGATCATACGGAACCTCACCCCACAGATGACGGAAACGGCCGCACCGCGAAGCCGAAGATCCGGTTAGCTTGGTCGTGATGTGCCGTGGATCACCCATCGCGGTACCCCCCCTGCGGCCCCTTGGCACCGCAGCCCCTTAGCCCCAACGAGCCCCGACCCGCTTGGCGCAGCTACTGGAAACCTTCCCCTCCCTTCCGGCCACCCCTCCCGATCCGATGATCGGGGCTGCCGGGTGCTGCTCCCTTGACACCATCCAGCAGGAGATGGAGCGGCTGCCGCAGGGCGCCAGGCGCCTGGCGGCCCTGCTTCGTCTGAACCTGGATCCCCAGTGGATCTGGGCCGTGCTCACCGACTACGACAACCTGCACCGCTTCATCCCCAACCTCACCGATTCGCGGTTGCTGTGGCGAAGGGGCGACACGGTGGCAGTCGAACAGGTGGGAAGTCAGCAGTTCTGCGGCCTGCGCTTCACAGCCCGGGTGGAGCTGGAACTGACCGAAGAGAGCGACCATGGGCGCCTGGCCTTCCGGATGAGGGAAGGGGATTTCCGCTGTTTCCAGGGCACCTGGCAGGTAGGGGCGGACACCTCCAGCAGTTGGCTGCTTTACGACCTCACTGTGCAGGGAAAACCGGGCATGCCGATCGGCCTGATTGAGCAGCGCCTGCAGCAGGACCTGGCCAACAACCTCCGCGGTGTGCAACAGGAAGCCCAACGCCGCTCCCAGCAGCCCTGAATATTGATCCTGACCGGGATCGGAACACCACAAAAAAGCGAAGCCAGAGAACCATCCAGCCCGCTGAATTTTGTCGAATCAAAACCTACTTGATTCTTTAATCGTGAGCTTTTATTGATACCCCCAAGGGGATTCGAACCCCTGTCGCCTCCGTGAAAGGGAGGTGTCCTAGGCCTCTAGACGATGGGGGCGAGGCCACAGTTGACGTTCGGAGCCGTTGGCTCTTCCCGATCGCTGATGAAATGAAGTTACGGGCCGGAGGGACCCTTCGTCAAGGCTGGCCAGGGGAGAGCGTCGGTTTTGTCAGTCCGGTCATTCCCTCCGGCACGATCTGCCCGCTCCAGACCGGCACCGTGATGTGGAAGCAGGCTCCCTCTCCGGGTTCCGACACCACCCAGATCCGGCCGCCATGCACTTCGGCGATCCGCCGGCAGACGGAGAGTCCCACGCCGAACCCGGAGGTGGTGCCGGAGGTCTGGGGCAGACGCACCCTGTCCTGGAAGATCCTCTGCTGCTCCTCCCGCGGAATGCCGGGGCCGGTATCGCAGATGCTTACCTGCACCCATTGGTTGGTGCGATGCAGCAGGGTCAGGCTGACCCGCCCCCCGCTGGACGTGAACTTGAGGGCATTTTCCAGAAGGTTGAGCAGCACCTGGCGCATCCGCCGCTGATCGGCGAACACATCCGGCAGATCGGCCGGGATATCGGTGACCAGGTCGAGGTCCCGCCCCACCCACAGCTTCTCCAGTTCGAGGATGGCCTCGGCGGCCACCTGACCCAGGGCCAGTCGCTGGGGGTTGAACAGGGCTTCCCAGCGGGTGGTGCCCACCTCCAGCAGATCGCGCGAGAGCTCCTCGATGTCGTCCAGTCGGCGACGGAGCACGTCGCGGAAGCGGGGCTCATCGATCTGGCCGAGGGAATGGCTCTGCAGGGCCAGCTTGGCGGCGGTGAGGGGGGTGCGCAGCTCGTGGGCCACCATCCGCAGCAACCTTTCCTGCACCCCCAGGCGGTCGATCAGGGTTTCGTTCTCCTGGCGCAGCACGAGCAGCTGGTCCTCCAGCTGCACCTCCCGCTGGGTGCGACTGCCATCGATCTCCGCCGGCCGGAGACTCATTCCCAGGCTGCTCACCACCTCCATCTGCTGCCAGCGCGGCAGCCAGCTGCGCAGCTGCTGGGAAAGGGTGTTGCCCGCGAACACCTGCTTCGGCAAGGGCTCCAGCTTCACCAGGGCCGGGGTGGCCACCAGGCGATGCAGTTCGAGCAGTTCGGGGTGAAGGGCCGGATCAGCAATCTCCAGGGAGACCTCAAAGCCGCAATCCTCCTGGCGCAGGAAGCTGATCAGGGTGCGAAGGTCGGCGCTGGCCAGGTGATGCTTCGTGGCCAGCAGCAGCAGCACCAGCGGTTCACGACCGCGCTGGTCTCCTCCATGGCCCAGAGCGTCACCTCCATCCCGAGGGGCGGGCAGGATCTTCTCCAGGGGTCTGGGGTGCTGGGGTTCCCCCGCTGCAGTCACCTGGGTTGGGCGGAAACGGCAACTCACCTTATGGGGTATTCGCCCGATGGGCAGGCCAGGGGGGCGTCGCTATGAAGGAGCTAGACACCCTTTGCCGTGCAGGCAGGCAGCCCATGACCATGCCTCCGGGACTTCCGACTCAGCGGGTACCCCTTCAGCAACCCCCCGCCGCCGGGGGGCACCGCAGCCGCATCCAGCTCGACAACAG
The DNA here is from genome assembly GCA_040399125.1 of Cyanobium sp. Lineage (GTDB taxonomy): Bacteria > Cyanobacteriota > Cyanobacteriia > PCC-6307 > Cyanobiaceae > Cyanobium. The sequence continues at coordinate 21,810 of JBBASR010000032.1, read as the reverse complement.
TCTGCGTCGCTGGTTCTCGCGCAATCTGGGGCTATGGCGTTCACGAAGGCTGTATTTCTTCTCCGATGAGGAGGTGCTGCGGGTGGACATGATGCTGCGGGTGGAATCCTTCAGCGAGCCGGTAGAAGGGGAAGCCGCCTATCGCTTCACGTGGTGGCCGGAGAAGGAATACGACTTTTTTGAAAAAAAGCCCCGCTACGTCCGCGAAGGCACGATGGAGGCCTATCTCTGCGGCCACCAGCTGCGGCGCAGTCGCGGCTATTTGTGCGGCACCCCGAGCAAAAGCCAGATCAGACAGGTGGACGAACACGAAATGATCTTCGAATCCCATTACCAGGAATGGGACATCTTCGAACAGATCCGCCTGGTGGATCAGGACCGCTACCGCTCCCGCTCGATCTACTCCTGGCGCGACGGCGTGCTGGAGCTGGCGGAGACCCATCATGAGATCCGGATGGAAGGCGCTGGGGTGCCCCTCGACTGAACGCGCCCCACGCCCGGCTTGTGGACCCGCTTTTGGTGTCGTACCTTGCGAGTGATCTCTCCCTGTTCGAGCCGGTAATGCCCGCCTGCCGCCCCTTCGTGCGTTCCGCCGGCTCCTCTCCCCTCACCCCCTGGTCACGGGCCTCCCTGCTTCGCAGCACCCTGCTCGGGGGAACCATGGCCGCCCTCGGGGCGCTGCCGCTGCTGGGCGGCCTGTTCGCACCGGTGGCTGCCCAGCAGGCGCAGCCGGCCAAGGCCGCACCCAGGCCCGCCACCGTGGATGAGGTGAACACCTACATGACGATGGCTGCCATCAACATGTGCACCCTGGCGCAGTTGAAAGTCCCCTTCAAGACCGCCATGGAAGGAAACATTTCCATGGTTTCTTCCGTGCTGACCAATAAACATGGCGGCCGGGTTGTCGGCAGTGCCGAGGCCTTGAATCAGAAACAGCTCATCAATGCCACGGTGGCGGAAACCTCGTTGCGGGTGGAAAGCTTCTGCGGCAAGAACCTCTCGGCTGATTGGAAGAAGGAACTTGACCCGATCGTTGCCCAGGTCAAGAGCGCCTTCAAGGCCGGCGGCAGCAAGACCAAATGATCACTTCCTGCCCCTGATCACCCGGCCGAATTCGCTGCCGGTGATCAGGGCGGGCTGGCTGGATGTATCAACGCTGTAGCTACGGCTTTCCTGCTGCGCAGTGCCATCCGGGTAGACGAAAGTCACCACTCCCTCCAGATTTACGGTGCTGCCGGTGCGGCCGGTCTCCCGCAGATCGGAAACACTGACCCTGCTGAACTGGCTGAAGAAGCCTTCGTCGAACTGGCTGGCGGAGCCCGGTGCGAACAGGGAGCGAGCGGTCTCGAAATCCTTGCCTGAAAGGGCACCGTAGAGCCCTTGAACACTGGCCACGGCAGCTTCGCTGCTGCCGGGGGCCTGTTCCTGTTGCGTTTCTTCGGATTTCTGCTCCGGCGCCGGATCCAGAGGGTCCGGCGGGATCGTCTCCAGCGTGGGGCTGGGCACCACCGACTCAGGCGCATCCTTCGCAGCGGCGGACGGCGGGCCGGAAGGCTGGAGCGGGAGCTCCGCCTCCCGGCTCCGCGGCAGGTTGGCGGCAGGCTCCTGCAGGGGCTGGTTGTGGGTCAGCCAGAACAGCACGCCCACCAGAGCCACGAACAGACCACCGGAAAGAAAACCCAGCAGCGCCAGCAACGGACTCGAGGAAGCCCCAGCCCCGCGGGGGACAGCCGCTTGCGCTGGTTCGGGTGGTTCCGGGATGGGGCGTGCCACGGCAGGGGGCGGGCCGGCCTGGACCGCCTGGGCCGCCTGGGCCGCTTGCCCCGCCAGCCCGTGCAGCACCGCCTCCATGCGCTGGCACAGCGGCGCGGTGAACACCTGCCCCAGTTCCTCGCCCATCCGCTCGAGCATCCTGGTGTCCTGGAACGGGGGTTGCTGGCCCGCTGCGCCAAGAAACTGCGGCGACAGCACCAGATAGCGCAGCACCGGGATCAACTCCTGCTGATGCTGGCCGCAGAGATCGGCCACCAGGCCCTGCCAGCGGCGCCCATCCGGCGGCAATCCGAGGTCATGGTCGGCCTGCACCCTGGTGCGCAGGGCAAGGCCGAGCTCGTGGTCGGTCATGGGCGGGGAGGGGAGGACACGGCCGGAGGAGAGGCGGCGGCAGCCTGCCAGGCCACCGTGAGGGCGCTCAGCAGCGCCTCACAGGGTTTCAGGGCAGCCAGGGCCTGGGGATCGAACAACGATCCTCGCCCGGGGTCGTACCCGATGGCGATCACAGCGCCGAGGGGATCGGCCTCGGCTCCGGCCCGCAGGACGTCGCCACGGATCGTGCCCGCTCGCAGACCCTGAAACTGGCTGCGGCGCTGGGAGAGGGTGCCCGCCACCAGTTGCGGCTGCCGGCAGAGGCGTTGCACCTCCGCCGCAATCCGTCGCTGCAGCGGCGTTTGCTCCAACCTCGGCTGCTGCGCGGACCACAGCCGGCTGGCCCCTGCCCCCAGGGCGAGCAGCAGCAGCAGGGCCAACGCCGGCCGCGCCGGGAAGGGCTGGGGTCGGGGCACAGGAGCCCCCCAGTGGCCGATGGCCACACTCACATCGTCGCCACTGCCCTGGTCGGTGATCTGATCTAGGGCCCCGTTCAGGGCCTGCTTTCGCTCCGGCCGCCCGACAGCAGGCCCCACCAGAGCCGCCAGATGGCGGGCCAGGTGCAGATGGTCGGCATCGGAAACGCAGGATTTGCGAATGCCATCGGTGCTGAGCACCAGCCAGAAGGGGGTTTCCGGCTGGGCCGGCAGCGGCAGGCGATGCACGGCACTGCGGTCAGCGAAGCGGGAGGCCGCTCCCTCCAGGCAGAGGCTGAAGGTGGCCTCGCCGTCCCCCGCCATCTCCCCCTCCTCACTCAGCAGCTGGGCCGCGTCCTCCCCGTCCACCCGCACCAGATCCCAGTCCCCCAGGCCCGTATACCCCCACCACCCGGGAGTCATCACCACCAGGGCGAGCGTGGTGCCATAGGGCAGGGGGGAGAAGGGGGCCGCGCCCTCCCCGGGCCGACTCCGCCAATGGGCCTCCACCGCTTCCAGCCAGCGGTCCACGATGTGGGTCGGAAGCTCGTGGGCCAGCCACCGGCCCCAGCCCTCCACTCCATCGGCACCGGCTGCCTCCCCACCGAAGTCGAAGCCAACGGCACTCCGCTCGAGCGTTTCGGCCGCCGCCACCAGGGCGACTTCGCAGGCGAGCCTGCTGCCGACATCGGAGTGGTGATAGCGGTGGCCGCCGTGGCCATCGGCCACCGCCATCAACTGCACGGGCCTGCCGTCGGCGCTGCGCAGGGTCCGCACCGCCGAACTGTCCTGACAGACCGCAGAGCGCCTGCGGTGCGAGGCCCCCAGCCGGGTGGAACAGAGGGGCACCGCCCATGCCACCGCCGCGGAGGGGGACATCACCGCCACACCACCGGTTCGCCGTCATCCAGCGGATCCATCACGGTGGGCGGCAGATCGGGGAGGGGCACAGGCCCGCCGACCGGATCGAGCTCGGTGGCGCCAGCGATCCGACTCACGGGGGTGGAAGCCGCTCCCACCACGGCGGTGGACGCCCACTGGATGTAGCGGGCCAGGGTGGTGGCATTGCTGGCCTGCAGGGGGCGCAGGGGAGAGCGCAGGCCCACCCCTGCGCCTGGCTCCCGACCGATGAACTGCTGCAGCACCTCCAGATCGGCATCGTGGCCCATGGCAATCGCCAGGCGCACCGCCTTGCGCGCCCAGGGCTGGGCCATCAGGGCCGCCAGGCCGGCGGCGAAATCATCGGTGGGCTGACCATCGGAGATCAGCACCAGCACCGGGGGCAGGGCCCGGGCATCCATCGGCGGGGTGCGCAGTTCCGCCGCCACCAGCTGCAGCGCCTCCCCCATCGCCGTGATGCCGGCGGCCTGGAGATCCAGCCATTGCAGCTGCTCCACGGGCGTGGGCTCGGCGATGTGCCAGTGGGCATGGTCGGCGAACCGCACGGCCCGCACCAGCACCCTCGCCTCCGGGTTCTCCCTTGCCACCGCCGCCATGCCCGGCAGGGAAGAGCGGATCGCCTGGTTGAGCGACTGGATCTTGCCCTGGGCCTGCATGGAGCCGGAGCAGTCGCAGAGGTAGATGAAATGAAGGGGTCGGTTGGAAAGCCTGACGTTGGGGAAAGCCATCAGCGCTGCAACTCCGCCGGACCCTGCGGGGTGGAGAGTCGGACCACCAGCGAGAGGTTACAGCTTTCACCCGGTGCCAGGGCCAACTCCTTGCCGCTGGAGAGCGTTGCCTGCCAGGGGTGCCGATCGAGATTGGTCAGCCCCAGCACACCCGGCCTCGAAGGATGGGCCACCACCCTTCCCAGGGGGCGGCGCAGGGATTCCGCCCGCAGCGGATCGAAATGGTGGAGATGTAGTTCGTTGCCGGCGGCCAGGGCCACACTGCCGTTGGCCATCACCAGCCGCGGCGCGGCCGCGAAGACAAGACCGCAGCTCCAGCAGAGCTTCTCCTGCCGCGGCTCGGGAAAGTTCTCCTGCCCGCAATGGGGACAGCAGCTGCGGCGATCCAGGGTGGCGGCCAGGGCCTGGGCCCACTGGCCGGTGAGGGCCCGGCGTTCGCTCTGACGCATGCCCGGGCCGAAGGTCTGCACGAACAGCTCCTGCAGCAGCGGCGGATAGATCGGCCAGGTGATCAGGGGCGCCGGGTGTTCGACGCTGTCGGGCCGGTTGCCCGGATCGAGCGGATCGAAGATGAACAGCGGCTCCTCGGCATACAGGCGACGCTTGGCTTGCAGATCCAGGCAGGGGATCGTCAGTTCGCGGCAGCCGCGCAGGGGGTCGTGGCGGGTGAGCAACCGGAAGATCAGCACCGCCAGGGAAAAAAGGTCGCTCTGGACATCGGGCCGGGCCAGCCCCAGACCCACCTCCGGCGCCATGAACCCCCAGGTGCCCACCACCCCGCCCTGGTTGCGGCCGATCACATCCACGTTGTCGTTGTCGCAGATGAGTGCCTGGCCGTCGGCAGGGTCGAGAAACAGGTTGCCCAGAGAGATGTCCTTGTAGCAGAAGCCCCGCGAATGGAGGGCATGGAACGCTTCGGCCAGATCGAAACAGCAGCGCAGCGCCGCCTGGAGACTGATCTCCAGGCGACCGGCGTAGTGCTCATTGGCAGCCACATAGGAAGGAGGTCGCAACCGCATCAGATAACCGAATCCCGGCTCAGGGGAATGGATCCGTTGGGCGGCCGCGGCGGTGGGCCGCAGCAGGGCGATCGGCCAGAGAAAGCGGTCGTTGGGGGAGGTGGCCCGGATGCTTTCCTCCAGGCGGCGGCGCAGGCCCGGGTCCCGCTGGATCGCCGTGGGGTAGTACCACTTCACGGCCATGGCCTCGCCCCCCAGCTCGGCCTCGAACACCTGGCCCTGGCCGCCACCACCCAGGCCCCTGAGGATGCGCAGGGGCTGGGGAATCCCCTCACACTCGAGGCTGGAGCCGATCGGAAGCAGCCAGGCCATTCAGGGCTCCAGGCTCTGGCCGATCGCGCGGCGAATGCCGTTGCGATGGGCGAGGGCCGTGGCGGCGTTGGCGAAGCCGTGGCGGTGAGCCATGCCGTCCCGCAGGGTCACCTCGAGCACATGGTCCCGCTGGGAGCCGAGCACGATCCAGGCGAGCAGGGCACCCGCCTGCAGCGGCCAGAACAGCAGCGGAAACGGAAGCAGCACCAGCCCCCCCAGGCAGAGCAGCAGCCACCAGCTGAACATCTGGGGATGGCGGGGATGACTGCGCAGATCGGCCGAGAGGATGCCGGCAAGCGGCAGCGAACGACCAGCGAAGTCGATCGTGCCGGCGGCAAGCCGCGCACCGGTGGGCAGGGGAGGCGCCGGCAGGGGCGGGCTGGGATTGCGGAACACCAGCACGGGCCCACGCCTGCCCAGCCGGATCTCGTCCCCCTCGCGCAGGGGGCGGCAGCGCTCCACCCGCTCCTGCCCCAGGAAGGTGCCGTTGCTGCTGCCCAGGTCGCAGATCACCCAGCCGCTGCTGCGGGAGAGCCGCACCTCGGCATGGCGCCGCGACAGTCCCCCCTGCTCGGGCAGGCTGAGGCGATTGGCGGGGTCGCGACCGATCGTCAGCGGGCGGCGGGGATCGAGCGCCACCGACCGGGAGGGATCATCACGCCATTCCAGGCGGGGGCCAGCCATCACCGCCCCCCTCGGCGCAGGCGCCGCCAGCCATGGCGACCGTCTTCGCCGATCGCACTCCACCAGCGGGTCTCGTTCTCCCGGTAGGGCGTGACCCGGCCGGGCAGGAGCACCGCCACTCCGGCCAGAACCAGGGCCACCAGCAGCAGCAGCAGCAGCACGAAACCGGGAATCGCTCCCAGCCAGGTGGTCACGAAGGCAGCCCGCAGCGCATAGAGCCCGATCGTGAGGGCGATCCAGATGCGAAAGGGCGCCCAGGGATCGCGGCGTCGCTCCACTGAAGCTGCGCATTCTTGCGAGATAGCCTATGGGACCAGCGCGCTCCGGATCCCTCAGAGGCGATGGTGAGCCCCGATCCCCCGTCCCGCCACCCCTCCACGCCGGCGTGGCAGGCGCTTGGGCGAGCCCTCAGCCACGGCCCCTGGACGCAACGCCCCGCTGCGATCCGGGCCGCCTGGCAAGACCTGCTGGAGCGCCAGGCCAGCCTGGAGCTCTGGCTGGAAGGCGAATGCCGGCAGCGGCTGCCGCTCGGCGCGGATCGCTGCCGCATCGGGCGCAGTCCGCTCTGCGAGCTCCAGGCCGATACGGAAGGCGTCAGCCGTGTGCATTGCTTCGTGCAGAAGGAGCGCGACAGCGACCGCAACCACAGCCTCGAGGACTTCCACTCCGCCAACGGCGTGTTCTGGCACGACCAGCGCATCCGTTCGATCCGTCTGCGCCACGGCGATGAGATTCAGCTGGGCTCCCCGCTCAAGGCCGCCTCGCCGACGCTGCGCTACTGCCATCCCCCCAGCAGCCTGGAAAGGCTGGCCCGGCTGGCGGGCCTGGGGGCCCTGCTCGGGTCCACGCTGCTGATCGGCGGACTGCTGGCGGCCAGCACGATGGCCGGCGGATCACGCATCCGCGCCATCGGCGGTCCGGTGAAGATCTATGCGGCCAACGGCCAGCAGATCGATGCCCGCGAGGGATCGGCCACGGCCCTGCCCTCGCTGTTCGATTACCCCCCCCAGCTGCGGCGGGCCCTGCTGGCCTCCGAAGACGCCCGCTTCGGCTGGAACAGCGGTCTGGATCTGTTCGGAACGCTGCGGTCGGTGCTGCGCCGTTCGGGAGGGGGCAGCGGCATCACCCAGCAGGTGGCCCGCATCTATTACCCCGCGGTAGGCAACGACTACAGCCTGGCCCGCAAATTGCGGGAGCTCTGGGTGGCCTGGCAGCTCGAGACCGGTTTCAGCAAGAACCGGATTCTCAAGATGTACCTGGATCGGGCCCATCTCGGCATGGGGGTGGATGGGTTCGAGCAGGGAGCGCGGCTCTATTTCCGCAAATCGGCGCGGGAACTCGATCTGGCGGAATCGGCCTTCCTGGTGGGCCTGCTGCCCAGCCCCAACGGCTACAGCCCCTGCAACAAAGAGCATCCGACCTGGGGCCGGGAGCGCCGTGATCTGGTGCTGGCGCGGATGCATGAGGAGGGGGCGATCCGGGAACAGGAACTGCTGGATGCCCGTCGCCGGCCGCTCAACATCGACCCCTCCGCCTGCAGGGAATCCGCCTACACGAGCTATCCCTTCTTCAGCGACTACGTGATCGGGGAACTGGAAGGACGGCGGTACGGCCTCAACCTGCGGGACCGGGAAAGCGGCGGCAATTACTACGTGGTCAGCACGATCGATCCACGCCTGCAGGGGATCGCCCAGCAGCAGGTGCGCTCCTTTCTGGAATCCACCGCCGCTCCGGCCGGTCTCACCCAGGCGGCCCTGATCAGCCTCGACACCCGCTCCGGCGCGATCCTGGCCTACGTGGGAGGAGGCGACTACTCGCGCTCCAGCTTCGATCGGGTGCAGGCGATGCGCCAGCCGGGCTCCACCTTCAAGCTGTTCCCGTTTCTGAAGGCGCTGGAGGCCGGCACCTCGCCGGCCGCGGCCATCTCCTGTGCACCGCTCGCCTACGTGGAAGGGTGCTCCCATGGGCCGGTGGGGGCGAACGGCACGGTTTCGGTGACCCAGGGCTTCGCCGATTCCGAGAATGTGGTGGCCCTGCGCCTGGCCGAACAGGTGGGGTTTTCGCAGGTGATCCGCATGGCGCGGCGGCTGGGGATCAGCACACCGCTGGAGTCGAGCTTCAGCATGGTGCTCGGCGGCAACGAGACCTACCTCTACGAAATGGCCCGCGCCTATGCGGTGGTGGCCAATGGCGGTCGCACGGTGCCGATGCATGGGGTGACCCGCATCTACGACCTGGGCATCTGCCAGTCGGTGCTCAGCCTCCAGACCTGCCCGCAGCGGGGCGTGACCGTGCCGATCGGCGAGAAGTCGGAGCAGTTGATCGATCCAGCCGTCGCAAGCCAGATGGATGATCTGCTGCGGCAGGTGGTGGTGAGCGGCACCGGCCGGCAGGCGGCCGTGATTGCCGATGCCCGGGGCAAGACGGGCACCACCAACGACGGCGTGGATGTGCTGTTCATCGGTTATTCGCCGGAGCGCGGCGTGCTCACCGGCATCTGGATGGGCAACGACGACAACCGCCCTGCCGCTGCGGCCACCAGCGGGCTGGCCGCCACCCTATGGGGGCGCTACATGGCCGCCATCGGCGCCCCCAGGGGCTGAGCCTGGCGGCGGTGGTCAGGCGATCAGCTCCCGCAGGCGACTGATCACGCCCCAGCCGACCCCCAGGAGCGTGCCCCAGACCCACTGGCTGGCGAGCAGGCGCTGCCCTGTCGTGCTCTCCTCCTCCGGATCCTGGCGGGGCAGCTGCCAGCTGAGCTGCAGACTCCCGACCACCACCAGCAGCACCCAGGCAGGGATTGTGATCGATCCGAGCGGGAAGCCCAGCTCGCGCCCCTGCAGCAGGCTGAGGCTGGCCGCCAGGCCGATCAGGGCGCCGAGGGCGCCGGAGCCGCCGCACCAGCTGCGCTCCCCCAACCCTTCGCGGCGCGACCAGCCCACGGCCAGCGCCAGGGTGGTCAGTTCGGTGAGCGTGAATCGCTGCACCACATCCTCGAAAGGCAGCGGGGAGCGGCCCAGGATGATCAGCAGCGCCAGCGCGGTGAGCAGGGCTTCCCGGAGCCGGCCGTGCACCCAGGGCGCCGACACCCACGCCCAGGCCCGGCGGGGCTGATCGCTGTCGCCGAGGTGGAGCTGGGCCCGCCCCCGCAGCCGGCGCAACGGCAGCAGCAGCAGCTGGAGCCCGAGCAGCAGCAGGGCCAGGGCCACGCCGCCGCTCCATCCCCAGGGCTGGAGGAGCGTGCGCTGCAGCTCGCCGGCGGCCCAGGTGAACACCAGGGAAGTGGCGGCGGCCAGGGCCACGCCGGGCGCGATCCCCAGCGCGATCACCCCTGGGCGCCGCCGGCGCTTCTGGAGGCGGCGGTAGCGGCGGCGGCGACCTTCGGGCTCCTGGGCCTCGAGCGCTTGGGGAAGGGGAGGACCGGCAGGGGGGGAAGGGACAGGGTCCGCGACAGCGCCGGCCGGAACGGGGACGACCTCCCCTGGCGCTCGGGGGATCGGCAGGCCACTGGCGGCCTCCAGCAGGTCGAGCAGTTCGTTGAGCACCCCAGGGGCATAGGTGCGCTCCAGCTCCGCCTTGAGGCTGAGCAATGCCGTGTGGCGGGCCGGTGGCGGACCAACCAGGGCCTGACGCAGCAGGGGCTGGTTGGCCAGATCCCGCATCGGGCCGCGGATCAGCTGTTCATCTCCCAGCAGGTCGCTGATCCGGTTGGCCAGGGCCGAACCGTTTTCCAGGGACAGCGTGCCGGCTTCGATCCATTCCCTGAGCTGCAACCCCAGCTCCCGGCCCTTCCCCATGGCTCCATCCGTGGAAACCGGAGATTAGGCCGCCTCTCCTGCCGCCGCCCGTCCGTGGGACACGGCGCCACAATGCCTGGGCAGCGAATGGATTCGCCCATGGCTCCTGTGAGGCTCGCGGATTACCGACCAGCTCCCTACCTGCTGGAGCGCACCGACCTCACGGTCCAGCTGAAGCACGACCATGCCGAGGTGGAGGCGGTGCTGGCGTTCACGCCCAATCCGGAAGCCCTGGAACCCGGGCCGATCGAGCTCCAGGGGGTCGAGCTGGAACTGCTGGAGCTGCTGCTGGATGGCGAAGCTCCGGCCATGGAGTCGTTCCGCCGCGAGGAACAACGGCTGCTGCTGCTCAATCCTCCACCACGCCCGTTCCAGCTGCGGACCCGGGTGCGGATCCATCCCCACAGCAATTCCAGCCTTGAAGGGCTGTACGTGAGTGGGGGAATGTTCACCACCCAATGCGAGGCGGAGGGATTCCGGCGCATCACCTACCACCCCGACCGCCCGGATCTGCTCAGTCGCTTCCGGGTGCGGATCGAGGCGGACCGCCAGACCTGCCCCGTGCTGCTCTCCAACGGCAACTGCCTCGAAACCGGCCCCCTGCCGGATGGGCGCCATTACGCGGTCTGGGATGACCCCTTCCCCAAACCCTCCTATCTGTTTGCGCTGGTGGCGGGGGAGCTGGAGGAGGCCTGCGACACCTTCACCACCGCCGGTGGACGCACGGTGCGGCTGCGCATCCATGTGGAGCCTGGCGATCTGCCTTACACCGGCCACGCCATGGCCTCCCTCAAGCGCTCGATGGCCTGGGATGAACAGGTGTACGGCCTGGAGTACGACCTGGACGAATTCAACATCGTTGCCGTGCGCCACTTCAACATGGGCGCCATGGAGAACAAGAGCCTCAATATCTTCAACTCCAAACTGGTGCTGGCCGACGCCGCCACGGCCACCGATGGCGAGCTGGAGAGAGTGGAAAGCGTGATTGCCCATGAATATTTTCACAATTGGACCGGCAATCGAATCACCTGTCGAGATTGGTTCCAGCTCTCCCTCAAGGAAGGATTGACCGTTTTCCGGGATCAATGCTTCTCCGCCGACCTCCACGGCCAGGCCCTGAATCGGATCGAGAATGTATCGATGCTGCGCAATACCCAATTCAGGGAAGACGCAGGGCCGACAGCCCATCCCGTGCAACCAGATGAATACCAGGCAATCGACAATTTCTACACCACCACGATCTACGAAAAAGGATCGGAAGTGATCCGCATGCTCCATACCCTGCTGGGCGAGGAGACGTTTCTGCGGGGCATGGCTCTGTATGTGCAGCGCCATGACGGCACCGCCGCCACCTGCGAGGACTTTGTGCAGGCGATGGAGGACGCAGCCGGGTCGGAGGTGGGTGTTGACTTCCAACGGTTCCGCCTCTGGTATCACCAGGCCGGCACCCCCCACCTGCAGATCCGTCGGCACTGGGACGGGGAGCAGGGCCAGCTGGAGCTGGTGGTGAGCCAGCACACCCCGCCCACCCCCGGGCAGCCGCAGAAGCGGCCGCTGCTGATCCCCCTGGCGATCGGCCTGCTGGATCAGGCGGGCGAACCCCTGGTGCCGGTGCTGGCGGGCGAGACGGTCCCCCAGGCGGAGGAGCAGGTACTGCCCCGTTCCTGGGGGCAGGCGAGCCGGCTGCTGGTGGTCGATCAGCCCGAGCAACGGTTCCGGTTTGAGGGACTGCCCCGGCAGGCCCATCCCCCGGCCCTGTCGCTGCTGCGGCGATTCTCGGCACCGGTGAAGCTGGAGATGGGCCGCCCCACCGCCGAACTGGTGCACCTGCTCGCCTGGGACAGCGATGCCTTTGCCCGCTGGGATGCGGGGCAGCTGCTGCTGCGTCGGGCCGTGCTGGCCCGGGCCACCGGCCAGAGCGACCTGGGCCTGGAGGAGGAACTGATCGAAGCCTTCCGGCGGATCCTTGCCGATCCTTCGCTGTCGGAGGCGAGCCGCAGTGCTCTGCTGGCCCTGCCCGGCATGGCGGAACTGGAAGACGCCATGGCCGAGCCCGATCCGCCGGCCCTGTTTGCGGCCCTGCTGCAGCTGCAGCGGTGCTTCGGCGAAGCCCTGGCCGAACCCCTCCAGCAGGCCCTGGCGCGCTGCCGGCCCCAGTGGTCGCTGGCCTGGCCGGAAGGCAATGGGGATCGACTGCTCACCGGCACGATCTGGAGCTGGCGGGCAGCCGCAAGGGATGCCGCCGTGATCGCCGAGGCCCGCGACGCGGTGAACCAGGACTCGATGACGATGGCGCGGGCGGGCCTGCGGGCGCTGCAGCACCACCCGATCCCGGAGCGCCAGGCCGCCGTGGAGGCCTTCTACGAACGCTGGCAGGAGCGTCCGGTAATCCTGGATGCCTGGTTCGCCCTGGAGGCCTCGGCTCCCTTCGCCGACGGGCTGGAGCGGGTGCGCCGCCTGCTTGCCCATCCCCGCTTCGATCCGGCGGCCCCCAATTCGGTGCGGGCCGTTCTGGGCGGACTGGTGGGCAATGTGCCGGTCTTCCATGCCGCCGATGGCAGCGGCTATCGCTTTCTTGCGGAACAGATCGCCGATCTGGACCGTCGCAATCCGATCACAGCCTCCCGGCTGGCGAAGGTGTTCAGCCGCTGGCAGAGCTACCCCTCCCCCCGCCGCGAGCGGATGCGGGAAGCCCTCACCCAGTTGGCAGGGGAGCCGCTCTCCCCCAACAGCCGCGAGGTCGTGGCGCAGTGCCTGGGCCAGTCGCACCCCTAAGACCAGCGAGACTCAGGCGGCGGGCTCAACCAGGCACGTCCTGCAACCCGTCACCTCTGCTCAGGGAAGAGGCGGGGGCGGCGGCGGCGGAGCCTGCCGCTGCAGCCGGGAGAGCGGTGCGGCAGGGGAAGAGGCTTCCCGCGCAAAGGTCTGGCGGTGGAGCTGGCCGAAGGCCTGACGCCGGTAGGCCCCGCCTTCCCGGCCGGCATGGACCCCCCACAGACCCTCCCAGTAAAAATAGATGACGCCGTGGCCCCTGGCGGCGGCCACGGCCACCTTGCGGCTCAGGGTCGCCATGTCGGGGGTGCGACCGCCGAAACCGGCGAGGATGCCGATCTCCACGGGCATGCCCCAGCTGCGGGCCTTGACCAGGGCGGGCTGGTCGAGGTCCCGGGCGAACCCTTGCACCGAATGGGCGTAGTTCTGCACCACCAGATCGTCGATCAGCCCTCCGAGGGCCCAGAGTTCCCAGTCCTGCAGCCACTCGTTGTAGGCGAAGCGGAATGGCCCGGGCGAGAGGCTGATGATCGTGCGCTGCGACCGGCCACTGCGGCCCAGCTGGGTGCGCAGTTCCCGCAACAGACCGGTGAGCTGCTGTCGGCGCCAGCGCATCCAGTAACGATCGTTGTGGTCGGGCGGGGGTTCACGCCCCGTCTCGGCCCGATAGAGCGCCACGGTGTAGGGGTCGTACCCCAGCGCCACCGGCCAGGCGAAGTGATCATCCAACTGGATGCCATCCACCCCGCAGCGCTGCACGATCTCGGTGATCAGGCCGATGAACCGGGCCCGAACCCCGGGATGGGCAGGGTTCAGCCACACCCGCAGATCCTTGAGGGGGGAGCGTTTGAGGTCGGCGCCGTGCATGGCATAGAGGCTGCTGCCATCGGCGCGGCGCAGGACCCAGTCGGGATTGCGACGCACCACCTCCGCGTCTCCCGGCTCCATCAGGCCATATTCGAACCAGGGCACCACCTGCATCCCCCGCTTCTGGGCCGCCCGGGTGAGTCGACAGACCGGATCGAGGCCGGGTTGGCTGCGCTGCAGGGTCGGCTCCATCGGAGCCCAGCGACTGCGGTGAAAGGTGGCGCCCCGGCTCCAGACATTGGGATACAGAGTGTTGAAGCCGGTATCGGCCAACTGCTGCACCGCCGACTCAATCCGGGAGGGGTCGTAGTAGAGGGGGCTGGGGCTGTTGGTGAGCCAGACGCCCACCCGCGGACCCAGCGGCTGGGGCAGGGATCGCCCGCTGCGGCGGGAGGCGAGCGCTGGGGCAGAGGCGAGCGAGGCAGTGGCGGGCGCGGCAGGGGCGGAGGCAAGCGCAGCGGGGCTGAGCAGGGGGAGCAGCACCAGAACGGCTGCGCCGAAGACCCTGCTCCGACGCAGCATTGCCATGGTTCGCCGGGCTGCGGGGGCGGTCAGCGGAACATCGAGCTCACCGAGCTCTCCTCGTGAATGCGCCAGATCGCTTCGCCGAGCATGTTGGCCACCGAGAGCACCCGCAACTGGGGAAAACGGCGATCGGCGGTAAGGGGAATGCTGTTGGTCACCACCACTTCCTCGAACAGCCCCGGTGCCGAGAGCCGCTCCACCGCCGGCGGCGAAAACACGGCGTGGGTGGCACAGGCCAGGACCCTGGTGGCGCCCCGGTCCCGCAACAGGCGGGCGCCGGCGCAGATGGTCCCGCCGGTGTCGATCATGTCGTCGATCAGGATCGCCGTCTTGCCGGCAACATCGCCGATCACCGTGAGGCTCTCGGCCACGTTGTGGCCGGAGCGGCGCTTGTCGATGATCGCCAGGGGGGCATCCTTCATCTGCTTGGCGAAGGCCCGGGCCCGGGCCACGCCCCCCACATCCGGAGACACCACCACCACCTCCCCCAGATCGCGGGTGCCGAGGTAATCCACCAGCACCGGCGATCCGTAGATGTGGTCGCAGGGGATGTCGAAATAGCCCTGGATCTGGGCGGAGTGCAGGTCCATCGCCAGCACCCGGTCGACCCCGGATTTGGCCAGCAGGTTGGCCACCAGCTTGGCGGTGATCGATTCGCGCCCGGCCGTCTTGCGGTCGGCGCGGGCGTAGCCGTAGTAGGGGACCACCGCGGTGATCTGGCGGGCGGAGGCGCGGCTGCAGGCATCCACCATGATCAGCAGCTCCATCAGGTGATCGTTCACCGGAGCGCAGGTGGGCTGAATCAGGAAGACGTCGCAGCCGCGGATCGATTCCTGGATCTGGATGTAGAGCTCGCCGTCGGCGAAGCGCTTGATCACCCGCGGACCATCGGGCACCCCCAGATAGGCACCGATCTCACGCGCCAGCTCGGGATTGGAGTTGCCACTGAACAGGCGCAGCCGCCGGGAGTCCGGCTGGGTGTGCCCACCGTTGTGATCCACCCGTTCTGCGGTCGAGAAACTGGTCACGGGGGGCGTCGTCGGAGCAGCGCAACCCCGATCGTAGAAGCGAGCCGGTCCCGCAACGACGAATAAGCATGACGCTTTCTGTTGGTCTGCTGCTGGCTGGAGGGGGCACTCCCGAGCTGGGGGAACGGCTGGAGCCGTTCGCCGCTTTGCTCGCCGAGCACCTCGATCTGCCGCTTCGGAGAATCACGCCGCCCGAGGCCGGCCAGCCCGCCCGCTGCCTGGCCGCCCTGGCCCGGGAGCCGCGCTGGTTGGCCCTGCTGCCCCTGGATCCCGGGCAGCCCCTGGAGGCGGGCGGCCACTGGGCCGAGGCCCTCGGCGCCTGGCGGCAACCCACCCTGCTGGTGTTCGGCGCCGATCAGGTGAGCGGCGGCTGGCCTGCCGCCGCCAACGCCCTGATGGGGCAGTGGCGGGTGCCGCTGCTGGGTCTGCTGCAGGCAGGCGGGCCCTGGGATGCTGCCGCCCGGCGCCGCGATGGCCTGCCCTGGCTCGGCCGGGTGGACCTCGAAAAAGGCTGGGAGCCAGCCGCCCTCGGGCAGGAGGGCCTCGGCTCTTTGGCCTGGCTGCTGCAGCAGCGACGCATCCGCCTCGATCAAGGCGAGGCTCTGCCGATCCCCTGAGAGGGGGATCGGCCCTCAGGGGCGTTTGTCTGCAGGAGGCGCTGGCCAGAGCTGGCTGGAGGCATCCTTCGCCAGCTGCCGCATGCCGCCGTGGTCCGGATTCTCCGGGGTGAGGGGCAGGGAGGCGTACTGAATCGGACGGTCGTCGTCGAGGCCGGCGGCCAGAAGGCTCATGCTTTCCCGGGCACTGAGGTTGGTGTCCACCTTGCCCTGCAGATCCCGCAACAGGCCGGGCAGGGCGGCCAGCTGCTCCTGGCGCCCCAGCCGTTCCCGCAGGCTGGTCACCACCAGCTGCTGGCTCTGGCGCCGGCCCGCCTCACCGAGCCATTTATCGCGATAGCGCACCAGCTGCTCCACCTGGGCACCCCCCAGCCGTTGCAGCCCCGCCTGCAGATCCACCTTGTATTTGAGGGTCTTGTCGGTGTACTTCATCGTTCGCGGCGGACTCACCTCCAGTCCGCCGATCCCGTTCACGATCTGGCGGAACCCACCGCGGGGGAGAACGAGATAACGGTCGGGCTTCGGAACGTCGAGTCCCACCAGCTCCCGCACCGCATCGGCCGTGAGCGCCACGCCGCCCTTGCCGAAGAGGCTGCCGAGGCGCACGGGAGCGGTGTCACCGGGAAGCTGCACCGCCAGTTCCACCGGCAGATTGAGCACCTGCAGCGGGCCCTTGGGATTGACCCGCACCAGCAGCAACGCATCGGCATTGGCGGGGCCAGGGGGGGCCGCCTGGTTGCTGCCGGCATTGATGCCGTCAGCGTCGCTGCCGATGACCAGCACCGTGATCGGGCGGCGAGGTTTTTCAGCCAGAGTGGCGGGAGTCACCGCGAGCTCGGCGGTTTCGGCGCGGTCGCCCCGGGGCCAGACGATCCCCAGCAGGATGTTGGCGGCGAGCGCTCCCAGGGCCCCCACGGCCAGCAGACCCAGCCTGCGCCGCCGCTCCGGATCGCGCCACTGGAGCATCAGCAGGCCGGGCAAGCGCAGCAGAGAACGGCCCCGCGCCTTCGGATCTACGGATTCGGCACGCCCCCGGCGCCGCAGGCGACGGTTGGGGTCTCTGGCGGCGCCCTGCGGGGATGCACCTGCCTGGGAGGAGGTACCCGCCTTGGAGGGCGGTTCTCCCCAGGCGGGTTGGGGAGCGGAAGGAGAACGGGGATCCCGGCGGGGAGGCATCGGGGCCGGCGGCGGAGCGATTTGTGGTGCCCACTCTGAACCAGTCCGGGCCGCACACCTTTACCGTTTTCATCTCCGGCATCCTCCGGCCGTTTCCGCCCTTCCCTTTTCCCTTGACCGCCGCCCAGCCTGCGCCCCCCCCCTCCTCCGGAGCCCAGCCCCATGAGCGGGCCCGTCCGCTGGCCCCGGGAAGCGTCTACCCCGCCAAGGATCTGTGCAGCCAGTGCGGCCTCTGTGACAGCCGTTGGGTGGCCTATGTGAAGAGCAGCTGTGCCTTCCTCAACCAGCGGTTCGAGGCAATGGAAGTGGCGGCCCACGGCCGCAGCCGCGACCTTGACAACGAGGACGAGCTCTACTTCGGCGTGCAGCAGCGGATGCTCAGCGCACGGCTGCGGCAGCCGATCGAGGGGGCCCAGTGGAGCGGCATCGTGTCGCGGCTGGGGGTGCGGGCTCTGGAGACGGGGCTGGTGGATGCGGTGCTCTGCGTGCAGCAGAGCGAGGACGACCGCTTCACACCGGTGCCCGTGCTGGCCCGCACGCCCGAACAGGTGCTGGCCGCCAGGGTGAACAAGCCCACCCTTTCCCCCAACCTGAAGGTGCTCGAACAGTTGCCCGGCAGCGGGATCGAGCGGCTGCTGGCGATCGGTGTGGGCTGCCAGATCCAGGCGCTGCGGGCGGTGCAGGACACCCTGCCGCTCCAGCAGCTCTACGTGCTCGGCCTGCCCTGCGTCGACAACGTGTCCCGCCAGGGGCTACAGACCTTTCTGGAAAGTGCCAGCCGCTCGCCCGAGACCGTGGTGCATTACGAATTCATGCAGGATTTCCGCATCCACTTCCGCCACAGCGATGGCAGCGAGGAAACGGTGCCTTTCTTCGGGCTCGACACCCCCAAGCTCAAGAACGTGTTCGCCCCGAGCTGCCTGAGCTGTTTCGACTACACCAACGCCGGCGCCGACCTGGTGGTCGGATACATGGGGGCCGAGTTCGGGCGCCAGTGGATCACGGTGCGCAATCAGCGCGGCCAGGAGCTGCTCGACCTGGTGGAAAATGAACTCGACATCGCCCCTGTGACCAGCTCGGGCGATCGAAAGGCGGCGGTGCAGCAGGGGATCGATGCCTACGACAAGGCCCTCCGACTGCCGATGTGGGTGGCCGAACTTGTGGGCTGGGTGGTGCAGCGGGTGGGTCCGAAGGGACTGGAATACGGCCGCTTCTCAATCGATTCCCACTTCACCCGCAATGCCCTGTGGGTGCGTCGCAACCACCCCGAAATGGCCGATCGCCACCTTCCTGCCTTCGCCCAGCGGATCATCAGCCGTTACAGGCTGCCCAGCTCGTGAGCCCTCCCCCCATGGCCGAACCACCCCTGCCCAGCCAGCGGGCGAGCGGGGTGCTGCTGCACCCGACCAGCCTGCCTGGAACCCCGGGCTGCGGCAGCCTGGGCGCCGCCGCCCGCGACTGGATCCAGCTGCTGGCGCGGGAGCGGGTGGACCTGTGGCAGCTACTGCCCCTGGCCCCCACCGACTCCACCGGCTCCCCCTACAGCTCCCCGAGCGGCTCCGCCCTCAACCCCTGGCTGATCGATCCCCAGGACCTTCTGGCCGCGGGGCTGCTGGGGCCTGAGGATCTCGAGGCGTTGCCGGCGGCGGGCTGGGATCGACTCGAACCGGAAGCGGCCACGGCCCGCTCCGCCGCGATCGCCGCCGCCCTGGGCCGCCGCTGGCCCGAGCAACCACCGGAACGACGCCAACGCTTCGAAAAGTGGCAGCGGCAGCAGCGGCGCTGGCTGCCCGACCACTGTCGGTTCATGGTGCTGCGCCGCCTGCATGAGGGGCGGCCCTGGTGGGAATGGCCCGGACCGCTGGCGCGCCGGGAGGACAGGGCCCTGCGGGCCCTGGAGACCCACCATGGAGTCGCCCTGCTGGAGGAAGCGCTGCTGCAGTGGCAGCTGCAGGATCAATGGCAGCGGCTGCAGCAGCTTGCCCATGCCGAAGGAGTGCGGCTGGTAGGGGATCTGCCCTTCTACGTGGCCCACGACAGTGCCGATGTGTGGTGCCACCGGGGTCTTTTCTCCCTGCGCATGGACGGCACGCTCCTGGAGCAGAGCGGTGTGCCGCCGGACTATTTCTCGGCCACCGGCCAGTTGTGGGGAACCCCGGTGTACCGCTGGTGGCGGCACCGGATCAGCGGTTTCCGCTGGTGGATGGCCCGGCTCGAGCGCCAGCTGGAGCTCTTCGATCTGCTGCGGCTCGACCATTTCCGGGCCCTGGAGGCCTACTGGAGCGTGCCGGGCGGGGATGCCACGGCGGAGAACGGCGCCTGGGAGCCTTCCCCGGGCCAGGCGCTGCTCGCCAGGCTGCAACGGCGCTGCCGGCGCCGCGGCCGACTGCTGCCCGATGGGAGCCTGCCCCTGATCGCCGAGGACCTGGGGGTGATCACCCCCCCGGTGGAGGCCCTGAGGGAGGAGTTCCAGCTGCCCGGAATGAAGATCCTGCAGTTCGCCTTCGACGGCAACGCCGACAACACCTATCTCCCTGCCAATTACCAGGGGGAGCGCTGGGTGGTCTACACCGGCACCCACGACAACGCCACCAGCCTCGGTTGGTGGCACAGCCTCGACGGGGAGGCCAGGGGCCGGGTGGAGGCCGCCCTGGGCGGGCCAGTGCATGCCCCCAGTTGGCAGCTGCTGGAAATGGCGCTGGCCAGCTCGGCCGAGCTGGCGGTGGTGCCCCTACAGGACCTGCTGGAGCTTGGCGACGAAGCCCGCTTCAACACCCCCGGCACCACCGAAGGGAACTGGAGCTGGCGGCTGCAGGCACCAATCTCCGCCTTGCAAGGCCCGCTGCACGGTTTCGGCACGATGGCGGCCCGCTACGGCCGCGGGGCGGACGGGGGGACGGGCCTGGCCAAAGCCGGGTAGCGGTAGGAGCCTGCAGACGCATCCGCGGCAGGCAGGGCCGTGCCGTTCCAGCGCACCCCATCGGGCCTGAGCGGAGCGGGATCGAGCTGCAGCTCGAACGGGGGCAGGACCGGAAGATCAAGAGATCCCTGCACGGCCTCCAGCGTGGTGGCGCCGCTGCGGCGGCTGGTCAGGGCCACCCGCGTCGGCCGATCCAGCTGCAGCTGCAGCCGACCGAGGGAGAGATCGGCGTGGTCCCGACCCGTCTCCCCCTGCAACCGGCGCAGCGCCTGGCCTTCCGACGCCCGGCGCAGCGGACTGAGATCGGGGAAGGTGCGGGCCAGGTCCTGGGCGCTGGCGAGGGCCTCGGCCGACCGCTCCTCGGTGAGGGGCGGGATGGGATGGGTGCTCAGCAGGCCCCGGAGCGCCAGCTTCTGCTGCTGCAAGTTGAGGCCGTAGAGCAGGCCGAGGGTGAGCAGCCCATACGCCAGGGCCCCCTGCCAGGTGCTGAGCAGATCGATGGCATCGGGGGAGAAGCGTTCCAGCACCGAACGGTGCTGGGGCCCCACGGATCGGGAACGGCGGCGCGGCAGAGCTCCATTGAGGCTCCCGGACGGCAGTTGCAGCGCCTGCTCCAGCAACGGCAGCATCGTGCGCAGATAGGCCGGTTCCGGCAAGCGATCGGCCCAACCGCGCTCCAGCGCCTCGAGCACCGCCGTACTGATGCGGGTCGCCTGGGCCAGCTGACGCAGCCCGATCCCCCGGCTTTCGCGAGCCTCCCGCAGGGTGCGACCGGCCTGGAGCAGGGGATCGAGACGCCCCTGGCCCTCCTCCCCGCCCACGCTGCCTGCGGCCACCGGCCAGCCCAGTTGCTGCCGCACCCTGCGGGTGAGGCGGAGCATCGGCGGCGGCAGGACAGGACGGCTCAGGGCAGGCGATTCAGGGCTTCCCATTCTTGTGGGTGAACGGGACGCCAGGCGCCCACCGGCAGATCATCGAGGGTCAGTGGGCCGATCGCCACCCGCTGCAGATCGAGCACCCTGTGCCCCAGGAGGCCTGCGGTGCGACGGATCTGCCGGTTGCGCCCCTCCCGCAGGGTGAGTTCGAGTTCGGTGACGGGTCCGTGACGGTGGTGGTCGTGGCCGAGCAGGCGCAGCTCCACCGGCTGGCTGGGACGGCCATCGAGGGGCACTCCGGCCCGCCAGCGGGCCAGGCAGGCGGCATCCGGCCGCCCTTCGATCCAGACCCGGTAGGTCTTGTGGTGGCCGTGGCGGGGGTGGGTGAGCTGGAGGGTGAGGTCCCCGCGGTTGGTAAGCAGCAGGGCCCCGTGGCTGTCGGCATCAAGTCGGCCGACGGGGTGCAGGCCCTGGCCCCGACGCAGCTCGGGCGGCAGCAGGTCGAGCACCGTGGGGCGGCCGTGGGGGTCGTGGCAGGTGCAGAGCACGCCCAAGGGCTTGTTCAGCAGCAGGGCGAGCCGCCGGGGGGGAGCCTGCAGGGGGCGGCCATCCACCTCGATCGCGTCGCGGTCGGGATCGGCCCGATCCCCCAGCCCGGCCACGGCGCCATTCACCCGCACCCTGCCCTGGCGCAGCAGCTCTTCCCCCCGCCGTCTGGAACAGAAGCCGGCTTCGGCCAGCAGTTTCTGAAGTCGCTCGCCGGGGAGCTCCCGGCGCCCCTTGGCCATGGCGGCGCTTGCTTTGCTGGCGCCATTCTCCTGCGCCCTGCCCCCTACGGCCCGCCATGGCCAAGGCGGAATGGATCCGCAAAAGGTGGTAGGTTTACGAAACCAATTAGTTTCGTAACTGCGGAACGATGCCCTCGATCACGATCGCGACCTCCGCTTCGGCCCTGGCCCCGACCGGCGATTCCCTGCGCTCCTACCTGCGCGACATCGGCCGTGTGCCGCTGTTGAGCCACGAGCAGGA
>JBBASR010000031.1:0-28995 GCA_040399125.1 Cyanobium sp. | reverse complement strand
CGCTGCTGCATCACCGGCTGGGCGATGCGCATGCGGCGGGCACTGCGGATCGAGCCGGCGCTCAGGGGGAACAGGGCGAGGCGCACGACCAGGGTGAGGGCCACGATCGCCAGGCCGTAGCTGGGCACCAACCCGTAGAAGAAATCGAGGATCGGGAGCAGCAGGTTGTCGGAGATGTAGCCGATCACGGCAGGGGGTTCGCTGGGGTGGAAGGTTTCCGGAGCCAGTGTGCCTGACCGAAGCGGTCGGGCGAGGTAGGGCCATCCGGCCTCAGGCGCTCAATCTCGTGGTGTCGCCGAAGCCGTTGCTGGATTTTTCGGCGGCCGGGGTGCCTCCGGCCTTGCCCGAGGCCCGGCTGGCCCGGCGCTGCTCTTCGATGTAGGTCTCCACTTCCCGGAAGCGGGGCACGGAGCGCATCTCCAGCTTGGACCCATCGTTGAGGACCAGGACCATGTCCCCCCAGGCACCGAAGCCGCGGGGGACGGCCCGCACTTCGCGAATCTGGTTGTAGACCACCTGGGTCCGATCCCTGCCCAGCCAGCCGCCGCTCACGGAAATGCGGCGACTGGTGATCCGGTAACGCAGCCAGAGGGCCCGAACCACGGCCGCCACGGCGAGGGGGATGCCGATCAGGGTGAGGGCCAGCACCAGATTGAAGATCAGATCGCCGCGGGCGGGCCCCCCTTCGTAGAAGACGGTTTCGTTGCGCAGGGCCCCGGTCGCGGGGCTCACCGGTGCAGGAGAAGACTGGTCAGTTGTCATGGGAGGAGGCCCGCCTTGCGCAACAGGTCATTGCATTCTTCCAGCAGACGCTCGCGATCCGATTCGGCGCCGCCGGGCTTGAGGCTGAACAGGAGCCATTGGGGGCTCTGTTGGATGCCGGGAGGGTCTCCCTGCTGGGGGAGGGGTTCACCCTGGTCGTGCAGCTGATGCAGCTGGTGCAGCAGGTGGTGATGCAGAAGGCGCCGGATGCGGTTGCGCTGCACCGCCCGCTTGCTCACCTTGCTGCTCACCACGACCCCACAGCGCCAGGCGCTGGGGGGATGGCGTTGTTCGCTGGGCCGGAGCAACGACGCTTCTGCCGCCATCACCCGCAACACCATCAGGCTGCCGTGAATCCGTCGTCCTTCCCGATAGATCCGATCAAAGACCTTCTGGCCCCGCAAACGATGCCTCTGGGGCAGAGCCATCGGGCGGCGGGCTCAGACCGCCAGGCGGGCGCGTCCCCTGCGGCGACGGGCGCGGATCACCCGACGACCGGTATGGGTCCGCATGCGCACTCGGAATCCGGAGACGCGCTTGCGTTTGCGGCTGGTACCTTCCAGTGTGCGCTTGGTCATGTCCGTCCTTGATCAGCTGAAAACCTTACCAGTCGACCTCCCCCTCAGTTGGGGTCGATCTGGATCAGCCAGCTGCCCAGGTATCCGGAGATCGGCACATCGCCCGGGGCCTGGGCCAGGGCATTGAACTGATACATCCCGGAATTGAAGGGGTTGAACAGTTTCATGTAAACCCCGATCGTGTACTTGTCGGATACGGGTGTTTCTGGAAAGATCTCGATCGACTTGCCGTTCGGGGCGATCTCGACCGTTGCCGGGATGATTTTCTCGCAACGGGTTCGCTTGAGCATGCCCCCTTCGCTCATGCGGCAGAGCTTGACGTTGCGGGCGTCGATCTTGGCATCGAAATACTGGGGGATGCTGATGCTCAGTTTGAGGATCGCGGTTTTGCGGTCCTTCGGTCGCAGCATCAGGTAGTACTCCGACCGCTTCAGACGGGCTGTCTCCGTCATGAAGAAGTAGAGCTTGCGGTAGTCCTTGGTGTTGTCCCAGCGGAACTCCATCAGGCTGGGGGTGCCCTGGGCCAGGGCTGGCGTCAGGCCCAGCTGGCCCAGGCCAAGCGAGGCCCCCGTGAGGGCGGTGCCGGCGGCCAGGGCAGTGGCCGCGACGCGCCAGGGGCGGAAACGGGCCCGGGCGGAGCGTGGGCTCTTGGCTGGCATGGGGTGCCGTGGGAACATTCCTGAATTGTCGGCAGGCCCGCACTTCCCCCCGCCGGCTAGTGGTCGGAGGGGGAGCTGGCCGGAGTGCCGCCGTTGCCCCTGGCCCGGTCCGGTCGCAGGCGTGAGGCCTCCCGCAGGTAGGGGTGAACCACTTCCTGGGCCGGATCAAGCCAGGCGTGGGCCAGCAGGCGGATGCATCGGGGCAGGTCCCCGGCCACGGCCATCTGCTGGCAGTCGAGCAGGGCCACGCCATCCCAGCCGGCGCGGCGTCGGGCGATCGCGGCAGGGAAGCAGGCATCCAGATCCGCCGTCACCGAGAAGGTGAGCGAAAGCACCCGTGGGCCTTCGAGCTGGTTTAGCTCCATCAGGGCATCGATCAGCTCTCTCACCGCAGCGGAGATCTCCTCCGTGGTGTTGGCGTCAGCGGTGGTGGCCCCGCGCAGGGCCCGCAGCTCAAGGGCAGGGTTCATACGGGATCAGGGGCGATAGAGCCAGAGGGGTTGGCCGCTCCAGGCCAGTTCGAGGCTGAGGGCGTGGGTCAGCTGTCGCAGCATGGCCCTACCAGGCAGGACCCCCGCGAAGCGTTTCGGTGGCTGGCCGAAGGTGGTGAGTTTTGTTTTCTCCGGATCCAGCCCCACCAGTTCGGCGGCCAGGCGACGGGCCCGATCCTCATCCCCGAGTTCGTCCACCAGGCCGAGCTCGAGGGCCTGGGCACCGCTGAAGACCCGGCCATCGGCAAAGCGGCGCACGTTTTCCTCGCTCAGGTTCCTGCCCTGGGCCACGGCCCCCACGAATTGGTCGTAGCTGGAATCGATCAGGCTCTGCAGCAGTTCCCGCTCCTGCTCCGAAAGCGGGCGATCCGGCGAGAGGATGTCTTTGTAGAGGCCGCTTTTCACCGTCTCGAATCGCACACCCAGCCGATCCAGCAGTCTGGAGAGATCGTTGCCCCGCAGGATCACGCCGATCGAACCGGTGATCGTGCCGGGGTTGGCCACGATCCGTTCGGCGGCCACGCCCACGTACACCCCGCCCGAGGCGGAGATGTTGCCGAAGCTGGCCACCACCCGACAGCCGCTTTCCCGCAGGCGCAGTAGGGCCGCATGGATTTCCTGGCTGTCTCCCACCGTGCCGCCCGGGCTGTCGATGCGCAGCAGCAGGGCGGGGCACTCCCGGCGGCGCACTGCCTCCAGTGCCTTGACCACCCGTTGGCGGGTGGGGCCAGCGATCGGCCCTTCGATGGCGATGCGCGCCAGCGTGCGGCGGGTCTTGCGGCGCCAGGGCCAGGGCATCAGGCAGGGGGCGAGGGGTTGGCTGGATCTTAAAAAGAGGACGATGCAGGGCCCCTCCCGTGGCCCCGGAGACCCCGTGTCGATGCCCCCGGCCCCGCTCCCTGCCCTGCCCGATGTGCTGCGCTGGCCCCTGATGCTGCTGCCCTTTGCTCTCTGGGGTACGGCGATGGCGGCGATGAAACCCCTTCTGGAGGGCTCATCCCCTCTGCTGGTGGCGAGTCTGCGCCTGGTGCCGGCGGGCCTGGTGCTGCTGGCGGTGGCTCTTTCCCTGGGCCGATCGCTGCGGGTGGATCGCTCGGATCTTCCCTGGCTGCTGTTGTTCGCGGCCGTGGATGCCACCCTGTTTCAGGCCCTGCTGACCCGGGGGTTGGGGCAGACGGGAGCGGGACTCGGTTCCGTGTTGATCGATTCCCAGCCGCTGCTGGTGGCGCTGCTGGCCCGCAGCCTGTTCGGCGAGGCGATCAATCCGGTGGGCTGGCTGGGCCTGCTGATCGGCCTGCTGGGCATCCTGCTGCTCGGGTTGCCCTCCTCCCTGCTGCGCTACTGGTGGCTGGATGGACCGGCGGTGATCGATGGTCGTGCCTGGAGCCACGGGGAGCTGTGGATGCTGGGAGCCGCGGCGGCGATGGCGGTCGGTACGGTGCTGTGCCGCTATGCCAGCCGGCGCACCGATCCGCTGGTCACCACGGGATGGCACATGGTCATCGGCGGAGTGCCCCTGCTGGCGGCGGCGGCCCTTGCCCCGTCCTTGGAGGGCTTCCCCCTGCTTCCCCACTGGGACGCGCTGCAGTGGGGGCTGATGGCCTACGCCTCGCTGTTCGGCAGCGCCCTCGCCTATGGCCTGTTCTTCTGGTTCGCCAGCAGCGGCGATCTCACCGGCTTCACGGCCCTCACCTTCCTCACCCCCGTGTTCGCCCTGCTCTGTGGCCTGTTGCTGCTCGATGAGCGTCTGCTGCCGGTCCAGTGGCTCGGGGCTGCCCTGGCGCTGCTTTCCGTGCTGCTGATCAACCGCCGCCAGCAGCTCTGGCAGGGGGCTGGGGCGGCCTCTCCGCTCGAGGGGACCACCCATGGCTGAGCGTGCCGCCGGGCAGGGCAGAGGCTGGGTGCTGGGGCGTAGCCGTGGCTGGGTGCTGGGGCTCACCCTTGCCTTTGGCCTGTTGCTGTATTTCTGGCAGCTGGGGACGACGGGGCTGGTGGATGAAACGCCACCGCTGTTTGCCGCCGCCGCCCGCGCCATGGCGGAAACCGGTGATTGGCTGATCCCCCGGGTCAACGGGCTGCCGCGTTACGACAAACCACCCCTGGTGTACTGGCTGATGGGCCTGGGCTACGCCCTGCCGGGGCAGGAGCAGTGGAACCCTCTGGGTACCTGGGCCGCCCGCTTCCCTTCGGCGCTGGCCACCGTGGCGGTGATGCTGACCCTTGCCGATACGGTGCTGCGCTGGCCCCAGAAGGCGGGGCGCCCAGGGGTGGCGGCGTTGACCGCGGCCCTCGCCTATGCCCTGTCGCCGCTGGTGCTGCTCTGGGGAAGAATCGCGGTCAGCGATGCTCTGTTCAGCGGCCTGCTGGCGATCAGCCTGCTGCTGGCCTGGCGTGCCTGGGTGGCGCCAGGGCGGGGCTGGTGGCAGCCCTGGTTGGTGCTGGCTCTGGCGGTGCTCACCAAGGGGCCTGTGGCCGTGGTGCTGTTCGCCGGCACGCTGCTGCTGTTCGCCTGGAGGCAAGGCGAGCCGCAACGGCTCTGGCGCCATCTGCGACCGCTCCCCGGCCTGGCGCTGCTTCTGGCCCTCGCCAGCCCTTGGTATGGGCTGGCTCTCTGGCGGGAGGGCAGGCCCTACTGGGACAGCTTCTTCGGCTACCACAACTTTCAGCGCTTCACAGTGGTGGTCAATCACCATCTGCAGCCCTGGTGGTATTTCCTGCCGGTGCTGGTGGTGGCAAGCCTGCCTGCCACCCCCCTGCTGCTCCTGGGGCTTGGCAGGGCCCTCGGTCCCTTTTCGATCAAGCCCACGCCCCGCCTGCCGCTGCCGGCCGAGGGCTCGTTGGAGCGGTTCGCGGCCTGCTGGCTGGTGGTGGTCTTTCTGTTCTTCACCGTGGCCGCCACCAAGCTGCCCAGCTACTGGTTGCCGGCCACCCCTGCGGCGGGTCTGCTGATTGCCCTGGCGGCCCAGTCCGACTGTCGCAGGGCCTGGGGGCTGACGCTGCTGCTCAGCCTGGTGCTGGGGGTGGCGTTTCTGGCCGCGCCCTGGTGGGTGCCCTTGATCCGGGAGCCCGAACTTCCCACCCTGCCGGCCGAACTGCTGGCCGCCGGGCGGCTGCCGCTCGCCGCTGGCTGTTTCCTGGCTGCGGTGGCGGCCGGCCTGCTCGTGCCAGGGCGCTGGCCGAGCGGACGGCTGCTCAGCCTGCAGCTTCCCCTGGTGCTGTTCGTGGTGGCGGCGCTGCTGCCTTCCTGGGCCCTGGGAGATCGCCTCCGCGGCTTGCCGGTGCGACGGCTGGCCGCTGAAATCGTGCGCTCCTCCGCTCCTCAGGAGCCGGTGGCGATGGTGGGGGTGCTTAAGCCATCCCTGCACTACTACAGCCGCAGGGTGGTGCTCTACGAAGGCCAGCGACCGGCCGCGCTGCTCAACCTGGCGGAGCGCCTGCGGCTGGAAAGCCGTGCGGGGCAGCTTCCCTCTCCAGTCGATCGGCAGCCGACGCTGCTTGTGGTGATCGATCAGGGCACCGCTGATCTGCCCCACTGGCGGGATCTGGCCCCTCAGGAACTGGCCCGGCAGGGCATCTACCGGCTCTGGCGGTTGGATCGCAGGAGTCTGGAGCGACGGGCCGAGCGATTGAAGGCCCTCGGCCTCAGGCCTGACTGGCAGAGGCCGGTTCCGGAGCGTTACTGACGCCCGGCGATTCCTGGGGGGGAGCGGTCAGGGGAAGGTGGAGGTGAAAGCTGCTGCCGCGTTCCAGATGGCTTTCGACGCTGATCCGGGCTCCCATCCCATCCACCAGCAACTTCACGATCGAGAGACCGAGGCCGGAGCCCCTGGCGTGGTTCAGTGCGTTGCGTCCCCGGTGGAAGCGATTGAAGATCAGGGGGAGATCGGCATCTTCGATACCGATGCCCTCGTCGTGAATGCTGATCCTCACCCCCTGGTCCCCTTCCTGGTGGAGTTCCACCGTGATTGGTGAACCCGGTGGCGAATACTTGTCTGCGTTTTCGATCAGGTTGAGCACCACCTGCTGGAGGCGGTCGGATTCAGCCACGGCCATGATCGGTCCTTCGGCAGCTTCCGGGGGGAGTTTCAGATTGAGCGACCGTGCCAGCTGACTGCGTGCCAGATCGCAGGATTGGAGAAGGACTTCATCCACGGCCACCGGTTGGATCACCAGCTCCAGACGCCCGGCCTCACTGCGGGAGAGGTCCAGCAGGTCGTTGAGCAGTCGGGTGATGCGGTGGGCTTCCGCTTCCGCCGTGGCGAGGGCGCGGAGCTGTTCGGGATCGAGATTCTGGCCCCGCCGTTGCACTCTGCGAAGGTGGCCGCCGATGATCGTGAGGGGATTGCGTAGTTCGTGGCTCACCGCATTCACGAATTCCCGCTGATGGCTCCAGGCCAGGGCTACCCGGGAAACCAGGTTGCTATAGTTTTCCGCCAGTTCCTGAACTTCTCTGGGGGCCCGGCGAAGGCTTGAATCAAGGGGTGTAAAGGCGTGGGTTTCGAGATTTTCTGTGGTGAAGTCCTTGGCGGTTTGGATCAGGTCGTTCAGTGGCTGGATGATTCTTTTGGCCAGCAGTGAAATAGCGAGCAGGGTGAGTGCGGAGAAAAGGGTCCACACCAGAAGCTTGGTCAGCAGTTCATTGTGCAGCAGGGCGATTTCAGGGGAGATGTCCTTCCCCGCCCAGATCACGGCTTGATTGGTGGTGCGGTAGTGGGGATGAACGATATAGACACGCTTTTGGATGGGGACGAAGCTATACTTATCAGGTAGGATATGTGCGATCTTGCTCTCTGCCTTCGGGGGCGGAAGGCTGGGGCTCTGTCTCCATGGTCCGATCGGAAGAAATGCCTGCTTGCCGATGTTTCTGTGTTGGCTGATCGCCCTCATGTCCTCCGGATGGATATCGGCTGTGGCCGTGGGAAGCGTCAGCTTCCCGTCCGGCCATTCAATCCAGTAGAGGCCATTTTCGCTGGCGTACTGATCGAGTTGATTGCGTAATTGTTCGCGCCATTGCCCTGATTCGCTTCCGGCTTCGGCTTCCAGGATTCTGATCAGGTCGTCTGCATTCTCATTCACTTTCTGCTCATGTTCCCGGATCAGCATCCGGTAGTTGAGTATCAGAGTGGCTGCCGTGGCAGCCGTGAATCCCAGCAGTACACATCCCAGGGTGGCAAGAAAAAGTTGCCCCAGCAGGGAAGAGGCAAATCTCCTGCCCGGCAGCTTGAGGTTGTGCACCGGGCTCACGATGGGATCGGGCATATCTGGCACCTCTCCGGCTTCAGGCGGCCATGGGCTGGCGGGTGAGCTCGGCATACAGGCGCTCCAGGGAATCGATGTTGCGGGTCAGGGTGTATCTCTCGAGCGTTCGTTCCCGAGCCCGTCGGCCCAGCTCCGCGGTCAGCACCGGCTGGTCCCGCAGCACCGGCAGCAACGTGCGCAGCTGGGTGGTGACCCCCTGGGTGCTGATCACGATGCCGGCACCGCCCTCCAGCACCTCGCCATCGGCGCCGGCATCGGTGGCCACACAGGCGGTGCCGCAGGCCATCGCCTCCAGCAGGGCGAGCGAGAGGCCCTCCACTAGGGACGGCAGAAGGAAAACCTCCGCCAGCTGCATCAGGGCCACCTTCTGCTCCTGTCTGGCTTCGTATCCCCACCAGATCACGTCGTCTTCGTTGGCATTCTGGAGGGAACCCCTCAGGGGGCCGTCTCCCACGATCACCAGCACGCATCCCCGGGGCCTCACCAGTCGCCAGGCCCGCAGCAGGGCCTCCACGTTCTTTTCCGTGGCCACCCGACCCATATAGAGAAACACCCGGCGCTGGCCGAACCGTTGCCGCAGGTCGGCTAGGTCGGATCGGGCCGGGTTCGTAGCCGGACACCAGGCGCTGATGTCCACCCCATTGGGAATCACCGCGAGGCGATCGCGGCGAACGCCGAGCCGCTCGAGCACTTCGGCCTGCAGCTCGGAAAACACGATCACCCGGTCGAAGCGCGCCAGGGATGGGGCATAGAGCTGGTAGGTGAGCTGCTGGGTGCCGGCTGTGAGGTTGCGCAGGCCTGCATCAAAAGGCGGGTGGAACGTGGCCACCAGGGGCAGGCCCAGTTGCTGGCAGAGGTCGGGGAGACGGAAATCGAGGGGGGAGAGGGTGAGGCTGGCGTGCACCAGATCGGGCCGCAGTCGTTCCAGCGACTCCCGAAGCTCCCGCTGGGCACCGGGGGAAGGAATCGTGTACACCTGGGATTTCACCAGGTAGGGAAGGGTCACTTCTGGGGTTTCGCTGCGTCCCTGCTCCTGACGTCCCAGCCCCGCAGGGGTGTCGAAATGAATGAAGCTCACCGTGTGTCCGCGATCGCGCAGCGCTGCCGTCGTGCTGAGGCCGTAGGTGACGTTGCCGCAGAACGGGGATTTCTTGCCTAGCCAGGCAATGTGGACCACCGGGCGCGGTTGCATGCGAGACCGAAAGCTAGCAGCGCCTCCACGGCTGCTCGCTCAGGGCGGCCAGCAGCGCCAGGGCGGCTAGGCCCCAGAGCACGGGCAGCAGGCCATAGCGGCTGACAACGGCTCCGGCCAGCGCCAGCGGCAGACTGAGGGCAATGTTGATCAGATTATTCTGAAGGCCGAACACCTTGCCTCGCTGGTCCTCGGGGGTTTCCTCTTGGATCGTGGTCTGGGCAGGAATGGCCAGCAGCGCTGCGCCCACGCCCAGCAGGGTGCAGAGCAGCAGTGTCGCCACCAGATTGCCGCGCAGCTGCCCCAGCAGAACCAGGCAGCAGGCGATGGTGCCGAGCCCGGTGGTGGCCAGCACGCGGCGACGAAACCGATCCCCGAGCTGGGCCATGGCCACGGCCCCGAGGGCCAGCCCCAGGCCGCTCATCGCCAGCAGGCTGCCGAAGCGGGTCGGTCCCAGGCCGGTGATCGATGCCGCCAGGCTGATGGCCAGCACGTATAGCGCTGCCAGCAGGCTGTAGAGCAGCACCAGTTGCACCATGGCGTGCCTGACCCCCCTCCGTTCCCGCAGCACCTGCAGGCCCTCGCCGATCTCCTCCCACACGGAAGCCTGGGTCGGAGCCCGGGGTGGTTCCTTCAGCACGATTCCACTGATGGCCAGGCTTGCTGCGCCGTAGCAGAGCGGCAGCAGCCAGAACTCCCCGCCTCGGATGCCCACCTCGGCCAGGCCGCTGCGCAGCAGCCGCAGGATCGGATCCCCCAGGGCAAAGCCCACGATCGTGGCCGCCATGCTGGTGGCCTGATAGACGGAATTGGCCGCCAGCAACTGGTGGGATGGCACCAGCAAGGGGATCGCGGCCTGCTCCGCGGGAGCGAAGAACTGGGTCAGTACCGATTCAAAAAAGGTCATTGCCACCAGCGCCCAGTACCCCCAGCTCAGGCCCAGCCAGACCGGTCCGGGCAGCAGGCAGATCGGGGCCAGCAGCAGCAGCAGTGCCCGGAAGGCATTGGAGGCCACCATCACCGAGCGCTTCGGCCAGCGATCGGCCCAGACCCCCGCCACCGTGCCGAGCAGCATCGCCGGCAGGGTGTTCGCCACGTAGATCCCCGTGGCCAGCAGGGTGATCATCTGGGCGCGGGTTTCGAAGCCCATGCGGATCGCGGCGGCCGCCTCAGCCAGCGCCTCGTTCTGCTGGGGGGTGTCCGTCACCCAGTACTGGGCGATCAGGAACACCATCAGCACGATGTAGAACTTATCGGCCATCTGGGAAAAGATCTGGCCGATCCACAGGCGCCGGAATCCAGGCAGGGCGAGCACCGCCCCGAGCCCGCGATCCTTTTCGCCGATTCTGCTTCCGCTTTCGCTCATGGTGGCGTTGTTCCCCTGCTCGAACCGGAGGCGTGCATGGGCTCGAAACTCTCGCGCAGCAGTCTGAAGGCTCGGGGGGGGCGACCCAGGTGTTCGCCGCACCAGCTTTCCAGCAGGGCGAGCAGGTGCATCCACACCGGTTCCGGTCCCATCAGTTCACCATCGCGCCTGCGGGGCAGAGCGGCGCGCATCAGGCGCTGCAGCAGGGCCAGCTCCGAGGCATTGAGCACCACCCGGGCTCCGGGCACCGCACCGATGGCCATCCCCTCGTTCGGCAGCAGGCTGCAGCGCCATTCCCAGTTCCCCACCGGAGGCGAGAGCGGCTCGCCGCTGCGGCAGCAGCTCTGCAGGGGCAGGGCGTAGCCCCCAAGGGCCAGCAACTGGAGGCCTCCCTGCACGGCGATCGCCAGGGCCTCCAACCGTTCCGTCCGTTCCTTCACCACCCCTTCCAGGCGCCCCAGCTGCATCAGCAGCAGGCCCAACATGCCGGGCGTCGGTGCTTCGCTGGCCACCATCTGCAGGCAGATCTCTCCAAGGGCCTGGGCCGCTGCCAGCGTTTCCAGTCGTTCCCCCAGCTGGCCGTAGGCCCGCAGCACCTGCAGCTGGCGGACCCGCCGCAGGCCCCGGCGTCCCCCCACCTGCAGGCGCAGATGGGTGAGGGGAACGGCTGCGGCGAGACTGCTGCGGGGGCGCCGGGCCCCCGGCGCCGCCAGCCGGGTCAGGCCTTCCGCGTCACTCAGCAGGGTGAGCAATCGGTCGTTCTCGCCGAGCGGCCGGCAGCTCAGCACCAGCCCCTCCAGCAGGTGGTCCGCCATGGCTGCGTCAGCCCGAGGGTTCGCCGGGGCTGACCGGGGGCGGCGCTCCCGGCTGCCGCAGGGCCTGGATCAGGGCCACCCCATGGCTGGTTCCCAGCCGCACAGCCCCCGCCTCCACCAGCACCAGGGCCTGCTCCAGGGTCCGGATGCCGCCGGCCGCCTTGATGGCCACCCTGCCCCGGGCCAGCTGTCGCAGGCGCGCCACATCCTCGCTGCGGGCTGGGGGACCGAAGCCGCTGCTGGTCTTGAGAAAGCGGGCACCGGCATCGATGCTCACCTCCACCAGCAGCTCCAGCGCCTCCGGCTCCAGCCTGCCGGTTTCGAGGATCACCTTCACCGGCAGGCCCAGATCGGTGATCGCGGCCAGATCGGCCAGCACGGCATTGGCATCCCGATCGGCCAGGGCTCCGAAATCCGGAACCACATCCAGCTCTTCGGCCCCCATGGCAGCGGCGGCCTCCGCTTCGGCGCGCTTGATCGCCGGCGGCACGGCGCCGAACGGAAAGCCCACCACCGAGATCAGCTTCACCGCTCCTCCCAGGGGCAGGCGCTCGCGGGCGACCTCCAGCCAGCGGGAGGCCACGCACACCCCGGCGAAACCGAAATGGCGGGCTTCCTCACAGCATCGGTGCACGGCCTCGACCCCTTGGTGGGGGTCGAGCAGGGCATGGTCGATCAGTGGCGCTAGGTCGGGCAGATCACGGCTCACGACACCTTCACTGGGCCTTTGGCTGAATCACGCCGAAACCGCCGTGGTTGCGGTGATAGACCACCTGGATCTGGCCCGTGGCCTCATCGCGGAACACGTAGAAGTCGTGGTCGATCAGCTCGAGCTGGTGCAGGGCTGCCTCGAGGCTCATCGCCGGCATGTCGAAGTACTTGCGACGCACGCCCCGGCTGGGCAGGGAGGGTTCCTTGCCATCGGTGAGGCTGCTGCCGGGGGGTGGCAGCTCGGCGGCCGCCACTTCCTCGGCCGCGGCCGAGCGATGCACCGGTCCGTGGGTGCGATCGTGCAGGCGATCTTTGTAGCGGCTGAGCTGACGGCTCACCTTGCTGGCCACCATGTCGATGCTGGCGTAGAGGTTCTCGCTGCGCTCCTGGGCACGGATGACCATGCCGTTGGCATACATCGTGACCTCCGCCGTCTGCTGAGGCACCCGTGGGTTTCGCTCCACGGAAAGATGCACATCAGCTTCCTTGACCATCTCCTCGAAGTGGTTGATGGCGCGTGTGAGTTTTGTTTCCGTGTACTCCCGGATGGCCGGGGTGACATCGAGATTGCGGCCGTGAATCACCAGTTTCATCTGACGCCAACCGCCTCCCGCGGTTCTGGGTATTTCCAGGCTAGGAACGCCTGAGCATGGCTCCCAACCTCGATGCAATCCTTTTTGAAAGCAGGCACCCCGTTCCTTATCCAGCCGGGTTGAAGGCCCAGCGCACGCTCCAGCAGCGCCTGCTCGACGATCCCGACGCACCCGGCGCCGTGCTGCTGCTGGAGCACCAGCCCTGCTACACGCTCGGGCGGGGGGCCAGCACGGCCCACCTCGGGTTTGATCCCGACCATGCTCCCCTGCCCCTTTATCGGGTGGACCGGGGGGGCGAGGTCACCCATCACACCCCGGGGCAGCTGGTGCTCTACCCGGTGCTCGATCTTCAGCGCCATGGCGCCGATCTCCATCTCTATCTGCGCCTGCTCGAGCAGGTGGTGATCGATGCGATCGGCGAACTCGGGCTGGTGGGGGAACGGCTGGACGGACTGACGGGGGTCTGGGTCGAGGGGCGAAAGGTGGCCGCGATCGGAGTGGGGGCACGCCGCTGGGTCACCCAGCACGGGCTGGCCCTGAATGTGAGTTGTGCCCTGGAGGGATTCGGGGCAATCGTGCCCTGCGGCCTGGCCGGTCGATCGGTGGCGCGGCTCACGGACTGGTTGCCGGATGTGGCGGCTGACCAGGTGAGACCGCTGCTGCTGGAAGCCTTTGCCCGGCGATTCGGATTGCGGCTACGGCATCCTCTCCCCACAGAAAGTCTGGAAGGGTGGTAACCATGGCCCCAACCCGGCCGCTTCCCTCCCTGACCGCCATGTCTAGCTCCGTCCGGTCGAATGCTTCCGCCGCTGCCCTGCCGTCGGTGCCGGCCCAGATCGGCTGGAGTGGCTGTCGCCAGGACCGGGAGGCCCTGGCCCGGCGCAGCGATTGGAGTGGCCTGGACCGCCTCGATCAGCTCTGGCCCGAGCTGGAAAGGCTCCATGGCGATCTGGTGGCGCTGGAGGCCCCCCACGCCCGCTCGCCTGAACGACTCACCTATCGCCAGCTGCGGCAACGCATCGACCAGGCCGCCTCCGCCTTCCGCCAGCTGGGGGTGCAGCCGGGGGATGTGGTGGCCCTTTTCTCCGAGAACGGACCGCGCTGGATGGTGGCCGACCAGGGCCTGATGCGTGCCGGTGCCGCCGATGCGGTGCGGGGCAGCGGCGCTCCGGTGGAGGAGCTTCGCTACATCCTCGACGACTCCGGCGCGGTGGCGCTGGTGGTGGAGACACCGGCCCTGCTCCAGAAACTGGCCCTGACCCCTGCGCAGCTGGCACGGTTGCGGGCGGTGATCGTGCTCGAGGGCCAGCCGGCCGCGGAGGCAACCCCTCAGGAGCTGCCCTGCCTCGGCTGGGAGGAGTTTCTGGAGCGAGGGGCCGAGGCGCCGCCTCCGCCGGCGCCGCAGGGGGGGGCGGCCGCCCTGGCCACACTCCTCTACACCTCCGGCACCACCGGCCAGCCCAAGGGCGTGCCGCTGAGTCACGCCAACCTGCTGCACCAGGTGCGCCATCTGGGGGTGGCGGTGGAGCCCAGCCCCGGCGACCGCGTGCTCAGCGTTCTGCCGATCTGGCATTCCTATGAACGCAGCGCCGAATATTTCCTGCTGGCCAGTGGCTGCACCCAGACCTACACCACCCTCAAGCAGCTGCGCGGCGATCTGCAGAAGGTGCGTCCCCAGTACCTCATCAGTGTGCCCAGGCTCTGGGAAGCCTTGCTTTCAGGCTTTGAGGACGCCCTGGCGGCGATGCCCGCCTCAAGGCAGCGCCTGCTCAAGACAGCGCTGGCCAACAGCCGCGCCTATCACTCCCGCCTGCGCTGCGCCCGGGATCTCACCCTGGCGCCCGAACCGCTCTTCCGCCGCCTGGCGGCGGTTGCGGAGCTGGCCGTGCGCTGGCCGGGCCAACGGTTGGCCGAGGCCTTCCTGTGGCCGAAGGTGCGTCAGCAGCTGGTGGGAGGGATGCTGCGCACCGCGATCAGCGGGGGGGGCGCCCTGGCGGCCCATGTGGATGGCTTCTTCGAGGCGATCGGGGTGGAGCTGCTGGTGGGCTACGGGCTCACCGAAACCAGTCCTGTGCTCACCTGCCGTCGCCCCTGGTGCAATCGACGCGGCAGTGCCGGCCAGCCGCTGCCCCTGACGGAGCTGCGGGTGGTGGATCCCGAGCACGGCCGCACGCTCGGACTGGGGGAGCGCGGACTGGTGCTGGCCCGTGGCCCCCAGGTGATGGCCGGCTATTTCGGCAAGCCGGAGGCCACCGCCAAGGTGCTGTCGGCCGATGGTTGGTTCGACACCGGGGATCTGGGACTGCTGCTCGCCGATGGCTCCCTGGTGCTCACCGGCAGGGCCAAGGACACGATCGTGCTCAGCAGCGGCGAGAACATCGAACCCGGACCGCTGGAGGAAGCCCTCGGCGCCAGTCCGCTGTTCGAGCAGGTGATGGTGGTGGGGCAGGACCGCAAGCAACTGGGGGCCCTGCTGGTGCCCAGGTCCGAGGCCCTGGCGGCCTTTGCCGCTGCCGCCGGCCTGACGACCGGGGCGGAGGAGGGGGATCCAGCCCTGCTCCGCAGCCTCACGCGCGAATGCAACCGGATCCTGGCGGCCCGTACCGGCTCCCGGCCCGATGAACGGCTGGCCGGGGTGGCGCTGGTCGAACCGTTCACGATCGAGAACGGACTGCTCACCCAGACCCTCAAGCAACGGCGCGACAGGATCGTGGCCCGCGACCAGTCGGCGATCGAGGCGATCTACGGCCCCCGCTCCCTCCCCTGAGGGTTCGCTTGACCCCTGTCGGACGGGCTGACAGCCTGGGCGTTGCAATCGAAGATTCATGGCCGACGCCACCACGCTCACCATCAAGCGCTCCATCACCGTGCGGGCGGTCGTCACCCCCCGCTGGAAGGAGGAGGCCGAGCGTGAACTGGGAGCAGCCCAGGCCGCCCTCGACCAGCAGATGGCCCAGCTGGAGCAGGAAGGTCAGCAGCTGATCGAAGAAATCCGGCGGCAGAGCGCCAATCCCCTGGATCCCCGGGTGCAGGAGCAGGTCATGTCCGTGCAGCAGCAGGTGGCCGCCAAGGGCGGGGAATTCGAGCAGCAGAAGCGCCAGCTGATCGAACAGCAGCGTCAGGTGCGGGATCTGGAGTTCGAGCAGATCGTGGACCAGGGCCAGCTTGAGAGTCTCTGCACCATCGCCGTGGGGGACAACCTGGTGGAGAAGCTGCAGGTGGCGGTGCGGGTGCGCGATGGGGTGATCGAGGCTTTCGAGGGGGTCTGAACCGCCGGCGCCTTAAAATCCCGGCCAACGCGCGGCGATCCTCCGTTGGCCACCCACGAAATCTTCATGCCCGCCCTCAGCTCCACGATGACGGAGGGCAAGATCGTGGAGTGGCTCAAGAAGCCCGGGGATCGGGTGGAGCGGGGCGAGTCGGTGCTGGTGGTTGAGTCCGACAAGGCCGACATGGACGTGGAATCCTTCAACGAAGGATTTCTGGCCGCTGTGCTGATGCCTGCCGGTGGCACCGCCCCCGTCGGTGAGACCATCGGTCTGATCGTGGAAACCCAGGCGGAGATTGCCGAGGTCCAGGCGAAAGCTCCGGCGGCTCCCTCCGCTGCGGCTCCCGCAGCCGCACCCTCTGCGCCCGCTCCGGCCCCTGCCGCCGCTCCTGTCGCGGCTGCTCCTGCCCCCGCCGCTCCCGCTCCCGTCCAACCTGCTCCCGTTGCGGTCGCACCGGCACCGATGGTGGCGCCTGCCCCCTCCAACGGCCGCCTGGTGGTCAGCCCCCGGGCCAGGAAGCTTGCCAACCAACTGGGGGTGGCCCTGGAAGGGCTGCGCGGCAGCGGTCCCCATGGTCGGATCCAGGCCGAGGACGTGCTCGCTGCCTCCGGCCAACCGGTGACGGTGCCCCGGGTGGCCGAAGGCACTGCTCCTGCCGCTGCCCCCTCCACCAATGGTGTGGTCGCCGCTCCGGCGCCGGCTGGCGAATCCTTTGGCCGCCCCGGTGACACGGTGGCCTTCAACACCCTCCAGCAGGCGGTCAACCGCAACATGCTGGCCAGCCTGGAGGTTCCCTGTTTCCGGGTTGGCTACACGATCACCACTGACAAGCTTGATGCCTTCTACAAGCAGGTGAAGGGCAAGGGGGTCACGATGACGGCCCTGCTGGCCAAGGCCGTGGGGGTGGCTCTGGCTCGCCATCCCCAGGTGAATGCGGCCACCACGGCGGCAGGGATGGCCTACCCCACGGCAGTGAACGTGGCTGTGGCCGTGGCGATGGAAGACGGTGGCCTGATCACCCCGGTGCTCGCCGATGCCGACCGAACCGATCTCTACAGCCTTTCGCGCCACTGGGCCGATCTGGTGAATCGCGCCCGCAGCAAGCAGCTCAAACCCGAGGAGTACAGCACCGGCACCTTCACCCTCTCCAATCTCGGCATGTTCGGCGTGGATCGCTTTGATGCGATCCTGCCGCCGGGCACCGGTGCGATCCTGGCGGTGGCGGCCTCCAGGCCCGCGGTGGTGGCCGGCAAGGATGGTTCCATTTCCGTGAAGCGGCAGATGCAGGTCAATCTCACCTGTGATCACCGCACCATCTACGGGGCCCACGCCGCCGCCTTCCTGAAGGATCTGGCCCAGCTGATCGAGACCAATCCCGAGAGCCTTGCCCTCTGATCGGAGCGGCTCGTCCGATCCGGCCGATCTGCTGCTCTCCAGCTACGACTTCGAGCTGACTGAGGGCTTCATCGCCCAGCGGCCGGTTGAGCCCCGCCACGCCGCCCGGCTGCTGCTTGTTGATCCCGCGCTTCCCCAGGGAGCTGCTGCCGCAGGCCTGCAGGGTGCCTGCCGCCACCGCACGGTGTGGGATCTGGCGGAGGAGCTTCGGCCCGGCGATCTGCTGGTGGTCAACGACACGCGGGTGCTCAAGGCCCGCCTGCGGGCTCGTCGGGCCAGCGGTGGGGCCGTGGAGCTGCTGGTGCTGGAGCCTGCCGCCCTGGAGGCGACCTCTGCCAGCGACTGGCTTTGCCTGGCCCGTCCGGCAAAGCGTCTGCGCCCCGGAGACACGCTGCAGCTGGAGCATCCCGGCCAGCCGCCGTTGGAGCTGGAGGTGGTGGCCAGCGATGGGGAGACCGGCGGCCGGGTGGTGCGCTTCCCGGCGACCTGCACCAGCCCGGAGGCGATAGAGGCGTTGCTCGCCCGCTACGGCGAGATGCCGCTGCCGCCTTATATCCACGAGCACGACGCCTCCGATGAGGAGCGTTACCAGACGCGCTATGCCGTGCGCCCCGGCTCGGTAGCGGCCCCCACCGCCGGCCTGCACCTCAGTGACGACCTGCTCGCGCGGCTGCGGGAGCGTGGCGTTCAGATCGCGGCGGTGACCCTGCATGTGGGCCTGGGCACCTTCCGGCCGGTGGATACCGAGGACCTGCGCGGTCTGGCGCTGCACAGTGAATGGGTGCAGGTGCGCTCCGATGCGGTGGAGGCGGTGCGGGCCTGCCGACAGCGTGGTGGTCGCGTCATTGCCGTGGGCACCACCAGCGTGCGCACCCTCGAGGCGGTGGCGGCGCTGCATGGCGGCGAGCTCAGGCCCCACACGGGTCCGGTGAATCTGGTGATCCAGCCGGGCCATCGCTTCGCCGTGGTGCAGGGCCTGCTCACCAACTTCCATCTGCCCAGGAGTTCGCTGCTGTTGCTGGTGAGCGCCCTCATCGGACGCCGCCGCCTGCTGGCCCTCTATGAGGAGGCCAAGCGCCAGGGCTATCGCTTCTTCTCCTACGGCGACGCCATGTGGATCGCGCCGGAGGCGGTGCTCAGCTCAGCCGCACCTCCTCCCCTTCCAACGGACTGAAGACCGCCAGCAGGCGATCAAAGGGATCATTTCCGCCCAACAAAAAGCCCCCGCATGACGGGGGCTTCGGGAACAGGCAGGCGTTGCCGCCCGCTGATCTGATCAGGCAGCCGCCAGATTGGAGGCGACGAAGTCCCAGTTGACCAGCTTGTCGAGGAAGGTGGTCATGTAGTCGGGACGGCGGTTCTGGTAGTCGAGGTAGTAGGCGTGCTCCCACACATCCATGGTGAGCAGGGCCTTCTGGCCGTGGGCCAGGGGCAGATCGGCGTTGCCGGTCTTGGTCACCTTCAGGGTGCCGCCATCGAGCACCAGCCAGGCCCAGCCGCTGCCGAACTGGGTGGCGCCGGCGGCCTTGAACTCCTCCACGAACTTCTCAAAGCTGCCGAAGTCAGCGTTGATCTTGTCGAGCAGGGCGCCGCTGGGGGTGCCGCCGCCACCGGGCTTCATGCACTGCCAGTAGAAGCTGTGGTTCCACACCTGGGCGGCGTTGTTGAACACACCGGCCTTGCCGGCATCACCCGCCACGGCGGTGATGGTGTCTTCCAGGCTCTTGGCTTCCAGGTCGGTGCCGGCCACCAGATTGTTGAGGTTGGTCACGTAAGCGTTGTGGTGCTTGCCGTGGTGGAACTCAAGCGTCTGGCGGGAGATGTGGGGCTCGAGCGCATCGAGGCCGTAGGGCAGCGCGGACAGCGTGTGAGCCATGGAGGAAGGGAGAGATTGGGTTCCGGCGGCGGCATCCTAACGATCGCTTCCGATTTGGAGGCACCGCTGCAGGATCAGCAGGCGATCAGCCGCCCACCCGCAGCAGTTCCACCTCGAAGATCAGGGTTGCATTGGGGGGGATGACGCCGCCGGCGCCCCGGCTGCCGTAGCCGAGATCCGGTGGAATCACAAGTTTGCGCTTGCCGCCCACCTTCATGCCGGCCACGCCTTCATCCCAGCCGCGGATCACCCGTCCGCCTCCCAGCGGGAAGCTGAAGGGGCCACGCCCGTAGCTGCTGTCGAATTCCTTGCCGTTCACGAGGGTGCCGCGGTAGTTCACCTGCACGTTCTGACCGGTCAGGGCCTCGGCGCCCTCGCCGACCACCAGATCGGTGATTCGCAGGCCACTCTCGGTGACCCGTTCCTTCGGGGCCACCATTTCGCCGCCGAGGGCGCTGGCCTGGGCGATCGTCGGGTCGGTGCTGTCGCCGCTGCTGCTGGCCATGGTGAAGAGAGTGGGGTTGGCTTCGTCGGGATCCAGTTCCAGGGGCGAGGCCAGGGCCTGCCGCAGGGCGGTGGTCGCCGGCTGCACAAGGGCGGCTGCCGGTTCGGTCGCTGGGCGGGCGGCCACCACTTCACTGGGGGCCACCAACTGGCTCACGAAGGCCACCAGCAGGCAGGCCAGGCAGACCGCCGAACTGATCAGGATGTCGCGCATGCCTATGGGCTCGGATCCGCCGGATTCTGGCAGCCGGCTTTCTGCTCGAGGGGGCGAAGCGCCGTCAGTCGGGGGGAAAGTCGCGATCCTGCAGCGACGGCAGGGGACCGGCATCGCCACCACGCTGCCGGATCGTGCGTTCGAGCCGGTCGATGCGGCCGCGCAGTTCATCCACTTCCCTCTGCCGGGCCAGGCCCAGATCCTGGAGGAGCAGGTCGCGGTTGCGCTCCAGCTGGCGTTCCGCCTGCTGTTCCAGCTCGGGGGCTTCGCCCTTGAGGGCCCGAAGCACGTCGTCCACGAGGGCTGACGCCTGGTTGGGATCGAGCTTGCCGCTCAGCACCCAGTCCTGGCTGACGCTCCGCAGTCGGTCCGCCACCAGCGAGGTGGTTCCGAGTCCGCGCAGCAGCAGCATCTGCAGCAGGTTGCCCTGGTCCATGGTTGTGAGAGACGCTGCCCTGAAGGTTGCCGGTTCCTAGGCTCTCCGACCATGGGCGAAGACCGGCATGTGTGGTGGATCGCGTCCCTGGGGGCCGGCGCCTGCGCCGGTCTGGCGCTGCCTCCCCTTGGTTGGCCCTGGCTGCTCTGGCCCTGCCTGGCCGTGCTCTGGGCCGTGGCCAGTTCCGCTCCGGCTCCTGCCCTTCCGGCGCTTTTGTGGGGCCTCGCCCTGGTGCTGGTGAGCCACCGCTGGCTGCTCTGGCTCCATCCGCTCGACTGGGTGGGCGTTCCCGCTCCCCTCAGCCTGCCGATCTGCGTGCTGGTCTGGCTGGCCTGCGGCCTGGCAGGAGGGCTGGCGGTGCTGCTGTGGGTGAAGCTGGTTCGCCGTCTGGACCCTCTGCGCCCTGTCTCCGCCCTGCAGGCGGCGCTGCTTTGGGGGCTGGCGGAGGTGCTGCTCTCCCAGGGGCCGCTCTTCTGGTTGGGGCTCGGGGCCTCGGCCCTGCCGGCGGATCGGGCCCTGGCAGGCCTGGGAGCCCTTGGTGGAGCCGGACTGATTGCCACGGTCCAGCTCGGCATCGGTTGGTTGCTGTGGCGGGCGCTCGGATCCAGGGTTCAGAGCCGCCGCTGGTGGCTGTTGCTGTTGCTGGTGCTGGTGGCTGTCCACGGCCTGGGGCAGCTGTCGCTGGCCGCCATCCCGGCTGCCGGTGGCTCCCAGGAGCGACTGGTGGTGCTTCAGCCCTCGATTCCCACCCGCCACAAGTTCGAGGCGGGCTCCCAGCGGGCCCTGCTGGGCCAGCTTCTGGATGGGCAGCGTCGGGCCGCGCAGATGGTCCCTCCGGTCGGCAGCCTGCTGTTGCCGGAGGGGGCTCTCCCCCTTGGCCAGGCTCTTCCGGAGCCCCCGGAGGTGGAGGTGCTCAGCGGCGGTTTCCGCCAGCCGAAGGAGGGGGTGCGCAGCAGCCTGTTGCGGTTTTCGCCGTCTCAGCGCGAACCCGTGGCCTGGATCGACAAGCATCGGCTGGTGCCGCTGGGGGAATGGGTCCCCCTCGCTAGGTTCCTCTCCTGGAGTGGGTTTTCGGCACTTGGGGGCCTGGAGCCTGGAGCTGCTTCGCGCCTGCTGCCGCGACCAGCCGGGGCGATCGGCGTGGCCATCTGTTACGAGCTGGCTGATGGCCATGCTCTGGCGGTGGCCAGCCACCAGGGGGCCCGCTGGCTGCTGGCCAGTGCCAATTTGGATCCCTATCCCAGGCTGCTGCAGGGGCAGTTCATGGCGCTGGCGCGGCTGCGGGCGATCGAGACCGGTCGCTGGCTGGTCAGTGCTGCCAATACCGGGCCAAGCTTGCTGGTCGATGCCCGGGGGCGACTGGTGAGCCTCCTTCCCTCCGGCAGGCCTGCCCAGGGGCTGATGGTGCTGGAGCAGCGAACCGGACTGACGCCCTACGTCCGCTGGAAGGAGTGGCCGCTGCTGATGCTGCTCCTCTGGCTTGTCTGGCACCGCCACGTCCAGAGCCAGGAAGGTGAAGGTTGAAACTATCCCTGGAATCTCTGGCTAGATTCTAGATGGGGTTGCCTTGGCTTGGATCTGTCTTCGGTTGATGCGATTGGATGCTGAGCGGCTTCACACTTGTCTTCCCTTCCCCTTCCCTCCATGCCTGATTCTCTGCCCTTTGTCGCCAACAGCACCGAAGGCGGACGTTGGGTACGGGTAGGCACTTCCACCGCAACTTCTGAACCGGCTGCTGTGGAGGAGGCAATGGAGCAGATCCAGGCGCACGGGGCGGGGCGAGCGAAGCTGGTGCTCCTGTTCGCTTCCCCGGCCTACGACCTGCCCCAGCTGGCGCGGTTGGTGAGCGAAAGGATCGGTGCCGTGCCGCTGCTTGGCTGCTCCACCTCCGGCGAACTGGGGGGGCAGCGCTCCATGAGCAAGGGGTTGACCCTGTGGGCGATGGGGGGAGAGGGGGTGACGGTGGCGACCGGCATGGGGCAGGGAGGAGCGATGTCGCTGCGGCAGGCCGCCACCGATGCGGCCCAATGCCTGGATCGCCTTGAGCGGCGCGCCCACACGGTGCTGGTTCTGCTGGCCGACGGGCTCTGCGGGGATCAGATGGAGGTGGTGCGCGGGGCCTACGACGTGGCCGGGGTGGACGTGCCCCTGGTGGGGGGCTGTGCGGGAGATGATCAGGCCATGCAGTTCACCCA
Source organism: Cyanobium sp. (assembly GCA_040399125.1). Classification (GTDB taxonomy): domain Bacteria; phylum Cyanobacteriota; class Cyanobacteriia; order PCC-6307; family Cyanobiaceae; genus Cyanobium. Next base: position 6,680 of record JBBASR010000031.1, on the reverse strand, counting down.
GCAGATCTTTGGAACCACCCTGCTGAGGGATGCGGTGGTGGCGGCCGCGATCACCTCCGATGCCCCCCTCGGGATCGGGGTCTCCCATTGCTGGGAACCTCTGGGGCAGCCGATGCTGGTGACCGGCAGCTCCGGAACCCGGGTGGTTTCCCTGAACGACCGTCCCGCCCTGGATGTGTACCTGGATGCCTTTGATGCCCCTGCCGATGTGAGAACTGAGCCGGAAGCCTTCTCCGCGTTTGCGGCCACCAGGCCGCTGGGAATTCGGCGTCGGGATCGAATTGAAATTCGTTATGTATCGTCCGCTGATTTTGAGCTTCGCAGCCTGATCACGATCGCCGAGGTGCCCCAGGGTGGGTTGGCTTTTCTGATGCAGGGCGACAGCCGATCGGTGCTGGATGCCACTGCTGATGCCTGTTCGATGGCCATCCATGGTCTGCAGGGGGAGCAGCCGGTGGGGATGCTTCTTTTCGATTGTGTTGCCAGGCGAACCGTGCTGAGCCACGCCAACATCGACAATGAAATTGATCACATCACCGCTGTGATCGGAGATATTCCAGCCGGAGGTTTCTATACCTATGGGGAGATCGCCCGCACCAAGGGGGCAGGTGGTTTCCACAACCAGACCCTCGTGGCCCTGGCTATCGCATGAACCAGGTTCCCTGGTCGCTGCATCTTTTTGCGGAGGTTCTGTCTGCGTTTTCCGTGGAGGATCCAGAAGCTCTGCGCACAATGATAAATCGGGTCGCGGAAGCTGTTGATGCGGAAGTGGTGGCGATCGTCGGAGTTCATGGGGTGGGACCCTGCATCGGGGTCAGTCCCCAGGACCATGCCCCCTTGCTGGCCTGCATTGATCAACGGCCGGAATCCATCACTGTGCGGGCTGGTCAACTCCAGATCTGTTGGGCTCCCCTCGATGACGGCGAAACCCTGCTCGTCGGGAGATTGGCTGAGACCTTTGATCTTGAGGAACGGGCGCTTGTGCGCGCGATGGCCCGCAGTATTGAGTTGAGCCAGCAGATCATGAAGGCCGTTTCTTCGGAGCGCGTGGCCCGCGAGGTTGCCGTGCATCAGGCCATCCATGATCCGATGACGGGACTGCCCAATCGCACCCAGGTGCTGGAGCATCTCTCTAGGCGGTTGGCAGACGAGAATGGCAAGCTCGGGCAGACGGCAGTTTTATTCGTTGATATTGATCGTTTTAAGCAAATCAATGATGTGCATGGTCATGCAGTTGGCGACCAGTTTCTGATTGAGGTCTCCTCGGTTCTGCGTAACGTAAGGTTGTTCGAACCGGTGATCTGGTTGGAAGGCTTTCCGGGGATGAATTTGTGGTGATTGTTGCGGCCGGTGAGCCTGCCGATGCCCTCGCTCTTGCTGCCCGCATCATCGAGCGAATCGGTCACCCTCTGATCGCAAATGCCGCCAATATCTTGCATTCGGCATCGGTGGGGATCTCTTTTGCTACGCCGGAAGATACGGCGGAAACTCTGATCGAAAATGCGGACATGGCGATGTACAGGGCCATGGAACTTGGCCGGGGTTGCTATGCCGCCTACGACGAAAGCATGCGTCAGCTGGTGCAGAAGCGCGCCACAACCGAGGTGGAGTTGCGAAGGGCGTTGAAGGCGGGGGAGATCCAGTGCCATTTTCAGCCGATCGTGTGTATTGCCGATGGCCGAATCCGTGGGGTGGAGGCCCTGGCTCGCTGGGCCCATCCGATTCAGGGTGTGCTGTCGCCCGGGGAGTTCATTCCCGTGGCCGAGGAAACGGGGTTGATCCTGGAGATTGATGCTGTTGTGTTGCGCCAAGTCTGTATGGCGGTGGCCGGCTGGAATCAATTTACGCAGGATCTGCCCCTGAGCCTTTCGGTGAATGTTTCGGCGCGCACGTTTGTGGGGGCAGATCTGGTCGCCCAGGTTTCTTCGATATTGCAGGATTCAGGTCTTGGGCTTGAATCGCTGTATCTGGAGATTACCGAAACTATGCTTGTGGAGGATATCGAGGCCACTACGGAAGCCGTGGATCGCCTTAAGGATCTTGGTGTGAAGCTAGCGATTGATGATTTTGGCACTGGCTATTCTTCCTTGCTTTATCTCAAAAGATTTCCGGTGGGCATTCACAAGATTGATCGATCTTTCACCGTAGGGCTGGGAGCGGACCGTGAAAATGAGGTGATCGTGGATGCCGTGATCGGTATTGCCCGTTCCCTCGGCATCGAGGTGATTGCGGAGGGAGTGGAGACAGAGCATCAGGCTGCAGTGCTTGCAGGCCTTGGTTGTTCCTACGCCCAGGGTTATCTGTATGGTCGGCCCCAGGATATTGAGGCTACGCAGACATTGCTGGCGGGACAGGGTTTCTTTCTCAGTAGTGCTGACCCCCGGCCTCTGCAGGAAAAGTCGCGCGGCTGACCTCAGGAGTTGCGTCGCTGCGGGTAGGGGGTGGGAGTGGGCAGGAAACTCCGGTAGTGGGGGAGATCTGCTCTTTTCAGCAGTTCTCGATCTCCCTTGCTGTCGCCATAGGCTTCGATTCGCAGCGAATCGAGTCCTCCCAGATGGCTTTCCAGTCGTCTGATTTTTTCTGGCCCCTTGCAGTTGGCTCCCTGCAGCTTCGGTAGCCATCTTCCCTCTGCTGCCACCAGTTCGGTGGCCACGATCTCCACCCCGAGTCGATCAGCCAGGCCCTGCAGCACGATGCGAGGGGAGGCTGAGCAGAGGATTACCCGGTGGCCCTGTTCCTGGTGCCAGCGCAGGCGAGCCAGTGCTGCCGGGCGCAGGTGGGCTACCAGGCGATGGCTGAACTCCCCGGAAAGCAGCCGCATCAGCCGGGGATGGGGGGGATCCGGGGGAGAAGAAAGAATGAAGCGGGCCAGGAAAAGCTCCTTGAAGCGATCGGTGGGGCAGCGGCCGAGGCTCCAGGCCAGCAGCGAGGGGAGCAGGCCCACGCTGCGGAGCAGAAAGCTCGGCATGGGGTGAAGAGTGCGCGCCAACAGCAGCACACAATCCCCATCCAGCAGGGTGTGGTCCACATCGAAGACGGCGATGTCCACCCTGCGGCCCTGTTCGTAAGTGGTGGAACCAGAAACCATGAAAAAACCCTGGTTTTGCCAGGGTTTGAATCAGTGGAGCCAAGCGGACTCGAACCGCTGACCCCCTGCATGCCATGCAGGTGCTCTACCAGCTGAGCTATGGCCCCATTGGAACGCTTGGCGAGACCCAGGCCTTGCTTTGCGCTCATAGAGCTTACACCGCAGGGGTGCACCCTGTCCCGCTGTGTCACACCTGTCGCCAGACGGCGACCAGCTTTCCCTGGATTTCCACTTGGTCGGCGGAAAGTTCGATCGGTGCGTAGGCGGGATTGGCCGCCTCCAGCCGCACCCTTTCGCCTTCCCGATGAAAGTGCTTGAGGGTGGTGCCGCTGCCTGGCACCAGGGCACTGACGATCGTGCCGTTCCGCAGTCTTCGCGCATCGCTGACCGGCTCCATCAGCACCAGATCACCATCGGCGATGTGGGCCTCCACCATCGAGTCCCCATTCACGCTGAGGGCGAACAGTCCCCGGGTCTCCAGCACGGCCGAGAGGTCGAGCCGTTCCTGAACGTCGTCGAAGGTTTCGACCAGCCCCCCGGCTGCCACGGCCCCGAGCACCGGTACGCCGACGCTGGCCTGGCCGAGCAGCTGCAGGGTGCGGGCCTGGCCTTCCTGCCAGGTGATCCACCCTTTCTGCTGCAGGTGGCGAAGGCGACTCTGGATCGGGGCCGGGGAGCGCAGGCCCATCGCCTCCATCATCTGGCGGATCGAGGGGCTGTGGCGATGGTTGCTGATGTAGCCCGCCAGCCAGTCATAGAGCTCCTGTTGCGCCTCGGTGAGCTCCTGCTGGGGGTGGGTGTGCGGGTGGTCCTGACGGGAGGGCGGGAAGGCGGGCATGGGGAACGACCCGGAGACGGCGAACGGTGATACAGATGTACCGCCTGGTGGCCGCCTTGTCCAGGTTCAGGTTCCCCCCAGCAGTGCGGCCAGCAGGGCCTGCTGGGCATGCAGGCGATTTTCGGCCTGGTCGAATACACGGCTGGCGCTCCCTTCGATCACACCGGCGCTGATTTCCTCGCCGCGGTGTGCCGGCAGGCAGTGGAGCACGATGGCGCGGCTGTCCGCTTCGGCTAGGAGATCTTCATCGAGGCACCAGCCGGCGAAGGCCCGTTCCCGCTCGGCCTGCTCCTCTTCCTGGCCCATCGAGGCCCATACGTCCGTGTAGAGGGCATGGGCGCCGCGCACGCTGGCCAGGGGTTCGTGGAGCACGCTCAGCTCACAACGCCCCGCCGCCAGTTCCCGGGCCTGGGCCACGACGCTGGCGCTGGGCGCAAATCCCTCCGGACAACCGATGCGCACATTCACCCCGAGCAGCGCACCGCAGAGCAGCAGCGAGTGGGCCACGTTGTTGCCATCCCCCACATAGGCAAGGGTGAGACCTTCGATGGAGCCGAAGGCTTCCTGCAGGGTGAGGTAATCGGCCAGGGCTTGGCAGGGATGCTCCAGGTCCGTGAGGGCGTTGATTACGGGAATCGAAGCCCAGTGGGCGTAGTCGTCGATCTCCTCCTGGGCGAAGGTGCGGATGGCCAGGGCGTTGCAGTAGCGGCTGAGCACCCTGGCGGTGTCGGCGATCGGTTCCCCACGCCCCACCTGGGTCACGGTCGGAAGCAGGTCGATCGTCTGGCCGCCCAGCCGGGCCATGGCCACCGTGAAGCTCACCCGGGTGCGGGTGGACGCCTTGCTGAAGATCAGACCCAGCACCTTGCCCCCCAGGTCGATCTGTCGCTCTCCCTGCTTGAGCTGGCGTGCCAGTTCGAGCAGGGCCAGGGTCTGGTCGCTGTCCAGGGCGGCGGAGGAAAGCAGATCCCTGCCCGCCAGCGCGGCCAGCGTGGCGGAGAGGGCTGCAGGATCGGAGGTGAACCGGGACGCCATCGACCCACTTCAAAGAACCCTTATCCGGGATCACGCCCCCCCCCGTCAAGGGGGGGCGCAGCTTCGTTGCATCAGCCTGCCGCCACCTCGGCCAGGACGGCCTCTTGTGGCATCACGCTGCTGGCCAGCAGGTTGCGCAGATCGTCCCCTTCGATCACCTCCTTCTCGAGGATCTGCTGGGAGATGGATTCGAGCAGATCGCGGTTGTGGCGCAGGATCGACAAGGCCCGGTCGTGGGCCCGGTCCACCAGGCCGCGCACCTCCCGGTCGATCGCCTGGGCGGTGGCATCGCTGACCACCCGCCGGGGGTTGTTGCCACCGCCGAGGAAACGGCTGCCGCCCTGCTTGTCGTAGGCCAGGGGGCCGAGGGTGTCGCTCATGCCGAAGGTTCCCACCATCTGCTCAGCGATGTCGGTGGCACGCTGGAGGTCGTTGGCGGCGCCCGTGGTCACCTCGCCGAACACGATCTCCTCGGCGCTGCGGCCGCCGAGCAGGGTGGCGATCTGACCCTCGAGGTCTTCCTTCGAGTTGAGGAAGCGCTCCTCGGTGGGGAGCTGCAGGGTGTAGCCGAGGGCACTCATGCCGCGGGGCACGATCGAGATCTTCGCCACCTTGCTGCCCCCGGGCATCAGGTGGCCCACGATGGCGTGGCCCACTTCGTGATAAGCCACCACCTTCTTCTCGTCGGGCTGGAGTACGCGGCTCTTCTTCTCCAGGCCGGCCACCACCCGTTCGATCGCTTCATTGAGATCGCCCTGTTCCACTTCCGTGCGGTAGGCCCGGGCGGCCAGCAGGGCGGCCTCATTGACGAGATTGGCCAGATCGGCTCCGGCGAACCCTGAGGTGGCCTGGGCGATCTTGTCGAGATCAACGCTGGAGGAAAGTTTCACTTTCTTGGCGTAGATGTCGAGGATCATCTTGCGACCGGAAAGGTCGGGGCGATCCACCAGCACCTGGCGGTCGAAGCGGCCGGGGCGCAGCAGGGCCGCATCCAGGGTTTCCGGCTGGTTGGTGGCCGCCAGCACGATCACCGGCTTGTCCTGGGCGGAGAAGCCATCCATTTCGGTGAGCAGTTGGTTGAGCGTCTGTTCCCGCTCGTCGTTACCGCCAACCACACCCATGGAACCCGCCCGGCTCTTGCCGATCGCGTCCAATTCGTCGATGAAGATGATGCAGGGGGCTTTCTTCTTGGCTTCCTCGAACAGGTCGCGCACTCGGGCGGCACCGGCGCCCACGAACAGCTCCACGAATTCGGAGCCGGAAATGATGAAGAAAGGAACCTCGGCTTCGCCGGCCACCGCCTTCGAGAGCAGGGTCTTGCCGGTGCCGGGGGGGCCCACCAGCAGAACGCCCTTGGGAATGCGGGCACCGATGGCCGCATAGCGCTCGGGCTTCTTCAGGAAGTCAACGATCTCGGTGAGTTCTGCCTTGGCTTCATCCACGCCGGCGACATCGGCGAAGGTGACCCGCGATTCCTCATCGGGCACATACACCTTGGCCTTGCTCTTGGTGAAGCTCAGGGCCCCCTGGGCGCCACCCATCTGGCGCCGGGCGAAGAACTGCAGCACCAGGATGAAGATCAACGGCGGCACCACCCAGCTCAGCAGGGTGGTGACGAAGTTCGGCTTGCTGGGCGGCGCCGCGGCGAACTCCACGCCGTGCTGCTCGAGCCGCTGGGGCAGCTCCATGTCGAAGATCGGGGTGGTGGCCAGCACCGTG
>JBBASR010000030.1:0-29759 GCA_040399125.1 Cyanobium sp. | reverse complement strand
GGCGCAGGTCGGGCCGCAGCAGGCTGCGGGCTTGGCGCACCAGGGCCAGGGCTAGATCGGCATCAGCGTGACGTTCGTGGAATTCGTCGAAGATCACGCAGCCCACACCCTCGAGGGTGGGATCGGCCTGGATCCGCCGCAGGAAGATGCCGCCGGTCACCACCTCCAGCCTGGTGGCTGCCGACACCTTTCGTTCGAGTCTGACGCTGTAGCCGACTCCCTGGCCCACCGGTTCACCGAGACCGGCGGCCATTCGCTCAGCGGCCGCCCTGGCGGCCAGTCGTCGGGGCTCGATCATCAGGATCGTGCCTGGGCCTGTCTGGGCTTCGAGCAGGGCAAGGGGCACGCGGGTGGTCTTGCCTGCCCCCGGCGGCGCCTGCAGCAGCACGGTGGCTCCGGGGGGCAGGGCCGCAACGATCGCCGGCAGCCGCTCCTCGATCGGCAGGCGCGACAACTCAGCGCACGTGCCGGATGCCATCGACGGGCTGATACGCCTCGCCTGTGGTTTCTTCGAACACGATCGCCGGCAGACCGGTTTCAAACATGGTCTGCAGGGCTTCCTTCAGATAGGGATTCCAGCCACCGGTGCTCACCTTGCCGTGGCGCACGGTCCAGTCCCAGGTGCCCTGCAGGTCCCTGGGAATTCGGCCTTCACGGTCGCGGCGGGCCACCAGATCCTGGGATTCCACGATCCCCACCAGGATCGGTTCCTTGCCGTAGGCAGGGGTGAGGCTGAGTTCCAGGCGGATCGGATCGTCCTTCACCAGCTTGAGCCGAAAGCGGGGCGGCAGCTTCACACCGTTGAGCACCGCGGCCACGATTCGGGTTCTCTGGTCCACCATCAGTCCTCGCCGGAGTCCATGTTCACACCTGAGAGCCTATTCAGTGGGGGGGCGCCTTCAGGTTTCGTCAGCCGGGAGGGCGGGCTGTTCGTTGTCACCACTGAAGCGGACGGTGAGCAGATCCTCCTGGGTGAGCTGGCCCTCGGCGTCCAGCAGCTCAGGGTGGATGGTCAGACGCCCGGTACGGTCATGGGAGGCAGCATTCGAAGGGCGGGTGGCGGAGGCGGCACCGGCGGAACCGGGGTCACCAGGCCTGGGGATGGCCCGGAATCCCTGCCCCATCACCCGGAAGGCCTGCCAGAGCAGCACGACGAAGCAGGCTCCGTACAGCAGGGGGAAAAGCTGGGAGAGGAAGGTAGGCATGGCGCGGTGTGGGCGCGGGGGGAGTGGGGAACACTCACACCGCCATCATCGCCCTTTTGCCGAGCCTGCGGTGGAAAGCATCCAGGCCCAGAGGGTGCTGCAGGCGGCGCCGAAGGCGAGAAAAGCCAGCAGGAGGCGGCTTGTGTCCACGGCCAGATAGAAAAGTTCACATATCTTAGCTCGGTTCGTGGTTGGAGGTGTGGCGGGCGGAGGATTTGGTGGGCGGAAGTCGGTTTGCCTCCCTTCCCCTGTCCGTCGGCGTTGCGTAGCTTGCGGAGCTGATCTGTCTCGCCTGGTTGTGTCGTGATCGGCCCTGTCCGCGTCCACTCCGCTGCCGCCTCCGGCCTGATGGCTGCCCTGGTTGTCGGGGCCCAGTCCATGGGCCCACTGCCGGCCCGGGCCGTGCCCGGGGCTGTTCTTTCCCGTCAATCGTTCGTGGCCGAGGCCATTCGTAGGGCCGGGCCAGCCGTCGTCACGATCGATACCGAGCGGGTGGTCCCTGCCTCCGGCCGTGGGGGAGTCCCCGGGCAATTGCTCCAGGATCCGCTGTTCCGCCAGTTCTTCGGCCTGCCTTCCGGGCAGCAGCCTCGCTCCCGCACCGAGCGGGGCCAGGGCAGTGGCGTTCTGTTTCAGGCCGACGGGCTGATCCTCACCAACGCCCATGTGGTGGAGCGCAGTGATCGGGTCATGGTGGGGCTCCAGAGCGGCCAGAGGGTGGAGGGCAAGGTGGTGGGCCTGGATCCGTTCACCGATCTGGCCGTGGTCCGCCTCCTGGAGCAAGGCCCCTGGCCGACCGCTCCGCTGGGGAATTCCGACGCCCTGCAGGTGGGGGACTGGGCAATCGCAGTGGGCAATCCGTTCGGATTGGACAACACCGTCACCCTGGGGATCGTCAGCAATCTGAACCGCAATGTCAGCAAACTCGGAATCACCGACAAGCGGCTGGACCTGATCCAGACGGACGCCGCCATCAATCCCGGCAACTCGGGCGGCCCGTTGCTCAATGCCGATGGCGAAGTGGTGGGGATCAACACCCTGGTGAGATCTGGCCCGGGGGCTGGCCTGGGGTTTGCGATCCCGATCAACCGGGCCCGTGCCATCGCCGCCCAGCTCGTGGCCACAGGAAGGGTGAGCCACGCCATGATCGGCGTGGCCCTGGAACCGGTGGAGGGGGCGGCCGCCACCCCCACGGGCGGAGCCCGGGTGCGTTCGCTCCAGCCGGAAGGCCCCGCTGCCCGGGCCGGCCTCCGGCCTGGGGATGTGATCGTGGCTGCCAATGGCAGCCGCATCAGCAACCCCCAGCAACTGATCTCCGCCGTTGAGAGAGTGGGGGTGGGTCAGCCCCTCAATCTCACGGTCCAACGAGATGGCGCGCTGCGACGCTTTGACTTGATCCCCACGGAACTGGTGCGGGCGCCAAGGCCCTGACATCGGCAGTTCAGGGCACGGCTCAGAGTCAGAGGACGTCGATGCCGGGCAGATCCTTCCCTGGCTCCGGCACCAGAGTCTCCAGGGAGGGGCCATTCAGGGCCAGGGCCGTTCCCCGGGTCGGGGCATCCAGCTGCTGGCGCATCACCCACTGGGTGGCCGCCTTCTGGCTGTGCCAGGCCTGAAGCAGCTGCTTGGCCAGGCCCCGCAGCACCTGGGCATCGGCGGTGGCATCAATGGCCCGACTCATGCGCTCCAGTTCGAACTTCTGGCCAAGGCTGAGGGCGAGGGGCTCGGACATCGACTCGACTCATTGCTGCCCCAACGCTACAAACTGTTTCGTGTTCCCGCGTATCGGATGCAACAGGGGTAGAGGTGGCGTGCGGAAACCAACGCCTGGACGCGTGCCCCGTGGGCGTCGGGATCGGATTCAGGCCTTTTTCGCCTTGCGTGCCGCCGTCTTTTCCTGCTGTTTGAGCCGATTGGCTTCCCGCTTTCTGGTCTGGGCCTGATCGGCTTCGAGCTGGCGCAGCGACTCGGCTTCCTCTTCCTTCTTGCTCAGGTAGTAGGCGTAGTCGCCCCGATAGACCACCAGTTCCCCGTCCCGCAGCTCGACGATGCGGTTCGCCACCCTTGAGATGAAATAGCGGTCGTGGGAGACGACCAGCGCGGCGCCTTCGTATTCCATCAGGGCCTCCTCGAGCATCTGTTTGGCCGGGATGTCGAGGTGGTTGGTCGGCTCGTCCAGCACCAGCAGGTTGCAGGGACTCAGCAGCATCAGGGCCAGGGCCAGCCTGGCCTTCTCTCCACCGGAGAGTTTGCCCACCTCCTTGAACACGGATTCATTGCTGAAGCAGAAGCTGCCCAGCAGGGAACGCACCTGGGTCTGGGTCCAATCCGGCACCGCCTCGAACATCGTGTCGATCACGGTTCGGGAGAGGTCGAGCGCTTCGGCCTGGTTCTGTTCGAAATAGCTGGCAATCACGTTGTGTTCCCCCAGCCCGGCCCTGCCCTCCTCAGGGATTTCCGTGCCCATCACCAGGCGCAGCAGGGTGGATTTGCCGGCGCCGTTGGGGCCGACGAAGGCGATCCGATCGCCTCTTTCCACTTCCAGACTGGCCCCCAGAAACAGGATCTTGTCGTCGTAGCTGTGGGTGAGCTCCTCAATCACAGCCACCTGACGGCCGGAGCGGGGCGCGGCCGGGAACCGGAACTGCGGCCCGCCCAGCGTCTCCACGGGGGCATCGATCCTCTCCACCTTGTCGAGAAGTTTTTCGCGGCTCTTGGCCTGGGTGCTGCGGGTGGCGCTGGCCCGGAAGCGGTCGATGTACGCCTGCTGGCTGGACAGTTCCTTCTGCTGACGATCGAAGGCGGCCTGGCTCGCTTCCCTTTCCAGGGCTTTCTGTTCGAGGTGCTGGCTGTAATTGCCGAGATAGGTGCGCGAGATGCCCCGCTCCGTTTCCACGATCTGGGTGCAGACCCTGTCCAGAAAGGTGCGGTCGTGGCTGATCACAACGATGGCGGCGGTCTGCTCGATCAGGTACCCCTCCAGCCATTGGATCGTCTCCACGTCCAGGTGGTTGGTGGGTTCGTCCAGCAACAGCAGATCAGGTTGCTGGAGCAGGATTTTGCCGAGGGCGATCCGCATCTGCCAGCCGCCGGAATAGTCCCCCACCGGTCGCTCGGCACCTGCCTCGCTGAAGCCGATCGTCGGGAGCAGTTTGTCGATCCGGGCATCCAGCTCGTAGCCGTGCAGGGCTTCGAAGCGGGTCTGCAGGTTTCCAAGCTCCTGGATCAGGGTGTCGAGATGATCGGGATCCGAGGCTGCCTGCTCCGAGGTCATCTCCAGCTCCACCTGCCTCTGGCGGTTGAGCACCTCAGCTGCTTCCCCGAAGGCCTGGAACAATTCCTGGCGTACCGATCGACTGGTGTCGACGTCGAATTCCTGCTGCAGGTAGGCGATTCTGGGATCCCCCTGGCGCACCACCTGGCCGCTGCTTGGTTCCTCCAGGCCTGCGATGATCCGCATCTGGGTGGATTTGCCAGCGCCGTTCACCCCCACCAGGCCGATCCGGTCCCCCGGTTTGACCTCCCAGGTGACATCCTTGAGCACCTCACCGGTGGGATAGATCTTGCCGATGCGTTCGAGGCGCAGCACGGGAGCAGAGGGGGCCAGCTCTGTGCATCATCCCCTGCCGGGTTCCGGGGTTGCTTCTCGGGCACACTGGAAACCTGCCCGTCCTGGTCGCGCCCCATGATCAAGCGCCTTGAGCAGGTGGTCGCGCTGGTGGTGGCCGCAGGACTGGCGATCGTCAGCTACTGGCTGTTCTTCAGCTGGGCGCAGGGGGGAGGGGCTGACCGGCGTCAGCGGCCGGGCCACTCCCAGCTGCCCCTCACCCCACCGGTGCTGCCTGTGGAGTCGGCCATGGGGCCGCCGGTCAGAGGCCGCCCCGAGCCTTGACCACCCACTGTTTGGTGGCGCCGTCGTCCAGGCTGGCCAGATAATCCCTGACCTCCGACGCACTCACCGGCAGGCCCTGGCTTTCTCCAAGTTCGACGATGCGCTGGATGGCTCCCTTCGGATCCTGAAGTGCCTGTCGGAACAGGGCCTGGGTGAGATCGCCATCCTGGCTGATGCGGGCGTAGAGCTCGGCGGCGTTGCTTACGGCCATGGTTGCGACAGGGAATCTTCCCTTATCTATTGGATGGAGCCCCGATGGTCAGCCCCGGGGTTCGCTTCGGTGCGGCTTTGTAGGCATTCAGGCCCTGGAGGTTCAGGCCGCCCGGGGCTGGCTGTCGTCGTCGGTGCCGCTGGCGGAGGCATCTTCCATGCTGCGCGCATCCAGGCAGAGCACCTTGCGCAGCTGGGCATAGTTGGCGGCCAGGGCTGCGTGCCCTTCCTGTTGGGCCCCGTACTCGGCTCGCTGGAGCACGTGGTGCAGATGGGTGAGCAGATAAGTGCTGATCACTGCGGAAACCAGCACGTCGCTGCGCTCGGCCGTACGGCGGCGCTTGGCGGCCCGGGATCGGGGGGTGCCGGTGGCGGATTCGGAGGACCGGGCGCGGGCAGGCGTGGAGCGGACCATGGCGGGAAGGGCGGGAATGGCCAACGGCTGGGCCGGGTCAAGGGGGGCGGTGCGCCCCCGGGCCACAGAGTTCCACAAGCATAGTGCTGGATACTACCCTTGCCCACCTCTGTACACTTTTTCCTATCCCGCTGGCACCCTGCGGCTTGGCTACCCGGCAGACTTCCTCCAGCGGGCGGCCGAAGTCGCCCCGGATTCAGGTGGTTCTTCCTGAGGATCTCTGCGAGCGCCTTGCCGCCCTTGCCGAATCCGACTCCCGAACCGTAAGCAACATGGCCAAGGTGCTCATCCAGCAGGGGGTGGAGCAACGGGAGCGGGAGCTGGGTCTCGACGGCGCTTCGACGGCATCTTCGGCTCCGGCTCCTTCTCAATCTCCTTCTCAATCCGGGTCTTTGGCCCCCTTGCCGCCGTCGTCCTCTTCACCGGCCCGAAGGGATGCTGCTTCCCCTTCCCGCAGCAGCGGGCCTGCCGGCACGGAGCGGTTTCGGGAGGCCCTGGAACGTCAGGAGCAGGGGCGGCCCAGGCGGCTGCGGGGAGCACCGCGTCGTGTGCGGCTGCAGCGCCCCGGGGCCTGAAGGGGAGGCAGCTTGGCTCTGGAGCTCCTTGGCTCCGGCGCTTCTCAGCTGCGGCTGATCCTTTGCGTCTGGGGCCGGGCGCAAACCCCAAGTACCGCAGGGCTGCTTGCTCCGGTGACGGAAGGCAGCGAGCCGGGCTGGTTGTGGTGATGCCACCAGGCCAGCAGGGCGAAGGCCAGGGCCTCCCTCTGCTGGTCGCCGATTCCCAGGCTTTCCAGGGGCCTCACCCCCATCCCTCGGCAGCGCAGGCGGAGCTGTTGCATCAGCAGGCCGTTGCGGGCTCCACCACCGGCCACGAGCAGCTCGAGCGGACGGGTGCCGCTGCGCTCGAGGTCCTGGGCCACGACTGCAGCGGTGAAGGCGGTGAGCGTGGCCAGGGCGTCGGCGGCGCCCTGCTCGTCCTGGCCCGTGGTCAGGCTCGTCAGGCGCCGTTCCAGATCGGCCGAGCCGAACCTTTCCCGGCCGGTGGATTTCGGGGGCCGCAGCTGGAAGTAGTCCTCCTGCAGCCAATCGGCGATCCGTGCTTCGTCGATCCGGCCTTGGCGGGCCCAGGTGCCATCGGCATCAAAGCGCAGGCGATCGCCGCTGAAACGTCGCACGGCCAGATCGAGCAGGGTGTTCGCCGGTCCGCAGTCCCAGCCCTGCACGGCCGCGTGCCGTTCTGGCCCACTGGCCGGGGGGAGCAGGGTGAGATTGGCGATGCCTCCCAGGTTGAGCAGGGCCTGCCAGCCGCCGATGCCGCCAAGCAGCGCAGCATCGGCAGCCGGTACCAGGGGAGCGCCCTGGCCCCCCAGGGCGAGGTCGGCGCTGCGGAAGTCGAACACCACCGGCCGTCCCAGCCGTTCCGCCAGCATCGGGGCCTGCAGAATCTGCCAGCTGCGGCCGTTTCTCCCCGGCTCCGGCGGCCGGTGCCAGAGCGTCTGGCCATGGCAGCCCACCAGGGCGGCCTCTCGGTGTGGGTCACAGCCCTCAGCCGCCAGGGCCTGCTGCTCGGTGACGGCCTCCCCCAGTTCCAGGAAGGCGGCGGCCGTGAGCGATTCCCCCTGGCTGATCGCCACCAGGCGGTGCTGCAGCTCCGCCGGATAGGCAGTGGAGTGGCTGGTGAGAATGCGCCAGCGGGGTCGAGAGGCCGGACCGCTGAATTCCGCCAGCACCGCATCCACCCCGTCAGCGCTGGTGCCGCTCATCAGTCCCAGAACCTTCATCGGCCTCATACCGCCGGGGAAGCCCATCAATGGGTGGGTAGGGATTCGAGCGCGCTGGAACTTCCCATCACCACCAGTAGTTCTTTCTCCCGCAGCACATGGGAGGCGGGCGGGTTGACCTTGAGCTGATTCTCAGGACCTGCCGCCAGCACACTCACGTTGTAGTTCTTGCGCAGGTTGAGGTCGCGCAGGGAGTGGCCCACAAAGATGTCGGGCACCTTGATTTCCTCGATGCTGTTGGAGTCGTCCAACTGGAGGCGCTCGAGCAGATTGGGACGCATCAGTTCCAGGCCGAGCCTGGCTCCTTGCATCTTGGAGGGGAACACCACCCGGTCGGCCCCGACCCGCTGCAGCATGCGCACGTGCAGGTCGCTGGTGGCACGGGCGATCACCTGCTTCACCCTGCTGCCCGGGCTGTCCTTGACGATCAATGTGGCCGTGATGCTGGCTTCGATCGGTTCGCTGATGGCGACCACCACCGTGCCCACATCGAGCGCCCCTGCCGCCCGCAGGGCCTCTTCGTCGGTGCAGTCCACCACCCGAGCCTCGATGCCGGGATCGACCTGGCGGAGATCTTCAATCGCCCGTTGATTCATGTCGATGGCGAGCACTTCTGCCCCTGATCGCAGGAGTTGCTCACAGACGGCGCTGCCGAACCGACCGACGCCGATCACGGCGAAGCTCTTGGCTACGGTCGCTTCGCCGCCCTGCCATTGCCACCATTGGGTCATGGGAGTACGTCGGTGAAGGATGGGGAGGGTTCTTGATGGGGCGGGGCCTGGCTGGCAGGCCCCAGTGCGCCTGCTCAGCGGTTGGGCTGGGGGGTCATCCGCAGGTAGGGACGGATTTCGGTGACACCCTTGGGGAACTTGTTTCTGGCTTCTTCCGTCGGGATCGAAGGCACCACAACGCAGTCCTGGCCGTCCTGCCAGTTGACCGGGGTGGCCACCTGGTGATGGTCGGTGAGTTGCAGGGAATCGATCACCCGCAGGATCTCGGCAAAGTTGCGGCCGGTGCTGGCGGGATAGGTGATCTGCAGCCGAAGTTTCTTGCTGGGATCAATAATGAAAACGGAGCGAACCGTGAGGTTGTTAAGTGAATTCGGGTGAATCATGCCGTAGAGATCGCTCACTTTGCGATCGGCGTCGGCAAGAATTGGATAATCAACGGTTGTGCTCTGGGTTTCGTTGATGTCTCCAATCCAGCCCTTGTGGCTCTCGGCTGAATCCACACTCAGGGCAATCGTTTTGACGTTCCGCTTTTCCCATTCGGGCCGCAGTCGCGCCACCTCTCCCAGTTCCGTCGTGCAGACCGGGGTGTAGTCCGCAGGATGGGAGAAGAGGACGACCCAGCTGTCACCGCCGAAGTCGTAGAGGTTGATCGGCCCAAGCTGGGAATCCTGGGTGAAATCGGGAACGGTATCTCCGAGTTGCAGAGCCATTGCAAGGGAAGTTTCAGCCCAGAGATGCTGGCACAGCGGGGGTGGTTTCTGTTGGGTTTGGCCAGTGCAGCAGATGCTGGCGCAGATGCTGCAGGCCGAGCTCTGCGGTGGCGGAGAGGAAGAGCATGTCCGGGGCGAGGGCACGGGCCCGTTCCAGTTCGCCTGCCGGGCATCGATCGATCTGGTTGCCGATCACCAGCCGTGGGGTCCGGGCATCCAGGGAATCGAGGATGGTGTGCACGGTCTGGAGCTGTTCGGGCCAGGCGGGATCGGAGAGGTCCACCACGATCAGAAGTCCGTCGGCTTCAAGGGCCTCTTCGATCGTGGAGCGGAAGGCCTCGATCAGCTGCGGAGGCAGATCGCGGATGAACCCCACCGTGTCGGTGATCAACAGCTGCTTCGGCCGCCCCCCTGCCGGATCGATCACAGTGAGCCGACGGGTTGTGGGGTCGAGGGTGGCGAAGAGTTTGTTCTCCGCCAGCACGGCCTCTTCCCCGACCGCCCGGGTCAGCGCGTTCAGCAGAGAGCTCTTGCCGGCGTTGGTGTAGCCCACCAGCGCCAGCCGGCCCAGGCCCTGACGACTCTGGCGCAGCCGGGCCCTGTGCTCTCCCAGGCGCCGCACCTCCTGCTGGAGCCGTTCGATCCGCCGAGCGATGGCCCGTCGATCCTTTTCCAGCTGGGTTTCGCCCGGCCCCCGCGTGCCGATGCCGCCCCCCTGCCGCGAAAGACTCACCCCCCGGCCACTGAGGCGGGGCAATCGATAACGCAGCTGGGCCAGTTCCACCTGCAATCTCCCGGCGCCGCTGGCGGCGCGCTGGGCAAAGATGTCGAGGATCAGTTCGCTGCGATCGCTCACGGGCAGATCGAGGAGCCGCTCCAGATTGCGGCCCTGGGCCGGCGTCAGCTCCCGGTCGGTCACCACCAGATCGGCGTTGAGACGGCGGGCTTCCAGGGCAGCCTCCTGCACCTTGCCTTCGCCCCACACGGTCTGGGGCGCCGCACTCTGGCGCCGTTGTTCCACCACCCCCACCGGAACCGCGCCCGCACTGCGCACCAGGCCTTCCAGCTCGGCGATCTCCCGTTCAGCCTGGGCCCGATCCCCGCCCACCAGCGCCAGCAGCAGCACGCGCTCCGGCCCTGCTCCGGCGGTGACGGCCGCCGCCACCGGCTCCGGTTCACCCTCCTGGGGCAGGGGAGGCGTGCTGTCGCACAGGTCCGCGAGACTGCCGCTTCGCTGTTCCTGCCAGCCTGTGCCAGCAGGTCCAGCCGTCGCTGCTTCCGTGGCGGCCAGATAGGTCGCCGCGGGCCAGTGGCCGCCGGCCTCCGCACGCTGGCTGTAGCGCAACCAGGCCTGTGGGCCCAGATCAAGGGCCACCACCGCCTCCTGTTGGGTGGGGGCCAGGGGCCGGTGGGAGGCCACACAGGTCAGCAGCCGCAGGTCGCCGCCCCGACGGCGGGCGGGGCCGGGCAGTCGTTCCAGCAGACGGCCCGACTGCTCCAGGTTGCCCACCCAGAGCAGTCGACACAGTCCCCTGGCATCCACCACCAGGGTGAGGGGGAGGTCAAGCCGACGGCTTTCCTCCGCCAGTCGTTGCAGGCAGAGAAGTTCTGCCATCGCCTCGGGGGGATGGCGCCGATGACACAGCTGTTCCAGGCGTCGGCGCTCGGCCGGCCGCAGCCCGCCCGTCTGGCCCGCAACGACTCCCTGTCTCAAGGGCGTTTCACGAGCAGGCAACGCAGGCCGGCGGCCCGTGCTCCCTGCTCGTCCTCGGGACTGTCGCCGATGTGCCAGACCTGGTCGGCCTCCAGGCCGATCGCCTCCAGGGCCTGCCGGAACGGTTCCGGCGATGGCTTGGCAGCGCCGGCCCGGCTGGAGACCACCACATGATCGATCCAGGGGGCAAGGCCCAGGCCCTCCAGCAGACCCTCGAGCCGCTGATCGAAATTGCTCACCACGGCCAGGGCCAGGCCCTGGCGATGCCAGCGCTGCAGATGGTCCGGCACGTCGTCATAGACAAACCAGAGGTCCGGGTCGGCGAAACGATCAAAGAGGTCCTGGTGCAGGGCGCTGCCGCCGGCTGAGGCGCCGGCCGCCACAAGGGCGGCATCAATCCGGTCGGCCCACCAGTCCCGTTCGGCCTGGTGCAGGGCCTGGCCCTCCAGGTGTGGCCAGGCCAGTGGAGGGGCCTGCCGATAGATCGGGCCGAACACCCGGTCGATGGCAGCCGCGTCCACGCTGAGCCCGTGGGCGGCAGCCCGCTCCGCATAGGTGCTGCCCACGGACTGCCGCAGGCCGATCAGGGTGCCCATCGCATCCAGCAGCAGTCCGCGGGGACGCGGCCAGGGCATCGGCGGTGATGCAATCGCGGGGGCGGCCATCGCGGTCACCAGCGCAGATCGGCCAGCCAGCCAGCCGCCACCCGCACCTGATGCCCCAGGCCCGGCAGGCGGCTCAGGTAGGCCAGCCGTCGCAGCCGGTAGGCCGCCGGTCCGGCCAGGGTGAGGGCCGGGGAGGCGATCGAGGCGTCGCCACGTCCGAGGCTCAGCATCTCCCCCAGATCCTTCCAGGCGAACGGCAGCAGCGGTTCACTGGCCAGCGAGCGCTTCAGATTGGCCGCCAGCACAGGGGCCTGCTGAAAGGCCACCTGGGCGGTGGTCGGCAGGGCGCCAACGTACTGGCCGGCAGTCGTGGCCTCGGAGCCTTCCTGAGGCAGGGCCGCCACATCCCCGACGGCGAAGATCCGGGGCTGGCCCTGGAGGCGCAGGCTGTCATCACACAACAGGCGACCCTGCCGGTCCCGGTCGGCTGCAGGCTCGATCGCCGGCGGCTGGAAGCTCAGTCCTGCCGTCCAGATCACCCCGTTGACCGCCAGGATCTCCTCCCGATCACCGGCTGTCTCCAGGTCCGGGCACTGGAGCCTGAGGCTGTCGGGGTTCACCTCCCGCACCGTCGTGCGGGTGCGCAGTCGCACATCCCGGCGCTGGAGGGCGTGCAAGGCCTGTTCTCGGCTGAATGCCCGGCTGGCGGGGAGCAGATCGGGGCCCTGTTCGATCAGCTCGATCACCGCGCTGTCGCCCACCAGGTCGGCCAGTTTGCAGGCTAGTTCCACTCCCGTGGCACCGGCTCCCACCACCGCCAGGCGCTGCAGCGGCCGACGTTGCCGCTTGAGGTCGTCCACGAGTTTGCGGAGCCGTTCCACATCCTCGAGAGATCGGAAGCCGAGGGTGTGGGTGTCGGCCCCGGGGATGCCGAAACGGTTGCTCTGGCCGCCGGTGGCGATCACCGCACGGGAGTAGGAGATGGTGCGTCCGCCCGCGGTGTTCAGTCGGTTGCTGAGGGCATCGACGTTGAGCACTCGATCCTGCAGCCAGGCCACGCCGCTGCTGGCCAGCAGGTCGTCGTAGCGCGGTGCCACCTCCCAGACGTTCAGTTCTCCGGAGAGCAGTTCGTAGAGCAGGGGGAGAAACAGGAAGCGTTCGTTGGGTTCGATCAGCAGGATCGGGGGATGGGGCCGGCGGGAGGCCAGCTCCAGGGCTGTGTAGAGACCGCCGAACCCGCCGCCCACCACGATCACCGGGGCTGGGGTCGCCTCCCCTGACCGGGCCCCGGGATTGGCAGGTTCGGCGGAGGACGCGGACAAGGATCTGCGGAGGTGGGCGGGCCGGGTGGAAAGGGCACGAGGTGTTCCTTCCTGGAAACCCTAACCAGCAGTTCGGTCCAGGAGCGATGATGTCGTAAAGGTGGCGATGACGGTTCCGGACCTACTGTCTGCCGCGAACCCTGTGCTGTCTGCCGCCAAGCCTGTGACCGTTGCCAAGCCTGTCCAGGATCCGGTTCTGCCCACGGATCAGGTGGGGAAGCCGATCGATCTGGTGGCGGCCCGCAGTCTGCTTGAAGCCCTTGATGCCCCCGACCAGCTGCGCTGGGCGGCCGACACCTTCGGTTCGGGCTTTGTCCTCACCACCAGTTTCGGGATTCAGTCCGCCGTGCTGCTCCACATGGTCAGCCGGATCGGGGATCGGGTGCCCGGGGGAGCGGTGCCCGTGATCTGGGTGGACACCGGCTACCTGCCCCCGGAGACCTATCAGTACGCCGAGGTGCTGTGCCGGTTGCTCGGGATCGACCTCAGGGTGGCGCAGGCGCAGATGAGTCCGGCCCGGATGGAAGCCCTCCATGGCCGTCTCTGGGAAACCGGAACGCTGGAAGATCTGCAGCTCTACAACCGGATTCGCAAGGTGGAGCCGCTTGATCGGGCTCTGCGGGAGCTGGAGGTCCGGTGCTGGGCCAGCGGCGTACGGGGTGGTCAGACCGACCATCGCCGCAACATGCATCCGATCGATCCGGTGCGGGGGGCGTGGTCGCTGCGGCCGCTGCTCTCCTGGAGCAGCCGCGATGTCTTTTATTACATGCAGGACCATGGGCTGCCCCAGCACCCCCTGTTCGAGAAGGGGTATTCCACGGTCGGCGACTGGCATACCAGTGCCCCCGATGACGGCAGCCAGAGCGGCCGGGCCACCCGGTTCGGCGGACTCAAGCAGGAGTGTGGGATCCATCTGCCGGGCCTGATGGGCGAGGGCATCTGAACAGCGCATCGGCGAGGGATCGTCCCACCGGGGACGCATGCCCTGCCCGTTGGCTGCTGATCGGCAACAGCCGCTGGCACTGGGCCGCTGCGGCTGAGGATTCCGGGACGCTGCATTGCTGGCATACCGCCCCGCCGCTGCTGGTGGAGGTCCAGGGGGGTGCCCTGGATCCTCCCCGGGCCTGGGCGGCCGTGGGGGCGATTCCGGAGCCGTGCCCCTGGCGACAGGCGACTCGGGTGCGGTTGGAGGAGGTGCCGCTGGCTGGGGTGCCCCCCTGGCTGGGAATCGATCGTGCCCTGGCCGGCTGGCAGGCCTGGCGGGCGGTCCAGGGGCCCGTGCTGGTGGCCGACGCCGGCACCGTGCTCAGTCTCACCCTGGTGGATGGCCGCGGCGTTTTCCAGGGGGGAAGGCTGCAGGCGGGGCTGGCTCTGCAGCTGCGGGCGATGGCAGGCGCCACCCAACATCTGCCCCCTGCGGGCGGCCCGAAGCAAGCGATGGTGGCGGCAGCCTGGCCCAGGGACACCCTGGAGGCGATGGCGGCAGGGGTTCAGCGAGGGCTGGCGGCGGCCGTGGCCGCTGCCCATCGGGAGGCTGCCCGGGATTATCCCGGGCTCCGGCTGGTGCTGACCGGGGGGGACGGGGCCCTTGTGCGGGAGCTGCTGCCCCGCCAGGTGGGAATCGAGCCTCCGGTGGAGCATCGGCCCGATCTCTGCCTGGAAGCCCTGGCCGCCCTGCGGCCGGCCTCAGCCTGACTCAGGCCAGGCCCAGGTCCGCGAGGATCTGGTCGGCCATCTCCTCGGATTTCACCTTCAGGTAAATCTGCTCGAGCTTGCCTTCCGCGTCGACCACAAAGGTCTGGCGGAGCATGCCCATGTACTCCTTGCCCATGAACTGCTTGAGGCCGTAGCTCCCGTAGGAGTCGGCCACCGGGCAGGGTTCGGCGTCCGTCAGCAGGGTGAAGGGCAGGTTGTACTTGCCGATGAACTTCCCATGGCTGGAGGCGTTGTCCTTGCTGATGCCGAGCACGCGAATGTCGTGGGCCTCGAAGGCACTCCAACGATCGCGGAAGTTGCAGGCTTCCTTGGTGCAGCCGCTGGTGTCATCCTTCGGATAGAAGTAGATCACCACCCTCTGGCCCCGCAGCGAGGCAAGGTTCACGGGCTGGCCGTTCTGATCCGGAAGGGTGAAGTCGGGAGCTTGATCGCCGATCTGCAGCGCCATCTTCATGCAAGCAGTGGGTGCGACCATAAGGCCGGAAGCCCTCCCCAGGCTTGCCCCGGCCGTCTCATATCCGTCCAGTCACGGGATGGAGCCTGTCATTTTCTTGGTTGCACGCTGAATTGCGGCTTTCAGCAGAGGTTTGGCTACATTGAATGATGAAGTCCCCATCATCTTCCCGTGCTCAAGCGCCTGCTCGCCGGTCTCGTTGTGGGAACGGCCGCCGCTTCGGTGACCCTTCCCCTTTCTGCCGAGGCCGCCAACAATCCCGTTCGCTGGAACACCGGTGGTGCCGTCTGGTCCACCAACCAGCAAGCCTTCGATACCTTTTTTGAAACCGGTGAAGTCACCGATCGTGGCCTCGCCGGTGGTCTGGCCCAGTCCGGCTGGACCCGTGAGGAAGTCCGCGCCGGCATGACCAAGACCTACAACGTGGATCTGGTCGGTGTCTCCCGCTTCCTGTACTCCGATGCCGGGGTGAAGTTCCTCAAGAACGCCACCAGCAGCTACTTCCCCTACTGGAGCATGAACACCTATGCGGTTCAGGCTCTGCGCTCGGCCATCATCAAAGATGCCGCCGATGGCAGCATCTCCTCGGCCGGCATCATGAGAGCCCTCCCCACCGACTTCCGTCTCGCCGATTTCTGCAACACCTACACCGGTGCCCAGAACATCTGTGCCGAAGGTCGTTGCCAGGCAGGCACCGCCCAGTGCACCTCCCTGCTCTCCTGGTACGTGTTCCTGCCCGCCTGCATCCAGGCCAACCAGCTGGTCGATCCCGTGGCCGCCGTGCGTACGGCTCCTGGCCCTGCCCCTTCGCCGGTTCGCGGCCTCTGGTGAGCGGAGCTGGGCCTACGGCCTGCCTCCCACCGCCCCGGCTTGTCCGGGGCTTTTTGTTGTCTGGGTTTCGGGCACGCTCAGGCCCTGGAGGCCATCACCAGGCTGTGCTCGAGGGTCTGGGGCAGGGCGGTGCCGAGGTGATGGCGGAACAGGCTGATCAGCTGGCCGAGCTGTTCGCTGCCGAGCTCCCGCTCCACCCGTTGCCGGTAGCTTCCCTGGTCGCCGAACCAGCGCTGCAGCAGGGCCTCGTTCATCGTCAGTTCCAGGGTTTCCTGCCAGACCTCCCGTTGCACGCGCCAGCCCCGCTGCTCCAGTCCTGCCATCACCAGGGGCGCCATCTCCTGGCCTGCCATGGCGGGTGGCGACCCCGCCGCTGACGGGCTGAGCCAGGCCGCTTCGAGCGGCAGGATGGAGTCCAGAAGCTTCACACCGCCCTCCTGGACGCCGTTGGCCAGCCTCGAGGAGGGGCGGCGGCTGAGAACCTGCCGGAGCCCCGCCGCCGGTCCCACCAACGGGCGGCTGAACAGAAATCGGCACTGGCTGCCAGCGGCCGTGAGCGCGTCGATCAGCTCCAGCCAGTCGTCCAGGCTGCCGCCGGCCTCCTGGAAAGGTTGCCGGCCCACGATCCATTCGAAGCGCCGTTCCCGGGGCTTGCCGCTCAGCAGCTGTTGCTCCAGTCGCCCGGGCTGGTCCGGGGGCACCAGCAGCAGGCTGGGGCGCTGCAGTTGGTCGAGCAGCTGCAACTGGGCCTCGAGCCTCGCCTGGTCATCGGCAGTGGGCAGGCAGATCGCCACCTCCCCTTCGGTGGCCTTCTGCAGCGGGTCGAGGGCCCACAGCAGGGACCTGGCCTCCAGCACCAGCACCCGATCCAGGCGTCTGATCTGCGCCTCCTGCCACAGCCGTTGCCGCAGCAGATCCAGCCGTTCCCCCGCCGCCGCCGCCTGGCGTTGCAGCCAACGGGTCAGCAGCGGATCCTCCGGACTGCTGCTCAGCAGCTCCGGATGTTCCGCGGCGGTTTCGGCCGCGGCGGCCAGCTGGGCGGCGCGTCGTTGCTGCAGACGCTGGCGCCGCTCTCCCTCCCAGCCGAGCGCTCCCGGTTGCCAGAACACCTCCCCCTGGAGCGCACTCGGCAGGTACTGCTGGGCTACCCAGTGCTCGGCGTAGGCATGGGGATAGCGATAGCCCACGCCATCGCCGAAGGCCTTGCCATCCCGATGGGCATCCCTGAGGTGGGGCGGGACCTGCTGGCGATTGGCCTCCCGCACCGTGCGGATCGCATCGAAGAAGCCCAGGCTGCTGTTGCTCTTTTCGGTGACGGCCAGGTAGAGCGTGGCATGGGCCAGGGGATAGAGCCCCTCCGGCAGTCCCACCCGATCGAAGGCAGCTGCGCAGGCCTCCACGATGCCGATGGCCTGGGGGTCGGCCAGGCCGATGTCCTCGCCGGCGGAAATCAGCAGGCGTCGCAGGATGAACCGGGGGTTCTCGCCCGCTTCCACCATCCGGGCCAGCCAGAACAGGGCCGCATCCGGATCGGAGCCGCGGATCGACTTGATGAACGCACTGATCGTGTCGAAGTGGGCATCCCCCTGCTTGTCGTAGAGCACCGCCCGTTGCTGGATGGATTCCTCGGCGATGGTCAGGTCGATCGTGTGGCTGCCGTCCTCGGCCGCTGGGGTGGTTTCCACCGCCAGCTCCAGGGCATTGAGCAGGCTGCGGGCGTCGCCTCCGGCGACATCGATCAGGTGGGCGCTCGCCTCGTCGGTGAGTCGGATCTGCCGGCCGCCGTAGCCATGCTCCTCGTCGCGCAGGGCACGCTCAAGCAGCAGGCGCAGATCGGCCGCTTCCAGCGCCTGCAGGCGGAACAGGCGCGAGCGGCTCACCAGGGCCTTGTTGACTTCGAAGTAGGGGTTTTCGGTGGTGGCACCGATCAGGGTGAGGGTGCCGTTCTCCACCCAGGGCAGCAGCGCATCCTGCTGGGCGCTGTTGAAGCGGTGCACCTCATCAATGAACAGGATCGTGCGCAGCCCATGCTGCTCCAGTCGTTGTCTGGCTCCGTCCACCTCGGCCCGCAGGTCCTTGACGCCCGCCAGCACGGCATTGAGGCTGCTGAAGTGGGCGCGGGTCGAGCCGGCGATGATCCGCGCCAGGGTGGTCTTGCCAGTGCCGGGGGGGCCGTGCAGGATCAGATTGCCGACCCGATCGGCCGCGATCGCCCTTCGCAGCAGCCTTCCAGGGCCGAGGATGGCCTCCTGGCCCACGAAGTCGTCAAGGCAGCGGGGCCGGAGCCGATCGGCCAGCGGCGCGATCCGGCTCAGGATTTGCTGGCGCCGATGGCTGAACAGATCGCTCACGCCTCCATCATCCCGCCTGCGGTGGTTCG
Organism: Cyanobium sp.; assembly: GCA_040399125.1. Classification (GTDB taxonomy): domain Bacteria; phylum Cyanobacteriota; class Cyanobacteriia; order PCC-6307; family Cyanobiaceae; genus Cyanobium. The sequence continues at coordinate 11,797 of JBBASR010000030.1, read as the reverse complement.
GAGATTCCGATACGCTCCGCCCATGCGGCGTTCTGGCTCAGCTCTGGGGTGCGCCGCTGGCGTCGCCTATCTCCTGCGCAGGGCCGGAGGGTGGACCCTTCCCCTGCTGCTGCTGGCGCTGGTCGGTTGTCGTCCGCCCGAGCCGCCCCGCTCCCGCCCCCCCCTGGCCGTGAGCGTTGCGCCGGTGTGGGATGCGTCCTTCGGAGATGTGGTCGACACGGTGAGCACATTGGAGGCGGTGGAGGAGGTGCAGCTGGCGGCCCAGGCCAGCGGCCGGATCCAGCAACTGCTGGTGCGCCAGGGGGATCGGGTACGTGCCGGCCAGTTGCTGCTTGTGCTCGACCAGACCCAGGCCCGGGCCGAAGTGGCCCGGCTGCGGGCCGAGATGGCCACCAAGCGCTTGAACGATCAGCGTTACGACTGGCTCGTGCGCCAAGGGGCCGCCAGCGCTTACCAGCGCGATGAGTTCCGCCAGCAGTACCTTTCGGCCCGCGAGGAGCTGGCGGCCCGCGAGGCCGATCTGGGCTTCCGGGATCTGCGGGCTCCGATCGGGGGCACGGTTGCCGACCTGCAGGTGAAGCAAGGGGATCTGGTGCAGACCGGTACCCCCTTCACCCGCATCGTCCGGGACGAACGCCTGCTCGCCCGCATCGACGTGCCGGCCATCCATGCCACCCGGTTGCGGGTGGGGCTGCCGGTGCAGCTGCTCGATCCCGTCACGGAACAGCCGATGGCCGCAGGAACGTTGCGCTCGATGGATCCGGCGGTCTCCCCCGCAACCCAGGTGCTGCTCGCCAAGGCCGAGTTCGAAAACAGCGCCGGGAACCTGCGCCCCGGACTGCGCCTGCGGACCCGCCTGCTGCTCGAGCAGCGCCGCCAGCCCTCGGTGCCGTTCGCGGCGGTCACCACAATCGCAGGCCAGAGCTTTGTGTATGTGATGGGTACGCTCACCGAGCTGGAGCGCAACCCGGGCAAAGCTGATCTCAAGGCACTGAAGCGCCTGCCGCCCACCACGACGGTGGCCCTGCAGACTCCGGTGCGACTTGGGGCCATGCAGAACAATCGATACCCGGTGCTCGGTGGATTGCAGCCCGGCCAGGAAGTGATCACTTCCAGCCTGATCAATCTGCGCCATGGCCAGCCGGTGCGCCTGGTGCCATCTCCATGACACATCTTCTGGGTTCGTTGAGTTCCTGCGGCATTGGCCCTAGGGTCCGGACCAGGATGTTCTGGCCTGTGAGGATTTCAGTTTCCCCTCCGTTGTGTCTGGGTTTCCTTTTCCTGGCCTCGCTGGCAGGTTGTTCTTCCGCAACCGTTCCAGCCCCGGTGCCACCCCAGGTTCATCTTGTCAATCCTCGCCAGATTTCCACCCTCGATTCGGCGGATTATCAGAGCACCCTTGAGGCGATTCGAGAGATTCGTCTGGCTTCGGAAATCTCCGGACGCATCGTTGCGATGCCGGTGACGGAAGGGCAAACGGTGAAGCAGGGGCAGTTTCTCTATGCGCTCGACCAGGCCCAGCAGCAGGCCACGGTGAATGCTGACGCCGCCGAGGCTCGCAAGAATCGCGCTAATGCGGAGCGCTATATCTTCCTTAATCAGCAAGGTGCTGTATCCACCAAGGAGCGTGATTACTACGTAACGGAAGCAATCCAGAGTCGCGACAAGTTGAAGGCTTCGATCGCCACCCTGGGTTACAAGAATGTGCTCGCCCCCATCCCCGGGGTGGTGGGAGATATTCACTTCAAGCTCGGGGACGTGGTGCAGGCGGGCACGGCCATTACCAGCGTCGTGGACAACTCCAGGCTCTGGGTGCGTCTCAATGTGCCTGGCGAACTCGCCTATCGCGTGAAGCTGGGAATGCCCGTGATCCTCCGCGCTCCCGACCGCAATCAGCTCGTGGCCCAGGGGCAGGTGAGCTTCATTGGCCCTTCCCTGGATAAGGAGCGCCAGACCCTGCTGGTGAAAGCGGTCTTTGGCAATGCGGACGGCGCCTTGCGCAATAACCAGAGGGTCAATGCCACCCTGGTGTTCGCCCAGCAGAAGGTGCTGGCCATTCCCCAGCAGGCGGTGTTGCTTCAGGCCGGCAAGCCTTTTGTGTTTCTGGCCGTGAGTCCGCAGGAGGCGAAAAGGAGGCTCGGCCGCACGCTTGAGCCGGAGCCCCTGGCCAACCTGCCCGTGGCGATCCAGGCGCCGGTGACCCTGGGGACCCTTCAGGGCGGCGCCTATCCCGTGCTGGAGGGCCTCACTGCCGCAGACACGGTGGTGGTGGGCAACCTGGCCCAGCTTCGCAGCGGGCTTTCGGTACAACCGGCCACATCGATGCTGCCCTCCGGCGCTCCGGGGCCTGCGGCCGGGAAGATGGTCGGCAAATGAGTCTTTCCGATACCTTCATCCGCCGCCCCGTGCTCAGCACGGTGTGCAGCATCCTGATCCTGATGGCTGGCCTGATCTGCCTGCCCCTGCTGCCGATCGAGAACCTGCCGAACATCGCTCCGCCCACGGTGCAGGTGAACGCCAACCTGCCCGGGGCGGATGCGCTCACCGTGGAAAGCGCGGTGACCGGTCCGCTCGAAAACCAGATCAACGGTGCGCCGGGGATGGATTACATCACCTCCACCAGTACGGGGGAGGGAAGCAGCCAGATCAACGTCTTCTTCAAGGCTGGCACCGATCCAGATATCGATCAGGTGAATGTGCTCAACCGGGTGCAGACCGCCACGTCCCAGCTTCCTCCCCAGGTGAATGCCCAGGGGGTGACGGTGCAGCAGACAGCGAGTAGTTATCTGCTGGTCTACAACCTCACTTCCACCGAGGGACAGTTTGACCGCAACTATCTCAATGGTCTGCTGCAACTGAATCTCATCTATCCGATCACCCGTGCCGAGGGGGTCGGTCAGGTCAATGTGTTCGGGGCCAGTGATCCTGCCTTCAAGGTGTGGGTGGACCCGCTGAAGCTCGCCCGCTTCAACCTTGGGGTCAGCGATGTTGTGGAGGCTCTTAAATCCCAGAATCAGGTTGTGATTGCTGGCAGTATCGGTGGCCCCCCTTCTCCTGCTGATAACCGCACCACTTTCCCGATCCTGGTGAATGGAAACCTCAAGACCGTGGAGGAGTTTCAGGATGTGATCCTGGCGAAGGGTCCCGATGGTGGTCTGATCCGCATCGGCGATGTGGGCCGGGCTGAATATGCCTTTCAGAACTTCAATCAGTCGGCGATCAACGCCAGAACCGGGCACCCCTGCGTGGGCTTCGGGGTGATTCAGCTACCCGGCAGCAATGCCATCAGCACCGCCAAGGCGGTGGATGAGGTGCTGACCCAGTTCCGCAGCACCCTGCCACCAGGTGTCGTGCTGGAGAAGGTGTTCGACCAGACCGACTTCATCAACGCCTCGATTTCCGGTGCCCTCGAGGCCCTGCGGGATGCGGTGGTGCTGGTGCTGCTGATCATCTTCCTCTTCCTCCAGGACTGGAAGGCCACGGCCGTTCCTGCCCTGGCGCTGCCGATCGCCCTGCTCGGTGCCCTGATCTTCGTGAAGACCTTCGGCTTCTCGATCAATGAGCTCACCCTGCTGGGCATCATCCTGGCCACCGGCCTGGTGGTGGATGACGCCATCGTTGTGGTGGAGGCGGTGTCGGCGCGGATCGAAGCGGGGGACAGACCTTTCCAGGCCGCATCCAATGCGATGAAGGAGCTCACCGGCGCGATCCTCGCTACCGCCCTGGTGCTGCTGGCGGTGTTTGTGCCGGTGACCTTCTTCCCGGGGGCGACGGGGGTGATCTACCGCCAGTTCGCGCTCACGATCGTGTTCTCGATCATTGTTTCCACGTTCAATGCCATCAGCGGCAAGCCGCTGCAATCGGCCCTGTTGCTGGGTGGCGGCAAGACCGAGCCCCGCGGCAGGATCTGGACGTTGATCGGTGGTCTGTTCGGGGGCCTCTACGGTGCCTTGTCCGGCGGCTGGCTGGCTGCTCTCCTGCTGGGGCTGCTCGGTGCGGTGGTGGGCTCGTTCCTGATGCCGATCTTCACGGCCTTCAATGCCTTCTTCGATCGCCTTTCCCAGGCCTATGGCCGGGCCCTCAGGCAGGTGATCCGGCTGCGACGTCTGGTGGCGTTCTTCCTGCTCGGTGGGGTCGTTCTCACCGGGGTGGCCTTCGCCGCCATTCCCACCGGCTTCGTGCCCACGGAGGACCAGGGCTATGGCCTCGGGATCATTCAGTTGCCTCCCCAGTCCTCGATCGAAGCGACGATGGAGGTAGCCGGTAAGACCCAGGCGATCCTCGCCAAGGAGCCCCAGATCGTCTCCGGCGAGATCGTCGGGGGGGCCGGCTTCAATGGCGGCTCGCTCAACCAGGGCCTTTTCTTCTTCGGCCTGCGTCCGATCGATGAGCGCGGCGGTAAGGGCCAGTCGGCCCAGGAGATCATCGCCAGGCTCAACAAGGAGTTTCACTCCATCCCCGGCGCCCTGGTGATGGCCCAGTCACCCGCCGCCGTTCCGGGCTTCAGTGCCCAGGGGGGGCTTTCCTTCCAGTTCAATGACCTCAGCAACGGCGGGTACAGCCCCACGGACCTGGGCCAGATGGCCGGCAAGCTGATCGGTGCGGCCAAGGCCACCGGAGATTTCGCCAATCTCTACTCCCAGTTCATCAGTGACAGCCCCGTCTGGCGGCTGGATGTGGACCGGGATCGGATGGCCTCGCTCGACATCGACTACGGCCAGGCAATGGAGGTGCTGGGCACCCTCACGGGGGGGAGTTTCGTCAACCAGACCTACGAGCAGCAGCAGTACCGCCAGGTGTACGTGCAGGCCGATGGCGAACATCGCAACCTCGTGCAGTCGCTGGCCGATCTCTATGTGCCCAACCGGGCCGGCAAGTTGATTCCGCTCTCCAACGTGGTGAAGGCCAGGCTGGACAGTGCGCCGCCGATCATCAGCCACTTCGATCTCTACCGCAGCGTCCTGATTCAGGGGGTGGAGTCCTTCGGTCGCAGCAGTGGCCAGGCGATCGACAGCCTGATGGCCACCTTTCGCCGCATGGGCTTCAGCAACATCGGCTCCGACTGGTCCGGCCTCACCCGCTCGGAGGTGCAGGCCGGCTCCTTGGCGGCCCTGGTCTTTGCCCTGGGGATTGTGGTGGTCTATCTGGTGCTCTCAGCCCAGTACGGCAGCTATATCGATCCGTTGATCATCCTGATGACGGTGCCCCTGGCCATGCTCGGCGCCCTGGCCTTTCTGGTTCTGCGCGGTCAGGTCAACAACGTCTACGCCCAGGTGGGGTTGGTCACCCTGATCGGGCTGGCCGCCAAGAACGGCATCCTGATCGTGGACCTCGCCAACCAGCGCATGGAGCGCGGTATGACCGCCAGCGATGCGGCGATCGGTGCGGCCAGCTCCCGGCTGCGGCCGATCCTGATGACGGCGATGGCGGCCTTGGCGGGTTTCTTTCCCCTGATGGTGGCCGACGGGGCTGGAGCCCTCAGCCAGCGTTCCCTTGGCTCGGTGATCTTCGGCGGGCTGCTGGTGGCCACCGTGCTGAGCCTGTTCGTGGTGCCTTCCTTCTACGTGCTGATGAAGCAGCTGGAGGCGGCCTGGTTCCCTGCCAGCGGCGAGAGCGAACCGATTCTCGAAGATTCTCCCTGACGCCCGGCCATGCCCCTGCCTCCACCGCCCGGCTACACCCCCCGCCGCCAGCTCCGGGTCGATCGCCGCCGGATCCTGTTCAGCAGTGCTCTGGCCTCGCTGGTGGCCACGGTGCTTTTGGTGCTGGTGCACCGGGCTGCCCATATCCCGGGCCAGCCGATCAAACCGATTCCCGTGCTCGGTGCCGTGCTGGTGGTGCTCGGTGCTGCAGGCTGCGGGGCCTGGGGGGAGACGATGCGCCAGCTGGCGCTCACCCGGCTGGGAGAGCCGGGCGCGCCAGACAAGCTCAGGTGATCACGGTGGGCTTGTCCATGCCGGTGCGGCTGCGGATCTCGGCCAGCTGGTCGATGGCGGTGATCAGGTCGCCGAGGGCGGCCTGGGGATCCTGGTTGAGGTTGCCGCTGGGGGGCACGTAGCTCTCCAGGTACACCCGCAGGGTGGCGCCCTGGGTGCCGGTGCCGGAGAGCCGCAGCACCACGCGGCTGCCGTCGTCGAGCAGCAATCGCAGGCCCTGGCCGGTGGTCACCGAGCCGTCCACCGGATCGGTGTAGGCGAAGTCGTCGGCGGTGGCGATCGTGCGGCCGGCGAAGGGCTGACCCACCAGCTCCGGCAGCATCGCCTTGATGCGGTCGTAGAGGCCGTGGGCGGCCTCGCTGGCGATCGCTTCGTAATCGTGGCGGGAGTAGTAGTGGCGGCCGAAACGGCTCCAGTGCTCCGCCATCACCTCCGCCACCGAGCAGTCGCGCACCGCCAGGATGTTGAGCCAGAAGAGCACCGCCCAGAGACCATCCTTTTCGCGGATGTGGTTGCTGCCGGTGCCGAAGCTCTCCTCGCCGCAGAGGGTGATCCGGCCGGCATCGAGCAGGTTGCCGAAGAACTTCCAGCCGGTGGGGGTCTCGAAGCAGCCGATCCCGAGTTCCCGGGCCACCACATCCACGGCGGCGCTGGTGGGCATCGAGCGGGCCACCCCGCTGAGGCCGTTGGCATAGCCCGGCACCAGGGTGGCATTGGCGGTGAGCACCGCCAGGCTGTCGCTGGGGTTCACGAAGCAGGCACGGCCCAGGATCATGTTGCGGTCGCCGTCTCCGTCGCAGGCTGCGCCGAAGTCGTAGTCGCTTCCCTGGAGCAGGAGCTCGGCCAGTTCGTCGGCGTAGGTGAGGTTGGGATCCGGATGGCCGCCGCCGAAATCCTCCAGGGGGGTGCCGTTGCGTACGGTGCCTGCCGGTGCACCGAGCAGGCCCTCCAGCAGCCGGGTCGCGTACGGGCCGGTCACGGCATGCATGGCGTCGAAGGCCACCCGGAAGTCGCTCTTCAGCAGGGCCGCGATCCGCTCGAAATCAAACAGCTTCTGCATCAGGGCCACGTAATCGGCCACCCCATCGACCACCTCCACCACCAGAGGGCCGAGCCGCTGTTCGCCGGGTTGCTCGAGGTTCAGGGGGGCGGCGTCGAGAATTCGATAGCCCTCGAGTCGCTGGGTTTCGGCGTACACCGCATCGGTGAGCGATTCGGGCGCCGGGCCGCCGTTGGCGCCGTTGATCTTGACGCCGAAGTCGCCGTCAGGACCGCCAGGGTTGTGGCTGGCAGAAAGGATGATGCCGCCGATGGCGCCGCGGCTGCGGATCAGGTGGGAGGCGGCGGGGGTGGAAAGGATGCCGCCCGTGGTGGTCACCACGCGGGCCACGCCGTGGGCAGCGGCCATGCGGGCGATCACCTGGATGGCACTGCGGTTGCCGAAGCGGCCGTCGCCTCCCACCACCAGGGTGCCGCCGGCCACGCCGGGGATCACCCGCAGGGAGGCCTCGATGAAGCTCTCCAGATAGTGGGGAGTCTGGAACTGCCGACTGCTTTTGCGCAGCCCGGAGGTGCCGGGTTTCTGGTCGTGGAACGGTTGCTCGAGCGCCACCTGGCGCACCTCACCGTCGCGCACGCTGTCGCAGACACTGCTCGTCATCGGCTGGTCCCGTCGCCGGGATGCGGGGGCACCAAATTAACCCTCTCTTCCGGGGCAGCCGCGACCGGCGGCTCTCGGTAGCGTTGGCAGGATCGCAAACCTCCATGGCTTTCCTGCCTCCCCACGCTTCCGGCACCACCCCCGGTAGAGAAGGCCTTTGTGTGCGCCTGCTGCTCGGGCTGCTTCTCTGGGCGGGAGGCGCCTCCGTGCAGGCGGGCACCGCCGGTAGCAACGGTGTTCTTCCTTACCCGGAGGCCGTGCGCTTTTCCCGCCTCGCCGCCGAGGCGGTGCTGGCCAGGGGCGGAGCCGAGACCTGTCTGCGGGGCAAGATCACCCGGGCGCTGCTGGGGCTTTCCGCCAGCTGCGAGGCCTCGGGAGAACGCAATCCTCTCTGCACCCTTGCCGACAAGGCGGTGGTGGTGACGCCGATGAGCCTCACGTTCATGGATGAAACGGCCCACCAGCTGCTCGAACTCAGCAATCCCGCCCCCGCTGGTCGCTAGGGGCGGGGAGCGGAGCCGAAGCCAAAGCCACCGGCCCCGGATCCCGGTGAGGCAGGGGCAGGCGTTTCCGCTGGTTTCGGTTTCGCCTGCTGGCGGCAGAAGATCGTCACCTCCCTGGCCGCCCGGTCGATCCTGTCCCGCCGTTCGAAGCTGTTGCTGGCTTCCGGAACGGCCTGGCGGCTGATCGACCAGAGCACGTCCTTGCAGCTGGCCGGCAGGCGGGGATGATCGATCAGGGAGTCGGCCTGGTTTCTGGCTGCTGTGCAGGCCGCGGCGGTGTTGTCCCGACCGCAGTTCAGGGTCTGCAGTTGCAGCCGGCGGAACATCTCAGCTGGGGGGAAGAGGTTGGGATCCAGGCCGGCTCGCAGCGGCAGCGCGGCCAGGGGCAGCATCGCCGCAGCCATCAAGGAGAGCAGGGTGCTGGTCCGGGGGGCCATGGCCGCAGGCGGGAATGGAACCATCATGGCGGCCCTCCCGGCAGGGGCAGACCCTCTCGCAGGGGCAGACCCTCCCGCAGCTGGCGCTGGTCGCGGATCCAGCGGCGGGCCAGCAGTGGACCCCAGAAGCTGGCGCCGGCGCTGAGCAGCCGGCGCAACCAGGGGTTCCGGTGCAGCAGCTGGGCCCGCTCCAGCTCGCGCGCCTGGAGCCCCTGAATCGTGCGGATCTCCGGGATCCGCAGCTGGGTGATCCGCTCCAGCAGCACATCGATCTGCGCCGGATCCCAGGGCGTGGAGAGGCTGGGAAGGCCCCGGATCAGTTCCCCGGCGGCCACGAAGGCATCCCGCAGGGCCATGTTGATGCCCTGGGCCCGAACCGGGCTCATCGGATGGGCCGCATCCCCGAGCAGCAGCAGGCCGGGGCGATGCCAGCGTTCCAGCAGGCCGACCCGCACCGGCAGTCGCACCGGACCTTCGATGTGTTCCGGGGTGATAGCGGCCAGGAGGTCGGCCAGAGGGGCGCTGCACGCCCCGGCCCATCGGGCTGGCCAGGCCTGTGCTGGCTCGGGAAGCGGGGCCTGAAGGGCCCAACCCAGCTGCACCGCTCCGCTGACCGTCTCGAACAGGGCAAAGCTGCCTGCCGCTCCCACGACGGTCACGAAGCGCCCCGCCAACCACCGCACCAGCGGCAGGGATTCCGGACCCGAGAGGCGGAACCACAGCACATCGATCGGCCGCTCGGTACGCGGAAACTCAAGCTGGGCCAGGCGCCGCAGGCTGGAATCGCGGCCATCGCAGCCGATCACCAGATCCGCTCTCCGCTCCTGACCATCGACCAGCCGCACGCCGCAGATCCTCCCCTGCTCCTCCAGCAGTTGCGCCACGGCCTGCCCCTTCAACACCTGCGCCCCCTGCTGCTCCGCCCCCTCCACCAGCGAGGCCAGCAGGGAGCCCTGGTCGATCAATGTGCAGGCATGGGAGCTGCCCATCGGTTCCTCCGCCCGGAACAGGACGGTGCCCTCCACCAGGAAGGTCCACCCCTGCAGTTCCCGCTGCGGGATGGTGGCGGGCAGAGGTGACCAGCCGATGCGTTCCAGCACCTCGAGGCCGCTGGGCATCAGGCCTTCTCCCCGCAACTGGCGCCGCAGGTCGGCCTGGGCTTCCACCAGGGTCACCTCCACGGCGGCACTCCTGGCCAGCAGCAGGGCGAGGCAGGCCCCGGCCGGGCCTGCCCCCACGATCAGCAGCTTCGGCTTCAGGTGAAGGAGTTGTAGTTGCGGTTGTCGTCGCTGTCCACCGGAGTCACGCCGAGCAGGTCGTGTTTCTTGGTGAGCAGGTAGTCCACCAGTTCCTGCTGGAGGGTGAGCAGTTCGCTGGTGCAGCCTCGGAAGGCGGCGCGGTGGCGGATTTCGTCGTGGCGGGTGTGCAGGTCGCGCAGCATCAGGTTGATGGCGTCCAGCCGCGGCGAATGGATACGGGAAGCAGGCACCGGATCCATCGGCTTCAAGTCGTGCGTTTTTCGATCGTAGTCGCCCTGCCGCTGCCGCAGGAACGGCGCTGGCGTTCCTGTTTGCGTGCCAGCCGGCCGGTCACCCCCAGGTCGGCTCCCCGCCAGAGCCGATCCATTTCGGCTTCGAAATGCCTGGCCAGCAGCGGCGAGTCGATCAGCATCAAGGTCTCATCGTTCTGGTGGGCGGCGGAGGGGCTCCAGTTGAAGCTGCCGCTGATCACCTGACGGTGGTCGAGCACGGCGAATTTGTGATGCAGCTTGTCTCCCCCCACCAGCCGGGGTGTTCCCACTCCTTCCAGCGGCTGCTGCCACGGACGGTTCCCCGCTTCGAGGCGGCAGCGATGGTCCGGCAGGCTGATCCCCAGCAGATCCAGCACTTCGCTGAAGGAGCGGTTCGCGAATCCCGGATCGGCCAGCAGGCGGATCTTCACGCCCCGCTGCTGCAAGGCGACCAGGGCGTCGGCCAGGTTCTGCCCGGAAAACACGAACAGACTCAGATCCAGGGTTCGCTGAACGCCGCTGAGCTTCTGCTCCAGCCATTGCAGGCCATGGCTTGGATCGGAGCGTCGATGGGGGGCGAACAGCACCTCCACCGGGGTGCCGGCCACGCTCACCCGCCGGGCTTCGGTTTCCTGTTTGCCAAGCCCGAAACGGCTGTCGGGGGCTCCCCCAGGGCCGTCCCCCCACATCCGCTGGAATTCCCCGAGGAACACCTGGGCCAGCTCGGGACTGTCGAACCGCAGCAGATGGTTGACGTTGCCGCGGGTGCGGTGGTCGTCGGCATCGCCATGGATGCAGGACGGGCTGAAATTGGCGGAGCCTGTGACCACCCAGCGCCGATCCACCACCAAGAACTTGTGGTGCATCAGCCCGCTGCCCGCACTGCCATCTGCGGTGTCGTCGAGCATGGCGATGGCGCCGCGTCGCAGGATCAGAACCGCGTCGCCCTGTCCGAGGGCCCGCAGCTGTTCGTTGCGTAGTCGCTGGTGGGGGGAGAGGTCGGCGGGGTGCTGTTCACTCCAGGGAGTGCTGTAGTTGTTCTCGAGGATCACCTTCACCTGCACGCCCCGGCGCCGCTGTTCCACGAGGGCCTCGGCCACTCGCGGCAGCGAGAGCTCCTGCACGGCCACCACCACTTCGTGCCTGGCCGAGGAGATGGTTTCGAGCAGCAGTGCCTCCAGGTCGTCTCCCTGCCGCCACTGGCCGCTGATCGGACTGCGGTAGCGATGTTCGAGGCGGTGGTTGAACACCACCTCAATGCCGGGAGGGGAAGCCAGATCCTTGGGGGCCTGGCCGCTGAGGCGGGCAGTGGCGGCGCCACATCCCCCTAACAGGGCTGCCAGCGCCAGCAGCAGCAGGCTGGGGCGGGCACCGACCTTCGGCGTCAGGGGCATCGGGCGGGAGCAGGGGCTTTCCCAGCCTTCCCGCCCGCGGTCGACTCAGGCTGGCTCAGTGGTGGCCAGGCATTTCGGCGGTGCGCAGCATCGCGGCGAACCAGAGGGAGCCGATCAGAACCGCGGCGGCCATGCCGGCGGCGATGTTCACCCGCACCATCAGTACCGGCACCAGAGCGGCAAAGAGCACCGTGCCGAGCACGGGGGTGAGGGCCACCAGCGCCCTGGCGGGGGTGCGATCGGGGGAGGAGCTTGTCATCAGAACCATTCTCCTGCGGCCTGGTCGGCCGGGTTGCTGTTGTCTTCCGGCGTGGTGCGGCGGAATTCGAGGGTGATGTTGCGCTTCTGCTCGCCGTC
>JBBASR010000029.1:0-31407 GCA_040399125.1 Cyanobium sp. | reverse complement strand
GTACACTCACACCCGTGGAGCCCTGACGACTGTCCACAGAATCGGGGTAATCCCACTCTGGCTTGCAGCCGAGACCGAGGCCACGATCAGATTCTCAAAGTAAGATCCGCAAAAAATCAAGAGAACATGAAATCACCTGATAGATGCATTCTCACGTTGCCCGATGGAAGCAAATCCTCATACCCGATTCCCTCAGCCTGATCACCCCCTACGTGCTGAAAGAACAAAACGATTGGTTCGAGGACGAGATCCGCTTTGTTCGCCGCCTCCTGCAACCAGAGGAAACAGCGATTGACATAGGAGCCAACTACGGGATTTTCACGCTGGCCATGGCCGCGGCCGTAGGGGAATCAGGAAAGGTGTTCACCTTTGAACCCGCCTCCTCCACCACAGCCTACCTACGGGAAAGCCTGAGGATCAACAACTATCAGCAGGTCCATCTTGAGCGGTGCGCCCTATCAAACCAATCCGGCAAGGCCCAGCTGGCCATCGGTGAGCACTGCGAACTCAATGCATTGAGCGAAAAGGCTGTACCGGGGGGCACCGAAGAAGTTTCAACAACTACACTCGACCAATTCCTGGCGGGACACGGGCAGAACATTGATGGCGTTGATTTCATCAAGATCGATGCCGAAGGCCACGAAATCCCCATCCTCGACGGCGCCAAAAAGCTGTTGAATGAGCAATCCCCATTAATCCAATACGAAATCAAAGCCGGCCATGAAATCAATTTCACCTTGGTCGAAGCCTTCCGTGAGCACGGCTATGCCTCCTATCGCCTCATCCCGGGCCTGGGGATGCTGATGCCCTTTGACGAAACCAGCACGCCCGATGCCTATCTCCTGAATCTATTCGCCGCCAAACCCGACAAGGCAAGTCAGCTAGAAGCGAGCCAGCTTCTTGGCACTCCTCTGCTTGCGGGCAATGCAATTACAAGCGATGGAATGCCGAGCGTGGAGATCGCATCCAGCGCAGAGCTACTCCAGGAAGGCGAAGACTGGCTTACCAAACACTCCCCCACGTTTCCCCACCCGCTCCAAACCCACAACCAAACGCCGCTCTGCATGGCCTTGGGACTGTTTTCCTACAGCCTCAATCCAATTCACCCAGCCAGCCTCCGCATCCTGGCGATCCGCGAGAGTGCGAATAGCCTGCGGAAGCTATGCCAGGAAGCGCCGAATGCCACCAATCTTGCGGCGCTGGCACGGGTGAGCGCCGCCTATGGAGCCAGGGCCCTTGCCGTAGCCGCCCTGGATGCGCTCGTGCAATCGATCCAGATGAACCAGTTGTGTGGGGAGCCAATGGATTTGACATCGCTGCCGCTCTCCCCATCCCCACGCTTTGACGCCATACCCATCAAAGACTCCACAGAGGAGTGGCTTCTCGCAGCAGCGCTCGAATCCATGGAAAAGCTGAGCTCCTACTCCTCCTTCTATTCTCCCGACCAATCACTGGATCGCCTCAAGAGCATCTCCACCCTTGGATACGCAAGTGACGAAATGCTCAATCGCCTTGCTCTAATCCAGAAGCGATTTGGAGCTGGCTGAGCCATCAGCTCGCCCGGGCCTGCGAACCCGCCAGCCAGTTCTCCAGCCCCTCGCCGAGGAAGGAAAGGCCCAGCACCAGCACGAACATCGCCAGGCCGGGGAAGAGGGCCGTCCACCAGATACCGGTGGGCACCGCGGTGAGGGCCTGCTGGAGATCCCCTCCCCACTCGGGGATGGTTTCGGGCAGGCCCAAGCCCAGGAAGCCCAGGCCGCCGAGCACCAGCACGGCATCGGCGGCGTTGAGGGTGAGCAGCACCGGCACCGAGGTGATCACATTGCGCAGCAGGTAGCGCCGCAGAATCCAGAAGGGCCCGGCGCCGAGTGATTTCGCCGCCTCCACGAACAGTTCCGCCTTCACCTGGGCCGTCTGGTTGCGCACCACCCGGAAGTACTGGGGCACGTAGACCACACACAGGGCAGCCGCCGCGTTGGGAAGGCCCCGGCCAAGCAGGAACGCCAGCACCACCGAGAGCAGCAGCACCGGCAGGGTGTAGAGGGTGTCCATCAGCAGCACCAGCACCCGGTCGACGCTGCCGCCCAGATAGCCGCTCACCATCCCCAGCGGCACCCCGATCAGCAGCGCCAGCAGCAGGGCGATCAACACCACCTGCAGGGCCACGCCACTGCCCGCCAGCGTGCGCACGCAGACATCGCGGCCGAGGCGATCGGTGCCGCACCAGTGGGCCGGCGAAGGGGGCGCATAGAGGGGGTTATCGAGGCCGGCATTGGGATCGGGCAGGATCCCCAGCTGAATCAGCAGCGGCGTTAACAGGGCCACCAGGCCGTAGAGCACCACGATCGCCAGCCCCCAGCGGGCCATGCGGGCGGCCAGGGTGCCGGAAGACCAGCGCAGCGGCACAGGGCGAAACAAGATGGAATCCCATTCAACCGCGGCACCCGGGCCTCGCCAGCCGGGCAGCCAGGCTTTATCTTGCGTTTTCGTATGCAGGCCCGATGACCGCTCCCCGCTTGCTGATCGTCGACGACGACCCGGAAATGCGCAGCTTCCTCACCACGGAGCTGGCGGTGGAGGGCTACAGCTGCGAAGAAGCGGGGTCAGGCCAGCAGGCCCTGGGCCGGATCCGGGGCGAAACCTGGGATCTGGTGCTTCTCGACTGGGGCTTGCCCGATTTCAGCGGCGTGGAGGTATGTCGCCGCATGCGCCAGGGCGGCATCACCACGCCGGTGCTGATGCTCACCGGCCACGACGAGGTGAAGGAAAGGGTAGAGGCGCTGGATTCCGGCGCCGACGACTACCTCACCAAACCGTTTTCGATCGAGGAGCTGCTGGCACGGGTGCGGGCCCGGCTGCGGCGCACCGCCCTCGACGAACCGGAGGACGGCTGGCTGCGGCTGGCCGATCTGGCCCTCAACCCCTCCAGCCGTGAGGTGATGCGCGGCAGCGAGCCGATCCATCTCACCGCCAAGGAGTTCGACCTGCTCCACCACCTGTTCCGCCATCCGGGCCAGGTGCAGGAACGCCGCAGCATCCTCAATGCCCTCTGGGGCGAAGACTGGGTGGGCGACGACAACCTGCTGGATGTCTACGTGCGTTATCTGCGCAAGAAGCTGGAACCACCCGGCCGCCCCACCTTGATCCAGACGGTGCGCGGCGTGGGCTTCATGCTCAAGGAGGGCTCGGCCAGGAGCTGAGCGGGCAAGACACAACCCGCCACCCTGGCTAGGCTCCGGAGCGATCGCCGAGCGCCCATCCCTTGCCCGACCAGGCTTCTGATGCCAAGGTCCAGCTTCTCGTCGTCGACGACGACGTGCGGATGCGCACCTTCCTGGCGGGGGAACTGCGGGCCGAGGGCTACGGAGTGGAAGAAGCGGGCGACGGCCAGAGCGCGCTGATGCACCTACGCAGCCAGCCCACCGACCTGGCCATGCTCGATTGGAGCCTGCCGGATTTCAGCGGCGTGGAGATCTGCCGCCGGCTGCGGGCTGGCGAGATCTACACGCCGGTGCTGATGCTCACCGCCCACGATGAGATCCGCGACCGGGTCGAAGCCCTCGATTCCGGCGCCGACGACTACCTGCTCAAACCGTTCTCGATCGAAGAGCTGCTGGCGCGGGTGCGGGCCCATCTGCGCCGCGCCTCCTACGGCCGCCTGATCAGCACCGCCGATGTGCTGTCCGTGGCCGACCTGAGCGTGAACACCGCCACCCGCGAAGTGGAACGGGGCGGCGAGGCGGTACAGCTCTCGGTGCGTGAATACGACCTGCTGCTCTGCCTGCTGCGCCAGGCGGGCCGGGTGGTGGAGCGGGAGCAGATCCTGCGGGAGGTGTGGGGCGAAAACCACTTCGGCGATGAAAACCTGCTTGGGGTGTACATCCGCTACCTGCGCAAGAAGCTGGAGCCGGAAGGCCGCCCCACCTTGATCCAGACGGTGCGGGGCGTGGGCTTCATGCTGCGGGAGGGGGAGCTGCGGCCGGAAGCCTGAGCTGGAAATCACTGCCCACGCCGCCGGGGCCATCCACCACCAGCACCTGGCCTCCCATGGCCGCCATCAGGCTCTGCACCACCGCCAGGCCGATGCCGCTACCGGGGATGCTGGCGGTGCGGCTGCCGCGGCAGAAGCGCTCGAAGATGCGCTCCCGCTCGGCCTCCGGCACGCCGGGCCCCGCATCGATCACATGCAGCACCGCCTGCAGCTCAGTGCCACTTTCGGCAGCGCTCAGCGAAAGCCGGATCGGCGAAGGCGCCGGGGCGTACTTGTGGGCGTTCTCGATCAGGTTGATCAGGCAGTGCTCCAGCTGCTGGGGATCACCGAGGCCCCAGAGGTCAGCGGTGGAATCGGCCTCCGGGCCCTCGTGCCGCAGGCGACCATCGCAGCGCTCCTGCAGCCGTTTCACCACGGCCTGCAGCAGCGGCTGCAGCGGGAAGGCGATCCGGCGCGGCACCAGGCGCTGGGAATCGAGACGGGCCAGGTCGAGCAGATCGGCCACCAGCCGCCCCATGCGGCTGGCCTCGGTTTCGATCAGGGCCAGGTCTTCCCGATCGGCATCGGAGAGATGGAGCGAACGTCGCCGCAGGCGGCCTGCGTAACTGCCGATGATCGTGATCGGGGAGCGGAGCTCATGGCTGACGCCGTTGACGAAACTGCGCTGCCGCTCCCAGGAAGCGGAAAGGCGATCGAGCAGATCGTTGAAGGCAAGGGCGATCGGCGCCAGTTCCTTCGGCTGGTGCTGCACCAGCAGGCGCTGCTGGTTGAGACTTTCGGAATGGGTGGCCACCAGGCTGCGACCCAGTTCCCGCAGCGGCGCCAGGCCGCGGGAGAGGGCGGGCCGCAGCAGCAGGCCGGTGAACAGACTGGAAACACCGGCCGCCAGGGTGAGCAGCAGGGAAGTGCGGCGCTGCTGCTGGATCTTGGCGGTGATGTCTTCCAGCAGGCGCAGCTGCACCACCTGGTCGCCGGCATGCACCGGCAGGGCACTGGTGAGGTATTGGCGCCTACCGGCAGCAAAGGGGCGAGGCTGCTCCGGCGGCAATGGCTCGCGGCCGGAGCGCAACAGCAGCTTCGCCACCGTGAAGCCACCGGGTAGGGGGAAACGACCGATCACCAAGGGCGGGCGGTAGGGCACGCCTGCCTGCACCTCCAGCCATACCAGAAGGTTTGGGGTGATCAGGCCCTGCATGCGGCGGCTCAGCTGCTTGGCCCCCTCACCGGGGCGGGCCCGCTGCTCCAGCAATCCCCGCACGTTCGCCGCCATGGCCTGATGGGCGGAGCGGCGCTCCTGGCTGGCGATCCAGCCATTCGCCGCCAGCAGCAGGCCATAGCCCCCCAGCACCGCCAGCAGACTGGAGCTGAGCAGCCGGCGCCGGATCGAACGCGGCGAGGATGGCAAGGGAGAAAAGGTCGGTTATTAGAGTCTACTTAAAGATCCAAGTAATCCGCCCTTGAAAAGGCCTTGAATTGAATCTCACCCCTGCTTTGGGCAAATCAGAATCAGCCGAGCAAGCAAAAGAGCTCTTCCCAAGAAAGGCTGCCGCGCAGGGAATCTCAAGGATTCACCGGAGCCGTGCCGCACCCATGCCGCAGGCCGATCCACCAGTGGACGCCCCCCTTCGTTTCTGACTACCTTGTCCTTACACACGACATGAATCCGTGAACACCAAAACCAAACTTGCTCTGCTCCGCACTCTCCAGAACCGCAAGAAGAGCGCCAAGGGTTTCACCCTGATCGAACTGATGATCACGGTGGCGATCGTAGGCATCCTCGCCGCCGTTGCCTTACCGCAATTCCTTGGAGCACGGGACGCCGCCCAGGCAGGCTCTCTGATCGGAGCCGCATTAGGTGCGGCCAAGGAATGCGCCTTGGTCACCACTTCCGGAGTAGGCGCAGGCCCTGCCAGCAATGCAAGCTATACCGTAACCGACTGTGATGGTAAGGACACAGGGGGATTCGTCGAAACCGTGGCTTTCCCCAACAAGGCAGTTGGAGTCACCTGCCTTGACCAGAAATCAGTTGATGGAAACACCAAAGCAAAAATTGAGATCAAACCCGACGGCGCCATGTCGTGCACCTTCTCCTGACGAAAATCTCTACCCGAAGCTTCACTCAAAAGCCTCTCTCAGAGAGGCTTTTTTATGCCCTTTGATCAAAAAAATGGATTTTTATCCATTTCCCAAGCCGCCCACTCTTTCTTCACCCAATCTCTCCGAAACGCCCACCCTCGCTTCCGTTCCCGCGGAGGCTGCTGATGACTAGCCTGCAAGCACTGACGCTCAACCCGTTTGCGGAGGTTGCGACCACTTCCCGGGCCACCGGAGCAGGAGCAGGGCTTCTCGCTGGTGATGGTGATCCTCACCGCTGTGATGCTCACCGTGGGAGGGTTAGCCCTGGCCAACCGCTCCAGCCAGGGGCTGCTGGGGTCGGTGTTTCAGAGCTATGGCCTCCAGGCCCGCGAAGCCGCCGAAATCGGCATGAACCGGATCGTGAGCGAGCTCAACCGCCAGGGCAATCGAGGCCTGCTGCGGGCCCGCGACACCAGCGTGGAAACGGGCCTGTGGAACAGCGCTGACGCGGCTCTTTTCCACACCAGCAAGTGCCCCGGAGCCCTGAGCAACGACCTGAACAACGGGCTTATCGCCGCCAACCCCAACCTGGCCTACCAGGCGCCGGCCAACGGCAGCTATGGCCTCGTTTATGTGCGCAACGACGGCTCGATCAGCAGCTCCGCCACAGGGGCCCGCCGGGCCTACCGGCTGATCACCAGTGTGCGCCCCCCGGAGAGCGAGCTCACCGTGTTTCAGGAGCTGCCCGCCGGCAAGGGGGAACTCAACCTGGAAGTGGAGGGGCGATCGCTGCGCTCCGATGGCTCGATCGCCTCCACGGTGCGGCTGCGCAAAACCTTCCAGCTGATTCCGAAATGCTGCGGCGTTCCCTTCGGCGGCGCCCATGGCAACGCCGTTTACACCGGTGCCAGCTACGGCGCCAGCAATGCCGCCTGTCTGAATTTCTCCTCGATGCTGGGGCTGGGGCTGCTGGGCGGCACCGGCAGCACTACCGGTGAGATGCGGATCACTGGCAGCAGTTCGATCACCAACGGCACGGTGCCGATCAACGACGTGTACTGCCTGGCGGATGCCAACGGCAGCTGCGTGGTGCCGGGCAACACGGTGGTGAAGGTGAACCTGATCCATCCACGCCCGGCCGACTTCCCCCCGGCCAAGACCTTCCCCGCCGCCCTCGAACCGGTGACGGCCGGTGAGATGAAGCGGCCCCAGCCCAACGACAAGAACGGCTTCATCCGCTGCCTCACCGATGGCGATGCACTGAGCACCGATCCGGAATACAACACCACCTCCAATAAGAAGAAGTGCATTCAATGGGGCGTGGATGCCACCCTCAGCAACACGGCCCAGTTCCCCAACTACTGCCAGCTGCTCAACGGCGAAGTGCACTGCAAGCTCAAGAGCCTCGATTACAAGGGGTCCGATGTGGTGTTCTTCACCAGTGCCAGCCGCAAGCTGCGGCTCTATTTCGTGCAGGCGGCCCCCGATCCGCCGAATGCCAGCGATCCGATCCTCGCCGGCGGCACCGGCAACAACGGCATCCACCACTGCCGCTCGATTCAGAGCATCACGGCCCCCGCTAACCAGATCACCTGTGCGACGCCCCTGCCGAGCACGGCCGATCTGGCGATGTTCGGCTGCAACAGCTGCGGTGTGCAGACGGTGGATTTCAAAGGTACCCCCGATCTAGCCAATCTTTTCGCCTATTTCCCCAACGGCATCTTCACCCTTTCCGGCACTCCCACCTTCCAGGGGGTGCTCTGGGCCAACAAGATTCTCTCCAACGGCAATGTGAACTGGATCGTGCCCAGCGCTGGCCTGATGGATGTGATGACCTACATGGGCTTCCTGCCCCAGAACGCAATCAGCACCACCCCCAACCCGATCCTTTTCGATTACGTGGCCCGCTCCACCAACCGCTTCCGCTGGCTGAGCAACTGATGGCGCCATCCCGCGCCATGCCGCCGCCGCCACTCGCCTCCAGCCGTGGCTTCAGCCTGGTGGAGATGCTGGTGGCCTCGATGATCTTCGTGATCGCCGGCATCGGCAGTGTGGGCCTGTTCACCATCTCCAGCCGCCAGGCGGCGCTCAGCCGCTCGATCCAGGAAGAGCAGTTCGCAATCAGCATCGATATGGCCAACGTGCTGCGCATGAACGATCGCTATGTCTGCACCGCCAGCGGCTGCGGGATCAGCACCGGCACCACCCCGCCGGGCGAAAATGGCTATTACCCAGCAGACAGCGGCGGCCAGGCCTTTTTCCTGGCCAGATGCGCCGATGGCAGCCTCAGCCAGGGGCTGGTGAGCCTGATCAACAGCCTGCCGGCCACCGCCCAGATGCAGGCCCAGAAGATGACCCGCGCGGCCACGCAGGACAGCTCCTCCCCTTCCGCCCATCGATACAGTGTCAGCTGGAATGTGGATGGCGCCTTAATCCGTCAGATCACCCTCACTCCCACCACTGCGGCTTGGTGCCCCTGATCCGGTGACTCTGAAAGCCGATCCCGGGTACCGCGATGGCTACACCCTCACCGAATTGATGATCTGCGTGGCCCTGGTGGGCCTCCTGGGCGGGATGAGCACCCTGGGATTCCTCAACCAGATGCGCAGCGAAAAGGCCAATGCGATCGCGGTGGAGATCGCCGGCTGGTTGGCCAATGTGCATCGGGCCGCCCTGCGGGGCCGCCGCTGCGAGATCAGCTTTGATACCAGCGGTGCCATCCTCAGCGCCGCCTCGCCCCTGGCCGTGGCCTCGGAACCGAGCAGCTCGGCCCTGCCGATCGCCAACAGCTGCCTGAGCTACACGCCGCTGCAGATCGGTTCGGTGGACCGCAGTACCAAATTTCGGCTCAGCACCAACGATGCCAGCTTCGCCTTCACGCCACGGGGCACGATCACCGGCACCAACAGCCCCACGGTGGTGGTCGGGATCACGCTCACCGAAGGCGGCCTGCCCCACTGCGTGGAGATCGATGGGATGCTGGGGCTGGTGACCGTGGGCCACCTGGTGAACAACCAATGCCAAGCCCCCGCCTGACCCCGCCCCGGATCCAGCGCCGGGCCCGCGGGTATTCCCTGCTGGAGCTGCTGCTGGTGTCGGGCATGGGCCTGCTGCTGGTGGCGGTGGTGATCAGCGTGATCGATGGCCACGTGCGCTCGCGCACCAGCATGGAAGCCCTGATGCGGCTGCAGGATCACTGGAGCCGGGTGCAGTTCCTGCTAGAGCAGGACATCCAGGAATCCCAGGGTTCGGTAGCCACCAGCAATGGCTGTGGTAGTGGCAGCCGCCAGCTCACGATCCAGGTACCAAGCGACACGGCCACCCCGGCCTACATCACCTACTACCTCAAGAGCCAGAGCAGTGGCATCGAGCTCTGGCGTTGCGGGCCGGCGGTGAAGGCCGATGGAGACCTCGATTTCGCCACCCCCAGCGATGCCCTGGTGGTGCGCCGCGTGGGGGCCTTCAGTGTGAACACCAGCAGCAGCGACCCGCAACGGATCAGCTACACCCTCACGCTCACCGACCCCAGCGGTGCCACCTACACCAACCAGGCCCAGCCCAGCGGTGGCATGTCGCGCAGCCGAGTGATCAACTAACCCCCGCCAGCCAGCGCCACGGCCAGCTGCAGCTCGGAGCGCAGGCGGTCCACGCCGCCGGCCTCAAAGCGCTGCTCGAGCCGCAGCCGCAGCAGGCCCGGCCCCAGCGGCTCTGCCTGGAAACCGCCAGGGGCCAGGGCATCGATCAACACCCGGTTCTGGGCCTGGCCGCTGCTTGGTTCGCCCTGCAGCCCGAAGGCCGGCCCGCAGCGCATCAGCACCTGGCCGCGCCAGATCGCACTGGGGGGAGCACCGAGGCTGTAGGTGATCGGGCCCTCTGCGGTGAGCAGGTGAAGCACCGGCTGGCGACCACCCAGGGAGCAGGCGGCCCCCTGGCCGCTGGCCAGCACCACCTGCTGGGCGCGCCGCAGATCGCCACGCACCAGCTCGAAACTGCGCTGCTGCAGGCTGCGCTCCCGCTGCACCCGGGCCAGGCCGGCACCGACGCGGGCATCGGCCAGCAGCGCCTGCAGGATCGCCCCACACAGACCCAGCCCCACGGCTAGGGCCAGCAGCAGCTCCAGCAGCGAAAAGCCGGCTGAGCATGGGGGCAGAGCGCAGGGTGTCAGAGGCTGGGATCGGGCCGGCATCCTGCTTCCTCACTCCAGCGGCCCACCCGCACCACCCCAAGCGGCAGGGCCATCACCAGACAGCGCTCCAGGGGGGTGGCAGCGGCCGCCACCCGCACGGTGCCGCCATCGAGCACCAGGCCGTTGCTGCTGAAACGCACCAAAGGGGGGAAGTTGGAGCTGAGCTGCACCGTGCTGTCGGCCAGACCTTCGCCGAGGGAGAGCTCCACACCGGGGCACGCCGGCAGCTCGCCGGTGGCGGGGGCGTGCCAGCCACGCTCATCCAGCTGGAGCGCACAAGGCTGGCCGCTGCGCTCAGCCGCGAGGCGACCCTGCTCGATGCCCAGGGCCAGCCGACGGGTCACGGTTTCCACCCGCAGGCTGGCAAGGGTGGCGGGCCCCTGGGCCAGGGCGATCCCGGCCAGCAGGAGCAGCAAAGCCAGGGTCACCAGTCCTTCCGCGAGGCTGAAGCCGGCGGCGCCACGATCAGCGACCATCGCTGCCTCCCGCCGGGGCGGCGGCGGCCCCGCAAAGGCCGAGGGCGGCAGGGCTGTACAGCCGCACCCTTTCGGCCTGAAGACCGCCGGCAGCCCCAGGCATCGCCAGCCGCACCTCCAGCAGCGGCGGCGCGGGGGCAGGCAGCAGCTGCAGGCTGCGCATCACTGCAGCCGCTGGTGGCTGGGCCTCGGCAGCAGACAGCAGCCGTTCAGCCGCCACCAAGCAATCGGGTTCGAGCAGGCCGCCGGCAGCCTGGCTGCGCAGGCGACCCTCCACCGCCATCAACTCGGCATCGAGGGCGCCGAGCTGCTGCTGCCAGCGGGTCTCGGTGGCGGTGGCCCCGGCGGCCAGGGCCCACACCTGCAGCGAAGCCGCCGAAGCGGCCACAAACACCACGCTGGCGGTGAGCTGTTCGATCAGGGTCATGGCGTGGCTCCCCGCAGCCCCAGCTCCCGCAGCAGCTGGGCCTGGAGGGGGGTGCCTGCCAGCTGCACCGCGAAGGCGGCGCGGCGCGGGGGCTGACCGGCCGCAGCGGCGCTCACCAGCTGCAGGGCCACCTGGGAGCCGCTGGGCTGCCAGGCCACCAGCTCCACCGATTGCCCGAGCACGGAGAAGCGACGCAGGGCCGCCTGGCGGAAGGCATCGGCACAGGCCAGGCCCTGCGGTTCTGCCCAGGCGTTGAGCGGCAGGGCCAGCAGGCAGGGGTGCTGCCGGTTGAGATCGCCCACCAGCTGCTGGGCAGCGGAGGCGAGGCCATCCTCGGCCTGGCGCAGGCGCAGCTGGGCGACGGTGCGCAGCCGCCCCTGCAGGCTGAGGGTCTGCAGCGACAGGCTGCCGAGCAGCAGCAGCAGCGCTGCCCCACTGGCCAGGGGCAAAGCGAAGCCCGCCTCCCTGAAGGTTCCACGCCCCATGGCGTTCGCGCAAAAGACCCGCCCAACCTTCCCGACGGCGGACAGGCCAGCGGTGCGGCAGCCGCTATGCCGGTAAGGGTGCAGGCAGGATCAGGCCTGAGGGCGGTTCAAGGAATACATTCCGCATACATGCCCTGTGCCGCTCTGATGGCCAGCTCCGCCCGGAACGATTCCCGCACTTCACCCGAGGGGGCGATCAGCCATCACCAGGTGACCTACTCCCTGGGCCAGCTGCGGCTGGTGGGGATGGTGCTGCTGCTGGGGGTGGCCAACCGGCTGCTGGCCTGGCTGCTGGCTTTGCTCTTTCCTGCTGGCCAGGACGCTGGCCCGCTGGATCGGTTGGCGCACCTCACCAGCCTCTCTAACTGGCTGCTGCTGTTGCCGCTGGGGGTGAGCCTCTACCTGCTGGGGGGAGGGCGGCAGCGGCTGCCGCGGGAATTCGCGCTCCTGGATCTGGTGCACAACAGCCTGCTGCCCCTGGCGGTGGGCTGCCTGGTGGTGCTGCCCGCCTTCACCCTGCACGATGTGGGGAGCCTGAATCAGCAGGGCCTGGTGCAGCTGCAGAAGCTGGAGCAGGTGCAGACCAAACAAAACCTGCTGGTGGACGAGGCCCGCAAGGCCGGTGATGCCGCCACGGTGGTGCAACTGGCCAAGGGGGCTGGGCTTTCCCTGCCGGCGATGGCGGGCGAACCCGCCTCCCTGGCCAGCTGGCGGCTGGAGCGGCTGCTGGAGCAGCAGCGGCAGAAGGAGCTGCAGAACGACACCCTGCTGCGCCTTTCCCCCTATGAGCAGGAGCTGATGAGCAAGCGCCGCTCCCTCACCACCGTGCTGCTGCAACTGATCACGGGCGCGGGGCTGCTGCTGCTGCAACGCCAGAGCAACAGCCAGATCCAGCGCCACGGCCTCAAACCCCACCTCTTCTTCCGAGTGGATCCGGTGCAGAGGGGGAGAAAGTAAGCCGAATCGCCCGGCCGTGGCTAGGTTTGATCACTAGCCTGTCACCCCCCTGAGAGCGGTGTCCACCCCCATTCACCAGCGGAAAGGTCGTCACGGCTCACCAGCCAGAACGCTGCTGGTGAGGTTGGTGATGGTCAAACCAGGGGAGAGAGGATTCTCCCTGGCGATGGTGCTGCTGGTGCTGCTCACCACCATCCTCGGATCGATGGCGATCGCCAGCCGGTCCACCTCTGGCCTGATGGCAGCCCGCAACCAGAGCAGCAACAGGGAAGCCAGGGATGTGGCGGAATCGGGCGCCACGGAAAATATCAGTGAACTGAATAAGGAACAAAACCGAAAGCTGCTTGTTACGCCACGCGATTCCTGGGATGACGGAACCAACGCAATAAAGAATCCATGCAGCAGCCTTCAATCCAGCGGCTCCCTACTTCCCATAGCAAGCACACCTGGGCCCACACAAAAAGCTCAAAACCTTGCCAGCAATAACTGGATACACCACTCGCCAATACAAACTTGATTCAGCGACTGCTACCTTCTACTCCCGCGCAGGGCTTCCCTCAACTCTTCCTGCGTCATTGCAATACGGAAAAGACAAGAGCCTGATCAAACTTCAGGTAACCGGAAAAATCCAAGATCCCAATGGAAATACCAGATCAACCGCCACCATCGTCCGAGAGTACGAGGTAGTCCCAAAATGCTGCGAGCGCTCTTTTGGCCGTAGCACATTTGAAACAACAACCTTCGGAATTGACAACAGAGTCTGCGAGCCCGGCACCAATTCCGGACTCGGCCTAATTTTGGGAATCAATGGAGCAGAACCCCAAGCCAGCAATAGTCTCACGATCTACAACCAATCTGACCAACCAATATATTCGTCTTTGCGGGCCTTGGTAGCATACGAAACAGATTTCAAGACTCCGTTTCCCAGCTTCCCACAGCCCACCCTCACAGCAGAGTCAGTAACGACCAGGGCCAATGGGCAAAATACCCCTTACAACTATATCGTAGGCAGAGGGAATAGCGTTGTTCAATGCAAATTGAACAACCTAGCCGATTGCCAGCCCCTTCCATCATGCCTCAAGACAAATGATCAATACTATTGCCGACTGACTTCAATTAACAGCAGAAATGCTCTTACTATCTTTGACAGCTCATACGGGGCGATCAACCTTTTCTTCGATGGCGAAGCCCCAAATAACAATTTCAGCTATATTGACCTTGGCGGAAGTGGAGCCATATCTCACGTCTTTTGCCAAAGCCCAACCTCGTCAGCCTGTTCAACCCCAGCAGCGATCAATGAGGCAATTCGATTAAACATGTATATCTATGGCAAGAAAGCCAATGGAGAGGCGGCAACGCTCGAGATCAAAGGATCGTCTCGGCTCTTGCAATCAATATCTTCAATTTATGGGCACAACAAACTGGGCTGGAGGAGGCAACAGCACTTCCTCAGGCCCAAATTTCCTTGGAAGATTATGGACGAATGGATTATCAATGAGTGGCGGTTCTCTCATCATCAAAGTTCCCGAATCACGCCCCTCTCAATTCTGCCCCCTTCCCGATGATTGTCCGATTGGCAGGGGAGAAAGCCCGGATGTTGATTGGATTGCTCGCAGCATCACCCAATCCTCCAATTTTTAAAAAGGGTCGCCCTAAGGACGTTGCCAATTAAGCCGAATGGGTTCAGTCTTGTGGAAGTGCTTGTAGCAGCAACACTCCTCGGACTCATCGCTTCCATAACAGCCTCTATATTCACCATATCGAACCGATCAACCAGGCAATCAGGCATAGCCGCAACTACCCTAGCGGCAATCGATAGCGACATTTCCGGAATAAAACAATTGGCTGAAGTGCTCACCTGTTGCCCAGGCAGCTGCACGACCAATCAGAATACTATCAGTGATGCCATTACCACTGGCACAGCATGCACCAGCGGCAGCTCTCCAGGCGTGGCCAGCTACTACTTCCCCAAACAGGCCAGCGATGTGACAAGTTTCACCGATGCCTGTAATGCAACAACACCAGCCAATGATTCGATCACATCAACCTTGATTGACTCCATCAATGCTCGTACTCTGCCCAGTGGCATCTTCTCAGACGAATAGCAGTGGTGGACGCTGCCGGTGCCACTCCAACGGCCGATGAAATTGCAGCCCACCGAGTGAGAGTGACCTATGAAGGATCAACTGGTACCGATGGCTCCTTTGTAAATAGAACCATCAAAATTGTACCAGCAGTGGCGAACTTCTGCCCATGACACAGCGATTGCACGTACATCACAGCCAGCCAAACGGCTTCACACTCATAGAAGTGCTTGTAACCGTGGCCGTCATGGGCATTCTCGGAAGCATTGTAATCAGCTTTACCGGCAATGAATGGAGACGGGAACGAATCAATACAGTAGCAGTCGAACTTGCTGGATGGCTGGAAGAAATAAGATCCAATGCATTCCGTGAAACCAATAGCACGACATCTCTCGGGGGCTGTGAAGTTACATTCACGGCGATATCAGCCAGTAACGCCTCCACACAACTCGCCAGCGTAAGTCCCACAAGATGCGCAGCAAATCCGATTTTCAGAGTGACTGGCCTTACTGGCAATCACACCTACAGCAGCGCCAGCTCGAATGGAACTCAGATCATTTTTACACCTAGAGGCACCACCATGAATGCTCAGCCCATCGAATTAAGGCTTAAAATCGACAGCAATACATACTTAAGATGTTTTCGAGTCAGCGAAAATCTTGGCTTAATCCGAATCGGGCGGAATGACAACGTAACAGGAGCACCTTCAAGCAGCAGCTGCTCTGATTACACCCGTTTTTAACTCCTCTCCGAACCCTTCCATGCCATCGCTTTCGAGTTACAAGGCCAAGCCCTTACCAAGGGGATTCACCTTGGCAGAGCTAATGATCAGCCTTGGGCTTGGACTGCTGGTACTTGGTGCCACAGCTTTCGTCATCATTTCCCATATCCGTTCAACAGCAGCGTCGGAGCGAAGCCAACGGGTTCGCGATGATGCCAATCGCCTGAACTATCTGCTGCAAGTTGAAGCCGGTGAAGCGGCAAGAATCAGGCAAAGCGTTGAGGTGAGCCAATGTGCTGCTGCACCAAACTCATTGTTCACACTCGACATCCCTCTCCCCACGGGAACCGCTGGAGATCCTGCAAACATTGCTTCGGTTCACTATTACAACAAAGGATCAGATTTTGTACGCTGTGGTCCATCTATCAATCGAAACGGATCCTTGAACTTCAGCGGTGGTTTCCAGGAGGGAATAGTCAGCTCTGGAACACAACTTAGCCTTGTTACCTGCCAAACGGTCATCACCAACCAGAGGGCCGTTGCTTATCAGGCAAGTTATGCGGAGGCGGGAACCACAGCTTTCCAACCACCATGCGAAGTGGCCAGGGCAAAATCCTTTTTTGTGGCGGATCCACCATAGGGAATTGTTGCGTGAAGCAACTCACTGATTCAGCTTCAAAACGGCCATGAAGGCTTCCTGGGGTACGTCCACCTTGCCCATTGCCTTCATCCGCTTCTTGCCCTTGGCTTGTTTCTGCAGCAGCTTTTTCTTGCGGCTGATGTCGCCGCCATAGCACTTGGCCAGCACATCCTTGCGCATAGCGCTGATGCTCTCGCTGGCGATCACGCGGCTGCCGATCGAGGCCTGGATCGGGATCTTGAACTGCTGCCTCGGGATCAGCTCCTTCAGCTTCTCCACC
Organism: Cyanobium sp.; assembly: GCA_040399125.1. Lineage (GTDB taxonomy): Bacteria > Cyanobacteriota > Cyanobacteriia > PCC-6307 > Cyanobiaceae > Cyanobium. The sequence goes on along the minus strand of JBBASR010000029.1, from coordinate 15,084 downwards.
AGGCCCTTGCCCACGTTGTAGGCCTTGTCGCGATGCACGATCGTAGTCAGAGGATCGGCCCGCTCACTATTGATCAACACATCCAGCCGCACCAGTTCGTTGCGCCGATAGCCGATCAGGCTGTATTCCATTGAGGCATAGCCCTTGGTGCGACTCTTCATCTGGTCGAAGAAATCGGTGACCACCTCCGCCAGCGGCATCTCGTAGTGCAACGTGACCCGATCGGTGGTGATGTACTTCATGTCGATAAACTCACCGCGCCGCTCCTGGCACAACTCCATCAACGTGCCGTTGTAGGTGTTGGGGGTATAGATCTCCAGCTTCACATAGGGCTCTTCGATTGATTCCCGCTTCTGGGGATCCGGCAGCGTGGCCGGGTTGTCCACCATCTCGATGCTGCCATCCAGCATGTTCACCTGATAGATCACCGAAGGCGCCGTGACGATCAGGTCGAGGTCGTACTCCCGCTCCAGCCTTTCCTGCACGATCTCCATGTGCAGCAACCCCAGGAAGCCGCAGCGGAAACCGAAGCCCATCGCACTGCTGGTTTCCGGCTCATACTTCAATGCCGCATCCGAAAGCTGCAGTTTGTCGAGCGCTTCGCGCAGGTCTGGGTACTGGTCGGCATCGGTGGGAAACAACCCGCAGAACACCATCGGCTTGGCCTCGGTGTACCCCGGCAGCGCTTCCTCCGCCGGCTGGTTCACCAGCGTGATCGTGTCGCCCACCCGCGCATCCGCCACCGCCTTGATCGAGGCCGCCAGGTAACCCACCTCGCCCGCATGCAGGCTCTCCACCTGCCGCTGGTCCGGCGCCATCACCCCCACCTCGTCCAGCTCGTAGGTCTTGCCGCTCGCCATCAGCAGCACCTTGTCCTTGCGGCGGATCGAGCCGGCAATCACCCGGAAATAGACGATCACGCCCCGATACGGGTCGTAGTAGGAATCGAAGATCAGCGCCTTCAGCGGTTCCGCCACCCGATCCGCCGGCGGTGGCACCCGATCCACCACCGCCTGCAGGATCTCCGGCACCCCCAGGCCCGTCTTGGCGGAACAACTGATCGCATTGGAGGTATCGAGCCCGATGATCGCCTCGATCTCGGCCCCGATCCGCTCCGGATCCGCCCCCGGCAGGTCGATCTTGTTGAGCACCGGGATGATCTCCAGATCATTCTCCAGCGCCAGATACACATTTGCCAGCGTCTGCGCCTCCACCCCCTGGCTCGCATCCACCACCAGCAGCGCCCCTTCGCAGGCCTGCAGCGAGCGGCTCACCTCATAGGAGAAGTCCACATGGCCAGGCGTATCAATCAGATTGAGAATATAAATTTCACCATCGGCAGCTTTGTATTCCATCCGCGCCGCCTGAAGCTTGATCGTGATTCCGCGCTCACGCTCCAGCTCCATATTGTCGAGAAACTGTTCCTGCATATCGCGGGCCGCCACCGTGCCGGTTTCCTGCAGCAATCGATCGGCCAGCGTGGATTTGCCGTGATCGATATGGGCAATGATGCAGAAATTACGGATCCGGGAGACGGGTACGTCGGTCATGGCTTCCGGGTATTGGGGCGATCCTAGTCATCTGGGCCCTGTCAGCCAGGCCCCTCAGCCAGGCCGGCTGCTCAGCCCCAGGCGCCGCAGCTCCGGCAGCCTGGATTCGGAAAACGTGCGCCATTGCTCCTGCAGCTGCTCCCAGGCCTGCGCCGGATCCTCCAGCCGCTCCCCCTCGGGGCTCCGCAGCTCAGCGCCCGCCATTTCCATTCCGAGCATCGCCAGCTGGGGCACCTCCTCCGCCCCGAGCCCCTGCTCCCAGGCCTGCAGCAGAAAGGCCTCCACCGCCGAGAGCCGCACCGGCTGGCTGAGCAGCGGCGAGAGCAGGGCATCGATCGGCACGCCTGCGGTGATCCGCTCCAGCAGCTGCCGGTTGAAGGCCGCCACGGCGTCCTCCGCTCCCGGCAACGCCAGGGCCAGCGCCTCCGCCGAGATCAGCAGCGCCAGCCGCGGCAGCAGGGCCAGCAGGTCTTCCCCCAGCTCGGCGGCCACCACCGCCAGCGGCAGCGGCCCCGCAGCCAGCAGCTGCTGCAACCTTCCGCAGAACGCCGGCTCCAGCCCCATCTGGCCCAGGCTGGTGGGCACCTCCGTGAAACTGGCCAGATCGCCGCAGCGCTGCACCAGCAGCACCGGCTCCAGCCGGCGGCGATGCTCCGCCACCAGCAGCGGCCGGCGGCCATAGGCGAAGAGATCGCGCCGGAAGCTCTGGTGGATCGCCAGATCCAGAAGCACCTCCCGCATCCCCGCATCCGCCGCCCCGAGCACCAGCGCGCGGCGCTGCGGATCCAGCAACTGGGGAAACATCTCCGGCAGGGTGGCGGACCCGATCGGGCTCAGCCCCTGGCTGGCGCAGAGGCGATGCATCGGGCCCACGTACAACGGCTGGTGGCAGCTGTGGTACTCCCCGAGCAGGTAGGAGACCGGTTGCCGCGCCAGGCCAGCCAGCTCGGCCCGCAGCTGCGGCAGGGCCCAGGAGGCCCGCCTCGCTGGTCTGGCCGCCGCTGCGCTGGGCCTCCTCCACCGCCAGCATGTTCAGAGCACTGCGCCCCAGCCAGCCGGGGTAGGTGTTGTAGGAGCAGAACAGCACACCCCCCGGCTTCAGCACCGCCGCCGCCGCCGCCAGCAGCGCCTGCCGCGTTTCGGAGCCCACCCAGCTGGCCACCCCATGGGCCACCACGGCATCGAACTGCTCCGGCCACCGCCGGGTGGGCCCGCTCTGGGGGCGCCCCTGCCGGAAGCTGGTGAGGTCGGCCACGGCGAAGCTCACGTTGGTGAGGCCGAACTGCCGGGCCAGGGCCTCCGCCTCCGCCACGTGGGCCGGATGCAGATCAATGCCGTAGAAGCGGGCCTGCGGGTGGGCGGCGGCGTTGAAGATCAGATTGAGCCCGGCCCCGAAACCGATCTCCAGCCAGCGGAAGCGGCCCGTCTGCAGCTCCGTCTCGAGATCGCCCTGATGCTGCCCCCCGAGCAGCAGCGCCTGCCGCAGCCAGGCCACCGAAAGCTCGCGATGCACCGCCGGCAGGTAGGTGACATCCCGGCGATAGTCCGCTCCGGGGGCCATGCGCACCGGGGAGTGAGAGGGCCCCGCAACGCTAAGGGCCACGCAACAGGCCCGCATCGGAAGGCGGCTTCCTAAGCTCAAGCCAACGCCCCCCCCGATCGCCATGACCACCGAAACCCCCACATCCGCTCCCGACGCCGCCGCGCCTGAAGCCACCGATCCCCGGGCCCTCACCGTGGAGAACGTGGAGCGCGTGCTCGATGAACTCCGCCCCTACCTGATGGCCGATGGCGGCAACGTGGAGATCGTCGAAATCGACGGCCCGATCGTGAAGGTGCGCCTCCAGGGCGCCTGCGGTTCCTGCCCCAGCAGCACGATGACCCTGAAGATGGGCATCGAACGCAAGCTGCGCGAATCCATCCCCGAAGTGAGCGAAGTGGTGCAGGTGCTCTGAGTCAGCTGGCCCGAAGCAGCGAATCGGCGAATGCTCAAGCTACCGACCCCTAGGCTGCGCGCCAGCCCTTCCCCTGCGCCGTGCTGGATCAGCGTCTGCTGCGTGAGTCCCCCGAACTGATCGGCGAGCAGCTCGGCCGCCGCGGCCTCCGGCCCGATCTCTCCAGCCTCCAGGCCTTCGCCCTGCAGCTGCGCAACCTTGAGCAGCAGCGCAATGCCCTCCAGGCGGAAGGCAATCGCATCGGCAAGGAGGTGGGCCAACGAATCAAGGCCGGAGCCGCCCCCGGCGGGGAGGAGGTGGCTGCCCTGCGCGACCAGGGCAACAGCATCAAGCAGCAGGTGGCCGGCCTCGAAGAACAGGAGAAGGCCCTCGATGCCCAGCTGCGGGAGCAGCTGATGGTGCTGCCCAACCTGCCCTCGCCCCAGACCCCGGCAGGGGCCAGCGAAGCCGACAACGTGGAGGTGAAGACCTGGGGCACGCCCCGCCGCGCTGCCGCCGGCGAAAGCCTCGAGGAGCACTGGCAGATCGCCGAACGGCTCGGCATCGTCGATACCGAACGGTCGGTAAGGATCGCCCAGAGCCGCTTCGTGACCCTGCTCGGCCAGGGCGCCCGGCTGGAGCGGGCCCTGATCTCGTTCATGCTCGATCTGCACAGCGGCAAGGGCTACCGCGAGGTGATGCCGCCGATCCTGGTGAACACCGCCAGCCTCACCGGCTCCGGCCAGCTGCCCAAGTTTGCCGAGGAGAGCTTCCGCTGCGAAGGCGACGACCTCTGGCTCACCCCCACCGCCGAGGTGCCGATCACCTCCCTGCACCGCGATGAGCTGATCCCCGCCGACCAGCTGCCGCTCCGCTACGCCGCGTACACCCCCTGCTTCCGCCGCGAAGCCGGTTCCTACGGCCGCGACACCCGCGGCCTGATCCGCCTGCACCAGTTCAACAAGGTGGAGCTCTACTGGTTCTGCCACCCCGAGCAATCGGAAGCGGCCCACGAACAGCTCACCCGCGATGCCGAAGCCGTGCTCGAGGCGCTCGAGCTCCCCTACCGCCGCATCGAGCTCTGCAGCGGCGACCTCGGCTTCTCCGCCGCCCGCACCTACGACCTCGAGGTATGGCTCGCCGGGGCCGGCGCCTACCGCGAGATCTCCAGCTGCAGCACCTGCTCCGATTTCCAGGCCCGCCGCGCCGCCATCCGCCTCAAGGACGGCAAGACCACCCAGCTGGTGCACACCCTCAACGGCAGTGGCCTGGCGATCGGCCGCACCATGGCGGCCCTGCTCGAAAACGGCCAGCAGGCTGATGGCAGCGTGCAACTGCCCGCCGCGCTGGTGCCCTACTTCGGCAGCGCCTCGCTCCAGTCCGACTCCTGAACCAGGGCGCCCCATCGGCAGCAGCCCACGGCGAGGAACCCGCCTAGTTGAACCATTCACGCCGCCTTCGGCCGCACCCCAGAATGGTTCGATACAAACCTTGGGCTGAATGGGCGTTCTCACCGCACTGGCGATCCTGGCCGGGTTGATCGTGATTCATGAGGCCGGCCATTTCCTGGCGGCCCGCTGGCAGGGGATCCGGGTGAGCGGCTTCTCGGTGGGCTTCGGGCCCGCCCTGCTGCAACGCCAGCGCGGCGGCGTGCTCTATGCCCTGCGGGCGATCCCCCTCGGCGGCTTCGTCTCCTTCCCCGACGACGACGAAACCAGCGCCATCCCCTCGGATGACCCCAACCTGATGCGCAACCGGCCGATCCCCCAGCGGGCCTTGGTGATCGCCGCCGGTGTACTGGCCAACCTGCTGCTGGCCTATGCGGTGCTGGTGGGTCAGGGCCTGGTGGTGGGCATCCCGGCCGGGTTCAGCACCAGCCCCGGCGTGCTGGTCACCGGTGTGCAGGGGGGCCAGGCCGCCGCCGCCTCCGGCCTCCAGGCCGGCGACCGGATCGTGAGCGTCAATGGCAGCCCCGTGGCCGGCGGCCAGCAGGCCGTTGCCGAGCTGGTGGACCAGATCCGCCAGGCCCCCGGCCGTGAGCTGCGGCTCGAGGCCGCCCGCGGCGACCGCAACCTGCCCCTCAGCCTCACCCCCGCCGAAGTGGGGGGCATCGGCCGCATCGGCGCCCAGCTGCAACCCAACGGCACTGAAACCTTCCGCGCCCCCCGCGGCCCCCTGGAACCCTTCCGCCAGGCCAACCACGACTTCCTGACCCTCACCCGCCGCACCGTGGAGGGGTTCATCACCCTGGTCACCCACTTCGGGGAAACCGCCGGCCAGGTTTCCGGGCCCGTGAAGATCGTGGAGATGGGCGCCAACCTGGCCAAGCAGGGCGGCAACAGCCTCTTCCTCTACACCGCCCTGATCTCGATCAACCTGGCCGTGCTCAACGCCCTGCCCCTGCCGATGCTCGACGGCGGCCAGTTCGCCCTGCTGCTGCTCGAAGGCCTGCGCGGTCGCCCCCTGCCCGAACGCTTCCAGATGGCGTTCATGCAGTCGGGGTTCGTGTTCCTGATGGGGCTCAGCCTGCTGCTGATCGTCAAGGACACCAGCCAGCTGCCTGTGGTGCAGCAGCTTTTGGGCCGCTGAAGCCCCCAGGCGCGGCCCCTGCCCCCCGGCAGGTAAGCTCGGATCCATCTCCTAACCGCACAACCGGCCGAATGGCGAAGAAGTCGATGATCGCGCGCGATGTGAAGCGCAAGAAGATGGTGGAGCGTTTCGCCGCCAAGCGTGAGGCCCTCAAGGCTTCTTTCGAGGCCGCCGCCGATCCGATGGAGCGTCTGGAGATCCACCGCAAGATCCAGGCCCTGCCCCGCAACAGCGCCCGCGTGCGCGTGCGCAACCGCTGCTGGGCCACCGGCAAGCCCCGGGGCGTCTACCGCGATTTCGGTCTCTGCCGCAACCAGCTGCGCGAGCGTGCCCACAAGGGTGAACTGCCCGGCGTGGTCAAGTCCAGCTGGTAATTCAGCCCCAGCCCCCTGGCCCTCTCCCCCTGACCCGCTGGTCCACCGCCCAGTGGCTCTGGGTCTATGGCCAGGGCTGGTTTCCGATGGCCAACGACCCCGGCGGTCCGCTGCAGCTCTACCGCAGCAACCGCCGGGCCCTGCTTCCTCTCGACGACCGCTTTCAGGTGCCCCGCTCCCTGCGACGGGTCCTGAACAGCGGTCGTTTTCAGTTGCACCTCAACCGCTCCTTTGCCGAGGTGCTGGCGGGCTGCGCCGATCGGCCCTCCACCTGGATCAGCGACGAGCTCGCCGCCATATACCGCCAGCTCCATGCCGATGGCGTGGCCCACAGTGTGGAGGCCTGGGATGAACAAGGTCTCGCCGGCGGTCTGCTGGCGATCGGCATCGGTTCGTGCTGGATCGGCGAATCGATGTTTCACCGCCGCCCCCACGCCTCCAACGTGGTGTTGGTGGAGCTGGCCCGGGCCCTGCGGCGAGGCGGCTTCTCCCTTTTTGATGTGCAGCTCACCAACCCCCATCTGCAGCGATTCGGCTGCTACGAAGTGGAGGACAACCATTACCAGCAGCTGCTGATCGCCGCCCGCAGCCGGCCGGCAACCCTAAAACTTCAGGAGGCCTGCCTCCGCTGCGAGGCCTGGATGCCAGGATAGGTCTGACAAAAAACGGACATAAAGCCCAGTGCAAGGACAAACTCAGTCGATCTCCTTCGATGGTCGGGAGATCCGGCTGACCACCGGTCGGTTCGCTCCCCAGGCGGGGGGTTCGGTGATGGTCGAGTGCGGTGATACCGCTGTTCTGGTCACCGCCACCCGCTCCGGCGGTCGCGAAGGCATCGATTTTCTGCCCCTGATCTGCGATTACGAAGAGCGGCTCTATGCCGCCGGTCGCATTCCCGGCAGCTTCATGCGGCGCGAGAGCCGCCCCCCCGAGCGGGCCACCTTGATCGCCCGTCTGATCGACCGCCCGATGCGGCCGCTGTTCCCCGCCTGGATGCGCGACGACCTCCAGATCGTGGCCACCTGCATGTCGCTCGATGAGCGCGTGCCACCCGATGTGCTCGCCGTGACCGGCGCCTCGATGGCCACCCTGCTGGCGAAGATCCCCTTCTACGGCCCGATGGCGGCCGTGCGCGTGGGCCTGCTCGGCGACGACTTCGTGCTCAACCCCAGCTACCGCGAGATCGAGCGCTCCGACCTCGACCTGGTGGTGGCCGGCACCCCCGAGGGCGTGATCATGGTGGAAGCGGGCGCCAACCAGCTGCCCGAACAGGATGTGATCGAAGCGATCGACTTCGGCTACGAAGCGGTGGGCGAACTGATCAAGGCCCAGCTGGCCCTGATCAAGGACCTCGGCATCGAGCAGGTGACCCCCGAAGCCCGCAGCGAAGACGACACCCTGCCGAAGTTCCTGGAGAAGGAATGCGCCAAGGGCATTGGCGAAGTGCTCAAGCAGTTCGCCCAGACCAAGGCCGAGCGCGACCAGAAGCTCGACGCCATCAAGGCGGAAGTGAGCGAGAAGATCACCGCCCTCAAGGATGAGGACGCCGTGAAGGTGGCCGTTTCCAGCAACGGCAAGGTGCTGGGCAACAGCTACAAGAGCCTCACCAAGAAGCTGATGCGCGAGCAGATCCTCAAGGAGGGCAAGCGCGTCGATGGCCGCAACCTCGATGAGGTGCGTCCGATCAGTGCCGCCGCCGGTGTGCTGCCCAAGCGCGTGCATGGTTCGGGCCTGTTCCAGCGCGGCATGACCCAGGTGCTCTCCTGCGCCACCCTCGGCACCCCGAGCGACGCCCAGGAGATGGACGACCTCAACCCTTCCACCGAGAAGACCTACCTCCACCACTACAACTTCCCCCCCTATTCGGTGGGTGAGACCCGCCCGATGCGCTCCCCCGGCCGCCGCGAGATCGGCCACGGCGCCCTCGCCGAGCGGGCCCTGATCCCGGTGCTGCCCAGCAAGGAATCCTTCCCCTACGTGCTGCGGGTGGTTTCGGAGTGCCTCAGCTCCAATGGCTCCACCTCGATGGGTTCGGTGTGCGGCAGCACCCTGGCGCTGATGGATGCCGGCGTGCCCCTCAAGGCCCCGGTGAGCGGCGCCGCCATGGGCCTGATCAAGGAGGGCACCGACGTGCGCATCCTCACCGACATCCAGGGCATCGAGGACTTCCTCGGCGACATGGACTTCAAGGTGGCCGGCACCGAGAAGGGCATCACCGCCCTGCAGATGGACATGAAGATCACCGGCCTGGAGGTGAAGACCGTGGCCGAAGCGATCAACCAGGCCCGCCCGGCCCGGCTGCACATCCTCGAGAAGATGCTCGAGGCGATCGACAAGCCCCGCGAGGTGCTCAGCCCCCACGCCCCTCGCCTGCTCAGCTTCCGCATCGACCCCGAACTGATCGGCACCGTGATCGGCCCTGGCGGCCGCACGATCAAGGGCATCACCGAGCGCACCAACACCAAGATCGACATCGAGGACGGCGGCATCGTGACGATCGCCAGCCATGACGGTGCCGCGGCCGAAGAGGCCCAGCGGATCATCGAGGGGCTCACCCGTCGCGTCAGCGAAGGGGAGGTGTTCCAGGGTTCGGTGACCCGCGTGATCCCGATCGGTGCCTTCGTGGAGATCCTGCCCGGCAAGGAAGGGATGATCCACATCTCCCAGCTCTCCGAGGCCCGGGTGGAGAAGGTGGAAGACGTGGTCAACGTGGGCGACCAGGTGACGGTGCGGGTGCGCGAAATCGACAACCGCGGCCGCATCAACCTCACCCTGCGGGGTGTGCCCCAGGCCGACGAGCCGGCGCCGGTCTGATCCCGGCTCAGCCCAACCAGCCGGCCCCAGTGGGGCCGGCTGGTTGGGCCAGTTACACCGCAAAGCCCGGATCGATCACGGCCATGGCCGCAGCAGCCCGCTCGCACAGTTCGGTGTGGCTGGCGCCATGGCTGGCGATCAGGCAGCCCGCCTGGCGGATGTCGCCGTCGTTGTAGCTGAGGGCGCGGCCATCGGCGTGGCTGAAGGCACCACCGGCGGCCCGCAGCACCGCCTCGGGAGCAGCCATGTCCCAGTCCTTCGGGGCGCTCTTGCCCGAAAGGGAGATGTAGAGGTCGGTCTCGCCCCGCAGGATCGTGGCCACCTTGCCTCCGACACTGCCGATGGCTTTGGTATCCCCCAGGGCCAGGGCCTCCAGCAGCTGCTCCAGCCGTTGGTCGCGGTGGTTGCGGCTGGCCACCAGCACCAGCTCCCCCAAGGCGCGGCGGGGGCTGAGCGCCGCAGGGCACTGCTCACCGCCCCGGTTCTCCCGCCAGGCCCGGCCGGGAGCTTCGGCACCGGAGCCCACCAGACCAAACCACAACTCCTCCATCTCCGGCAGCAGCACCACCCCCAGCACCGGCTCGCCGTGGCGCACCAGGGCCAGATGCACCGCGTATTCCCCCGTGCCCTGCAGGAAATCCTTGGTGCCATCCAGCGGATCGAGGATCCACAGCCACTCGGCCTCAAGGGGCACCCCGGCGGCGAGCTGCTCCTTGGCGGTCTCCTCGCTCAGCAGGGTCCATGGGGCCTCGGGAAACGCCGCTGCCAACCCATCCAGCAGCCAGCTGTTCACCGCCAGATCCGCCGCGCTCACCGGCCCCTCGCCGCCATCCTCCACGCTCAGGGCCGGCGGGAAGCCGTAGGGAGGGGCCTCGCCGCGGCCATAGGCCAGCAGGATGTCGGCCGCGCCCCAGCTCAGCCGCCGCAGTTGCGTGAGCAGCGGCTCCAGCGACACACCCGCAGGCAGAGCAGGACTGACGGGCATCATGAGAAAGCAAACAAGCATTCTGGAGGCCCTTGCAGCCGCCCGAACCCGCCGCTGGAGTGCTCTATCTGGTGGGTACACCCATCGGCAACCTCGACGACCTCTCCCCCCGGGCCCGGCGCGTGCTGGCCGGAGTGCAGCGGATCGCCTGCGAGGACACCCGCCGCAGCGGCCTGCTGCTGCAGGCTCTGGGCCTGAAGGGGCGGCTGATCAGCTTCCACCAGCACAACCAGACGGCCCGCCTGCCCCAGCTGCTGGAGGCCCTCGCGGAGGGGGAGTCGGTGGCGGTGATCAGCGATGCCGGCCTGCCTGGGATCTCCGATCCAGGCGAAGCCCTGGTGGCCGCCGCCCGCCAGGCCGGCCATGCCGTGATCTGCGTGCCCGGCCCCAGCGCCGTGACCACCGCCCTGGTGAGCAGCGGTTTGCCCAGCGGCCGTTTCTGCTTCGAAGGCTTCCTGGCGCCCCGCAGCAGCCAGCGCAGGCGCCAGCTGGCAGAGCTCGCCAGCGAACCCCGCACGATCGTGCTGTTTGAAGCGCCCCACCGGCTGGTGGATCTGCTCGAGGATCTGCTAGCCGTGCTCGGCGATCGCCCCCTGCAGGTGGCCCGCGAGCTCACTAAACGCCACGAACAGCAGGTGGGCCCCAGCGTGGCCAGGGCCCTGGAGCACTTCCGCCACACGCCCCCCCTGGGGGAATGCACCCTGGTGCTGGGCGGTGCCGCACCGGCGGAGGCCCCGGCCTGGGACGAGCAGGCCCTGCGGCTCGAACTGCTCGCTCTGGTGGACGGGGGCCTCAGCAACCGGGAGGCGGCCAGGCAGCTGGCGGAACGCAGCGGCCACAGCCGACGGGAGCTGTATGCCCTGCTGCACCGCCCCGCCGACGCGGCAGACTGAGGCTCCGATTCCTCCTGCTGCCAAGCCAGTCCGCCATGCTTCTGCGCCTGCGCCTCCTGCTCGGCAGCCTGTGCGGCGGCCTGCTGCTGCTGGCGATGCTCGGCCTCGGCAGCCAGAACCTGCAGCAACGCTCCAGCCTTCAGCTCGGCGTGGGCCGCAGCGTGCCCCTGCCCACCGGCTTTCTGGTGGGGATCGCCCTGGCGGTGGGGGTGATCAGCGGCGGCAGCACGGCAGCGCTGCTGCTGCCGGGCCCGAATCGAGCCGACGACGACGACCGCTGAACCGCAAGGTCATCAGCCGCCTCCCTTCCCGCCCAGGAGCTACGGGCGCCCGCTGGCCTGTTGGGCGAATTTCCCGGTGCCCAGCTGCGGCGCCGGCAGCGGCCGGGAGAAGAGATAGCCCTGGTACAGCTTCACCCCCATCTCCTGGAGCATGGTGAAGCAGGCAGGCGTCTCCACCCCCTCGGCCACCAGCTCCACCCCGAGCAGCGGCGCCATCCCGGCAATCAGGTTCACGATCTGGCGGGCGTAGCTGTCGGTGGTCATCGCCATCACGAACGACTGGTCGATCTTCACCTCATCGGGCTGGAGGGTATTGAGCAGGTTGAGGGAGGAGTAGCCGGTGCCGAAGTCATCGAGCGACAGCCGCATCCCCAGCCCCCGCAGGGCCTGCAGGTTGGCATCCACCAGGGGAGAAAGCTCGAGCACCGAACGCTCCGTGAGCTCCAGGGTGACCTGCCCTGATTCGATGCCGTGCTCCTGAAGCTGGCTGGTGAGCCGCTGCACCAGGCCCGGATCGGTGAGCTGGCTGGGGGAGAGATTGAGGCTGAGGCGGCAGGGGACGTCCAGGGGAGGAAGGAGGGCATAGGCCTCGAGCGCCAGGCGCAGCAGTTCATCGCCCAGCAGGGCCATGCGGCGATGCTGCTCAGCCAGCTCGAGCATCTGTTCCGGAGGCACGGCCCCCAGGTTGGGGTGCTGCCAGCGCACAAGGGCCTCCACCGCCTGCATCACGCCGGTGTCATCCACGATCGGCTGAAACACCACCTCCAGCTCCCGCTGCCGCACCGCCTTGAGCAGATCCACGTAGAGCTGGTAGCTGTCGAGCTGGCTGCCGTCGTCCCCCACATCGAAGATGACGATCCGGCTGAACTTGTGCTGCTTCGCCCGATACATGGCGATGTCGGAGCGCTTCATCGCCGCCTGCGGATCGGCTTCGAGCGGATCCACCAGGGAGATGCCGATGCTGAGGCTGAGTTCCAGCGCCACCCCGTCCACTTCCGTGGTGCCATGGAATTCGCCCGCGATCAAAGTGGCGAAACGATGGGCCTCGGCCTTGAGCTCCGCTTCCTCCCTGTCTTCGCGCTTGAAGCTCATCACGATCACGAATTCATCGCCGCCATAGCGGGCGAGGAAATCACCGCTCCGCAGCAGGCTGCGCAGCCGCGTGGCCACGGCCACGAGGGCGCCATCGCCCACCGCATGGCCGTAGGTGTCGTTGATGCTCTTGAACCGATCCACATCCACGAACAGGATCGCGAAGCTCTTGCCCATTTCCCGGTGGTGCTCCGCCTCCAGTTCCAGCTGTTCGATGAAATAGCGGCGATTGGGCAGCTGGGTGAGCGGATCGCAGAGGGCCAGCGTGCGGGCGCTGGCGAGAAACTGCTGGAAACGGTCCGTGAGACGCCGCATCCGCAGACCCACCTCCAGGGCCGAGGAATCCAGGGCCGAGGAATCGAGGGGCGGCAGATCGGGGGCCGTCCCGAGCAGCGGCAGGGAGAGGGCTGGCGCGGGCGGTGGCGGTAGCGGGGACTCAGCCTGCTGCGGGAGCGGAGCCATCAACGCCGCCGGTCCGGGGTGCCGCAGCAACCGGGCCAGCACCCGATCCTCGCCGCTGGGCACCGCAAGGGGAAGGCCGAAATGGACCAGCAGCTGGTCGAGCTCCTGGCAGGTGCGGCGGATGCGCTGCCCACCCCGACGCTCGATCTGCCGCTGCGCCAGGCGCTGCTGACGCCGCTCCAGCATCAGCAACATTCGGAACACCAGCAGGGATGTGAGCAGCGAAAGCAGCAACAGGCTCTGCTCGAGCAGCGAACGCAATAGCGAAGGCAGCAGGGGCTGGGTGCGAAGCGCCAGCACCTTGCCCTCCTTCCCATGGAACGGTGGATCAAAGGGCGCGGACTCCAGCCCCGCCTCCCGCTCCCCCGAGGGCGGCAGCTGGGCCGGCCGCACGAACACGAAATCCCGCTCCAGCTCCTGGAGCGACTCCCGCAGGTGGGGGCCGTAATCGGACAGCAGAAAAGGAGAGAGCAGGGCGAGGGCGCCGGTGGCGGGCACCGATTGGGTGCTGTTGGAAATGGGGGAGACCACCCCCAGAAACAGCTTGCCGTCAGCGGCATGACAAGCCAGAGACCTGAGGCTGTTCAGGAGGTTGAGGGAGTCGAGATTGCCGCGCACGCAGTCGATCAGGCTGCGGTCCTTCACGTAGGGATCGGCCGGCCGACCGAAGCTGAAGCGCACATCCCCCGCCGGCCCGAACACCGGCATCACCGTGCCGTCCTCAAAGATCGGCGAAGAGGCGATGTGGCGATTGAGGTAGTCGGGAAAGCGGCCCTTGATGTAGGCGTAGGTGTCATCCCAGAAGGCCCAGTCGCGGGTGGTGCGCCGCAGGGCCGCCAGGGAGGTGGTCACCACCTCCAGGGAACGGCCACGAACGCTCTGCTGCTGGTCTGCCAGGGCGACGGCTCGCCGGCGGATATCGAGCGCCAGCAGGGGAGTGAGCACCACCAAGGCAGTGACCAACGCCGAGAGAATCACCGACCTCTCGGGAGCGGCGCGCTGCTCTTCCTTCCACCAGGAACGCAGAGTCTGCAGCGGTCGCACCATCAGACAGCTGCGTTCAAAGCCTTGGATCAAGCCTAACGAAAAGTCGGCACAGAACCAGTTGGTGCCTGGGTCTGGTTGATCAGCTGCCGGGCAATGCGTACAGGGCCCCTTCGATCACCACCCGGCTGATGCCCTGGGCCAGCAGATAAGGAGCCGTGCGCTCCAGCAGGCTGGGATCGGGGAGCTTGATCACCCTCTGGGTGCGTCCGCACTGGCGCTTGGCCTGCCGGGGGTTGGCATAGACCGCCAGGGCCTGCCGCTCCTGCTCCTCCTGGGGCAGACGACCGAGCTCGGGGAATTCACTGAGCGGGCGTGCCTGCAGCTCCACCGTCTTGTCCACCAGCATGTAGGCGGAGGCGGGCAGGTCGGCACCCACCAGAGGCAGCACCTGGATCTCGAGCTGGGAATCATCGGCTGCGACCGGAACGGGCGCCGCCTCGATCTCCTCGTCAGCGCTGAACCCGAGATCGTCATCGTCTTCATCGGCGTCTTCTTCGCCGAAATCGCCGGCGAAGTCGTCGGCATCGTCGATGGCCAGCACCCCAGGGCTGTCGGCCTCTGGCTCGCCTGCTGCGGCGGGCTGACCTGACGCGGCGGGCTCGCCTACCGCGGCGGCCTTTGCCGGCGGGTCTTCGGCCGGGATGGACGGGGCGACCGGGGAGCTGGCTGCCACCTTCGCGGGACGCCGCTGGCGCTCTTGCTTGAGCTGTTCGTATTCCTGCGGGTCCATGCCGGCCTTGGCGGCCCGGCTCACCGTGTTGGCACTGCAACCGAAGGCATCCGCCAGCTCCTGACTGCTCTCGCCGGCGCGGAAGCGAGCCACCAGCTCGATCTTCTGGGCTTCGCTGAGCCTGGTGGCTGCCATGGAGCGAAAATCCGCACAGCCTGCAAATCTAAGGCTGGCGGCCCCCTGCCTGCCCCCAGGGTCCCTTGAGACGAACTGGCACAATGCCAGGCCAAGCTCCCTTAGCTCAGCTGGATAGAGCAGCTGCCTTCTAAGCAGCCGGTCGTGTGTTCGAATCACACAGGGGGCGTTTCAAACGGGGCCTTGTTTTTGCCCCAA
>JBBASR010000028.1:28977-32515 GCA_040399125.1 Cyanobium sp. | reverse complement strand
CCCTGGACCCTGATGGAGGTGTGCGGCGGCCAGACCCACGCGATCGTGCGCTGGGGGCTGGATCAACTGCTGCCCCCGGGGCTGCGGCTGATCCATGGTCCCGGCTGTCCGGTGTGCGTGACCCCCGCCACCACCCTCGACCAGGCGATGGACCTGGCCCGCCAACCCGGGGTGATCCTCTGCTCCTACGGCGACATGCTGCGGGTGCCCGGCAGCAGGCCCAGCGATCTGCTGGCGGTGCGGGCCGACGGCGGCGATGTGCGGCTGCTCACCTCCCCTCTGCAGGCGCTGGATCTGGCCCGGGCCCATCCCGATCGGCAGGTGGTGTTTCTGGCCGTCGGCTTCGAGACCACCGCACCGGCCACGGCCCTGCTGGCCCGTCAGGCCCTCGCCCTGCAGCTCCCCAACCTGTCGCTGCTGGTGGCGCACGTACGGGTGACACCGGCCATGGAGGCGATCCTGACCGGAGAGCACAATCAGGTGCAGGGTTTTCTGGCCGCCGGAAACGTTTGCGCCGTGACGGGCACCGGCGAACTGCAGCAGCTGGTGCGCCGACATCAACGGCCCGTGGTGGTCACCGGCTTCGCGCCGCGGGAGTTGATGGAGGGAGTGCTGGCGTGCGTTGCGATGCTGGAGAGCGGCAGACCGGGCCTCGGCAATGCCTATGGCCAGGTGGTGCAGCCGGAGGGCAATCGCCAGGCCCGGGCCCTGCTGGCGGAGGTATTTGAGGTGGTGGATCAACCCTGGCGCGGACTAGGCCCGATCGCCGGGGGCGGCCTGGCCCTGCGCCCCCCCTACGACGCGCTGGATGCATCACGCCGCTTCGGGCTGGTCCACCCCGCTACCCTTCAGGCGCTACCGGAAGCGGAACCCGCCTGCATCAGCGGTCGGATTCTGCAGGGCCTCAGCACACCGCCGGATTGCGCCAGCTTCGGCGTGGAATGCACGCCAGAACACCCGCTGGGCGCACCGATGGTGTCGAGCGAGGGAACCTGCGCCGCTTATCACCGATTTCGCCCCGATATGCAGCAGCCCTGAAGCAGATCGGCCAACAAGTTCAGCTGAATACGAAGTGCAGATTAAGGTGAGACTGCCGGTGCAGAACCAGTACTGGTTTCTCACACTTTACCAGTCTCGATTAGTCATCTCTTCCCATGAATGACAGGCTTCGTGTTCTGCAGCGTCAACCCCGGCGCATCTCCATCACCCTCAGCTTTCATGTGCATGAAGCACTGTTGAAACGCTCGGAGGAAGAGGGACGATCCGTATCCAACCTCTGTGCCTTCCTGCTGGAGGATTCCCTGAACCAACAGGGAAAACTGCAGCCGATGGAGAAACTGCAACAGGGGGTGCTCAGCCAGGATGGGCGCTACCAGGCCTCCTCTCCCGATGGCCGCTATCGCCATGCCGGCGATGGTCATCGCGTGGCACCCGGCCGCTCCGAATGGCGTAAGGAATGAGGCTGGCGCTGGGCCCGCTCAGCGGGCCCGTTCAGCATGCCCGTTCAGGCCAAGGGGCAGGCCACCTGATCGCGGCCGTTGCGCTTGGCCTCATAGAGGGCCTCATCGGCGCGGGCCAGAGCCTCATCGGTGCTTTCGTGGGGCGAAGCAAGGGCCACGCCAATGCTGAGGGTGGCGCGTATCCCCTTGCCATTCCAGAGGATCGGTTCCGCCACCGAACTGCGCAGCTTCTCGGCGATACGAACCGCATCTTCCTCCTTGCTTACGCCACTGAGAACCACCAGCAGCTCATCCCCACCGAGCCTGGCCGCAATATCCTGACTGCGGAGACCCTTGGCAATCCGCTCGGCGATGCTCTTGAGCACGAGATCGCCACAGGAATGGCCATAGAGATCATTGATCGTCTTGAAATGGTCGATATCGCAGAAAAGCAGTGCCAGGTTCTGGCTGTTGTACATGTTGCTGATGAATAGCTGCTTCAACCGCTGCAGTCCCTCGCGGCGATTGAAGAGGTTCGTGAGCTCATCCACGCTGGCCCGGTGCTTGAGTTCATCATGAACCTGCATGTCCTTATCGATGCACCAGAAGCAGGCCACCACGCCATCAAGCTGGCCGCGTTTGTCGAGATACGGGCCCGCATGTATCTCCACCCAGCGATAGGAACCACAGAGCTCCAGCAACCGCAGACGCAGCATTACCCTCTGGCCCTTGTCGAGGCTGAGAAGCATGGTGATCGTGGTGGGCAGCCCCTCCGGATGGATGAACTGCTCCAACGGCTTGCCCCGCCAGTCCTCCTGGCTCCAACCGAGAAGGCTGGTCAGCGAAGGGGAAACCCAGTCGATCACCCCCTCACGCAGAAGGAGCACAACATCCGGCAGGCTCAGGAGAAGATTCTGATAGTCAGCCCTGGGAGCCGATACGGGAGAAACAGAAAGATCTCGAAGCGATTGAATCAGTGTCATTCAGTCAGCCTGGCTCAACCAAAGGTTCATCTTTTTGGTTCTATGTAGCCCTGGCGGCCGAGAAGTCGAATGCACAGAATCCGCATTGCTCCTGCTGTGCTCGTGCCGCTGGCTGCAGCGAGTGGGATCACCTTCCCCTGGACGGCTCGGGATGCAAAGCGGGAGCGAGTTTACGCCGCAGTTTGAGCAGCGCCTTTTTTTCCAGGCGCTGGACCTTATCGCGACTGAGCCCCATCAGATTGGCGGTTTCCGCCTGGCTGTGACGCAATTCGCTGCCGTAGCGATGGGCGATCACCTGGCGCTCGAACGGCTCCAGCTGCTGCACTTCACTGATCAACCACTGGTAGTCATCCTTGATCACCGTCTGGGATTGACCCGGGATCGCATCGAGGAGGCTGAACTCGGAATCGCTGCTGCTTCCCAGGGGCTGATGCAGAGACAGGGTGTTGAATTCGTACCTGGCCCGGATCGCCATCTGGAGCCTCTCCTCGGAGGTCTCCAGCATCTCAGCGATCTTGCCTGGCTGCAGGCGCTGATCGGTTTCGCTGCGGATGGCGGCGGCCTTTCGGGCGAGACTCACCAGATCCGCCGGAATCCGGATGGCTGGCGCCTGATCCTGAAAATAACGGTTGATCGCCTGACGAATCCACCAATAGCCATAGGTGGAAAACTTATACCCCCGCAAGGGGTCAAACCTTTCCACAGCTCTGATCAGGCCGAGATTGCCCGCCTGGATCACATCCATCGGATCGACATAAAGACCGGAGATCCGCTTCTGTTGCTGCAGGCAGGCGGAGATCACCAGGCGCAGATTGCCGGTGACCATCCTTTTCATCGCCTGCCGACCACGTCGCACGAGATGGGGAGCAGGATCCGAATTATTTTGCCAAGCCTGTACGATCGAAGCGAGATGCAGCTCTTCCGCCGGCTCAAGCAGGGGAATTCTGTGGACCATTTTCTGATAGTCACCGAATGCATCTGCCATCGATTGTGCTTGGTCTCTTCCTGGATGATCTTGCGGATTTGAGGCAATCAACCAGCCAGCATCCGATGCTCCGCAGATCTGCGGCATGCCACCTAGAACAGGTCATGACCCCATAGCAGTCATCAGCAGGA
>JBBASR010000028.1:0-28877 GCA_040399125.1 Cyanobium sp. | reverse complement strand
GAAGATTTCTCCCCCGATGCTCAGCTTTTGATGCGGGACATCCTCAGCATCGATGATCAGATTCGCAGCCTCGAAAGCCAGCTCAACGCCCTACAGGGTGCCCGCAGACTTTTTCTCAGCAGCCTGCTCGTCAACGTACGCCGCTACGCAGGGTCCGCTGCAGCAACGGAGATGGATTCAGATAACGCTGAAACCACTCAGTGGCAAGATCTGCAGCTTGTCTGAGGGTGCCCGGCTCCTCGAACAGATGGTTGGCCCCCGGCACCACGAGCAGGGAGTGGGGGGCGGTCATGCGGGCAGCGGCCTGGCGATTGAGGCGGAGCACCGGGAAATCCTTTCCGCCCACGATCATCAGGGTCGGACTGCTGACGCGGTGCAGGGCTCCGGGAGCCAGATCCGGCCTGCCCCCCCGGCAGACCACCGCCCGCACCTGGTCCGGCCGGGAAGCGGCGGCATTCAGGGCAGCCGCCGCACCGGTGCTGGCGCCGAACAGTCCGAGCTCCACCCCCCGATGCCGGCTAACTTCACCGAGCCAGTCGATGGCACCTGTGAGCCGATGGGTGAGCAGACTGATATCAAAGCGAAGCGATTCATCTGCAGCATCGATCTTCTCTTCTTCCGGGGTAAGCAGATCAAAAAGCAAGGTGGCGATTCCGCTTTTGTGCAGAACATCCGCCACTAGCTGATTGCGCTTACTGAATCGACTGCTACCACTGCCATGGGCAAACAGAACAAGGCCTGATGGCTGCGGAGGAATCGAAAGTATTCCCGGTAAAATTGCATCACTTGAGTGAATAGCAACATCCCGTGAATCGATGGCTGGCTTAGTCCTATCGGTCAGTGTCACCATGGTCTGGCTGCTTTCCCTTCGTCCTAATCCGGCCCCTCGCCACGGCGAAGGAGAATCCAGCAATCCGCTGTCGATCTGCTGCAGCGCGATCAGCAGTCGTCAGCAGGGATCAGCAGGGATCAAGACTGGAGCCGATGCGTTCGCGCAGCTTGGCCAGGGTTTTTCTTTCGATGCGCTGAATCCGGTCTTTGCTGAGACCGGTTTTTTCCGAGATGTGCGCAAATGTCGCCCGATTTTCCCGCCCGTAACGCATCTGCAGAATCGTGAGTTCGAGTGGCTGCAATTGCTCCAGTTGGGCGTGCAAGAAGTGATAGTCCTCTTCTGTCTGCATCTCCTGGCCATCGGTGAGGGCATCGAGCAACTGGCTGCCATCGCAGAACTGCTGATCCAGGGAAATGGTCGAGGCAGTTCGAACATGCTGGAGAGCCTTGGCAATCTGCAGACTCTCACCCGCCCCCTCCCGATGGTCCGTGGCATCAGAAAACCTGCCCGCCTGTTGGGCGAGCCGAGCGACATGGGCGGGCAGGCGAATGCAACCCCGGTTCTCCTGTACGTAGTGACCCACTGCCTGACGAATCCACCAGTGGGCATAGGTGGAAAACTTATAACCTCGACTGGGATCATATTTAGCTGCAGCACGAATCAAGCCCAGATTCCCGGACTGAACAAGATCCATGGGATCAAGCTGCAGGTGATGGATGCGGCGCTGAAAGCGAGTGACCACGCTCACCACCAAGCGTTGATTGGCCGAAACCATCCGGCTCATGGCCCGACGGCCAGGGGATTCCACCTCTTTGGTTGGCTGGGATGCATTAATCCATCGCTGAATGATGGTACCAAGATGCACTTCCTCAGACGCTGTAAGCAGTGGTATTCGACCTATGGAGCGCAGATAATCCCCGAACATGTCAGACATGGCAGGCACTGCATTGCTTCGTGATCAATCCTGCCTTCCATGAGGCCTGATTTTTTTCATTGCCCCCCGATTGAAGCTGATCTGCTTCAGGT
Organism: Cyanobium sp.; assembly: GCA_040399125.1. GTDB lineage: Bacteria > Cyanobacteriota > Cyanobacteriia > PCC-6307 > Cyanobiaceae > Cyanobium. The sequence goes on along the minus strand of JBBASR010000028.1, from coordinate 27,019 downwards.
GGGGTAAACGTCAATTTCAGAACTCATCGCGAAAATCCAGCTATAAAGTTCATCAATCCGCCGTTGATGTCGTAGCTTGTCGATCTCGCTGAATTTTCCTGAAACCACCATCCGCCGCAGAATGTCGATCTGGCCCAGCAAGTGCTCAATGCGGCAGCAATAGCGATCGATATCGATGTCAGCGCTCAGTTCCATTTCTGGGGTCCGCCTCTAGAAACATCACACCACCTTTCGCTTCTCACTCCCTGCGATTGATCTGGATCTGCAGCGGATTTCCTGCGCATCTGTCAGCCTCCCTCCGCCAGACCGCCCACCATGAGCACTGAATGGGACCGGATCCAGCTGGCCCATGGCGGGGGGGGCACCTGGATGCAGCAGCTGATCGATACCGAGCTGCGGCGCCTCTACCCCGACCCCCAGCAGCTGCTGCACGATGCCGCCTGCCTGGACCTGCCCCACGGCCGGCTGGCCTTCAGCACCGATGGCTACGTGGTGCATCCGCTGGAGTTCGAGGGGGGCGACATCGGCCGGCTGGCGGTGACCGGCACCGCCAACGACCTGGCCATGGCCGGGGCCCGGCCCCTGCACCTCAGCCTCGGACTGATCCTCGAAGAGGGTTTCGAGCGGGAGCGGTTGCGGCGGATTGTGACCTCGATCGCCACCACGGCCCACAGCTGCGGCGTGACCATCGCCACCGGCGACACCAAGGTGGTGGAGCGGGGCAAGGGGGATGGGGTGTTCATCACCACCAGCGGCATCGGCCTGCTGGAGAGTCCCAGGCCGATTCAGCCCGAGGCGATCGAACCGGGGGACCAGCTGCTGGTGAGCGGCGACCTGGGCCGCCATGGGCTGGCGATCCTGGCGGCGCGCCACGGGCTGCAGCTGGAACCGCCCGTGGCCAGCGACTGCGCCCCCCTCTGGCCCGAGGTGGAGTCGCTGCTGCAGCGCGGCGTGGTGCCCCACTGCCTCAGGGACCTGACCCGCGGCGGCCTGGCCAGCGCCGTGCACGAGCTCGCCACCGCCCGGGGGGTGGAGATGGTGATCCACGAGGAGCGGCTGCCGGTGCTCGAGGTGGTGAGCCGCAGCTGCGACCTGCTCGGGTTCGAGCCGCTGCACCTGGCCAATGAGGGCCGGATGGTGCTGGTGCTGGCCCCTGACGATCTGGAGACGGCGCTGGAGCTGCTGGAGCCGTTGGGAGCCGCCTGGATCGGCTCGGTGCAGGCCCTGCCCGCTGAAACGAACGGCCGGGTGCTGCTGCGCACCCCGTTCGGCAGCGAGCGCCGGCTGCTGCCGCTCAGCGGCGAGCTGCTGCCACGCATCTGCTGAGAAGTCCCATAGGCTGCGCACTGCTTTCGCTGCCGTTCGTTGAGCCAGGAATCCTTTCGCTACGAACCCGTGGAGCGTTTCGGCGCCAGCATGACCAGCCCCCGCCCCTGGAACACGGCGGCCCTAGCCGGCGTGGAGCAGCTCAACGGCCGGGTGGCCATGCTCGGCTTCCTGGCCGCCGTGATCGGCGAAGGGCTCACCGGCCAGGGGATCGTCGGGCAGCTGGGCCTGATGCTGCGCTGGATCCTGGGCTGACTGCGCCGCTACCCCCGATCCTGCCGCTGCCCCGGCCCCGGCTAATCGCCCATGCCGACTGGAGCACCGACCGCCGCCGGCGCTGGCTGACGGTGGCCGAGCGGCACGAGGGCGGCTACGAACTGTGCCCGCCGCAACCGGTGCCGGATCCAGCCGAGCTGATCCCCTCCCTGCTGCGCCGGGCGGGGGGCGAGGGGGTGCTGCTAGGGCTCGACGTGGTGATCGGCCTGCCCCAGGCCTATGGCCACCGGGCGGGCATCGATGCCTTCCTGCCCTGGCTGCAGCAGCTGGGCCAGGGCCGCTGGGCCTGGCTGGCGGAGCCGGCGGCCCTGCCGGAAGAGATCTGTCTGGAGCGGCCGTTTTATCCGCTGCGCCCCGGCGGGGCGCGGCAGCTCCATCTGGTGGAGGGGCTGGGGGTGGGCTCGATGGCCGAGCTGCTGCGGGTGTGTGAACGCGGCGAAGGGCAGCGGCGCAATGCCTGCCCGCTGTTCTGGACCCTGGGGGCAAACCAGGTGGGGCGGGCCGCCCTCTGCGCCTGGCGGGAGGTGCTGCTGCCGGCCGTGGCGAGCCTGGGGCCGGAGCTGGGCGTCTGGCCGTTCGATGGTGCCCTGGCTCCGCTGCTGCGCTCGCGCCGCTGCGTGGTGGCCGAGGCCTATCCGGCGGAGGCCTGCGTGACGCTTGGATTAGGGGGTCCTGGGCGGGGCTGGAGCAAGAGGTTGCAGGCCGATCGGCAGCGCCAGGGGCCGCGGCTGCAGGCCTGGGCCGAGGCCCGGGGGCTCAACCTGGCGGCGGTGGAAGCCGAGCTGCTGGAGGGTTTCGGCGCCGCGATGGGGGCGGAGGACCGCTTCGATTCGCTGGTGGGATTGCTAGGGATGGTGGCCGTGGTGCTCGGGGAGCAGTCCGAGGGGCTGCCCCAGGGGAAGCAGGTGAATCTGGGGTTGGAGGGATGGATCCTGGGCCACCCCTGGGATCCTGCCTAACGTGGCCAGGAGGTGAACGATGGGCGATCCCTGGAGCGCGTGGCAGCTGTGGGCGGCACTGGCTGCCGTTTTCGCCGCCCTCACCAGCCTGCTGGCCAAGATCGGGGTGGAAGGGATCGGCAGCAACCTGGCCACCTTCCTGCGCACCGGTGTGGTGCTGGCGCTGCTCACCATGCTGCTGCTGGTGAGGCGGGAATTCCAGCCCCTGGCAGAACTACCGCGCCGCAGCCTGCTGTTCCTGGGCCTCTCCGGAGGGGCCACGGCGATTTCCTGGCTCTGCTTCTTCCGGGCGCTGCAGCTCGGTCCGGTGGCGCGGGTGGCTCCGATCGACAAGCTGAGTGTGGTGCTGGTGGCGCTGCTGGGCGTGGGCCTGCTGGGGGAAACGCTGCAGCCCCGCGCCTGGCTGGGGGTGGTGCTGATGGCCCTGGGGTCGGTGCTGGTGGCTTTGCCCTGAGCATTGCTTTTCGGCTCTTAGAACCCGGAAGCCACCTCTGCATGGGGCAGCGCCAGCCCCTGCTCTTCGGCAACGGCGACCAGACGCCGATCCTGGCTCCACAGACGGCAGTGGCTCAGCCTGGCGGACGCCAGCAGGTGGGCATCCACATAGCCGATGCCACGGCCCATCAGCTGGTCGCGCTCGATCAGCAGCAGCACTTCCGCATCGCTGGCCACCAGCGCCGCTGGCAGGCCTTGCAACAGCTCCAGCACCGGCTGGCGGTTGCACAGATGGCCGCAGGCCAGTTCGCCGATCACCCAGGGATGGATGAGCACCTCCGCTTCCTGCAGCAGCGCGGCCAGGCGCGGCAGGCCTCGGCGCAGATGCTCCACCCAAACAGAGGTGTCGACCAGGATCAAGCGGCGCTCCGGCGACGGGAGACCGGCTCCAGCTCGGGCTCACTTCCGCCCAGAGCCGCCAAGCGGCGGGCGCTCTCCCGCTCCACCAGGGCCCGCAGGGCTTCCCTGAGCAGGGCACTGCGCTCCAGGTGGCCGCACAGCTGCTCGGCTTTGGCCAGCAGCTCATCGTCGAGTGTCACAGTGGTGCGCATGGTCCCGCCCTGGGGTTGCATCAGCATAAGCATCGTCTGATGATGCATTAGATGCGCCGGCGTGCTCGCTTGTCCAGGCTGTCGACCAGCAACACCACCAACGGCGCCAGGGCCATCGGCCCCAGCCAGGCCAGCGGGAAGGGGGCGGTAGAGAAGAGGGCCTGCAGCTGCGGCTGCAGCACCACAACGGCCGCCAGCAAGGGTTCGCTGGCCAGCCCGAGCCAGAGCAAACGGTTCGGCACCCTCAGCAGCCGCCAGAACGGCAGCTGATCGCTGCGACAGGCCAGCAGGGCTCCCATCTGCGAGGCCACGATCAGCCCGAAGGCCACCGCCGAGGCCTGGTGCTGGATCGCCTCCACAGCCGCCGGAGCCCCGCCATGCAGCAGGGAGGGGGCCAGGCGCTGGAGGGTGGCCCAATCGACCCCATGCCGCTGCCACACCAGCAGATACCCCGCCATCGCCATGGCCGCCTCCACCAGCCCCAGCACCAGGTAGGCCCGCACCATCACCTGCCGGTTGAGCAGCGGCGCGGCGCGGGGCCGCGGGGAGAAGCGCATCACCCCCGCTTCCGGCGGTTCGGCCCCCAGGCCCAGGGCCGGCAGCAGGTCGGTGCCCAGATCCACCGCCAGGATCTGCAGCACCGAAAGGGCGGCGGGGATCTGCAGGGTCACCATCGCCAGGAACGGCACCACTTCGGGCACATTCGAGGCGAGCACGTAGGTGATGAACTTGCCGATGTTGGCCACCACCGAACGGCCGTAGCGCACGGCCTCCACGATCGTGGCGAAGTTGTCGTCGAGCAGCACGATGTCGGCGGCCTCGCGCGCCACATCGGTGCCGCTGAGCCCCATCGCCAGACCCACATCGGCGGCCCGCAGGGCCGGCGCATCGTTCACCCCATCGCCGGTCACGGCCACCACCTCACCCAGGGCCCGGTAGGCCTGCACCAACCGCAGTTTCTGCTCCGGAGCGATGCGGGCGAACACCAGCCTCTGGCGGTACTTGAGCAGCTGCCGCAACTGCACGTCGCTGATGCGGGCCAGGGTGGCCCCATCGATCACCCGCACCGGATCGGCCCCCCGCTGCCCGTTGTCGGAAGCGGCGGGCTCCAGCAGGCCGATCTGGCGGGCGATCGCCTGGGCGGTGAGGCCGTAGTCGCCGGTCACCATCGTGACCTTGATCCCCGCCTGGTGGCAGCGGCGGATCGCCTCGGGCACCTCCGGCCGGGGGGGGTCATAGAGACCGATCAGGCCGAGCAGCTCCAGCCGCTGCTCCAGCTGCTCGGCACTGGCGGGGGTATCGGGGCTGGCAGGCTGGCCGTCCAGACGGCGGCGGGCCACCGCGATCACCCGGAAGCCGCGGCCCGCCATGGCGTCGTTGGCTTCCTCCACCCGCAGCCGGCGCTGGGCATCGAGCGCTTCCACACCCGCCGGAGCCAGCCAGTGGCTGCACTGGGCCAGCAGCTCCAGGGGGGCCCCTTTGGTGAGCAGCAGGTCGCCCTCCCCATCCGCCACCACCACGCTCATGCGGCGACGGTGGGAGTCGAACGGGATCTCGATGCGGCGGGGATGGAGACGTTGCTGGGCGATCGGCTCCAGTCCGGCCGCCAACGCCGCCATCAGCATCGCCGTTTCGGTGGGATCACCGACGGCCCGCCAGGGTTCGCCGTCATCCGCCCGCTCCAGGCGGGCATTGGAGCAGAGCACCGCCCCCTGCAACAGCTGCTGGCGCGCCGCTACCTCCCCGCCAGCCTCACCCCCCGGCAACCAGCACTCCTGCACCGCCATCCGGTTGCCGGTGAGGGTGCCGGTCTTGTCGGAGCAGATCACGCTCACCGAGCCCAGGGTCTCCACCGCCGAGAGCCGCCGCACCAGGGCCCTGCGGCGGGCCATGCGCTGCAGACTCAGCGCCAGGGCCAGGGTCACGGTGGGCAGCAACCCTTCCGGCACGTTGGCCACAATGATGCCCACGGCGAACACCAGGCTCTCCAGGGGGCCCAGGCCCACGAGGGCCCAGCTGAGGGCAAAGGCGATCAGGCCCATCGTCACGGCCACGGTGCTGATCGTGTGCACGATCCGGCTCACCTGCTGCTCCAGGGTGCTGACGCTGCGGCGGGTTCCCTCCGCCAGCCGCGCCACCTGGCCGAATTCCGTCTCGCTGCCGGTGGCGTAGATGATCGCCTCCCCCCGACCCGAGGCCACCGTGCTGCCGGCCAGCACCAGATTGGCCCGTTCGCCGGTGGCCATCGGCGCTTCGGCCAGGGCGGGGGAAGGGGTGTCGACATGGCGGGCCACCGGCAGGGATTCGCCCGTGAGCACCGAGAGATCGACGTAGAGCGCATGGGCCTGGGTGAGCCGGCCATCGGCCGGGATCCGATCCCCCTCTTCCAGCTCCACCCGATCGCCGGCCACCAGCTGCTCCACCGGCAGCCGCCGCAGCTCCCCATCGCGCCACACCTGCACCTGACGCGGCAGGGAGCGCACCAGGGCAGCGAAGGTGCGTTCCGCCTGGAATTCCTGCCAGAACGAGAACAGACCGTTGATCAGCACCACCGCCCAGATCGCCCAGCCCAGCTGGGGGGTACCGGCCAGGAAGGCCAGCCCGCCGGCGATCCACAGCAACAGGGCCATGAAATGCCCCATCTGATCGAGCAATCGCAGCAGCAGCGGCCGCCGCCTTCCCTGCGGCAGCTGGTTCGGCCCGTAGCGGGCCAGGCGCCGTTCGGCCTCCGCCTGCGTCAGGCCCAGGGGGGTGGACTGCAGGGCGATCAGCACCTGCTCCGGCGGCAGCGACCAGATCGGCTGGGAGGCGGAGAGCTGCAACGCTGGCGCCGGCGGCTACCCCTCCACGATGACGATCACGCCCGCCGGCGGTGCGGACCTCAGAGCTGCGCGAGGGCCCGCTCGAGGGCATCGGTGCAGGCGTGCAGGAACGGCAGGTTGAGGGTGTCGAGGGTGTCGCTGCTGCGGTGGTAGTGGGGATTGCGCAGGAAAGCGGTGTCGGTGACCATCGCGGCCCGGTAGCCGTGATCCCAGAAGGGGCTGTGGTCGCTGCGGCGCACATCCGGCAGCGGCCTTCCGCGGAACGGCACCGGCAGCAGCCTCACCGGCAGATGGCGACCGATCCGCCGGGCCATCGCCGGCAGCAGAGGCAGGCAGGCGAGGTTGGCCACCACCGCGATGAAATCGCCGCGATCTCCGTAGAGATGGCGCATCGCCGCCAGCGGATAGCGCTGCTCCGCCCCCGTGTAGCCGAGCATCTCCAGGCTGAGCATCAGCTGCAGCGGTTGGCGCCGGCGGTGCAGCTCGCCGGCGAGGGCACGGCTGCCGAGCAGACCGTTCTCCTCCTGGTCGAAGGCCACGATCCACACCGGGCGCCGCGGCGGCTGCCGGCTCCAGCTGCGGGCCAGTTCCAGCAGGCTGGCCACACCACTGGCATTGTCATCGGCACCGCAGGAGCCGGGCGGGCCGTCGTAGTGGGCCCCCACGAGCACGGGGGCGGCATTCGGCCGCCGCCCCGGCAGCCGCAGGATCAGGTTCTCGCCCTCCGCGAAGCGGTGCCGTTCCACCGGCCCCAGGGCAGCGAGCTGATCGAGCAGGTAGTGGCGGCAGGCGAGCCAGCCGAGCCGATCCCAGCGGGCGTGGCGCGGGCGGGCAATCTCCTGCAGATGCCGCTCGATCCGCAGCCGGCGCGCCTGCCGTTCCTCCCCTACCCATTCGGTGCTGCCCCCCATCAGGTGCCGGGGCTGCTGCCAGCGCCAGTGGCCCCCTTCACGATCCGGTAGACGGCGGGCACCACCAGCAGGCTGAGCAGGGTGGAAACCAGCAGGCCGCTGAACACCACGGTGCCGATGCTGATCCGGCTGGCGGCACCGGCCCCCCGGGCCAGCAGCAGCGGCAGGAAGCCGGCGAGCGAAGAGATGGCGGTGAGCAGGATCGGGCGCAGGCGTGCCACGGCCGCCCCGTGGATGGCGGCATCGAGCTCCATGCCCGCAGCGAGGCGCTGGTTGGCGAATTCCACGATCAGGATGCCGTTCTTGGCGGCCAGGCTGGCCAGCACCAGCAGCCCCATCTGGCCGTACACATCGAGGGGAATGCCGCGCAGGCTGAGGCCCAGCAGCGCCCCCAGCAGCGCCAGCGGCACCGTGACCAGGATGATCAGCGGATCCACGAAGTTCTCGTAGAGGGCGGCCAGCACCAGGGCCATCACCAGGAGTCCGAGCGCGAAGGCCCGGCCATTGCCGCCGCCTGCCCGGGCCTCCTCCCGCGCCAGACCGGCCCACTCCAGCGCGATCGCATCGGTGTTGCGCTGCTGCTGCAGCTGCTCCAGCAGAGCCATCGCCTGGCCGCTGCTGACCCCGGCCTTCGGCAGGGCCCGGATGCTGATCGAGCGCACCAGCCGGGTGTGGTTGATCGTGGTCGGCCCGGTATCCGGCACCAGCCGCACCACCTGCTCGAGCGGGATCAACCGACCTTCGCGGTTGCGCACCTGCAGGGCCAGCACATCGCTGGCGTCCCGGCGCGAGCGGCCCTCCAGCTGCACGATCACCTTGCGCACCTGGTCGCCCTCAAAGCTGTCATTCACGTAATCGCTGCCGAAGCTGGCGCCCAGGGTGTCGACCACGGCCGCCAGATCCACCCCCAACGAGGCCATCCGCTGCCGGTCGGGACGTAGCTCCAGCAGCGGTGCCCCGGCACTGAAGCGGGTCGAGACCCGCTCGAATGATCCGCTGGCCTGGGCTTCAGCCACGAACGCCCGCGCCTCCTGTTCGAACTGGGCCAGCCCCAGCTGACCGCCGCTGTTGTCGAGCAGCTCCAGCTCCAGGCCGCCCTCACTGCTGAACCCCCGTACGCTCGGCGCCTCGCTGAGCTGCACCGCCGCCTCCCGGATCGAGGCCAGCAGCCGGCGGTTGATCTTCTCGGCCACAGCCGCACTGCTCTGGTCGGGGCCGCTGCGCCGGGCCACCGGCTTGAGGCGCAGGAAGAACTGCCCCTTGTTGGGGCTGCTGTCGCCGAAGGAGCGGCCGGCATAGAAGTTGGCGCTGGCGATCAGGGGTTCCTGGCGGGCGATCTGCCGCACCTTGTCGAGCACCTTCTGGGTCTGGGCCAGGGAGGAGCCGTCCGGCAGGATCACCACGCCGCGCAGCTGGCCGGTGTCCTCCTGAGGGATGAAGCCGGTGGGGTGGCGGCCCAGGGCGATGCCGGTGAGCACCAGACCCACCAGCAGCAGGGCCGCCACCGGCAGCCGGGCCGCCAGGGCGCGGTCGAGCCAGCGGCCATAGGGCTGCTCCAGGGCCTCGAGGGCACGGCGGGGCGGATCGATCCAGCGCCGCAGCCAGGCCGGCTCGAGCCGCTCGGCGTGAAGCAGGCGGCTGGCGGCCACCGGCGTGAAACTGAGGGCGTTGAACGTGGAGAAGGCGATCGCGGCGCTGATCGTCAGGGCGATCGGCGCGTACAGACGCCCCACGCTCCCCTCCAGGCCGAGCACCGGCAGGAACACCACCACCAGCACCAGCGAGGTGGCCACCACGGCACCCCCCAGTTCGGCCATCGCCTCGCGGGCGGCCTGGAGCGCCGGCCGGCCGCTCTCGAGCCGGCGACCGATGTCCTCACTCACCACGATGGCGTCGTCCACCACCAGGCCGGAGGCCAGCACCATCCCGAACAGGGAGAGGGTGTTGATCGAGCCGCCACCGAGCCGCAGCACGATCAGCGCCCCGATCAGGGCCACCGGCACAGCGGCGGCGGTGATCAGGGCCAGGCGACTGTTGCCCAGACCCAGCAGCAGCACCACAAACACCAGCAGCACCGAATCCCGCAGCGCCTCAATGGCGCCATCGATGCTGGTGCGTACGTTCTCGGCTTCATCCACGATCACCTCCATCTCCACCCCCGGGGGGAAACGGGGAGCCAGCTCTTCGAGGGCCTGGTCCACGGCCCGGCTCACCTGCAGAGCATTGCTGCCGTCTCGCTGGTAGATGCCGAGCGCCACGGCGTATTCGCCGGCGAGGTTGGTGGCGATCGTGTCGTAGGTCTCACTGCCCAGGCTCACCCGACCCACATCGCGCAGCAGCGTGGTGCCGCCGTTGGCGCTGCGCCCCACCACCAGGGTTTCCAGTTCGGCAGGAGTACGCAGGCGCCCCTGCATCCGCAGCGGCAGGGTGGTGATCTGGTCCGGCGGCGCCGGGGCCTCGCCCACCTGCCCGAGGGCCGCCAGCACGTTCTGCTGCTGCAGGGCCTGCCGCACCTCGAGGATCGTGAGGTTGCGCTGCTGCAGCTGGCGGGGATCGAGCCAGAGCCGGAAGGCGAGGCTGCTGCCGCCGAACAGGCTCACATCGCCGACGCCGGGCACCCGCCGCAGCCGGTCGCGCACCACCTGGTCCACCCAGCCGCTGAGGAACACGTCGTTGTAGGTGCTGCGGCTGGCGCTGAAGCTCAGCACCTCCAGCAGGTCATCGGAGCTGCGGCGCACCTGCACCCCGAAGCGGGCCACCTGGGCGGGCAGCTGGCGGGCCACCACCGTGGATTCGTTCTGGGTGTTGATCTGGTTCAGCTCCGGGCTGCCGCCCTCGAAGCCGAGGGTGATGCTGCTGCCGTTGGCCGAACTGGTGGAGCGGATCGTCTCGAGTCGGTCCAAGCCATTGAGCTGCTTCTCCAGCAGGGCGGTGACCCCCTGCTCCACCACCTCCGGTCCGGCGCCCGGATAGCTGGCGCGCACGGTGACCCTGCTGGGTGCGATCGGCGGCAGGTTTTCCACCTGCAGGGCGGGCAGGCACACCAGCCCGCCCAGCAGCACCAGCAGGCTGAGCACCAAGGTCAGGACCGGCCGGCGCAGGAAGGGGTCGGAGATCGACTTCAAGGCGCGGGCTCACTCACGGGAAGCGGGTCAGCCGGAGGCGGCCAGATCCCGCCTGAGCACCACCGCCAGATAATCGGGGGATTTGTAGCGCCCCGGCAGGCAGGTGTGCAGTTGCTCCAGACGGCTCCAGCAGACGGTGCGACGGATCTCCTCCAGACTGCGCCCCTCCTTGAGCAGCAGCCGCAGCGCCTTGCAATAAAGGGAATATTTGGCCTCGAGTTCCCCGATCGAAGGGGGACGGGTGGATTCCACTGGGCCCGTCATGGCGAGGGGGGCGCCCGGGAAGCAGTAAGGGCGCAGGGTCAAGCCTACGAGCTGGCCAGCACGCCCTTGCTGCCGCCATGGCCGAGCAGGGCGGTCTCGGCATCGCTGAGCCGGCCGGCCCGATGCAGCACCCTGGTGATCCGGGCGATGTCGAGCACGGCATGGCAGCGATAGCCCCCCTTCTCCAGGCGGCGGCGGGCGCTGTCATCGGCCTCACCCCCATGGTCGATGAACACCACCACGTCAGTGACAACCAGACCGGAGCCCTCCAGCTTGGCGATCCCTTCCAGCACGCTGCCGCCGGTGATCAGGATGTCGTCCACCACCACCACGGTGTCGCCCTCGTTGAAGTCGCCCTCGATCAACCGGCGGGCGCCGTGGGCCTTCACCTCCTTGCGCGGATAGATCAGGGGTTTGTGCAGCTGCAGCGAAAGGCCGGTGGCGGTGGGCAGCGACCCATAGGGAATACCGGCGATGCGCTCGAACATCAACCCTTCGAGTTTGCCGGCGTAGGTATGGAGAACCCTGTGGAAGAGATTGGGATCGGAGATGATCTGGCGAAGATCGATGTAATAGCTGAACAGGGCACCGGAAGCCTGTACGTATTCCCCGAACAGCAGGCAGCCGATATCGAAGAGATCCACGATCAGGCTGGCCAGCGAATCCTCTTCGACGCCCGGAGGCAGGTCGGCGGCGGCGGATCCGCCGTTGCCAGGTCGCGCCGGGGGAGCGGCCACGGAGGCGGGCCCGGCCGGAGCCTGAGGCGCGGCGCCGGAGGCCGCAGGGGCCGGCAACCACAGCTGGCAGGCATCCTCCAGCCGGGGCTGGCGCTGCTCCAGACAGTGGTCCCGCCGATCGCTGATCCTTCGCTTCAGCTCCTCGGCCCGCTCGGCGATGTCGTCCTCCACCAGCAGGTTCTGGGGCAGGGGCAGCAGCAGACCATCAGCCACCTGACTGAGGCCGGCCTCCAGCAGGGCATCGAGGCGGTCCTCCTCTCCCCAGAGGCTGCGCAGGATCAGGAAGCGTTCGGGGGCCTCCCGCCGCACCCGGGCCAGGATCGCCGGATCGCTGGTGCCCACCTCCAGCAGCAGCTGCTCCGGGGTGGCCCAGAGCTGGCTCTCGCGCACGATCCGCACGTAGAGCGGGTCGTCTTCGCTGGGGTGGTGCTGCAGCACCCGTGCCGCCGGGTTGGAGCTGTGGCAGGTCACCACCACCGCCTTGTCGGGATAAAGCAGGAACGGGGCGGCGATGTCCTGCCCCGCCAGAGGCGAGAGGGTCACCGCCTCGGCCCCGAGGTCGCGGAACAGGTAGGAAGCGAGGGCCGAAGCGCTGTTGAGATCCCCGTGTTTGGCGTCGATGATCAGGGGGATGTCGAGCGGCACCAGTTCGCGCACCTCCCGCAGCAGCTCCAGCCCCACCGGCCCCAGGGCCTGGTAGAAGCCGAGGCTGGGCTTGTAGGCGCAGACGTGGGGCGCGGTGGCCTCGATCACCGCCTTGATCCAGTGGCGGGCCTGGGAAAGGAACGAACGCCCGCCCATGCCGCGGCGATGCGCCCAGCTCTGCAGCATCTCCGGGTTCGGGTCCAGTCCCGTCACCAGCAGCGACTGGCGATCAGCGATGGCGTCGGTGAGCTGAACGAAGAAGCCCATCGCACGGGGGAGGATCGGGATGGTGCTAAGGCCTCTTCGGGGCCGGACGCGAGCCGTGGAAACAGCTCTTAACTCAGAAACCCACCGGCAGGGGCAGCGGCCGATAGTCCGCCTGCCAGCGGCAGGCCTCCAGCCGCGCCCTGGCCTGCTCCGGCGTGCTGGCATGGCGCGCCAACCCCTCGGCCACCGCCGCCAGGGCCACGGCTTCGGCCACCGCCTCCGACACCGGCCGCACCTGGGCCAGGGGCGGCATCAGGGCGGCCTCCGGATCGCGGGCGGCCGGAATCTGATCGGCGAGGGCCTCGAGCGAGGCGTCGATCATCGCCTCGCTCACCTCCCGGGCCCCCACGGCCATGGCGGCAAAACCCAGGCCCGGAAACACGAAGCAGTTGTTGCACTGGCCGATCACCCGCTGCCGCTCCCCAACCGTCACCGGCTCGAACGGGCTGCCGGTGGCCACCAGGGCCCGCCCCCCACTCCAGGCGAGCAGATCGGCGGGGATGATCTCCGCCAGGGAGGTGGGGTTGGAGAGGGGCAGCACGATCGGGCGCTCCACTCCCCGGCAGAGGGCCTCCACCACCTTCCGGTCAAAGGCGCCGGCCACGGTGGAGGTGCCGATCAGCACCCCCGGCCGGATCGCCTCCACCACCTCCAGCAGGCCGATGGGACGCCCGGTGTCGCGCCCGCCATCGAGCCCGGCGGCGGCCAGCAGCGCCGCCGACTTCTGATACGGAACCATGGCCGGGCTCAGGCTGCTGAGGCCCTCATGCACCAGGCCCTGGCGATCGATCAGCCATAGCCGCGCGGCGGCCGCCTCGGGCCCGAGACCGGCGCGTTGGAGCAACCGCAGCAGCCGCTCGGCGATGCCGCAGCCGGCGCTGCCGGCCCCGAAGATCACGATCGGGTCGTCCCCCAGCCGTTTGCCCAGCCCCTTCAGACCCGCCAGGATCGCCGCGGTGGCCACACCGCTGGTGCCCTGGATGTCGTCGTTGAAGCTCGGCACCCGCTGGCGGAAGGTATCCAGCACCCGGCGGGCATTGGCGGCGCCGAAGTCCTCCCAGTGCACCAGAGCTCCAGGGCAGACCGCCTCCACCGCGGCGATGAACCGCTCCAGACAGGCGTCATAGGCGGCGTCCCGCAGCCGCGGCTGCCGCAGCCCGGGATAGGTGGGATCCTCGAGCAGATCGCTGCGATCGGTGCCCACATCGAGCATCACCGGCAGCCCCCGATCGGGCGCCAGGCCGGCGCAGAGGGTGTAGACCGCCAGCTTGCCCTGGCAGATGTGAATGCCGCCCACCCCCTGGTCGCCGATGCCGAGGATGCCCTGGGCGTCGGTCACCAGCAGCAGATCCGGCGGGGGAGCGCCGTGGGAGCAGCAGGCCTGGCGCAGGATCCGCTCGAACTCGTGCTGCTGCTCCGCCGCCAGATAGATCCCCTGGGAGGGGCTCCGGTAGGTGATGCTGAAGTGCTGAATCGCCTTGCCCACGGTGGGGGTGTAGACGATCGGCATCACCTGCTCGATGTGGTCCGCCAGCAGCCGGTGAAACAGGGTGAGGTTGCGCTCCCGCAGCGTCTGCAGATAGGCGTAGCGCTCCAGGTCGCTGTCCATGGCGGTGAGGGCCCGGTGGCAGCGTTCCACCTGCTGGTCGATGGTCTCCACCTGCCAGGGCAGCAACCCCTCCAGAGCGAAGGCCCGTCGTTCCTCCCGGCTGAAGGCGGTGCCCTTGTTGAGCAGGGGGTCGTTGAGCAGGTCGGCGCCGCGCAGAGCGAGGGGAACGGGGGCGTTGCCGGCGACCACGGGGACGAAGACGAGAAGACTTCTCTATAGAGCAACCGCGGGCAGCAGCCGCCACTGCAGCTGCTCACCGGCGTGGAAGGGCACCAGTTCGATCGGGGTGCCGGCGGCATCGTTGAGGTGGAGCCGCGGCGGCACCGTGTGGCTCTCGCGCACCAGGGTCACGCTGCCGCTGTTGGCGGGCAGGCCGTAGAAGCGCGGCCCGAACTCGGAGGCGAACGCCTCCAGCCGATCCAGGGCTCCCTCCTGCTCGAACACTTCGGCGTAGCTCTCGAGTGCATGGGTGGCATTGAAGATGCCGGCGCAGCCGCAGGCGGCTTCCTTGGCGTGGCGTGCATGGGGCGCCGAATCGGTGCCGAGGAAGTATTTCGGGTTGCCGGACACCGCCGCCGCCCGCAGGGCCAGCCGGTGGCGCTCCCGCTTCGCCACCGGCAGGCAGTAGAAATCGGGCCGGAGCCCCCCGGCAAACAGGGCGTTGCGGTTGATGTGGAGGTGGTGGGGGGTGATCGTGGCGGCCACCCGCGGGCCGGCATCGGCCACGAACGCCACCGCCTCGGCGGTGGTGATGTGCTCCAGCACCACCTTCAAGCCCGGATGGCGCTGCAGCAAGGGGCCGAGATGGCGTTCGATGAACACCGCCTCGCGATCGAAGATGTCGATCTGCGGGTCGGTGACCTCGCCGTGGATCAGCAGCGGCATACCGATCCGCTCCATCGTTTCCAGCACCGGCGTGATCAGGGCCAGGTCGGAAACGCCGGCGGCGGAATTGGTGGTGGCATGGGCGGGGTAGAGCTTGGCGGCGGTGAACACCCCTTCCCGATGGCCGCGTTCGATCTCGGCAGGATCAATGGCGTCGGTCAGGTAGGCCGTCAGCAGGGGGGTGAAGCGGCTGCCATCGGGCAGGGCGGCCAGAATCCGCTGCCGATAGGCGCGGGCGGCCTCCACCGTGGTGATCGGCGGGCTGAGGTTGGGCATCACGATCGCCCGGGCGCACTGACGCGCCGTAGCCGGCACGACCGCCTGAAGCATCGCGCCATCGCGCAGATGCACGTGCCAGTCGTCGGGCTGACGGATCGTGAGCCTGGTCGTGAGCCGGCTCGGGAGGTCGGACATCGGCAATCTCAACGCTGGGATCGTGGTGAGTGGTAGCGGTCAGTGGCCCTAGCCGTGTTTCCGGCCGAGGCCCGCAGCCTCTCCACCCAGATGGCCGGTGACCAGGAAGCCGCTCAGGGCCAGCAGCAGCAAGCTCGTGCAGAAGTAGACCAGGGAGGGCCCATCGGTGATCGGCAGCGTCAGCATCGCCTTGAACGCCGACACGATCAGGGCCACCACCAGCACCTTCACCAGCTTCTCCTTGAGCTGGTCGAGGTCGCGGATGTCGAGCAGGCCGCTGCCGCCCTCCCCCTTCTCACGGGCGGCATCGATCGGGGAGATCAGCAGTTCGTACACCCCATAGCCGAAGATCAGCAGGGCGATGCCGATCAGATAGAGGTCGATGCCGGTCACCACCCCGCCCAGCATCTTCGCCATGTAGGCCTTGTCGGCATCGGCGCTGTGGCTCAGCCCCAGGATCGCCCGAGCGATCTCGATCGTGCCGAGCACGAAGGTCACACCGGTGCTCGCCAGGCTCATCACCACCGGCAGCACCGCCACCAGCCGGAACTTCCACAACAGCCGCTCCCAGGCCAGCTCCAGCCGCTTGGCTCGGCGTCGCTGGACCGGAGCTGGGTCGGGCTCGCCGATGTGGGGACTGGCCATGGTGGCGCCTGGGGTTTCCGAACAGTAGGTTCGCGGTGGTGCTGTGCCCCCGAGCCATGGACCCCGATGCCGTTGCCCTCTGGATCCAGCCGCGCAGCAGCCGCGACCAGCGCCGCCTATACCGCCCTGCTGGCCGAAACCGGCGCGCCCGGGCTCAGGGTCGGACCCGCTCCAGCCAGCCCACCGTGAGATCGTTCGGGTCGGTCTGGAGGTAGAGGTAGCCGCTGCGATCGGCGAGCACCACCGCCCGGTAGTTGTAGTTGACTCCGAGCGAATCCTGTTGCCTGACCGTGGCCAGGCAATCGGGCGTGACCTCGATCGAGCCGGTGTACGTGGCCTCCTCGATCGTGGAGCCGTAGCTGGAGATCGCGATGCCGTTCACCTTGCCGCCGCTCCAGCTCTCGTTCTGAATCACCGCATTCGGGGTCCAGCGCCCCGCCTTCCAGTCAAGCCCCTGCTGCATGCTCACCACGGTGCCGTCGAGCAGACCGGCGCTGCAGCGGCCTTCGGGCTGGCGGAACCAGCGGGAGGCCACCACCAGATCCGGAAGGGTACCCAGCGAATAGCGGGGCACACCGCCGTTGTCGAGCACGGCCTGGCTGCGGCTGATCGCATCGCCGTAGGTGCGCTCGATCGCCACCCGGCAGCCCGAGATCGGCCGGTAGGTGCCCCCGTAGCTGGATTCGCGGTAAGCGAGGCCCCGCCGCTCCAGCCGCACGCCGCTGAGGCGACCGTCGGGCTGCCAGGTTTCCTGCAGGATCCGGGCCACCGGTTCGGCGGCGACCTGCCCCTGCCCCATCACCACATAACGCCCCGGCTGCGGGGCCGCACAACGGGGAGCGGCCAGGGGCGAAGCCTGGAGAGCGGCCAGGGGTAACGCCTCAGCAGGACCGCCGACCAGCAGGATGCCGCCGCTGGCCAGGGCCAGGCCCTTGAGCCCCCATGCCACCGCTGCCTGGACCTTGCTTCCCTGGATTGCGTTCACCGGTGTGATCTGCGCGTGTGTATGTGCGCCTTATAGCCGCAGACACCAGCCGCCAACATCACCGGACCCGCTTGCGACCGGCCAGAAACACCACCGCCATCGCCAGATAGCCGAGGGCCCAGCTGGCTCCATGGCCCCAGCCGGGGGAAAGCACCGTGTCGGCGGGGGTGAAACGCCAGGCATGGATCAGCCCCACCCAGGATCCCGCCGCCGCCACCAGCGCGCAGGCAGCGGCGGCACGGAAGCGCTGATCGATCACGTACACCAGCATCGCCGCCAACAGCATCGCCGCCAGGATCTGGCCCTGTTCGAGCGCGAAGGCACCGGCCGCCCACACGTCCGCCTGTTGCAGCGGGCCCAGCAGCTGGGGGCCGAAGGGATGGTCGACGCTGCCGCTGCCACCGGCCCGCAGTCCCGCCTTGAGCATCAGCGAGCCCCAGCCGGCCAGACCGGGCAGCAGCCCCAGGGCCACGGCCGGCGCATGGCGCGGCGAGGTGGCCTGGAACGCCTGGGCCGCCATCACCAGGGCGATGTAGAGCACGATCGCCATGCCCGCTTCCACCGGCACCAGCAGCCCCACCACGCCGAACAGCCCCAGCAGGCAGCCAAGGCCCATCACCAGGCCATTCAGCCAGGAGTAACCGATGCGGGCGCCCATGGCCTTCCAGCCCGGGTGGCCGATGTACAGGCTGGTGGGGAAGCAGGAGCCGAGCAGGGCCGCCACGGTGGAGCCGATGCCGTTGATCAGCAGCGAACTGCGCACCGGGTAGTCATCACCGGCGGCGGCGGCGCTCTCGAGGTTCTGCAGCGACCCCAGCACGTTGAACAAGCCCATGGGGATCGTCACCCCGAGCCAGGGCAGCAGCTGCTGGCGGCCGGCCCAGAGCGCCTCCAGCTGCAGCTGCGGCAGCTGCGGACCCAGCTGCGCCATGCCCTGGTTCCAGGCCGTGGCATCCACCTGCAGCAGGCCGGTGGCCCAGGCCAGGGTCACCCCCACCAGCACCGCCAGCAGCCCCCCCGGCAGCGGCAGCTTCACCTCCCCGAAATAGGCCAGCAGGATCACCCCCAGCACCGCCAGCCCCACCACCGGCACCGCATAGGTGCGCAACAGGAAGCCGAGGCCGATGTAGCCGAGGGCGATACCCGCCAGGGTGGAGAGCAGCGCAGCCCGGGGCAGCCAGCGCCGCAGCACTCCGGCGCCGAAGGCCCCGGTGGCCTCGATCAGGCCCGACCCCAGGCAGGCCACCAGCCCGGCCTGCCAGGAGAGCTGCACCGCCTGCTCGGGGGCAAGGCCCTGGCCGAGGGCGGTGAGCTTCACCGGCAGCATCACCAGAAACACAAAGGCGAACAGGCTCACGGTGTTGATGCCGTAGGGGAGAGCCGTGCGGTCGTCGCGACCTTCGGCGCGGCCGAGCCGGTGGGCCTGGAGGGCGTAGGCGAGGTTGCCCACCACCAGGCTGAGGCCGGTGGCGGGCAGGATCACCCCGAAGATCAGGCGATCGGGGTAGCCCAGCACCCCCCGGCACAGCGACACGATCAGCAGGATCTGGATCAGGTTGTCGAGCCCGAGCCCGAGGAATCCGTCCAGGTCCCCCTGCACCCACCAGCGCGGCCCGGGTCGGGCGGTGGGGGCGGGGGGAGCGGAGGGGCTGGTCATCCGGAAGGGGGATCGGGGAAGGCAGGGGAATCCTCCTGCCGATCAGGGAAGAGCACCCCATCGAGGTGATCACATTCGTGCTGCACCACCCGGGCATGGAAGCCCTCCACCTCCCGCTCCAGCCGCCGACCCTGGGGATCGAAGGCCCGATAGCGCAGCCGCCGGACCCGCCGGATCGGCGCCCGCAGGCCCGGCACGCTGAGGCAGCCCTCCAAGCCCATTTCGGTTTCCTCGCCCAGGGGGGTGAGCTGCGGATTGATCAGGATCGTCTCGGGGATCGGTGCCGCCTCCGGATAGCGGGGGTTGTGGGTGATGCCGAAGATCACCACCCGCAGGGGCACCCCGATCTGGGGGGCCGCCAGGCCGGCGCCATCGAAAGCCGCCATCGTGTCGCGCAGGTCGCCGATCAGCTCCAGCAGCGCCGGAGTGCCGAAGTCGGCCGCGGGCAGCTCGGCGGAACGCCGGCGCAGGCGGGGATCACCGATCTGCAACACCGTGCGAACGGCCATGGCGCAGGGGCCCGGGCGGGATGTGAATCAACAAAGTCTGGCGCAGGCCATGGGGACGACGGCGGTTCGTCAGTTCGACACCGATACGACAGAATCACGCTTATTCGCGATACAGCTGATGACCTTCCTGGCTAGCGGGGGGCTGATCCTGGTGGGGATCGCGCTGTTGTTCGCGGGTGGGGAACTGTTCGTGGCCGGGTCGGTGGCCCTGGCACTGCTGCTCGGCATTCCCCAGATCGTGATCGGTCTGACGGTCGTTTCGCTCGGCACCAGTGCCCCGGAACTCTTCGTGAGCCTGCTCTCCACCCTGCAGGGAGGAGACGACCTGGCGGTGAGCAACATCGTGGGCAGCAATATCTTCAATGTGCTGATCGTGCTCGGCATGAGCGCCCTGGTGGTGCCGCTGCAGGTGAAGAGCCGGTTGGTGAAGCGGGACGTGCCGCTGCTGCTGGGGGTCTCGATGGCAGTGTGGGGCATGGCCTCCGGCGGGCGTCTCACCTGGCAGGCCGGCCTGGCCCTGCTCACCGCCCTGGTGATCAACCTGATCTGGGAGATGCGCACGGCCAAGGAACATCCCGAGGAGGGAGACGACGATGCCGAGGAGGGCCGCAGCAGTGGGCCGGTGGCCGCTGGCCGCCTCGCTGCCGGCCTTGTTTTGCTGGTGCTGGGCTCCCAGCTGCTGGTACGCGGCGCCACCGACGCGGCGACAGCCATCGGTGTGAGCCAGACGGTGATCGGCCTCACGATCGTGGCAGCGGGCACCTCGATGCCGGAGCTGGTCACCTCCCTGGTGGCGGCCTACCGGGGCAAGGCCGACCTGGCGATCGGCAACGTGGTGGGCAGCAACCTGCTCAACCAGGTGGTGATTCTGGGTCTGTGCGCCACCGTTTCCGGCGGCAGCGGCCTGGCGGTGGATCCCGTGATGGTGAACCGCGATCTGCCGGTGATGGTGCTCACCACCCTGGCCTGCCTACCGATCTTCTGGACCGGAGGTGTGATCACCCGCCTCGAGGGGGGCCTGCTCGTGGGGATGTACGGGCTCTACCTGATCGAACAGTTGCTGCTCCACTCAGCACCGACCCTCAGTGACGAATACCGACTCGCCCTGCTGGTGGGGGTGTTGCCCTTGCTCCTGGTGTTTCTGGCCTGGCAGGTGCTGCGCTGGCGGCAACTTCGGCGCCGTCCGGACCCCGGGCTGCTGTGATGGCGCACAATATCTACCCCGCAGGTGAAATCTTCCCGGCACGTGAAATCTTCTCTGCGCGTTGTCGTTCTCTGTTGTGATGGCCTCTATCAACGCCACCTGATCCACAGGGCTGCCGAAGAATTCGATCTGGTGGGGGTGGTGATCCAGCAGCCCCGGATCGAAAGCCGCTCTCTCCTGCAGCGACTGGCCCCTTACCGCGATCCCCGCCGCGTCTGGAGACAGCTGCAGAGCCGCCTCTCCCTGCCGCGATACGAACGCAGGGGGAATCTGCTGCGGCGGCACCTCTTCTACCGGGATGGCCAGTTTCCAGACATCCCCGCGGCAGTGCCCCGGCTGGAGACCACCTCGATCAACGGCCCCGAGACCGTGGCCTTCCTGCGCAGCCATCCCGCCGACATCGTGCTGGTGAACGGCACCCAGCTGCTGCGGGATCCGATCCTGGAGCTGTTGCCGACGCTGCGGCACGGGATCATCAATCTCCATACCGGCCTCTCTCCCTATTCCCGGGGGGCCAATTGCAACCTCTACATGATTCTCGAAGGCCACCCGGAGCTGGTGGGGGTCACCGTGCATCACATCGATCGCGGCATCGACAGCGGCGACATCATTCTTTCTGCCCAGGTCCCTTATGAGCCCGAAGACAACTTCGAGACGGTGGATGTGCGCAGCTTCGCCCTGGGGATCGACCTGCTGATCGAAGCGGCCCATCGGCTGGAGGCCGGCAGCGCCGAACGGGTGCCCCAGTGGGAGCAGGGCAAGCTGTTTCTGCGGCGCACCGGCTATGTCTACGAGCCCCACCAGCGCCTGCTGGCCAACCGCAGGATCGAGCAGGGACTGCTGCGGCAGCACCTGGGCCAGGCCGGCGGCAGCGATCCGTCCGTGCGCCTGGTGGGCTCGCCGGAGGCGCCATGCGCCTCCTGAAGCGACTGACCAACCGTGGACGGGATCTGCTGTTCGTGCCCCCCCTGGACCGCCACTGGCGCCGGCGGCGGCGGGGCAGAACCGACTGCCTTCTGTACCACCGGGTGGATCTGCCGGGCCAGGTGCCCTTCCTCGATGCCTACGGCGTGCCGCCGATCCCCCCCGAGCAGCTGGAGGCAGAACTGGCCTTCCTGCAGCGCCAGGGGGCCCTGTTCCTCACCTTCGCCGATCTGCTTCGGGGCGTGCAGCCACCGCCGGATCGCTTCGCGGTGCTGGTGAGCTTCGATGACGGCCTGCTCGACAACTACACCAACGGTCTGGCGGTGCTGGGCCGGCTTGGCATCCGCGCCACGATCTTTCAATCGAGTGCCCTGGTCGATGCCGAGCAACTGATCTGGGAGCACGCCCTCTACTGGATCTGGAACCAGCCGGAGCTCGAGCCCCAGCTCACCGCCCTCGCCCAGCGGCGGCTGCCTGCCCTGGCCCACCTCCAGGGCAGGGCCCTGCTGGAAGCCCTGCGCGAACAGGTGCCGATCCCCGCGGTGGAGAGCCTGCTGGCGGAATTCCGACAGACCGTTGACTGCGGCGAGGCGATGGCGGAGCAGGCCCGCCGGCTCTATCCCCGCCGGGCCGACCTGCTGCGGGCCCGCTCGGCCGGCCATGAGATCGGCAGCCATGGCCACCACCACTATCCGCGGCGCAGCCTGGAGGATGGGGCCTTCGAGGAGGAGCTGGTGCGCTCCGCCTCGCTGCTCGGCGAACTGCTGGGGGAGAGGCCCCAGGCGTTTTCCTATCCCTTCAACAGCTACGCCCCCGGCGACGATCAGCTCTGCGGCCGCCATTACCGCCAGGTGGCCACCGTGGATGGCCGACCGATCGAGCGCGACACCTCCCCCCTGGCCCTGCCGCGCTTCACCTGGCCCGGCCCCCATCGCAACCCGCTGCATCGGCGCCGCTGGCTCTGGACCGGTCGCTTGTGAGATCCCATTGCCGCCAGGGTGGCCGCCAGGGCGGGGAGGCCGGGGAATAACGTCTGATCCGATGGGCTCCGGCCGATTCCCCTGGTGAGCGTGTTGCCCCTGGCCGCCGAACTGATCCCTGGTTTCAACATCGCCTGGGCTGATGGCTTCAGCCTCGACCAGCTGCGCGAGCTGATCGGCCGCTGGGGCTATCTGGTGATCTTCGGCGCGATGCTGCTGGAAAATGCCGGCCTGCCTCTGCCGGGGGAGACGATCACGCTGCTGGGGGGCTATGCGGCCGGCAGCGGTCAGCTGAGTCTGCTGGGGGTGATCGGGGCCGCGGCGGGCGGGGCGATCCTCGGCGACAACCTCGGTTACTGGGTCGGCCGCTGGGCCGGGTGGTCCCTGATCCTGCGGGTGGGCCGCCTGTTGCGCCAGTCGAGCGACCAGATGGAGAAGCTGCGGGAACAGTTCCTGCGGCATGCCAATGCCTCCGTGCTGATGGGCCGCTTCGTGGCCGTGCTGCGGGTGATCGCCGGACCGATGGCCGGTGCCGTGGGCATGCCCTATCCCAACTTCCTGCTCTGCAACGTCCTCGGGGCGATCCTCTGGGCCAGCGCCATGGTCACGATCGCCTGGGTGGGCGGCCGTTGGATTCCGCTGGAGCGCATGCTTGAGGGCCTGGCCCAGTTCGGCCTCGGCGTGCTGATCCTGCTGGGGCTGGTACTGGTGCTGCCGCGGCTGCTCTCCCGGCTGGAGGCCCGTCGGCTGCGCCGCGATCCCCCGGGGGCCTGAACGGGCAGGGGTGAAACGGGCAACAGTCGGTCGGCGATCATGGGGCCACTTCGCCGGCCTCGCCGATGCTCCCCCCCCTGCCCTGGCGATACCTGCGCTATCTGATCTTCCCCCTGGCCTGCTGCGGGGTGGGGCTGGCGATCGTGCTCGGAACAATGGGAGTATCGGCGGCCTGGATCGCCCTGGTGCTGCTGCTGCTGGAGATCTCCCTCTCCTTCGACAACGCCGTCGTCAACGCGCGGGTGCTCGACAAGCTCACCCCGGGCCAGCAGCGCTTCTTTCTCACCTGGGGCCTGGTGATCCCGGTATTCGGCGTGCGCTTCGCAGGTCCGCTGGTGATGGTGGCCCTGGCCGGTGGGGTGGGCATGGGGGAGGCGCTCGATGCCGCCCTGAACAATCCTGAACGCTATCGCGAGCTGCTCGAACTGGCGGAGCCCCGCATCCTCGCCTTCGGCGGCATGTTCCTGCTGATGGTGTTTCTGCGTTACTTCTTCGATGAAGCCAAGACGCTGCACTGGTTCAAACCGCTGGAGAGGCGCCTGAGTGCGGCCGGAAGAATCGAGGCCCTGGAGATCGCCCTGGCCCTGATCATCCTGCTGGTTCTCAGCTTCGTGATCCCCGCCCAGATGCGAGCTTCCGTGATGATCGCCGGTGTGATCGGCCTGGTGCTGCAGCTGCTGAGCACCTCGCTGGCGGAAGCCTTCGGGGATGAGGACCAGGCCGGCGCGCGCCTGGCGGCCGGCGGTGGTCTGGCCAGCCTGCTCTACCTGGAGCTGCTCGATGCCTCGTTCAGCCTCGATGGCACCATCGGCGCCTTCGCGATCACCTCCAACCTGGTGCTGATCCTGACGGGCCTGGGGCTGGGGGCCCTGTTCATCCGTTCCCTCACCCTGATGCTCAGCCGTGAGAAGGCCCTCGATGAGCTGGTGTATCTCGAACACGGCGCCCATTACGCCATCGGCGCCCTCGGGCTGCTGATGCTGGCCGGCATCGTGCTGGCCCAGCAGCACGTGCATCTGCCGGAATGGGTCACCGGTCTGGTGGGCATTGTGCTGCTGCTGCTCTCCTTCGCCGACTCGATGCGGCACCGCCGCAACAGGCCGGCTACTTAGAGCCAGCTACTTAGAGATAGAACCCCACGGTGGTCACCACCCGGGTGCCCTGGGCCCGCAGAGCATTGCGCAGCACGATCGTGGACTGGTTGTGGAGCAGGTTCTCCCAGCGATGCCGGGTCACGAACACCGGCAGCACGATCACACAGAAGCGATTGCGGTCCTTGCGGTGCTCGGTCTCGAAGGCCTTCACATAGCTCACCACCGGGTCCACCAGCGACCGGAACGGCGAATCCAGCACCACCAGCTTCACCTCGGGCACCTGGCGCTGCCACTGCTCTCGGAAGGCTTCGGTGCGTCCGCCGCCCAGATCCACGTGCACCGCCACCAGATCGCTGGCAATCGTGCGGGCGAAGCGGATCGCCTCGAACGTCCCCCTGTGAAGCTGACCCACCAGCACCACCGTGGGGGTGCCGCCTGCCTCAGGAGGATCGGGCAGCTTGAGCTTCTTCTCGGAGGCGAGGCGCAAGCGCTTGGCCACGTGGTTGTAGTGGGTGCGGATGCGCAGGAACAGGCTCACCAGCAGCGGAATCGCCAGCACCACCAGCCAGGCCCCCTGGGTGAACTTGCTGAACAGCAGCACCAGACCCACCAGGGCGGTGATCGTGCAGCCCACCCCATTGATCACGGCCTTGAGCTGCCAGCCGGAGCCCCGCAGGCGCCACCAGTGCACCACCATCCCGGCCTGGGACAGGGTGAAGCTGATGAACACCCCCACGGCGTAGAGCGGGATCAGCCGGCTGACGCTGCCGTTGAACACGATCAGCAACAGCGCTGCAAAGCCGCTGAGGGCGAAGATGCCGTTGCTGAACACCAGGCGATCCCCCAGGGAGGAGAGCTGCCTGGGCAGGAAGCCATCCTGGGCGAGGAACGCCGCCAACCGCGGGAAGTCGGCATAGGCGGTGTTGGCGGCAAGCAGCAGGATCAGCAGGGTGGCCAGCTGCAGCAGGGCCAGCAGCGGCCCGTTCCCGAAGATCCGCTCCCCCAGCTGATACAGAAGGGTGGGGCCGTTCTCCACGTACACCACCCCGGACTGGTGGGCGAGGGCGCTGATGCCGGTGAACATCGCCGCCAGCATCACCACCATCACCGCCAGCACCCGGCGGGCATTGCGCCATTCCACCGGCCGGAAGGCCGCCACACTGTCACTGATCGCCTCGATGCCGGTGAGGGCGGCGCACCCTGAACTGAAGGCCCGCATCAGCAGCAGGGGCCCGAGCACAGCAGCGCCATGGGCCCCATGGCCATGGCCCTCCTGCAACAGGCGGGTCTGCTCCGCCGTCTCCATCATCGGCAGCTGGCCCAGCCCCACCTTGATCGCCCCAGCCACCAGCAGGGTCACCACCAGGGCCATGAACAGATAGGTGGGCACGCTCAGCAGCTTGGCGCTGGAGCTCACCCCACGCAGGTTGGCCACCATCACCAGACCCACCGCCACCAGGCAGAGCACCACCCGATGGGCTTCGAGCCCCGGGAAATAGGAGGTGAGGGCGGCGATCCCTGCCGCCACGCTCACCGCCACCGTGAGCACGTAGTCGATCGAGAGCGAGGCTCCGGCCACCAGGCCGGGCAGGGCCCCCAGGTTTTCCTGGGAAACCCGATACGACCCGCCGCCATGGGGGTAGGCCTTGATCGTCTGCATGTAGCTAGTGGCCACGATCAGCATCAGCCCCACGATCAGGCCGGTGATCGGCAGGGTGTACGAGAGGGCGGCGGCCCCGGCCATGCCCAGCACCAGCACGATCTCCTGGGTGGCATAGGCCACCGAGGAAAGGGCATCGGAACTGAGGATCGCCAGGGCCTCGGCGTTGTTGAAACGCTCCTCCGCGTGGGCGCTGGTGGGCAGCGGCTGGCCGATCAGAACACGTCTGAGTGCTGAGAAACCTGGAAAACGCACCATGCCGGACGAATCCGAGGAGTCAGTCAAGTTGAAACCTAAGTCCCGGTTTTCTGGTTAAGTTGCCGCGGCGTTGTGCATTGTTCTTTGGCCGCCCCGATCGCCCCAGTCACGCCGCCGCCTCCCCAGGCGTGGCATGCCCTCTCCAGCGAGGAGTGCCTCGACAGGCTGGAAGCTCGCGAAGGTGGCCTCAGCAGCAGCCAGAGCCAGGAGCGGCTGGAACGCCACGGGCCCAATCGGATCGAGCTGGCCGCCGGTCGCAGCCAGCTGCGCATCCTCTGGGACCAGTTCAGCAACGTGATGCTGGTGATGCTGCTGGCCGTGGCGGCGGTTTCCGCCTGGGTGGCCTGGATCGAGCAGAAGTTCCCGAAGGACGCGATCGCCATCGTGCTGATCGTGGGGCTCAATGCCCTGCTGGGCTATCTGCAGGAAAGCCGCGCCCAGCAGGCGCTCAAGGCCCTGCGCAACATGGCCCAACCCCAGGTGCAGGTGCGCCGCGACGGCGAGTGGGACCGGATCTCCAGCGAGCAACTGGTGCCAGGAGACCTGATCCGGCTGGAGGCCGGCGATCGGGTGCCCGCCGACGCCCGTCTGATGGAGGTGGCGGAATTCGGGGTGCGGGAGGCGGCCCTCACCGGCGAAGCGGAGGCGGTGGTCAAGCGGGCCGATCTGGTGCTTGACGCAGGTACCCCGGTGCTGGACCGCCAGAACTGTGTGTTTCAGGGCACCGAAGTGGTGCGTGGCCGGGCCACCGCCGTGGTGACCTCCACCGGCATGGGCACCGAGCTCGGCCAGATCGCCACCCTGATCAGCACGGCGGGAGGGGAGTCCACCCCCCTGCAGGAGCGGCTGGACGGTCTGGCCAACGTGCTGGTGGTCTCGGCCCTGGCCCTGGTGGCGCTGGTGGTGCTGGGCGGCTGGCTGATGGGCCAGGAGCTGCTCAACCTGCTGGAGGTGGCCCTCTCGATGGCGGTGGCGATCGTGCCCGAGGGCCTGCCGGCGGTGATCACCGTGACCCTGGCGATCGGCACCCAGCGCATGGTGCG
>JBBASR010000027.1:17951-35097 GCA_040399125.1 Cyanobium sp. | reverse complement strand
TCTCCAGCAGCAGCCGGGCGGTGAGGGCGTGCACATCGTCGCCGTTGTTGTAGGCATCGATCAGCACCTGTTCCCCGGAGAGGTGGGCGAGGATGCGCAGCTCGATCTGGGAGTAGTCGGCACTGATCAGCTGCCAGCCCTCCTGGGGCAGGAAGGCCTGGCGGATGCGGCGGCTGAACTCGGTGCGGATCGGAATGTTCTGCAGGTTGGGGTTGCTGCTGGAAAGCCGGCCGGTGGCCGTTACTGCCTGGTTGAAGTCGGTGTGGATGCGTGCGGTTTCCGGTTCCACCAGGGCCGGTAGGGCGTCCACGTAGGTGCTGCGGAGTTTGCTGAGGATGCGGTGCTCCAGCAGCAGGGGCACCACCGGGTGATCGGCCTCCAGCTTCTCCAGCACGGCCGCGTCGGTGCTCCAGCCGGTCTTGGTCTTCCTGGATTTCTTGCGATCCAGGCCCAGGGTTTCGAACAGCAGTTCCCCCAGCTGCTTCGGCGAGGCCAGGTTGAACTCCACACCGGCGGCTTCCCGCGCCTCCAGCTCCAGTCGATCCAGCTGCTCGCCCAGCTCCTTGCTCAGCTGCCGGAGGTAGGCGGTGTCGATCCGGATGCCCGTGGCCTCCATCACCGCCAGCACCGGTTCCAGCGGCAGTTCCACCTGCTCCAGCAGCTTCGGCAGGGCTTCCCCCAGTTCGGCCAGCTGGCGGCGCAGCACCCCGGTGAGCCGCCAGGTGAGATGCACATCCATGCCGCAGTACTGGGCCGCTGCTCCCACCGGCACGGCGCTGAAGTTCGCCCCTTTCGGCACCAGATCGGTGTAGCTGGTGGGGCGAAAGCCGAAGTTCCGCTCCGCCATTGCCTCCAGACCGTGCTTGTCGGCGGCATCCCGCAGGTAGTCGGCCAGCAGGGTGTCCATCACCACTCCGGCCAGGGGCAGGCCGTGGCGCATCAGGATTAGCCGGTCGTATTTGGCGTTCTGCAGCGTCTTGGGGTGGGCGGTGCTGGCCAGCCAGGGGGCCAGGGCCGTCAGCACCGCTTCCAGTGGCAGCTGGGGCGGTGCATCACTGGGGCCGCTCAGCAGATCCGCCTCCGTCGCGTCGCGATGGCCAACTGGCACGTAGGCCAGGGCCGTACCCGCATCCCCCCAGCACAGGCCGATGCCCACGAGCTCGGCGCGGAACGGATTGAGGGCCGTGGTTTCGGTGTCGAGCGCCACCGGTGCCTCGGGATCGGTGCAGAGCATCAGCTGGGTCATCAGGCCCTCCAGCTGCTCCGGGGTGGTGATGATCCGGGGCTCCAGCAGCGGCCGTTCGCCCGTTCCCTCTGCCACCGCCCCTGGCTCTGCCACTGCCGCGGATGCGGCGGCCCCGGCGGCAGGGGGCTGGTCGGCCGGCGGATGGGCCGAGAAGGTTCGGGCGAAGAAGTCCGCCTGTCGCACCAGGCTGTACAGCTCCAGTTCGGTGAGGCTGTCCACCAGCCGTTCGGTGTTCACCTCGCCGAGCTCGAGCCGGGGCTCCTCGGGCAGGGGGATGTCCACCAGGATCTCGGCCAGCATCCGGGAGCGATAGGCGTTCTCCCTGTCCCCCGCCAGCTTTGCCCTGAGGGCGCCCTTGAGGGCGCCTTGGCCGTTCTTCTCCTCGGTGAGGGCGTCGAGGGCGGTGTAGATGCCATCGAGATTGCTGTATTCCCGCAGCAGGGTGATGGCGGTTTTCGGACCCACCCCTTTGACGCCGGGGATGTTGTCGGAGCTGTCGCCGGTGAGGGCCTTGAGATCCACCACGTCTTCCGGCGGCACCCCGAGCTTGGCGATCACCCCTTCGCGGCGGATCTCCATCGGCCCGCTGTTCTTGGCATAGGGGCCGCCACCCATGTAGAGCACGGCAATGTCCCGCTGGTCGTCCACCAGCTGGAAGAGATCCCGGTCGCCGGAGAGGATCCGTACCCGCCAGCCCTGGTCGGCAGCCCGGTTGGCCAGGGTGCCGAGCACGTCATCGGCTTCGTAGCCCGGCGCCATGCACAGCGGCAGGTCGAGCGCTTCCCGGAGGATGCGCTGCAGGTTGCCCAGGTCCTGGAAGAAGTGTTCGGGGGCCTCGTCTCGATGGGCCTTGTAGGCCTCGTCCGCCTCATGGCGAAAGGTGGGCTCAGCGGTGTCGAAGGCGATCACCACCCCCTGGGGCGTCAGCCCCCGGCAGTGATCGAGCATCGCCTTCAGGAAGCCATAGGTCACGCTGGTGGGGATGCCTTCCCTGGTGCTCAGACCGCCCTCCCCTCCCTTGCTGAAGGCGTAGAAGCTGCGGAAGGCCAGGGAATGGCCATCCACCAGCAGCAGCATGGGCCTGGTTGCCGTTTCTGGGGCCGTTTCTGCTGCCATGGTTGCCCGCTCTTCCCACCCGGCCGATCGGCCCAGCCTGCCAGACCAGCTCCGCCTGGGGAGGAGGGCCCGTTTCAGTCGCTGCCGTCGCTACCGCTGGTGGTTGGAGCGGGTCTGGGATCCCGCCGCCCCCCGGCTGTTGTTCATCGGGCTCAACCCCTCGCGGGCCGATGCCGATCGCGACGATCCCACCCTGCGGCGGTTGGTGGGTTTCGCCAGGGGCTGGGGCTTCGGGGGGCTGGAGGTGGTGAACCTGTTCGCCCGGGTCGGTGCCCTGCCTGCCCAGCTGCGGCAGGCAGGCGATCCCGTGGGCCCCGGCAATGATCGCTGGATCCGGCACTGTCTTGCCCACAGTTCGCTGGTATGGCTCGGCTGGGGCAACCACGGCAGCTGGCAGCAGCGGGATCAGCAGGTGCTGCGGCTGCTGCGGCGGCAGTCCGTGCCCCTGGCCGCCCTTGGACTCACCCGCACCGGCAGCCCCCTCCATCCGCTCTACCGACCTGCCGGGCTGCCGTTGCGGCGACTTGCGCCATCCTGGGCCCATGCCCCCCAGGAATGCCCTGCGTCATGTCCCGTGTCCCTCGTCGTTTCAACATCCATCTGCTGCTGAGCAGCGGCCATCACGAGCTGGTGTCCTTCCCCACCCTTGAGGCCTTTCAGCAGTGGTACGGCACGGTGCTCAATGGGGCGGCGCCGGAGGCGTTCGTGAACGTGCCGATCAACGATCTGCAGGGCGAATACCTGGTGCTGCGGGCCGGCAGCGTGATCGGCCTGCGGGTGGAGCCGGTGTACGGCACCCTCGAAGACGAGTGACGCCGCAGCCGACCGGGGTGGTCAGAGGGCCGCTTCGATCCGGGTGGCGTCAGCGCCGAGGCGATGCAGCAGCTGCCAGGTGGTGACCAGGTCCGGACCCTGAAGGCTGCCCAGCAGGGCGGCCCGCAGGCTCTTCATCAGCACCCCTTTCTTGATGCCGGCATCGACAGCCGCCTGACCCAGCAGGGCCTGAGCCAGGTCTGGGGTCAGCTCTGTGGCTTGGGCGGGCAACTGCTGCCGCAGCGCCGCCAGGCCGGCCCGCGCCCCTTCACTGGCCAGCTGGGCCTGGGCTGCTTCATCGGCAACGGGAGTTTCAAAGAAGGGGGTGGCCTGGTCGATTCCGTCGGCCAGCAGGGTCAGGGAGGGGGCCAGCAGGCGGCAGAGTTCGATCTGCCACTCGGCATCGCCACCCTGGTCGTTCCAGCCCTTTTCCTGCCACAGCGGCAACAGTTGCTGGCGCAGGTCGGCCGGATCGAGTCCGTGCAGTACCTGGCCGTTGAGCCAGTTGAGTTTGTCCCAGTCGAAGCGGGCCCCGGCGCGGTTGACCCGGACGAAATCGAAGACCTCGGCGGCTTCCGCCAGGCTGAAGCGCTCCCCCATCCCTTCCGGTGGAGACCAGCCCAGCAGGGTCATGTAATTGGCCAGTGCCTTCGGGTCGTAGCCCATCCGCCGGAAGTCGCTCACCGAGGTGACCCCATCGCGCTTGGAGAGTTTCCGGCCCTCCTGGTTGAGGATCAGGGGGGTGTGGGCGAACACCGGTAGCGGTTGCCCGAGGGCCTCGTAGAGCAGCAGCTGTTTGGCGGTGTTGGCGATGTGGTCCTCGCCGCGGATCACGTGGGTGATCTCCATGGCGGCATCGTCCACCACCACCACGAGGTTGTAGAGGGGATCACCGATCCGGTCGGCGGGGGCCCGGCGGGCGATCACCATGTCGCCGCCGAGGTCGGCGCCACTCCACTGCATCGCGCCACGTACCAGGTCGTTCCAGGTGATCGTGGCGTCGTCGTCGATCCGGAAGCGGATGGTCGCTTCCCGACCCTCGGCGCGGAAGGCCTGCTCCTGTTCGGGGCTGAGGTTGCGGTGGCGATTGTCATAGCGAGGAGGGCGATTCTCGGCCGCCTGCCGCTCGCGCATCTCGGTGAGTTCCTGCTCGGTGGCGTAGCAGCGGTAAGCCCTGCCGGAATCGAGCAGGTGCTGGATCGCGGATCGGTGGGCCTCGATCCGCTCGCTCTGGATCACGGGTTCACCGTCCCAGGTCAGGCCCAGCCACTGCAGGCCTTCGAGGATGTTCTCGGTGTATTCCGGGCGGCTGCGTTCCTTATCGGTGTCTTCGATGCGCAGCAGGAACTGACCACCGTGCCGGCGGGCGAACAGCCAGTTGAAGACGGCCGTGCGGGCTGTACCAATGTGCAGCGTGCCGGTGGGGCTGGGCGCCAGTCGAACGCGCACCGGACCCGTGACTGCCACGCTGATCACTCCTGATGGTTTAACGGGACTGACGGGGCTCGAACCCGCAACTTCCGCCGTGACAGGGCGGTGCTCTAACCGATTGAACTACAGTCCCAGACGGTCTCAGAAGCCTCGAAAAGGCTCTGGTCCATCAGCTTCCAGGTCCGAAGAGCCTGGAAATCTCCGGCAGCCGGAGAAGCCGGTTTTGCGCCGACCAGGGAAGTATCCATCGCCACTGGTCCCTCCGTCAACGGCCTGGGGGGGAATCGTCCGTTTTCGAAGGCTCCGGAAGGGCAAACGCAAAAAAGCCGACCCATGGGGGCCGGCGAGAAGGGCGATCTTGCTTGAACGGTGCCAGGGGGATCAGGGACGGAAGCCAGCCGGCTCGATCAGGCGCACCTGATTGCCACGGGCCGTGAACTCACGGCCCTGGTCGCTCTGAACCACCACCCGACCACCGGACTTGACCCGGATGACCCGGGCCCGGACCCACCCAAGGGCTGCGGATTCCAGCACCTTGACCACATCACCGGGTTGTAGATCCAACTCCATGTTCGGAACCACGAGACTGCAGAGAGGGGCCATCGAACGCGCCGTGGAGGACTTGAACCCCCGACATCAGGTTTTGGAGACCTGCGTTCTACCAACTGAACTAACGGCGCAAGGCGATGGCCCCAGGGAATGAGGCATACCCCGACGGATAGGCGTCGGGGGACAAGCTTCAGCGATCGAAGCGTTGCTTCACACGGGTAGCTTTGCCCACGCGATCGCGCAGGTAGAAGAGCTTCGCCCGACGAACTTTACCCCGTCGCTCGACCTTCACGGAAGCCACCTGGGGGCTGTGAAGCATGAACACCCGCTCCACGCCGATGCCCTGGAAGATCCGGCGCACCGTGATCGTCTCATTGAGGCCGCCGTGGCGCTTGGCGATCACGACACCCTCGTAGGGCTGGATCCGTTCCTTGTTGCCTTCCCGGATGCGCACGCCCACCTTGACGGTGTCGCCCACGTAGATCTCGGGCAGATCGCTCTTGAGCTGTTCCGCCTCGAAGGCGGCGATCAGTTCACTGGCGCTCAGCTTGCCGGTGGTGGCCTTCACGGCTGGTTTGGCCGTGGATTGCACCACGGTGTCGACGGTGGTCGACTCCACGTCGCTCTGATCAATCTCAGTGACCGCCACATCCGTGGTGGTTTCGTTTGTTTCCGCTGCCATCCCAGATTCCGCGACGCCTGGCCAAACCGCCAGTGTACCGGCTCAGGTGTCCCCCCCGGATCCGGAGCTCGGCGGGGTGCGCCGCAGCCGCTGCCAGACCATGCCGCCGCCGCTGGCCAGCATCCACAGCAATCCCAGGCCATTCAGCAGCACGTAGACGGTCTCTCCCTGGGGACCCAGCAGCGGTTTGAGCCATTCGCCCTCATGCATCACCATCAGCACGTGGGCGCTGTCGCGGCTGAGGCCGCCCCAGTCCCGCAGGAGGCGGTAGCCCATGCCGCTCAGCACCGTCACCAGCAGGGGGGCCAGCACCAGCGGTGCCAGGTTGGCGTGGGCCTGGCGCAGGCGCGCCGCCAGGGGCTGCGGGCGCGGCTGGGGCCTGGGGCCGGCCGCGGCAGGGGAGGAGGATTCGTCCGGCATGGCCATGGCGGCCGACGACAGGGGGGACGCCATTGATAACTTGAAACCTCAGACCTGACCCGCGCCGGAGCCGTCGCAACATGAACCTGTTCGCCGATCTCCTGGCCAGCACCACCGCCGGGGCCAAGGCCAGCGCCGCCGTGACCCAGAGCGGCCCCCGCATCCAGAAGGGCCGTCAAGGGGTGGAGATCAAGTCGGCGCGGGAGATTCAGATCATGCGCCAGGCCAGCAGGATTGTGGCCACCGTGCTGCGCGAGATCATCGACATGGCCGCTCCCGGCATGACCACCGGTGACCTCGACGCCCATGCCGAGAAGCGGATCCGCGAGATGGGAGCCACCCCCAGCTTCAAGGGTTATCACGGCTTTCCCGCCAGCATCTGTGCCTCGATCAACAACGAGGTGGTGCATGGCATTCCCAATGCCAAGCGTCTGATTGAGGCCGGCGACCTGATCAAGATCGACACCGGCGCCTACTTCGAGGGCTACCACGGCGACAGTTGCGTGACGATCTGTGTGGGGGAGGGGGTGCCGGAGCAGGCCCGCACCCTCAGCCGCGTCGCCCAGGAATCGCTGATGAAGGGGCTGGCCCAGATCAAGGCCGGCAACACCTTGCTCGACATTGCCGGTGCCGTGCAGGACCACGTGGAGGCCCATGGCTTCGCCGTGGTGGAGGACTACACGGGCCATGGCGTGGGCAGAAATCTTCACGAGGAGCCCTCGGTGTTCAACTACCGCACCCGCGATCTGCCCAACCTCAAGCTCCGGCCCGGCATGACCCTCGCCGTGGAGCCGATCCTCAACGCCGGCAGCAAGGCCTGTCGCACCCTCAAGGATCGCTGGACCGTGATCACCGTCGACGGCAGCCTCTCCGCCCAGTGGGAGCACACGATCGCCGTCACCAGCGACGGCTGCGAGATTCTCACCGACCGGGACTTCTGAGCGCCGGGATGGCATCCAGGGCTGAGTAATAGGCCCAGCGCCCCAGGGTGGTGATCGGCATCAGCACGTAGGTGAGGGGGTTGGGGGTCACGATGATCAGGCCCAGGTTCCAGCCGGCCTGGAGCAGGATCTGGCCGGCCACCCAATCGGCCGTCATCACCCCGTAGGGATTCAGGGCGGAACGGAACGGGCCGAGCACCAGCCGCCGCAACCGCAGCGCCGGCCGTCCGGTCTGCGGGTCCGTCCGGGTCAGATCCAGGGCCCTGAGGCTGAACAGCTGGCCGATCAATCGTTTGCTGATTTCGTAGAGCGGGCTCAGCGCCGGCTGGATCTCGGCCTCGGAGGTGTTCAGCCACACCTCCCCTCCCCTGCCGCTGCGGCAGCCGGCGAACAGCTCCAGCAGCCGCCAGGCACTGAGGGCATTCACCTCCAGCGAGCGCTCCACAGCCTCGGCGTCCCGCGCGCCGAGCACGTTGATGCCGTGGTTGAGCACCAGCACGTCCACCTCCGCCAGCAGCTCCGCCAGGGCCCCTTCCTCTCCCACCCGCCAGCGCACCTGCCGCAGCGGGATCGGCTGGCCCGTCCCGTCCACCAGCTCCAGGGGCTGATCGCTGCTGGTGAGGGCGATCAGCCGGGCGCCGCGATCGTGCCAGCGGCGCAGCAGCGCCCGCCCCAGGGCACCACTGGCGCCGGTGATCGCCACTGTGGTCGGCTCGGGGGCAGGGGCGGGCGGAGAAGCGGCGGAGTCCGGCATGGTCCGGCCTGGCGGAGCGAGGGACTGCCTAGATTGGCCCCCATCCGTGGACCCCGGCGAGGTCGCCCATGCCCACCCCCCTGCTGATCGGCTCCTGTGATCCCTTCAGTGGCAAGTCGGCAGTGTTGCTGGGGCTGGCCCGCCAGCTGCTGCGCCAGGGAGTGACGATCGCCTACGGCAAGCCGCTCGCCACCGATCTCGACACCGATCTCGACGGCGCAGCCCCCCGATCGCCGGCAGATCCCCTGCTCGACGCCGATGTGCGTTTCATCGGCTCGACCCTCGGCCTGCCCGACAGCCAGCTGCTGCCCTCGGTGGATGTGCTGGAAGCCCCGGCGGCCCGCGGGCGCCTGCTCAGCGGCGACCTGCAGCCCGGGGCCGGCTTTGCCGCCCTGCAGCAGCAGCTGGCCGGCATGGCCGCCGACCTGGTTCTGCTGGAGGCCGCCGGTCGCCTCAGTGAGGGACTCCTGTTCGGGCTGGGCTTGGTGCAGATGGCCAAGACCCTGCAGGCGCCCGTGGTGCTCGTGCATGCCTGGAACGACAGCCGCAGCGCCGATGCGCTGCTGGAGGCCCGCCAGCAACTCGGGGATCTGCTGGCCGGGGTGGTGCTCAACATGGTGGACCCCGAGCAGATGGCCCGGCTGCGGGAGGAAGAGGTGCCCGCCCTGGAGCGCCTGGGGCTGCCGGTGCTGGGCGTGATGCCCCGTAGTCCGCTGCTGCGCAGCGTCACCGTGGAGGAGCTGGCCCGGCGGCTGCACGCCCGCGTGCTCTGCAGCCGCGAACGGCTGGACCTGCTGGTGGAGACCCTCTCGATCGGCGCGATGAACGTCAACTCCGCCATGGAGTTCTTCCGCCGTCGCCGCAACATGGCGGTGGTCACAGGTGCCGATCGCACCGACATCCAGCTGGCTGCCCTGGAGGCCTCCACCCAGTGTCTGGTGCTCACCGGTGCCGGCGAACCCCTCCCCCAGCTGATCAGCCGGGCCGAAGAACTGGAGGTTCCCGTGCTCAAGGTCGACCACGACACCCTCACCACGGTGGAGGTGATCGAAGCCACCATCGGCCATGGGCGTCTGCACGAAGCGGTGAAGGCCAGCTATGCCATCCGGCTGGTGCAGGAGCACTGCCATTTCGATCGCCTGTTCGAGCGCCTCCGGCTTCCCGTGAGGGCCTGAAACGCTGCTAGGTTTCGAGGCAATCACGGCGGGAGAAGGGTGACCCGGTCCCTTGATCTACCGGCTCTCGACCGGATCGACACGCTGGCCCAGGAGCTGGCCATGCTGCAGGACCGGGGCAAACGGCGGATTGCCATCCTCGGCAGCCGCCATGTTCCGGTGGTCTCCATTCACCTGGTGGAGCTGGTGGCCCGCTCCCTTGCCCAGGAAGGCCACAGCCTGATCACCTCCGGGGCCCAGGGAGTGAATTCGGCCGTGATCCGCAGCGTGCTCGACGTCGATCCCGCCCGGCTCACCGTGCTGCTGCCCCAGAGCCTCGATCGCCAGCCCCGGGAATCCCGCGACCAGCTCGAGAGGGTTCTGCACCTGGTGGAGCGTCCTGAACACGATGAACTGCCGCTGCCGATGGCCAGCAGCCTCTGCAACCAGGAGATCATCAGCCGTTGTGATCAGCTGATCTGCTACGCCTTCCACGACAGCGAAACCCTGCTCTCCAGCTGCCGTACCGCCGAGGACATGGGCAAGGTGGTCAGCCTGATGTTCTTCGACTGACGGCCGCCGGCCCCGCCGGCAGCACCTGCAGCTGCGTACCTTCCCTCCCCAGCACCGTCACCAGGCTGCCGGGGGGCAGCGGCGGCCCTGGCTCGAGGTTCAGGGCCGACCAGCTCTGGCCCTGCCAGCGAACCCGCCCTTCTGCAGCGCCGCTGCCGCTGCCGGGGTGGCCGGCTTCGAAGCCGCTGATCACTTCCGCCAGTTCGGCCCTGGCACTGGGGGGGAGGCGGCCGTCCCCCTGCCGCCCCGACCAGCGCCGGAGCACTGCGTAGCCGGCCACCAGCAGCCCCGCGAACAACAGCAGCTGCAGGGGTAGCGGCAGCGGCAGCAGCGCCACCGCGGCGGTGAGCAGCAGGGCAGCCCCGGCGGCGATCAGCACCAGACCATCGCTGTCGAGACCGACCAGCACCAGCAGCAGCAGGCCGGCAGCCAGGGCCAGCCAGACCAGGGGAGTGCTCACCACCATCGAATCCGCTGACCGACCTGTCCATCCTGCCTAGGTTTGAGCCAGTGCTGTCCGATGGCGATGGAAGGCCTCGTGGTTCCCGTGCTGGCGCTGCTGGCCGTGCTCGGCATCAGCAGTGTCAAGGTCACGAGCAGCAGTCGCTCGATGCTGGTGGAACGCCTCGGTAAGTACAACCGGCAGCTGAGTCCGGGCCTTTCCCTGGTGCTGCCGGGGGTGGAGCGGGTGGTGAGCCACGAATCGCTCAAGGAGCGGGTGCTCGACATCCCGCCACAGCAGTGCATCACCCGCGACAACGTGTCGATCGAGGTGGATGCGGTGGTGTACTGGCAGCTGCTGGAGCACTCCCGCGCCTACTACGCGGTGGACAACCTGCAGGCGGCGATGGTGAACCTGGTGCTCACCCAGATCCGCGCCGAGATGGGCAAGCTCGACCTCGACCAGACCTTCACCACCCGCCAGGAGGTGAATGAGGTGCTGCTCAAGGAGCTGGATCAGGCCACCGATCCCTGGGGCGTGAAGGTGACCCGCGTCGAGCTGCGGGACATCAAGCCCACCCAGGGGGTGCAGCAGGCGATGGAGCAGCAGATGACCGCCGAACGGGAGAAGCGGGCTGCGATCCTGCGCTCCGAGGGGGAGAAGGAATCCCAGGTGAATGCGGCCCGGGGCCGCGCCGAGGCCCTCGTGCTCGATGCGAAGGCCAAGCAGGAGGCCCTGCTTCTGGAGGCCGATGCCCAGGCCAAGCAGCAGCTGCTGCTGGCCCAGGCAAGGGCCGCGGCCGCCCGCGAGCTGGCGGAGGCGATCGAGGCCCATCCCGCAGCCGCCGAGAGCCTGCGGCTGCTGCTCGCCAAGGACTGGATGGCCATGGGCCAGGAGATGGCCAGCGCCCAGGGGGGATCGGTGCTGATGGTGGATCCCCAGAGCCCGGCGTCCCTGCTGGCGGCCCTGCGGGGCCTTCAGCAGGGGGATTCCTCTGCTTCCAGGCCTTGAGGAGCGGTGTTGTCCATGTATGAATCCACCAAGACCTTCGAGGATTTCCCCTGCACCCATCGCCAGTGGCGGCATCCCGGCCACTGCCGCTTCGTGCATGGCTACAGCCGCTCCTTCACGTTCTGGTTCCGCAGTACCCACCTCGATGAAAACGGCTTCGTGGTGGATTTCTCCGCCCTAGGCGAGCTCGGCACCCGGCTGCGGGATCAGTTTGATCACACTTTCCTGGTCAATGAGGACGACCCCCTGCTCCACGAGTGGCGACGCCTCGATCAGCTGGGGGCCCTCTCCCTGCGGGTGATGGAGAACGTGGGGATGGAGGCCACGGCCCGCTTGATCTGGGAGTGGGCCAACGAACTGGTGCTGCAGAAGTACGCAGGTCGTGCCTGTTGCTGGCGCACGGAATCCCGCGAGAACGCCAGGAATGCAGCGCTGTACACGCAGTTGCCGGTCTGGTTTCCCGAGGCCGGAACTCATCCGGCCAGCACGGCCTTCAGTCCTTCGGTGTAGAGCAGTCCGGTGCAGATGATCGCCCCCGCCCAGCAGAGGCTCCGCAGCGGCGGCAGGTTGGCCACATAGGCGCCGATATAGGCCAGCCGCAGGGCCGGATGGACCAGGGCGGCGACCCCCAGCCAACGGGGCAGGGCCGGCGCCGTGATCAGGCAGAGCAGCACCGCCGGCGCGAACAGCGTGAACGCCTCGAAGCTGTTCTGGTGCGCCCAGTTGGCCCGTTTGCCCCAGGCCGGCAAGCGCTCGAACATCGCCCGCGGGGCTGCCAGGTCGGCCGGGGTGAAATCCGCCTGGGAGCGGGCGGCACCGAGCGGGATCAGGCTGGCGACCACCACGCCGGCCGCCAGCACCAGCCCCCAGGCGAAGGGAGCGGCGGCGTTACCTGAAGGCAGGAGGCTGAGCATGGAGGGGACGTCTCTTTGCTCCCTTTTCTAGGGTGGGCACAACCCCATCCCTCGCTCCATGGCCGACAGCTTCTCCTTTGATGTGGTTTCTGATTTCGACCGCCAGGAGCTGGTGAACGCCGTGGATCAGGTGCGCCGCGACGTGGGCCAGCGTTACGACCTCAAGGATTCCGGCACCGAAATCGATCTCGACGAGGCCAGTCTCACGATCACCACCGCCAGCGACATGACCCTCGATGCGGTGGTGGATGTGCTGCGCCAGAAGGCCACCAAGCGCAACCTTTCCCTCAAGATCTTCGATTTTCAGACCCCCGAACCGGTGGGCGGCAACAAGGTGAAGCAGGTGGTGAAGCTGCGCAAGGGCCTCAGCCAGGAGCTGGCCAAGCAGCTTTCCAAGACCGTGCGCGACCAGCTCAAGAAGGTCACCGTGGCGATCCAGGGCGACAGCCTGCGCGTCACCGGCAAAAACAAGGACGACCTCCAGCAGGCGATCCAGCTGCTCAAGGGCCAGGACGTGGAGGTGCCGCTGCAGTTCGAGAACTACCGCTGAGGGCGGCGCACCGTGGGCGGCTGGCGGTTCTGGATTGATCGGGGCGGCACCTTCACCGATCTGGTGGCCCAGGCCCCGGACGGGGAACTGGTGGTGCGCAAGGTGCTTTCCGAGCAGCCCGATCTCCCCGGCGATCCAGCCATCCGCGCCATGGCCGAGGTGCTCGGCCTTCCCCCGGGGCAGCCGCTGCCGGCGGGTCTGGTGGAGGAGGTGCGGCTCGGCACCACCGTGGCCACCAATGCCCTGCTGGAGCGGCGCCTGGATCCGGTG
This sequence comes from Cyanobium sp., assembly GCA_040399125.1. Taxonomy (GTDB): domain Bacteria; phylum Cyanobacteriota; class Cyanobacteriia; order PCC-6307; family Cyanobiaceae; genus Cyanobium. Next base: position 22,231 of record JBBASR010000027.1, on the reverse strand, counting down.
CTGCTGCTCCTCAACGAGGGCTTCGCCGACCTGCCCCTGATCGGGGATCAGCATCGACCAGAGATCTTCGCGCTGCGGATCGAACGCCCAGCGCCGCTGCCGATGCGGGTGTTGGAGGTGGGCGGCAGGCTGGCGGTCGATGGCAGCGAGCTGGAACCGCTGCGGCTCGATTCCGCCCTGGAGGCGGCTCTGGAGCAGGCCCGCCGCGATGGCTATGGCGTCTGTGCCGTGGCCCTGCTGCACAGCAGTCGCCATCCCATCCATGAGCAACAGCTCGCCCGCTGGCTGGAGCAGCGGGGCTGGACCGACGTGCAGCTCTCCCATCGGGTGAGCCCCCAGCCGCGACTGGTGCCGCGGTTGGCCACCACCCTGGTCGAGGCGGCGTTGCGGGGGCCGTTGCGGACCTACCTCGACCGGGTGCAGGCGGAGCTCGGATCCGCCACGCGCCTGCGGGTGATGACCTCCGCCGGGGTGCTGCAGTCGCCGGCGCTGCTGCTGGCCAAGGACACGATCCTCTCCGGGCCGGCGGGCGGCATGGTGGGGGCTGTGGCGGCAGCCGGTGCCGTGGCGGCGGCCGGCACCATCCTGGGCTTCGACATGGGGGGCACCTCCACCGATGTCTTCCACTTCGAAGCCCGCCGCGATGGGGCGGGCTGGGAGCGCAGCAGCGAAACCGAGATCGCGGGCCTGCGGATCCTGGCCCCGAGGTTGCCGATCCACACGGTGGCGGCCGGCGGTGGCTCGGTGCTGGTGGTGGAAGGCGGCAGGCTCCAGGTGGGCCCCCGCTCGGCGGGAGCCGATCCCGGGCCCGCCTGTTATCGCCGCGGTGGGCCGCCGACGATCACCGATGCCAACCTGCTGCTCGGCCGCCTGCCGGTGGAGGCCCTGCCGGCGGTGTTCGGTGCTGGCGGCGATCAACCCGCCGATCCGGTGGTGGTCGGCGAGCAGTTCGCCGGGCTGGCCGAACGTCTTGCCGCGGCCGGTGCCGACCCGCCCCCTTCCCCCGAAGCCGTGGCCCAGGGGGCGATCACGATTGCCTGCGAGCGGATGGCGGAGGCGATCCGGCGCATTTCGATCCAGCGGGGCCATGACATCCGCGATGCCGTGCTGGTGGGCTACGGCGGGGCCGGCGGGCAGCATGCCTGCGCCCTGGCCTCAGTCCTCGGCATCCGGCAGGTGCTGCTCCATCCGCTGGCGGGTGTGCTTTCCGCCTATGGCATCGGTCTTTCCTCCCAGTCGCTGCTGCAGGAACAATCGTGCCGGCAGCCGCTGGCGCCGGAGCTGATGCCCCAGCTGCAGGCCTCGATCGAGGCCCTGGCGCAAACGGGAGAGGAGGCGCTGCGGCAGGTGGGGGACCTGGCCGTCGGCCAGCGCTCCCGGCAGCAGAGACGGTTGGAGCTGCGCGGCGAGGGGCGCGACCGCGGCCTGCTGATCGACTGGCCCGATGCCGGCGAACCGGCTGCCTGGGAGCGGCAGCTGCGTCAGGCGTATGAGCGCCTGCACCGTCGGCGCTACGGCCATGGGGTGGTCGGCGAGTCGCTGGTGGTGGAACGGATCCAACTGGAGCTGGTGGCTGAGTCCCGCGCTGCCCAGGGCCCGCCGCAGGCCTCGGCAGGGGCCGCCGGGTCGAGGCTCGCAGCGCCCCCGGAGCCTGCCGCCGCCGCGCCCAGGCGGACGCCGCTCTGTCTGCCAGAGAGCGGATCCTCTGGGGAGGGGCTTGCCCGCGGCATGGTCTGGCAGCAGGTGCCGCTCTGGCGCCGCGAGCAGTTGGGGGTGGGCCAGGGGCTGGAGGGCCCGGCCGTGGTGCTCGAGGCCACCGGCACGATCGTGGTCGAACCTGGCTGGCGGGCCTGCCTGCTCCCTGGAGGAGCGCTGCGGCTGGAGCCCACCACCGCCCCGTCCCTTCCCCTGCGGGCTTCCGCTGCCGCGGCGGCAGAGCGGCAACGGCCGGTAGAGCAGGAAGTGCCGGTGGATCCGGTGGCCCTGGAGCTCTACAACGCTCGCTTTGCCGCCATCGCCGAGCAGATGGGGGAGCGCCTGCAGCAGAGCAGCCGCTCGGTGAACATCCGCGAACGGCTCGATTTCTCCTGCGCCCTCTTCGATGCCTGCGGCCGGCTGGTGGCCAATGCGCCCCATATCCCCGTGCATCTGGGCTCGATGGGAGAGAGCGTGGCGGCTCTGCTGGCAGCGGTGGGGGAGGGGCAGCGCCCGCCGCTGCGTCCCGGCGAGGCGGTGGCGTCCAACAACCCCTACAACGGCGGCACCCATCTGCCGGACATCACCGTGATCACGCCGGTGTTCGCCGTGCCGGTGGAGACAGAGCCCCTGGGGGATCCCCTGGCCTATGTGGCCTGCCGGGGGCACCACGCCGATGTGGGAGGGATCACCCCCGGTTCGATGCCTCCCTTCAGCCGTTCGATCGAGGAGGAGGGAGTGCTGCTCGACAACGTGCCCCTGCTGGTTGATGGATGCCTGGCGGAGGCGTCCTGGCGCCAACGGCTCGCCGCCGGCCCCCATCCGGTGCGCAACCCCGACCAGTTGCTCGCCGATCTCCAGGCCCAGGTGGCGGCCAACCAGCTGGGGGTGCGCGAGCTGCAGCGTTGCTTCCGCAACCACGGCATGGCCGAGGTGCTCGCGTACATGGGCCATGTGCAGACCAATGCGGCCGAAGCGGTGCGGCAGGTGATCGACCGACTCAAGGACGGCAGCCACACGCTCGAGCTCGACGATGGCAGCCGGATTCAGCTGGCGGTGCGCATCGACCGGCAGGCGCGTCGTGCGGCGGTGGACTTCAGCGGCACCTCCCCCCAGCAGGCCGGCAATCTCAACAGCCCGCTGGCGATCACCAAGGCGGCTGTGCTCTATGGCTTCCGTTGCCTGGTGGGGCGACCGATGCCTCTCAATGCCGGCTGCTTCGATCCGATCGATCTGCAGGTGCCCCTCGGCAGCCTGCTGCATCCGCAGGCGCCGGCGGCCGTGGTGGGCGGCAACGTTGAAACCTCCCAGGCGGTGACCAATGCCCTGTTCGCCGCCTTCGGAGTGCTGGCTGCGGCCCAGGGCACGATGAACAACCTCAGCTTCGGCGATGCCCGCCGCCAGTACTACGAGACGATCTGTGGCGGCACCGGCGCCGGCAAGGTGCCTGGCGGCGAGGGGTTCGCCGGCGCCAGCGCCGTGCAGAGCCACATGACCAATTCCCGCCTCACCGATCCGGAAATCCTGGAGGACCGCTACCCCGTGAGGCTGGAACGGTTTGCGATCCGCCGCGGCAGTGGGGGAGCCGGTCGCTGGCGAGGGGGCGATGGGGTGGTGCGGGGGCTGCGCTTCCTGGCGCCGATGACGGTGGCGCTTCTCTCGGGGTCGCGGCGGGTGGCGCCCTTCGGACTGGCGGGAGGGGAGCCAGGCCTCCCCGGCCGCAATCGGCTGGAACGCCTCGATGGTTCGCTGGAATCGCTGGAGGGCCGGGTGGAGTTATCGATCCGGCCGGGCGAGATTCTCTGGATCGAAACGCCAGGGGGCGGGGGATTCGGGACCCCGGAGGAAAGCCGATGAAGGGCCGGCGTCGCTATTCGGTGGCGGCCCTGCCTGGGCTGCTGCTGGGCCTGCTGGCTCCCCTTCCCGCCCTGGCGGGGCCGGCTGCCCCTCTGGGATCCCCTGCTGTCAATGAGCTGCAGGAACAGCGGCAACGCTTCCATGGCGTCTGGTCGGCGGGGGGGATGGTGGCCGCCCAGGAACCGCTTGCGGCGGCGGCCGGCGTCGCGGTGCTGCGGCAGGGGGGCAATGCGGTGGATGCGGCGGTGGCCACGGCCTTTGCCCTGGCCGTGACCCATCCCCAGGCCGGCAACCTCGGGGGTGGCGGTTTCCTGGTGCTCTGGCTGCCCGAGCGATCGCCGGCGGCGGCGCGGGGTTGTGCGGTTCGGCCCCGCGCCGGCGAGCCGGCGCCGGAGCTTCTTCTGGGGCGGGGTGTGGCGGTGGCGGTGAACTTCAGGGAAACGGCGCCCCTGGCCGCGACCCCCACGATGTTTCAGCGGCCCGATGGCACGGTGGACCGCCAGCGTGCCAGCCGCAGCCTGCAGAGCACCGCCGTACCGGGCAGCGTGGCGGGTCTGCTGCTGGCGCAGCGTTGTTACGGACGCCTTTCCCGGGAGCGGGTGCTGGCTCCGGCGATTCGGCTCGCCGAGCAGGGCTTCGCGGTGAGCCGGCCCCTCAGTGATTCCCTGGGCCTGGCCGGATCCCTGCTGCAGGACGATCCCACCTCCCGGCGTCTGTTCTTTCGCGCC